>NZ_JOIU01000011.1 GCF_000720135.1 Streptomyces sp. NRRL S-1022 | reverse complement strand
GGTGTCGCGCCACTGCCGGGCCCGGACGAAGCGCCGGGCCTCGCTCTTGTCGTCGGCGAACGTCAGCGCGGAGCCGGCGAACCGCCAGCTCTCCCGGGCGACGACGGTGGAGTCGATGGTGATCCGGGGCGAGTGGTCGCCGTCCGGGCGCAGGGTGAAGCGGTCCATCACGCGGTTGGTGAGCGCGTGGCAGAACACGTCGAGCAGGTCGAAGACGGAGCCGTCGGGCAGCACGGCCGCGAGCCGGCCCTCCCGCTCCTCCACCCGCACGTCGGCGGAGCGGACGGTACGCGGTCGGTGCGGGTCGGCGCTTTGGTCGGCGAGCGCGACGTAGTGGTCCTCCGGGCGGTCCAGGGACTGCCGGCTGCGGGCGGACCACTTCAGCGGCAGCTCCTTGGGCAGCATGGGCAGCAGCCGCGGGCCGGGGAAGTCGCGGGTGGTCTCCTCGATCAACTGCGCGCGGTCGGGGTGCTGGTGGACGAAGAGCGACTGGCCGATGGTGTTCATGGCGACGTGCAGCTCGCCGAGGACGAGCTGGAACTCGCCGCGTTCCACGGCGCCCGGATCATCGGCGACGATCAGCAGGTCGGGGCTGATGTACCTGCTGAGCGACCAGCCGCGGCCGCCCTCGGGGAACGCCTCGCGCACCCGGCCGGCGATGTCGGCGCTGGAGAGCGAGACCCGCCGGGCGCCGGCCGGGGCGTCGATGATCCGCCCCCAGCGCTCGCGCAGTTCGGCCTGGATCCGCTCGATTTCGGCGAAGGACTCCGGGTGCGGGGCGGGCAGGCAGGCGAACCAGAGCGAGCCGAGGTCGACCTGCCCGTCGCGCTCCCGCAGTTCCAGGTAGGCCTCGTGGATGCGCGCGCCGACGGCCTCGGCGTACCGGTTGGTCATCCAGCGGGCCGCCGTCAGGCACAGCTCCAGCGGCGCGAGCCGTTCCAGGACGGCGGTGCCCACGGTGGCCGTGGCGGACCGGCGGCAGTCGGAGTACACGAGGGCGCGGTTGGGCGCGGTCCGGGCCCCTTTCTCGCGGACCGCGGACACCTCGGTGATCTCGGCGAAGTCCGCCTCCAGGGCGGCGAGCGCGGCGGTCAGCTCCTCGGTGTCGGTGCCGGCCCGCTCCACCCGCTCGCGGCCGGCCTCCAGCACGGCCAGCCTGGCCAGGGCGGGCTCCCGTACCGCCGGGTCGCCGATGCGCTCCAGCAGGGCGCGCAGTTCCCGTTCGGGGTAGGTGCCGGCGGGCACCTCCAGCCTCCAGCCGATCAGGCGGCGTGAGACCAGCCATTCCAGGGCCTCGGTCACCTCCCGGTCCGGCAGGTCCCGGCCCAGCTCACCGGCGGCCAGGGCGGTGATCTCGGCGGGCGTCCGGCGGCCGTCGCACAGCCTCAGGACGGTGAGCGCGGGTTCGGGGGCGACCTGGGGCGGCCGGCCGGGCAAGCGCACCGTGCCGTCGACCACCCGGACGTACGGGACCTGGCGCGGCGGTGTCCACGCGCGCACCCGCGGGTCGCGGTCGATGGCCTTGGCGAGGGCGTCCATCGACCAGCTGGAGAAGTAGACCCGCGACTCGGCGACCAGGCCGGTGCCGGGATGGACCTCGACGCCCCGCAGGGAGGTGTCGAACGTGCCCCAGCCGACCGGCCCGAAGAAGCCGATGGTGTCGTTCTTGACGCAGAACCGCTGCCAGTAGTGGGCGACCAGCTCCTCGCGCTGGCGGGGCATGCTGGTGCGGCCCGCGGCGGACGGCGTCCAGTCGAGGAACGGCTTGATGCCGGTGCGCAGCACCGCACGGTTCTGCCAGGCGACCGCGGCCCGGAACGGTGCCGAGGCGGCGATCTCCTGGAGGTGGCGCGCGGTGCGCACCGCGGCAGCGGAGAAGGCATCCTCGAACGCCTCCCAGTCCGCCCCCGCCGGCACCTCCCCGGGGGCGAACTTGTCCGCGGCCGAGGCCAGGCCCTCCGGGGCCAGCCGGAGTACGCCCGCGGCGGGGAAACCGGGCCCGCGGAGCGCGAACTGCGTCCACAGGCGCCACCCGCCGCCGGGCATGCGTATGGTGTCGGACATTGCTGTGCTACCTCCCTGGGAAAAGTGCGCCGGGCCGGCGGCCGGCCGGTCGTCAGGCCGACTCTGCCGGGATGCCGCCGAGGCACCACTCCAGAACGGCGCGGGCGCTGTGGTACTTGTTCTCGGCCTGCTGGAACGCGATGCTCGCGGGGCCGTCCAGCACCTCGCCGGTCACCTCGTCGCCGCGGTGCGCGGGCAGGTCGTGCATGAAGTCCGCGCCGGGACAGGCCGCCATCACGGCGGCGTTCACCTGGAACGGGGCGAAGACGCGCCGCCAGTCGGGGTCGGGCTTCGTCGTGCCGGTCGTCTGCCAGCGCGTGGTGTAGACGATGTCGACCTCGGGCAGGTCGGCCATGTGGTGCAGCTCCTCGACCAGCGCGCCCGACCCCTTGGCGTGGATGCCCGCCCGGTCGAGGAAGGCCGGGTCGAGTCCGTAGCCGGGCGGGGTCCGCAGGTGCAGCTCGGTGCCGGGGAACCGGCTGAGGGCCAGGGCGAGCGCGGAGGCGGTGTTGTTGCCCTCCCCGGCGTACAGCACCCGCAGCCCCTCGATCCGCCCGAAGCGTCCGAGCATCGTGGTGAGGTCGGTGAGGGCCTGGGTGGGGTGCTCGGCGGCGCTCATCGCGTTGACCACGGCCATCCGCCGCTGGGCGGCGTAGGCACGCAGCTCCTCGGTGCTGCCGGCGGTACGGGCCACCAGCACGTCGAGCATGCGGGACAGCACGTCACCGGTGTCCTCGGAACTCTCCCCGGTGTTCTCCTGGAGGTCGCCGGGACCGTAGGTGATCAGCCGCCCGCCGAGCCGGAGCGCGCCCGCCGAGAACGCGGTCCGGGTGCGGGTGGAGGTCTTGCGGAACAGGACGCCGACGACGGCGTCGGCGAGCGGCCGGGCGCCGTCGCACTCGCCGGCGGCGTACTGGGCGCCGCGGTGCACGAGCCAGCGCAGTTCCCGGTCGGTCAGGTCGTCGACGGAGATCAGGTGGCGGCGGTCGGGGCGAGGCATCTGGAGTCCCTCCTCGGGTGGCTGGCCGTCAGTTCGCTTGCAGGGCGTCGAGCAGGATGCCGAGCCCCTCGTCGAGCAGGCCGGGGTCGATGGTCAGCGGGGGCATCACCTTGAGGACCTCGTCGTGCCGGCCGCAGCGCTCCACGATCAGGCCGTGCTCGAAGGCGTGGCGCTGGACGCGCTCGGCCCGCTCCGTGCCGCCGGCCCGGGCGGTGTCGACGCCGAGCACCATGCCCCGGCCGCGCAGGACGAGGTCGGGGTCCAGCGCGCCCGCGTCGGCCCGGAACCGGGCGAGGCGCTCGGCACCCCGCTGAAGGCCGGTCAGGAAGTCGTCCTGCTGCCACAGTTCGCACGCCGCGGTGGCCGCGACGAAGGCGAGCTGGTTGCCGCGGAACGTGCCGGTGTGCTCGCCGGGCTGCCACAGGTCCAGCTCGCGGCGGAACAGCGTGAGGGACAGCGGCAGCCCGTAACCGCTGAGGGACTTGGAGACGGTGACGACGTCCGGCACGATCCCGGACTGCTCGAAGCCGAAGAACGCGCCGGTGCGGCCGCACCCGGTCTGGATCTCGTCCAGGACCAGCAGCACCCCGTACCGTTCGGTCACCTCGCGCAGCCGGCGCAGCCACTCCCGGCTCGCCGGATAGACCCCGCCCTCCATCTGGACCGCCTCCACGACGACCGCCGCGGGTGGTTCGGTGCCGGAGGACGGGTCGGCCCACAGCCGCTCGATCAGCCCGATGGAGTCGAACGGGCCGAGCGGGCCGTCCTCGAAGGGCACGAAGGTCACGTCCCCGCCGGCGACCGTGCCCGCGCGGCGGGCGCGGCGGCTGCCGGTGACCTCCAGCGCACCGCGCGACATCCCGTGGTAGGCGCCGGTGAACGCCGTCAGCCCGGTGCGGCCGGTCGCCCGGCGGGCCAGTTTGAGGGCGGCCTCCACCGCGTCGGTCCCGGTGGGGCCGGTGAACTGCACCTTGAAGTCGAGGCCGCGCGGCTGCAGGACGACCTCGGTGAAGCGGGTGAGGAAGTCGCGCTTGGCGACGGTGTGCAGGTCGAGGCCGTGCATGAGGCCGTCGCCGGCGAGGTAGTCGAGGATCCGCCGTTTGACGGCGTCGTGGTTGTGTCCGTAATTGAGGCTTCCGGCGCCGCAGAAGAAGTCGATGAAGGGCCGGCCGTCGTCGGTGTGCAGCAGCGCGCCCTTCGCGCGCTCGAACACCACGGGGAAGGTACGGCAGTACATCCGCACCTCGGACTCGATCTTCTCGAAGACGGAGGTGTCGGTGGTCGCAACGAGGGTCATGGCGGTCCTTGGGCGAGGAGGCGGTTACGGTCGGCGGCCGGCGGTCGTGCGCTCGCCGCGCGGGCGGGCGGTCAGCCGCGGCAGGGGGCCGTCCGCGGCCAGGAGCGGGTAGCCCTCCAGGGCCGTGGCGAGGGCGGCGACGGTGGGGTGGTCGAACAGTGCCCGCACGGGGACGTCCACCCCGAGGGCGGCGCGCAGGCGCACGGACACCCGGGTGGCGAGCAGCGAGTGTCCGCCGAGCAGGAAGAAGTCGTCGTGGGCGCCGATCCCGGTGGCGCCGAGGACCTCTTCCCAGACCCTGGCCACGGACCGTTCCCGCGGGGTGCGGGCAGGAGCGGCCGGGCCGGCCGCCTGCGGTGCCGGCACCGGCAGCGCGTGCCGGTCGACCTTTCCGCTGACCGCGGTCGGGATGGCGTCCAGCAGGACGAACGTGGCCGGGACCAGGTGGTGGGGCAGGGATTCGAGCAGTTCGGCGCGCAGGGCGTCGGGCGTGGGAGGGTTCCGGGGGTCCTCGGCGACCAGGTAGGCGGTGAGCTGCCGGCCGCCGTCGGCGTCCGGCGTCGGGTGCACCACGGCGGCGCGGACACCGTCGAGGGCGAGCAGCGCGGCCTCGATCTCGCCCGGTTCGATCCGGTGGCCGCGGATCTTCACCTGGTGGTCGCTGCGGCCGAGAATCTCCAGCGAGCCGTCGGGCCGGATCCGGCCGAGGTCGCCGGTGGCGTAGAGCCGGCCGCCGGGCGCGGTGGCGTGCGGGTCGGGGAGGAAGACGCCGGCGGTCTGCGCGGGCCGCCCGCGGTAGCCCCAGGCGAGACCGTCGCCCCCGATGCAGACGTGCCCGGTGACGCCCTCCGCCACCGGTTCCAGCCGGTCGTCGAGTACCCGGACGGTGGTGTTGTCCACCGCGGCCCACTGCCGTACCCGCCCGTCGGCGCCGTGCCCGGCCACACTGGTCCAGATCGTGGCCTCGGTCGGCCCGTACAGGTCCAGGACCGGGGCGCCGCGGGCGGCGAGGGCCGCGGCCAGGTCGGTG
Source organism: Streptomyces sp. NRRL S-1022 (assembly GCF_000720135.1). Lineage (GTDB taxonomy): Bacteria > Actinomycetota > Actinomycetes > Streptomycetales > Streptomycetaceae > Streptomyces. The sequence continues at coordinate 395,956 of NZ_JOIU01000011.1, read as the reverse complement.
TGCAGCTTCTCGCCGCCGGACAGCACGGTGAGGCCGGGGCCGGGGGTCCAGCCGGTGTCGACCAGCATCCGCAGCATCGACGGAGTGGCCTGGACCAGGTCCGGCCGCGTCTCGCCGATCAGCCGGATCAGGCGCTCGGGGTCGCGGGACTGCTCGGCGTCGGCCAGCACCAGCCGGGCGCCGGTCAGCAGCGGCAGGCACAGCTCCAGCATCGAGGGGTCGAACGAGGCGGTGGTGACACCGAGGACGGTGTCCCCCGGCCGCGGCTCCAGCCGGGCCGCCATCGCGTGCAGGAAGTTGGTCAGGGCACTGTGCGGGATCTGTACGCCCTTGGGAGTGCCGGTCGAACCGGAGGTGTGGAAGATGTACGCGAGGTCGTGCGGGCCGGTGCTCCGGTCGAGCCGGTGGCACGGACCGGCCGGCGGCGGGGCGGCGTCGAGCAGGAGGGCCTGCGCCTCCGTGCCGGCCACCCGGTCGGCCAGCGCGCCGGTGGTGAGGACCACGGCGGCCTCGGTGCCCGCGATCAGGCCGGCGATCCGCCGTGCGGGGTGCAGGGGGTCGAGCGGCACGTAGGCGGCGTCGGCCTTGAGGACGCCGAGCAGGGCGACGAGGAGCCCGGTGCCGCGCTCCAGCAGGACACCCACCCGGGCCCCGCGGCCGACGCCGAGGCCGCGCAGCCGGTGCGCCAGCTCGTCGGCCCGCTCGTCGAGGGCGGCGTAGCTCAGCTCGCCGTCGTGGGAGCGGACGGCGGTGGCGTGCGGGGTGCGGCGCGCCTGCTCCTCGAACAGGTCGGTGACGGTGTGCGGGGGTACGGTGCGGGCACTGCCGTGGCCGAGCGCGAGCCGGCGCCGGCGCTCGCCGCCGGGCAGCGGTTCGAGTACGGCGGTGGCGCGGGCCAGCGGCTCGTCCGGGGCGGCGAGCAGCTCGCGCAGCAGCCGGACGTAGTCCTCCGTGATGCGTGCGGCCGTCTCGGGCGCGAACAGCGCGGTGGCGTACTGCAGGCGCAGCCCGAGGCTTCCGTCGGGGCGTCCGAGCAGGTCGAGCGCCAGGTCGAAGGGGGTCCCGGCGACCGGGGTGGGCACCACCTCGACCGACAGGCCGGGCAGGTCGGGCGGTGCGGCCTGGGAGTCGAGGGTCAGGAACGACACCTGGAAGAGGGGGTTGCGGCTGAGGTCGCGGGGCGGGGCCAGCTCGCCCACCACCCGTTCGAACGGGGTGTCGGCGTGGGTGAGGTCGGCCAGGGACGCCTTGCGGACCCGGTCCACCAGGGCGCCGAAGCCCGGCCGGCCGGACAGGTCGGCGCGCAGGACCACGGTGTTGACGAAGGGGCCGATGAGATCCCTGGCGGCGGAGTGGCCGCGGCCGGCGACCGGGGTGCCGACGGCGAAGTCCTGCTGCCCGCTGTAACGGCCCAGTTGGGCCTGGAAGGCCGCGAGCAGCACCATGAACCGGGTGGCGCGGCGGGCCCGGGCCAGCCGGTCGGCCGCTGCCACCAGGTCGGCCGGGAGGGTGAACCGGGCCACGGCGGCGGTGCCGTCGAACTCGGCGGGACGCGGCCGGTCGGTCGGCAGGTCCAGCGGCGGCAGGCCCGCCAGCCGCGAGCGCCAGTGGTCGAGGCCGCGGGCGAGCCGGGGGCCCGCCGACCGCTCGCGCTGCCGGGCCGCGAGGTCGGCGTACTGGAGGGGAAGCTCCGGCAGCCCGGCGGGGGCGCCGGTGGTCCGGGCGCGGTAGGCCGCGGCCAGGTCGCGGGTGAGGACGTTCCAGGAGGAGAAGTCGAAGGCGATGTGGTGCACCACGATCACCAGCAGGTGGTCGCCGGGCCCGAGCCGCGCCAGGGTGGCCCGCAGCGGCGGCGCCGTCGACAGGTCGACCGGCCGGCGCACCGCGCGGTCGAGGACCGCGGCGATGCCGGCCGCGTCGGCGGCGGGCGCCTCGACCGTCTCCAGCGGGACCTCGACCCGCGGGACCACGTGGGCCACCGGTTCGCCGTCGGCGGCCGTGAACCGGGTGCGCAGCACCTCGTGCCGGTCGGTCACGTCGGTCAGTGCGGCGGCGAGGGCCTCGGTGTCGAGGCCGCCGCGCAGGCGCAGCGCCAGCGGAAGCAGATGGTCCGCCGTGCCGGGCCGCAGTTGGTCGAGGAACCACAGCCGTTGCTGCGAGAAGGATGTCGTCCGGCCGTCACCGCGGTCCACCGGCTCACCTCCAAGGAAGTCGGGGTAGGTCGTCGCGCGCCTCGGGTGGCCGGGGCACGTCCGGAGCTTGCCGTCCGGGTACGGCGGCGCAGTAGGGAAGGAGCGGCAGCGCCCCGCGCGGCATTTGCTGCGTCAATGTCTCTGGTCGGCCGCGGCCGGGTCAGATCAGCCCGGTGCGGACGCCGTACGCCACCGCGTGGGCCCGGTTGCGGACGTGCAGGCGCGTCATCAGGTCGTACATGACGTTCTTCACGGTGTGCTGGGAGCAGGAGAGTTCACGGGCGATGGCCGCGTTGCCGTGCCCCTCGGCGACCAGCGCGAGCACCGTCCGCTGGCGGGCCGTCAGCGGTGAGTCCCGGCCGGGGCGCGGGTGCCCGGCAGCGCTGCCCGCCCGGTCGAGGAGGCGGACCAGGACGTCGTAGGACATCCGGCCCTCGCCGTACCGGGCGGCGTGGACGGCGGTGAGCAGGCGCTCCGGGGTGGCCTCGGCGGACTGCAGCATGGCCACCGCCCCGGCCCGCACGGCCTGCCGCACGCCCGCAGCGGTGAAGGTGTCGGCGACCAGCAGCAGGGGGCCGCCGCCGGGTTCCGGCCAGCCGTCGAGCGCCGCACCGGGTGTCCGCCCGACGGCCACCCGCACGGCCCCGTCGCAGGGTCCGGCCGCCAGCTCGATGCCGGCCCGGCGCAGACCGGCGGCCACCGTGTCGCGGGCCGCCCCGCCCGCCGGACCGAGCCGCACGCGCAGCGTGCCCGTGCCCAGCCCGGGCTCCGGCGGCGCTTCGAGGACGAGGGCGGTCACAGCAGGCCCGCCCGCAGGGCGTAGGCCACGGCGTGGGCGCGGTTGCGCAGCCGGAACCGCTGGGTGATGTCGCGGACGACGGTGGTCACCGTCCGCGGGGAGTAGCACAGTTCCTTGGCGATCTCGTCGGTCTCCCGGCCGTCGGCCACCATCCGCAGCACCGCGCGTTCCCGCTCGTCCAGACCCCAGTCCGGTCCACGCCCCCGCACCGCGGGATACGCGTCGGCCTCGGTGCCCTGGTCGAGGAGCCCGTCGATCAGGTCGGGCGGCACGGTGCAGTCGCCGCCGGCCACGGTCCGCACGGTCCGCACGAGCCGCTCGGCGTCGACCTCGTGCCGGCGCAGGAGACCGCGGGCCCCGGCGTTGATGGCCTCGGCGGCCTCGGCGGGGGACATGTCGGAGGCGATCACGACGATTGCGGGCCGGTGCGGGCCGCCGCCGGTCGCGGCCACCAGGTCGAGTTCCTGGCGGTCCACCCGGTCGAAGATCACCACGGCCACGTCGGCCCCCTCCTCCGGCCGGACCAGTGCGATGTCCGGGTTGCCGGACAGGGCGCTGACGGCGCCGGCTTCGAGCAGCGGGTCCAGGGCCACGACGCACAGCGACAGGGGATTGCCCATGTGTACTCCTCGGTCAGCGTGGGGCGAACCTCTCGGCGAGGAGTCTCGGCAACCCGGGTGCCGCGCCGCATGGGGCGCGATTACCCGCATTCCCGTACCGCGCCCGGCCGCCCCCGGGGGCCGCCCCCCGGGCCGTACACCGGCGGCCGTACCGCCCACGGCCGGGTCCCGCCGGACGGCACCTCCCCGCAGGGGCCCGCCCGCCGCCGGCACGGCGCCGTCCCGGCCGCCCGCCGCTACCACCGGGCCGCCCGGCGGTGCGCATGGGGGGGGCGGGCGATGGCTTCGATTGGGTAGTCCGCCGCGGAATGTGGGGGCACCACTCCCTGTACGGGCGGGCGGCGCCGCTGGAAAGGTGACGGACGTGACCTCAACCGACACCGCCTGTCCCACCACGGAGGCCGCGCCCGCCTGGTGGGCGCCGGCCGCGACACTCCGCGAACGGCTGTCGGCCCCGCACCCGCCCGCGGCGCCGGCCCCGGCCGCCCGGCTGCGCCCCCGCTCGCCGGTCGAGCTGGCCTGCGAGTCCGTGCGCTCCGCCCGACTGGGCGCCGACGACCGGCTGGTGGCGGCGCTCGCCGCCGAGTCCCCGGCCCGGCTGGCCGGCCGGCTCGCCAAGCCGCGGTGGGCGCTGTTCGTCGAGGACGCGCTCGCCGCGGCACCCGAGACACCCCCGGAGGTCCTCGGTGCCGCGGTGACCGCGCCCGCCGACCCGGCGGACGGAGCCGCGGTGTTCGCGCCGGTCCTGCGCCCGCTGGTGACGGCGGCCGTCGCCGAGCTGGTCGAACAGGCCGGGGCGGGCGGCGCCGAGCCCGACGACGTGGCGGTGTTCGCCCGGGCCTACCGGCACTGGCTGACCCGGCGGCTGACCAAGGCGGCGGCCCGCACCCTGGTCGTCGAGCTGGCCGCCGCGCGGACCGCGGGCGACCTGTCCGGCGCCACCGCCGCGGCCCGGTTCGCCGACTTCGCCGCCCGTACGGGCACCCGGGCCGGCCTCACCCGCCTGTTCGCCGGATACCCCGTCCTCGCCCGGCTGCTGGCCCGGACCTGCCGGCACACCGCCCGGTCCGGCGCCGAGCTGCTGGCACGGCTCGCCGCCGACCGGCGGCGGCTGACCGGCGAACTGTTCGCCGGACGGGACCCGGGCCCGCTGACCGCCGTCGAGCTGGGACTCGGGGACCTGCACCAGCGGGGCAGGTCGGTGGCGGTGCTCCGGTTCGCCGGCGGCAGCGCGGTCTACAAGCCGCGGCCGGTCGACCAGCACGCCCTGCTGGACCGGATGGCCGGCTGGCTCGACGGCAAGGTACCGGGACTCGCACCGCGCACCCCGCGCTGGGTGGCCGGCGACGGCTACGGGTGGCTGGAGTACATCGACCACCGCACCTGCCGTTCGCTGGCCGAGATCGACCGCTTCCACCGCAGGCAGGGCGCGTTGATCGCCCTGGCCTACACCCTCGAAGGGGTGGACCTGCACTACGAGAACGTCCTCGCGCACGGCGACCAGCCCGTGCTCGTCGACGTCGAGACGCTGCTGCACCCCGTCCTGCCCGAGGGCGGGACCACCCTGCCCGACCCGGCCGCCGCGGCCCACGCCTCCTCGGTGCACCGCACCTGCCTGCTGCCCCAGTTCCTGATGGGCGAACTGGGCGCGGTCGACGTCTCCGCGCTGGGCGGCGCGCCCGGCGGCCAGTCCCCCGACACCCGGATGGTCTGGGAGGACGCAGGCACCGACGAGATGCGCCTGGTACGCCGCCCGGCGCCGTTCACCGGCGCACTCAACCGGCCGTACCGCGCCGGGACCGGACCCGGCAGCGCCGACCGGCAGGCCGCCGTACTGGCGGGATTCCGCACCGGGTACGACGCCGTCGTGCGGCACCGCAACGAACTGTCCGGCCCCGCCGGACCGCTGGCCGCCGCCGCGGACGCGGTCGGCCGTCTCGTGCTCCGCCCGACGATGCTGTACGCCACCCTGCTGGAGGAGGCGACCCATCCGCAGGTACTGCGCGACGGGCTCGACCGGGACGCCATGTTCGCGGTGCTGTGGGCCGACTCGGACGGCGACCCGGCCCGCCAGGCCCTGATCGAGTACGAGATCGCCGACCTGTGGGACGGCGACGTCCCCGTCTTCTTCCACCGGCCCGGCTCGCCGCAGGTCTTCGCCTCGGACGGCAGCCCGGTCGACGGCGTCCTGAATACCTCCGGCCTCGCCTCCGCACGGGCGAAGCTCGCCGCCATGAGCACCGTCGACCGCCGCGTCCAGGAGTGGATCATCTCGGCCACCCTGGCGTCCGCGGAGCCGGACGCCGCCGGACGCCACCACCGGGTGAGCCGCCGGGGCCGCCCCGCCCCGGCCGCCCTGCCGGAACCCTCCGCGCTGCTGGCCGCCGCCTCCGGGATCGCCGACGAGATCGCCGGCCGGGCCGTCCACGGGCACGGGCGGGTCAACTGGATCGGGCTGGAGGCGGTCGACGACCGCTGGACGGTACTGCCCATGGGCGCCGGACTGGCCCAGGGGTACAGCGGGGTGGCCCTCTTCCTGGCCCAGCTCGGCGCCCTCACCGGCTCCGCCCGGCACACCGAACTGGCCCGGGCGGCGCTCGCCCCCGTACCCGAACTCGTCACCGCGATGGCCGCCGACCCGGCGCTGAGCCGTGCCGTGGGCCCCGGCGGCTTCGAGGGCCTCGGCGGGGTCTGCTACGCCCTCGCACGGGTGGCCACCCTGGTCGACGACGACCTCGCAGGGTGCCTGCCGACGGCGCTGGACGCCCTGGCGCTGGCGGCCCACGGCGACGACACCCCGCCGGGCGTGTCGGCCGGCCTGGCCGGAGCGCTCGCCGCCCTGCACGCGGTGCACAGCGAGCGCGGGCTGCCGCAGGCCGCCGACCTCGCCGACCGCATCGCCGAACGGCTGCCGGCCCACGCGCCGGCCGGCCGGCCCGGCGACGGGGCGCCGGAGGACTTCGGCTTCGCCTACGGCGAGGCGGGCATCGGCTGGGCCCTCACCCGGCACGCCCGGTTCGCCGGCGGTCCACCGGGCACGTGGGCCGAGACGGCCGGCCGGGCCAGGCTGGCCACCGCACTCGCGGCGACGGACCGGCTCGACGCCGGCTGGTGCTCCGGCACGAGCGGCGTCGTACTGGCGGCGGCCGACGCCGGACTCTGCCCGCAGCCGGCGGACGGCCCGGCCGGGGACGTGAGCCGCCGGCTCACCGAACACCCGCCGGTGGCCGACCTCAGCCTCTGCCACGGCGAGATGGGCATCGCGGAAGCGGTGGCCGCCCTCGCCGCGCGCGGCCACCCCGGGGCGCGCAGCAGCCTGACCGGCCGGATCGGCCTGGCCCTCGGACTGCTCGACGCCTGGGGGCCCCGCTGCGGGACACCCGGGCGCGTACCGACACCCGGCCTGCTCACCGGACTGTCGGGCATCGGCTACGCCCTGCTGCGGCTGGGCTTCGCCGACACCGTGCCCTCGGTCCTGCTGCTCGACCCGGCCCCGGGCGGCGGGGGCTGAACGCCCCGGCACCCCCGTCCGGGCGGCCACCACGACGACCCTTGCGGAAAGACGAACCGTCGGCAAACAAAGCGATCCACGACCGGATCGATGTCCATGGAAGGAACCCCATGTCCAGTTTCCTGCAGAACGGTACCGTCCACGCCGAGGCCACGGGCGCCGCGTCCGCGACGGACACCGACCCGGCCGGCGAGATCCGGCTGGTCCGCTGGAACGGGGCGTGCGCCCGGACCCGGGCGCTGGCTGGAATGACCCTCGGCAGCGGCGTGGTGGTCGGCCTCGGCTCCGCCACCATCACCACCGTGTCGGTCCCCTCCTGACCCATCGTCACCCACGGCCCGTCCCCGCGACTGTGTGACCTTCGTGAGCGAGTGGCTACTATCCGGAGGTATGCGTCTGCGGGCAGCTCATCTCATTGGTCGTGAGGCCGAAGTCACCGAGCTCGGCGAAACGTTGCGGGATCTGAACCGGTCACGCGGAGGCACGGCGTTCCTGGTCGGAGAGGGGGGAATCGGCAAGTCCCGGCTGGTCGCCGAGCTGATCGGCTCGGCGCTGGACGCCGGCGTGCGGGTCCTGAAGGGCCGGAGCAGCACCATCGGACCGATGGTTCCGCTCCGGCCCCTCACCGAGGCCCTGATGCCGCTCTCCCGCGGCGGGGTGACACCGGACGAGGCGAGCCTCGGACCGTACCGGCCGGTGCTGGGCCGGCTCGTCCCGGGGTGGAGCACCGGCGCCCCCGACCAGGGCTCGACGGTGGTGCTCGCCGAGGCGGTCCTGCGGGTGCTCGCCCACGCCGGCCGCGAGAGCGGCTGCCTGCTGGTCCTGGAGGACCTGCACGACGCCGACACCGAGACCCTCGCCATCGTCGAGTACCTGGTGGACAACCTCGAACAGCAGCCGCTCATGCTGGTCGCGACCCTCCGGTCCGATCCCGGTGAGGCGCTGGACCTCGCCGAGTCCGCGGGGCGCCGCGGCAGCGCGACGGTGTTCCGGCTGGCACCGCTGGACGCCGACGAGGTAGGCCGGCTGATCGCCTCCTGCCTGGACACCGACCCCGGTCTAATGCCAGCCGAGGTCCTCGTCCAGATGTGGCAGGACAGCGCGGGCATCCCGTTCCTCGTCGAGGAACTCCTCCAGGGCGCGGTCGCCGGCGGCTCGCTCGTCCGCGAGGGCGCCGTCTGGCGGGTGGTCGGCGACCTCCGCCGCAACATGCCCAGGGCGCTCCTGGAGAGCGCCACCCACCGCATCGACCAACTCGGCCCGCAGGGACGGACCCTGCTGAGCGCCGCCGCCGTACTGGGCCGGCGCTTCCCCCTGTCGGTGCTCCAGTCGATGACCGGCGTCGACGACCGGAGCCTGCTCAGCCACCTGCACGCGAGCGTGGTCGCCCGGCTGGTCGCGGCCGACGAACCCGCCCCCGACTGGTACGCCTTCCAGCACCCGCTGACCGCCGAGGCACTGCTCGCGCAGCTCACCCCGACCGCCCGGGTCGCCCTGTCCGAGCAGGCCGCCGACGCGATCGAGACCCTCAACCCCGGCCTGCCGGGCGACTGGTGCCCCCTGGCGGCGACCCTGCGCGCCGAAGCCGGCGACCCCGTCCGGGCCGGCCGGCTGTTCACCGAGGCCGGGCGCCGTGCCCTCGCCGACGGCTCGGTCGGGTCCGCGGTCGCGTTGCTCGACCGCGCCGAGCGGCTGCTGGCGGAAGGCGGCGACTGCGCCGCCCGCGCGGAAGCCCTGGAGGCGCTGCTGCCCGCGCTCGCCGAGACCGGGGACCTGACCCGGGCGCTCAGCCTCGCCGGCAGCCTGCGCGAACTCGCCGGAGCCGGCCTGGGAGCGGCCAGGCTGGCGGCCCTGCACACCCGCCTCGCACACGTGGCGTACATGGCGGGCCGCTGGACCGACGGCAACAACCAGATCGACCGTGCCCGCGCCCTGCTGGCGACGGCGCCCGACGAGGCGCACGCCGCGCTGACCGACGTGGTCGAGGCGTACCTGTGCCTCGTCACGCCGGGCCAGGACCGCACCCAGCGGGCCGAACGGCTGGCCCGTGCGGCCCTCGACACCGCCGAGCGGCAGAGCCTGCCCCTGGTCGCCTGCCAGGCGTGGGAGCTCCTCGGCGTTGTCGCCCGCGAACGCGACCTCGGGGAGGCCAGTACCTACCTGGAACAGGCGATGAACACCGCCGAGCGGCACGGCCTGTGGCTCCAGCGGATGTACGCGCTCACCCGGCTCGGCGGCATCCGGTGGCTGGACGACGGCAGCACCGCCACCCTCGACGAGGCCCGCACGGAGGCCCAGCGGCTCGGTGCGGTCACCGTCGTCTACGGCATCGACGGCATCCTCACCCTCCACGACGTGCTGAGCGGCCGGTTCACCGAGGCCCGGACGCTGGGGGAGGAGACGCTGACCATGGCGACCCGCCTGAAGCTCACGTCGGTGGCCCGCTACCTGCTGATGGCCCGCGCGGTACTGGCCGCCCACCAGGGCGACCGCCCCGCCATGGAGGAGGCCCTGACCGACTTCGGACGCTGGGGCGGGAGCCGCTCGCCCGAGGAACCGCTGGCCCTCGGCCTGGCCCGGGTCTTCTGCGCCCTGCTGGAGGAGAACCGGGACCAGGCGGCCCGGACCATGGCCGACCTGGAGGCACTGGAGGCCGAGAACCCGACCACCTTCCACCTGAGCGGACGGCACGGGCTCGGTCTGCTGCTCGACCTCCTGGACGGCCGGGCCGACCGCGGTCACCTCGACCGGCTGGCCGGCAGCGCCGCGGGCCGGATGCGGTGGAACCACCACTTCGTCCTCCTCGCCGAGGCCGTCCTGCTCGGCCGGGAGGGGCGGCCCGAGGCGGCCGGACGCGCCGCACTCCTCGCCCAGGAGACGGGCGCGCCCTACCCCACCGCCCGCCACCTCGGACAACGGCTGATCGCGGAAGAGGCCCACGCGCTCAACTGGGGCGAACCGGAACGATGGCTGCGGGAGGCCGAGCACCACTTCCGCGGGACCTCCGCCACCGCGGTGGCCGGAGCCTGCCGGACCCTGCTGCGCGCGATCGGCGCGCCGGTACGCCAGCACCGCACCGGCAGCGACCGGATTCCACCAGAGCTGCGGCTGAAGGGCATGACGGTCCGCGAGTACGAGATCTTCCGCCTGCTGGCCGACCGCCCCAGCAACAAGGACATCGCCGCCCGGCTCTACATATCGCCGCGCACCGTCGAGAAGCACGTCGCCAGCCTCATCGCCAAGACCGGCCTGCCCAACCGCTCCCAGCTCTGCGCCCTCGCGGCGGAGCAGTGCTGACCACCGTGCCCGTGGCCGACCGGCCGACCCGGGCGATCAGCGAGCCGTTTTCAGCCCGCCCGCACCGCGGTACATATGCCATATTGCGCAGTAAACCGCTATGAAGGGCGCGTCATGAAGATCGCAGTCATCGGCGGTACCGGACTGATCGGTTCGCAGGTCGTCAGGAACCTGAACGCGGCCGGACACGAGGCCGTACCGCACTCGAAGTCCACCGGAGTCGACATCATCAGCGGCCAGGGGCTGGACGAGGCGGTGGCGGGAGCCGATGCCGTCGTCAACCTGACCAATTCCCCGACCTTCGACGAAGCCTCGCTCGCGTTCTTCCGGACCTCGATGGAGAACCTCCTGGGCGCGGCCCGGAAGGGCGGCGTCGGCCACTTCGTCATCCTCTCGATCGTCGGCGTGGACCAGGTGCCGGAGCTGGACTACTACCGTGCCAAGGCGCTCCAGGAGGAGATCCTCGCGGCCGGGCCGATCCCCTACTCGATCGTGCGGGCCACGCAGTTCATGGACTTCATGGACGCGGTCCTGTCCTGGACCGCCGACGCCGACACCGTCCGGCTGCCGGCCACGCCCATCCAGCCCATCGCTTCCCACGACGTGGCCGACGCGGTGGCGGAGGTCGCTGCCGGAGCTCCGCTCAACGGCATCCGCAACATCGCCGGACCCGAGGTCTTCCCCCTGGACGAGCTGGGCCGGATCACCCTGTCCCACAAGGGCGACAGCCGCACCGTCGTCACCGACCCCACCGCCGGCATGTTCGCCGTGGTCAAGGGGGACGTCCTCACCGACAGGAACGCCCGCCTCGCCCCCACCCGCTACGTCGACTGGCTCTCCTGACATCCCCGCCCCCTGCGGGCGGTACGTGCGCAGCTCGCGGACATGGGTCGCGTCGACGCGGGAATCCGGTGATCACCCGACGATGCGAGAGGAGACGTCCGTGCACAAGGGCAAGTGGATAACAGGCAGTGCACGCAAGGAGCTGGCCGAGGCCTTCGTCAAGGAGTACCGCGAGGGGCGGTCGATCCGTGCCATAGCCGAGGCACATGGCCGGTCCTACGGATTCGTGCATCGCGTGCTCAGCGAGGCCCATGTCCCCTTCAGGGCACGCGGAGGCGATCCCCGCAGCGGCAGCGGCACCGGCACCGGCACCGCCGGCCGAGGCTCCGGGACGTCCGCGGAGGACAGGGGACAGCGGCAGCCCGCCCTCGGTCAATAGCCGGACCCCGGCCAGGAGAAGAAGTTCAGCGGCACGCCGGACGCGGCCGTCGCCCCGGTGGCGGATACCGGCGATGGGGTCCCCCTGCGCCTCAGCCCGGAGCGACACGGTGGATCGCCAGCGCGTCCCAGCGGTGCATCCGCGCGTCCGAGGGCGCGCACACCAGACGCCCGACGGTGGAGGGGGGTCCGGACAGCGGGTCCTCGCCGCGCAGCGCGGCCTCGACGAACAGGCGCAGCCGTTGGGCACACCTGCGGTAGAACCGCAACTGGGTGCGGCGGCCGAACAGGCGCCATCCGAGGAAGGTGATCCGGTCCAGCGTCGGGGCGCCCTGCGAATGGGACGAGGCCACGAACAGCACCTCGCCGGTGTCCTGCCGCTTCACGACCTCGTAGGTGACCCGGCCGCGTTCCAGGTGACCCTCCAGGGTCTCGTACGCCCATCCCCAGACGCGTTCGGTGCTGTCACGGGTCTCGTCCACCACCTGGGTGACACGCACCCCGCAGTAGAAGTGCAGGCCGTGGAACCGGGCCTCCAGCAGCATGTCACGGCCGAGCAGCGGTGCGGCCGGGTCGTAGAGCGCGCGCACGATCTCCGGCGGCGAGAACTCGTAGTCGCGGACCAGGCGGCAGGCCTGTTCCCACGAGCCTCCCGGCTCCGGCGGGCCGGGCCGCTCCGCCGGCAGCGCGGTGCGGTGGACGTCGATGTTCCAGGACGGCCGACGCACCTCGTCGATCGAGTAGTTCACGGGCGCGCCCGCGAGGTCCCGCCACACCCGGGTGGCGTCGAGCCGTCCGAAGACCCAGTCAGCCAAGGCCACTCGGGCTTTCCAGCGAGTCGCCGATCAGCCACAGCGTAGGTGGCCACAGACCCACGAAGAGCGCGCGCCGTTCGGCGTTGCCCCGTTCCTCCTGGTCGACGGTCTTCGCGCGTACCCACAACGCCACGCACAGGCCGACGGAGCCCAGCGAGGCGAGGTGCAGATGGGCACTGCGCACACCCGCACGGTGCAGGAGCCGGACCACCATCGGGGCCTCCGGGATCGCTTGGTCGTGCCGCCGTTTCCTTTTGTGTACCCCTTCGCTCGGGTATACACCTTCTAATGATGTTTCCTGCGGTTCTGTCACTCTGAGGAGTACGGATGCGGCGACCACGCTGTCCTCGGACACTGGCCGTGCTCGCGCGGTGGCTTCTGGGCACAGGGCTGGTCACGTGGCGGTATCTGTGGGAGACGACGCCTCTGTACCGAGGCGGCGAGTGCCGGGGTGACGAGACGGACCTACCACCGCGGCTGCCGCCCGAAGCGGTCGACAGCCGGGTGCAACTGGCGCAGGACGGCACCGGTCCCCTGTTCCACCGCCTTTTCCGCGTGCGCATCACCGATGCCGACGTCGCTCCGGCACGGCTCGTCGAATGGATCTGCTGCGACTTCAAGCGCTTCGTACCCTCCGAGGTGGTCGACATCCACACCGGTGAGCTCCGGGAACAGGGCCTGGACGTCGACGACGAGCTGCTGGTGGAGATGCCAGGCCCCTGGAACGGACCCGTCAAGGTCGTCCACCGCGACGACGACCGGCTGCACCTGGTGACCCTGCGCGGCCACATGGAGGCCGGTCAGGTGCAGTTCCGTGCGCGGGAGGACGACGGCCTGCTGGTGTTCGAGATCGAACTCTGGGCGTGCCCCGCCACCCGCCTGGTGCACCTGCTGTACTCGCACCTGCGCCTGGCGAAGGAGATCCAGCTCAACATGTGGGTCCGGTTCTGCCTCTCCGCCGCCGAGATGTCGGGGGGCCGGCCGCTCGACGGGGTGCACATCTCCACCCGCTGGCTCGAATCGCCGGAAGGGACACCGGTACGCCCGCTGTCCTCGGCCGGGAAGAGCGCTCCGGCCGGGGCACCGGGCCACCGGGCTCCGCCGACGGGCGGGTTCGGTGAGCCGGGTGCGAGCCGTCAGCACGGCCGGGGCAGCGGCAGGTGACGTCCGGCCCGCTCAAGGACCGGACCGTCGTGGTCACCGGAGCCGCGCGCGGGCTGGGAGCGGCACTGGCCCACGAGCTGGCCCGGCGCGGGGCCCGCCTGGCACTTCTCGGCCACGAGGGGCCCGGACTGGAGGCCCTGGCGGCATCCCTGGCCACCGCGGCGCTGGCGGTCGAGGTGGACGTCACGGACCACTCGGCGCTGGACGACGCGGCAGACGAGGTCCGCGAACGCCTCGGCCGGCCGTCGGCGGTCGTGGCGAACGCGGGAATCGCCGAGGGAGGCCCTTTCGCGACGTCGGACCCCGTCACCTGGCGCCGTGTCATCGACGTGAACGTGACGGGCAGCGCCCATACGGCCCGGGCGTTCCTGCCCGATCTGAGGGCGACGGCGGGCTACTTCCTGCAAGTGGCCTCGCTCGCGGCTCTCGGAGCCACCCCGATGATGAGCGCCTACTGCGCCTCCAAGTCGGGTGTGGAAGCCTTCGCGCACGTCCTGCAGGCCGAGGTGGCGCACGAAGGGGTCGCCGTGGGCATCGCCTACCCGGCCTGGGCGGACACCGACATGATCCGCGAGGCCGAGGGCTACGCGGCCCTGCACGAACTGCGCGTGCGCATGCCCCCCGGCGTCCGGACCATCCATCCGCCGGAGGCGGTCGCCGCCCGGCTGGCGCGGGCCGTCGAGCGCCGCAGCACCACCGTCTACTTCCCGGCGTGGCTCCGGCTCGTCCAGCCCGTGCGCTGGGCCCTGCCTCCCGTGGTACTGCGGCTGGCCCGCCACGAGCTGCCCCGCTGGGACGCCGGGCGGCCGCTGCGCGCCACGGGCAGGCTGGGCGCCGGCGGAAGGGCCGATCGTGCCGCGTCCGCACCGGACGACGGCGGACCGGGCTGATCCCCGGCCCACGGCACGGGGTCGCGCGCACCGGGCGGGGGCGCGCGCACCGGCCGGGTCGCCCGCGTCGCGGAATCGGCCGGAAGCCCCCACGCTGGAAGGACGGAAGCAGACCACCGGCTCAGGTGCCAAGGAGAGTCGCGGCATGGCGAAGAGGCGCGAGGCGAAGAAGGAACTGAAGAAGGGCGACCACGTCACCTGGCGCAGTCACGGGAGCCAGGCCGAGGGCGAGGTGGAGAAGAAGATCACCGAACGGACCGAGGCCGCGGGCCGCACGGTGGACGCCTCCCCGGACGACCCGCAGTACCAGGTACGCAGCGATAAGTCCGGCAAATCCGCGGTGCACAAGCCGTCCGCGCTGAAGAAGAAGTAGCCGACGTGGACGACGACGAGCGCCACGAGGTCGACGCGGCGTTCCGTGAGCTGGTGAACATGAAGCCGGCGGAGCTGGACGAGTGGCTCGCCTCCGACGAGTCACGCAGTGCCGGGCAGCACCTGGACGGCGGCGAGTCCACCGGACACGCCTCCGGCCGCCGGATCGTGGAGATCCTGCGGGCGAAGAAGAGCGACCTCTCGGACGACGACTACCAGCACATGCGCAAGGTCGTCGGCTACATCCACCGTCATCTGGCCCAACGACCCCAGGGGGACGTACGGGACACCAGATGGCGGCACTCCCTGATGAACTGGGGTCACGATCCACTGGCGTGACGGAGTCTCGGCCGCCGCCCCCCGCCTGAGTCCCGCCGACTCGGCCGGCCCGCGCCACACCGGATGGTCGTCGACGGTTGCTCAGCGCCGCGGTTGAAGACCGTCCCCGCGGCACAGCTACTTGGTATGGCTGACATGGTTTCCGCTGTGACCGGAATCGGGGCGGCTCTGCTGGGCACCGCGGTAGGAGCTTTCCTCACCCACTTCCTGCAGCGGCGCAATGCCTCACTGGCACGCCTGCACGAGGAGCGCATCTCGGCCTACGTCGCCTTCGCGGAGGCGGTCATGGAGCTGCGCAGGGAACTCATGGACCGCTGGTTCGCCGACCACAACGGGGTCACCCACGACTCCGCTCCGGTGTACACGGCCCGCAGCACCATGTGGACCGCGTACTACCGGGTGCTCCTCCTGGCCGGGGACGAGGACATCAGACAAGCGGCGGTGGCGGCACGGGAGAAGGTCTCCTCCATCAAGAAGGCGGGGAGCCTGGCCCTCATGAAGGAGTGCTCCGACGGCACGCGCGCGGCCGTGAGCCGCTTCGTCGACTCGGCCCGCGCCGAAGTGTCCCGTTAGCACCTTCCCGCCACCCCGTCCACATCGTTTGCCCGCTCCTCAACTCGGCTGCCACGATGGGCGGGTGACGGACAGCCACCGGCCGGCACGCCGGGCATCCCAGGCATCCCCCCTCGACGCCTACGTGGCGACCTTGCGTACGCACGGCGTCCCGCTCCCGGGAGACTTGTCGTCGGCCATGCGCAAATGCGTGCGCCCCGTCAGGCTGGACGCCGTGTCCGCGGCTCCGTCCGCCGACGCGCTCGTGCGAGCCTGGAAAGCCACCAAGGAGCATCGCGGCAGGGAAACCCGTGAGGCCGTGTGGATTCCGTTGCTGCACATGTTCCGGGAGCACTTCTCCACGGGGCGGCCCGGTCTCGAAGGAGCCCTGCGGGACGAGAACCTGCATCTGACCGGCACCCTGCGCGAGGTCACCCTCCAGTTCGGCAGCCGGTGCTTCCACCTCGGACAGACGCTCTACATGAACGGCCACAGAGAGCCGGCCCGGTTCCTGCTGAACGAGGCCGTCGACGCCCTGGAGCGGGCCGACCGGAACGGGCAGCGTACGCCGCTCGAAAGGCGCTGCGCCTGCAACGGCCAGCTCGCCGTCGCACTCGTCCTGCTCGCCAGGGAACTCGACGAGACCGACCCCGGCGCCGTCGCCCTGCTGCGGCGGGCCGAGGGCCACTCGGCGTTCGCGGAACAGCGGGACAGGACCGAGGAACACTTCGCCTACCGGGCCGAGATCCATCTCCGGCTGTTCCGCGCCGAGCGCGCTCCGGCCCACCTGGAGAAGGCGTGGACCGTCCTGCAGGCACTCAGGCGTCCGCCGACCTCCCGCAGGCTGCTGGCCACGCGCGCGGACGTCCTGGCCGGACTCGGCATGGTCCGGTTGCGCAACACCGGGCCCGGCGAAGGAATCCGGCTGCTGCGCGACGCCGAATGGGCCTACTCCAAGGCGTTGGCGACTGCCGGGCCCGCCGACACCGAGGGAACCCACACCGGGTACCTCCTGGCCAGGCGCGGGCACGTGAGGCATCAGCTCTACCGGTTCGACGTCGACACCGACGGCCGCCGCAGCACGGAACGGCTCCAGGCCGCGCTCGCCGACCTGCTCGCCCCCGAATCCACCGGCCACATGAGCCGCCTCGTCGTCGCCGCCGCCCTGCTGGACCGGTCCCGGGTCCTGATGAGGCGCCGCGACGGCGCCGGAGCGGCTGCCGACCTCGCACGTGCCCGCGGGATGCTGGACACCCTGCCCGCGGCGGACCGCCTCACCGCGAAGATACGCGTCCGGGAACTCGACGAAGCCGTGGACCGTGCCGTGGAGGCCAAGGCCACCGACGAACTGCGCCGACTGGCCGATGAGCTCGTCCGGCTGCCGTCGGATGAGCCGATTCCAGGCGCGGCCCTCTCCCGCGCCTGCAGGAGCGTGGTCGCCGCCGAGGGTGCCGACCGGTCACGCCGGCTGCTGGAGAGCGCGCTCGACCGGATCGAGATCGACGTCGCTCACCCGGAGCTGTCGCCGCCCGGCCGTCGTCACGTGGCCGGGCACGCCGCCCTCATGGCCCGCCTGCTCGCCCGGGCCGACGACGACACGGCCCCCGCCACCCTCGAACGCGCTCTGGTCCTGTACCGGACCAGCTTCGAAGCGCTGAACGACCCCGCGAGCGCCGATGCCTACGCCGATGCCGGAGCCTGCGCGCTGGCGCTGGCGAAGATCCTGGCCGGCGGCGACGAGGCCGACGGCGAGGAGGCGGCAGGGCTGCTGCGCGAAGCGGTCGACTGGCTGGAGAGGGCCCTGGTCCAGGCCCGGCGTCCCGCTTCCGTCGTACGCCCGGACTTCGATCCCGTCATCATCCACAGCCGGCTGGGCGAGGCGGCGCTGCGCTCCTATTCCTTCACCCCCACGGAACACCTGCTCGAAACGGCGATCGAGAACCTGGAGAAGTCGCTGACGCTGGAGGAATCGCTGACGCCGACGGAACCGCTGACGCCGGAGGCCGTCGGCGCGGACGTGCCGAGCCTGCGGCCGGAACGGGACCGGACCGCGATCACCGGCCACCTGGGAGACGCCTACTACCGGCGCGGCACGAGGCACCGTGACGCCGAGGACCTGCAACGGGCCATCGCACTGAAGGAGGCCACATACGGCGACGGCAACCGCGCCCGGGAGAACCGCAGTGTCGCCGCCGCTGCCGCCGAACGCCTCCACCGCATCACCCTGGACGACAGCCAGCTCACCCGCAGCGCGGGATTCGCCCTGCAGGCGGCCACCTGTGACCCCGCGTGGCCCTGGCCCGTACTGCAACTCGCCGACCTCGCCCGGCAGTGCGACATCCTCGACCCGTCCACGCTGACCGGCCTGCCGCCCGCCGCCCTGTCCGCGCCGCTCCTCGCCGGCGACCGGCGCGCGCTCCTGGGGCACGCCGCCGAACTCGCCGCGCGCAACCGCGAGTTCGCCGCGTCCGTGCTCGGCGGGCAGCGCCGGCCCGGAGAACGGGGTGTCTTCGTCCTCAACGACGGCCACCGCCTGATCGAGCAGACCATCGTCCTCAAACGGCTCGATGCCGGCGCGGCGGCCCGTGAGTGGGAGTGGACGCAGCGGTTCCGCCAGTGGCTCACCGACAGGCACGCCCCCGAGGGCTGGCTCCTGCCCGAGCCCCTCGGACTGGTCCCGCTCGAAGCACCGCACGCCGAGGACGCCGTCTACGTCATGCGGCGCATGCGGGGCCGGCTTCTCGGAGCGACCGTGGCCGACCGGCTCGCCGGGCGGGGAGACGACCCGCTTCCCCACTTCGTCGAGGTCCTGCGGTACCTTGCCGCCTTCCAGGCCTGGCGCGCACTGGACGACCCCGGCACACCGCGCACCGCGACCCCTCGGCACGCCGAGGACTGGGCCGCCCAGGTGACCAAGGCGTGCGACAAGTTCGAGACGTCCCCCGGCATCCGGGAGGCGCTGCACGCCCTGGTGCGCCCCCTCGCGGCGCCGGGCAGTCCCGTGGTGGCGAAGAAGGACCCCCATCCCGGGAACTGGATCCTCACCGGACACGGCCGCCTCGTCCTCATCGACGTGGAATCCGCTACGACTCTTCCGCTGCTGCAGGAAGCCGTCACGGTCATCGACGACCTTCCGCTGGTGCCGCTGGACGAGGCGGGCTGGGCGCTGCGCCGGGAGCTGTACGACGGTTACCTGGCCGCCCTGACCGAGTTCGGTCTGCCCGCGCCCCGCGCGCAGGACGTCCCCGCGGGCGGCGTTGAAGCCCTCACCGTCTTCCACGCGGTGAAGGGCATCGGCCGTATCCGGCGGTGGAGCGACGACGTCTCGTCGTTCACGCTGTCCTTGCGCAGCGTGCAGTACGAGCACTACTGGAGCATCGTGGAACACCTCGCCGCCCACGCGCGCGCGGCGGACGCCCGCGCCTTCTGCCGGCTGTTCCTCTCGGAGTACCAGGACGACCGCAGGGAGATCGCGAGCGGCAGACCGTGACCGGCGGGTGCAGCCCGCTCGGCTCGTCCGCGTCATGCCGGATCAGTCGGAGGCCGTCACGATGCCGTAGGTCACGAGCCCGTACAGCAGGTGGGGCAGCACGTCCGATGTCCAGTCCTTCACGGACCAGCTCGTCGGATCGCTCACTCCCAGCCGCGCCATGGGCACATCGGTCGCCGCCATGGCCAGGGCGCCGGTGACGACGCCGCCGAGCCACCAGGGCATCCGGACGCCCGCCCGCCGTAGCAGGGAGACGGCGGCCCCGGTCCCACAGCCGACGGCGATGCCCGAGAGAGCGCCCAGGCCGGAGAGCCGGTTGGCGCGGGTGTCGCCGGACCCGGGGACCGGATGTCCCACGTCCTGGCTGATCTTGTCGACCACCTGGGCGGGTGCCTCGCTCGACGGTCTGCCCCGCACGGCCATGTCCGCGTACGTCACAGCGTTCAGGACGGTTGTCCCGGCGGCGCCTGCCGCGCCACCGCGCACGATGCTCTGGAACATGTCGGGCCGAGTTCCCCCCTCGGATGGTCCGAAGCGTCCGCTCCTACCGGCCCGTCCGCTGGAGCAGCGCCAGCTGGTCCTTGACCCAGGGGTCGAACACCGCGAGCCGCTGCTTGGACGACGGGTAGTAGGTCGCCAGCTGGTCCTCGATCCACGGGTCCGTGGGCTGCCGGGCGGCGGGGTCGCGGGCCGTGAGGTGCTGACTGCCGCCCGGAACGGCGACGACCGGGTGGTGCTCGGGCGCCTGGGCCGCGGCCGCCGTCGCGGGACCACTGCCGATCGCCATGGCGCCCGCGGCGAGGACCGTGGAAGCGCCGAAGATCGCGATCCGTCGGGTCATCTGCATGATCTTCTCCTTCTTGCCGACCAGACGGCGCGCCTACCCGGCTTCATGCCCCGCACACTCCGCGGACAATGCGGAAATCCGGGTCATGTCCCCGTCCTCGACCAGGCGTATCGCCTGTTCACTCTGCGTAGGACTCAGCGTCCGGGGACGGGGAGGTCGCCCTCGACGTACTGCGCGCGTCCGTCGGCGAAGGACCAGTCCTCGGGGCCGTTCTCGCAGTAGCTGACGAACAGGTCCTTGCCGTCGACCCCGGCCTCGGCGAGCCGCTCGGCGAGCGTGCGGTACACGAGCTGCTTGCTCTCGCTGCTGCGGCCCCGCTGGGTGAAGATCTGGACGATGACCGTGCCGGAGGTGCGGGAGAAGCCCAGTCCGTAGTCCAGGGCGATGAGCTCGTCGGGGTCGTGCTGGGTCACGATCTGGAAGCGGTCCCGCTCGGGGATCTCGAGGACGTCGACGAGCGACTGCTGGACGGCGTCGGTGATGGCCCGCACGTTCTCGGGGCTGCGGCCGCGGATCATGTCGATGCGTACGAGGGGCACGGCGGTCTCCGTCAGGTGGTGGTCGGGCAGGGCTTGCCGGGAGGGGCGGGGGACGCCCCCGTTCCTCGCGGTCGACCGTAGGCAGACGGCGGATCAAGCGGAAATGCCGGTCGGGCGGCGGCTATGCCTCACCTGCATGAGTGCAGGTCACGGCCGCTTCGAGTGCCGCGTCCAGGAAGCGGCGCAGCAGCGCGGACCCGGTGCCCGTCTCCGTGCGGTAGACGAGGCGGACCGGGCTGGGCGGTGCGCCGGTCAGCGGCCGGAAACGCAGCGCGGGGTGGTGGATGCGGCGTTCGGCGACATCGGGGACCACACCGAGGCCGCGTCCCGCGGCCACCGATTCCAGCCACTCGTCGAAGTTCGCGGTCTCCACGTACCGGTGCGGGCCGTCCCCGTCCGGCCAGCACCAGGGGCCGGTGGTGCCGCTCGCGGTGTTGACGACCAGGGTCCACTCCGGGGCGTCCTGCCAGCGCACGACGTCGGGCACCGCCTGCGGGGGAGTGCCGCGGGAGCCCTCCCGTCCACCGCCCGCCGGTTCCCGGGCGTGGACGGCGACGCGCCGCTCGTCGTAGAGGTGCACGGTACGGACGGCGCCCCCGACCGGTTTGCCGCCCCGCACCAGGGCCACGTCGACACCCTGCCGGTCGAGGGCGACCAGCGGGTCGTCGCAGCGCACCAGTTCCAGCCGCGCCCCGGTGTCACGCTCGAAGCGGGCGATGGACTGCTGGGCCCAGGGATCGGGCAGCAGCCAGCTGAAACCGAGCCTGAGGGCCGACTCGTGACGGGCCGCGGCAAGGGCCGCGTCGAACGCGGCCAGGGTCCGCTCCGCGTGTACGAGGAACTCGGCACCGGTGTCGGTGAGCGCGGCGCCCCGCGACGAGCGGTCCAGCAGCCGCACCCCCAGGGCCGCCTCCAGCTGGGCGACGGTACGACTCAGGGCCGGCTGCGTGATCAGCAGCTCCTGGGCGGCCTGGGTGAACGAGCGGCGCCGGGCCACCGCGGCGAACGCCCGCAGGTGCCGTAACTCGATGCCGGACGTACCGGCGGGGCCAGGCGCGGTCACCGCCGCCCCGCGCCATGCCTGGGGAACATGGATGCAGCGTAACCGGCCTCTCCGCCCGCCTGCACCCGTGACTTGGCGTCGGCCGCGATGCCCCGCGCCCGGAGGAGACCGAGGGGGCGAGTGCCGGTCACCGCCCCGCGGAAGGGTGCGCCCGGGTTCCAGCCGACGTGACGGGCCGGCGTCGGCTACCCGGCCGCGCCGGTACCGGCGTGGCGCCGCCTCGCGTCGGTGTCGGCGGGGCCGATGACCGGCGCCCGGGCGAGGTCCTCGACCGTGTGGTCGGCGAGCCGGCACAGGGCGGGCGTCCTGGCGGCCCGGCCCACGGCGATACAGCGGGCGCCCGCGCGCCGGCCCGCCTGGAGGCCCGCTGCGGAGTCCTCGAAGACCACCGCTTCGCCGGGTGCGACGCCCAGCCGCCGGCAGGCGAGGAGATAGCCCTCGGGGTGCGGTTTGCCGTGGGTGACGTCCTCCGCGGTCACCACCGTGGTGAAGTGGCCGGCGATGCCGCACCGCGTCAGGTGGTCGTCGGCGTAGGAACGGCCACCGGACGTGACGACGGCCAGCGCCACTCCGCTTCGGCGCAGGCGCTCCAGGAGCCGGTCGGCGCCGGGGACCAGCCGGACGGGAGGCAGGTCCGGCTCGCCGTTCAGCGCGGTGAGCTCCTCTCTCACCTGGTCCGCCGTGGCGTGCCTGCCGAACCGTACGAGGTGTTCCTCGATCACCTCCCTGCTGCGCCGCCCGCTGAAGCCGTCGAGCATGTCCTCCCCGCAGTCGATGCCGTGGCCGGCGAAGAGGCGTCGCCACAGTGCCCGGCTCCTGGGTTCGGAGTCGATCAGTGTGCCGTCGAGGTCGAAGAGGGCGGCTCTCGCCGTGCCGGCTGTGCCGGCGTCACCGTGGGCGGACATGGGGCTCCCTGGGCCTTCTTCGGCTCCGGGGAGGGTTCCCGGGGCCGGGTGCGAACTCGGTGTCGTGTCTGGTCCGGTACTGGCTGTGTACCTGGTCCTGTGTTCCCGCTTCCCGCGTGGAGAAGCGGGGCGGGTCAGGGGGCCGGGGCGGGCGCGCGGTGGAGGACCGTCTCCTCCAGCGCCTGCACCGCTTCCGTCGCCCCGCCGTGGCGGCGGAGGAGATCCCCGAGACGGGCCGCGCGCCGAGCGGCCTTCCCGTCGAGCAGGGCCTGCGCCGCCTGGACCAGGTCGTCCGCGGTGGGCTCGTCGAGGAGCGTGCGGGCCGCGCCGTGCGCTTCGAGCGTCCCGAGGTTGTAGATGGGCTCCGGGCTGCGGCCCGGCGTGCCGATGACCGGTACGCCGGCCAGCAGCGCGGCCATCAGCGCGTTCTGGCCGCCCCTGGTGATCAGCAGGTCGGTGTCGCTCAGCAGGCGGGTCATCCCGGGCGTCGGCGCGACGACGATGTTGTCCTGCCGGAACGGGACCGTCCGTCCGGCGACGCTCGGCTCGCGCGCGGCGACGACGACACTGAACTCCGGTCCGGGGAAGGCCTTGCCGACCACCGGCAGGAACTCGGCGAGCTTGACCGCGCCGAAGCTCAGGTAGACCAGGACCCGCGTGCTGCCGGCCGGGTAGGCGGGCGCGGGCGCCAGCTCCAGGGAGGGGAGCAGCACGGGCCCGACGAAACGGGTGCGCGGTACCGCGCCCAGCGCCGGTTCCAGGACCTCCGCGGTCGGCGCGATGTTGAGGGCGGCCCGGTGGTGCAGCAGTTCCTCCAGCGGCGCCGGGGGCACGCCGTGGCGTTCGCACAGGCTCGTGTAGGTCGCCTCGACCTCCTCCAGCCGGCCGGGAGAGCGCGGGGTCGCGGTGAACAGGGACAGGTTGGGGCTGGAGATGGTGCACGCGAAGGGTATGCCGGTCAGGTGCGCGGCGATGGGCACGGTGGGCTGCATCTCGGTGACCACGATGTCGGGGGCGAACGTGCGGTAGGCGTCCAGCTCCGCGGCGATCGCCCGCTCCGCGTAGTCCGGCTGGGCCATGCCCCGGATGAGGACGGCCTCGGTGAAGCCGTCTGCCTCCCCGGTGCCCACCAGCTCGGGGGGCCGTACGGGCGCCGGAGCCGGGAACCGCGGACCGAGCGCCAGTTCGTCCACCAGCGGGTAGCCGTCCGGGGCGAGGAAGGCCACCCGATGGCCGCGCATGACGGCGGCCTGGGCCATGGCGAGGCACCGGGTGATGGCTCCGATGCCGAGGGCGCCGCCGAGGGGTTCGAAGAGGATCTTCACGAGTGGCCTTTCTCCGAGGAGTCCGAAGGGGTGTCCGATGGGACGGTGTCGGGCGGGGCGCCGGCGGGGCCGGAGGGAGCGTTCCGGGCCGGAACGGGTGCCGGGCGGTCGCCCCGGGTACGGCGGCTGGTCAGCAGGAGACGGCCCACCGCCGCGGCGGCCACCTGACAGGCGGCGGTGCCCAGCACCAGCGGAGCGGCTCCCAGGCCGCTGAGCGCGCCGGCCGCGGCGGCCCCGGCCGCGGCGAACGTGCTCTTGAGCCCGGCGCCGAGAGTGAAGACCTGGGTGCGGGCGGCCGCGGGCGCGTACCGTTCGCGGCTGGCCAGCAGCGCGCTGAACAGCGGGCCGGTACAGAACCCGGCGGCGGCGAACAGCACCGTGGCCACCAGGACATGGCCCGACCAGGGCACGGCCGCGAGGGGGACGGCCGTACCCAGAAGGCCCCACAGGACCACCCGCTCCGGCCGTTCCGCACCCACGGGGCGGTAGGCGTAGCCCAGTGAGCCGGCCAGGGCGCCCATGGCGAACGCGGTCATCAGGCCGCCCGTCGCCCAGGGAGCGTCGTACCGGCGGGCGAGCAGCACGCTCACGACGGGCAGCGCCCCGACACCGAGCTGCCCCACGCTGCTCGCCCAGGTGACCGACCGGAGCGGGCGGTCACGGACGAGTACGGCCGCCCCGCTCAGCAGGTCGGCGGGCCGCGGCCGGCCCCCGCGCGCCCGCGTCCCGGACCTGGGGCGCAGCCGCAGCGAGAACAGCAGCAGGCCGCCCGCCGTCGCGCCGGCTCCCAGTACGGCCAGGGCGAGGCCGGCACCCGTCGCCGTACCCAGCGCGGCGGCGGCAGCGGGCCCGCAGATGCCGGCCAGGTTGTAGGAGACGGCATCCGCGCTGAACGCCCGGGTGAGCCGGTCCTTGGGCAGCAACTCCCCGAGCAGGCTGGTCAGTCCACCGGTGAGCAGGGGGGCGACGCATCCCGCGGCGGCGGCCAGCACGAGCACCACGAGGTCGCCGGTCCTGCCCACCAGGGCGGCGAGCGCGGCGAGCGCGATGCCGTACAGGGCGACCCCGCCGCCGTGGAAGAGGCGGCGCCGTCGCACCGAGTCGGCCAGGGCCCCGGCCACCGGCGCCGCCGCGACGTGCGGCACCATCAGCGCGGCCACCAGCGCGCCGCCCAGCGCCGGGCTGTCGGCACGCTGTGCGGCCAGCATGACGAGCGCGACCCGGGCTCCCTCGTCGGCCGTGCGGGCCAGGGCGGCGGCCGTGAGGTAGACGGGCAGTGCCGGGGGGCCGCCGGTGCGCGGTGCGCAGTCGGTGGCGCCGGTCATGGGCGCAGGACGTGCTGCCGGTGGCGGTACAGCACGGTGGGCTCGGTGTCCTCGGTGCGCAGCCAGGTCACGGTGCCGGCCACGATCGTGTGGTCGAGGAGGGGAACCGCCTCGCTGACCTCGCACACCGCGGTCAGGGCGGACCGGGTCAGTACGGGGGCTCCGTGGGCGAGGGACCAGGTGACGCCCTCGAAGCGTTCGTGCGGTGCGGCGGTGGCGAAGCGCTGGGCCAGGTGCCGGTCGGGCCACGCCAGCACGTTGACGGCGAAGGTCCCCGCCTCCGTGACCGCGGCGAGGGTACGGCTGCCGGTGGTCAGGGACACGAGCAGGCTCGGGGGATCCAGCGACAGCGACATGACGGCGTTCGCCGTGCAGCCGGCCGGAGCACCCGACCGCACGGCCGTGACGACCGAGACGCCCGTGGGCAGGAGCGAGATGGCGTCCCGGTAGTCGTCGGACGCGACGGGCCCGGTGCCGGCCGGCCCGGGACCGGGCGCCGGCCGCACGGTGGGGTGGACCGGTGCGGGCGGGGCCGGGTGAGTGGTGCGGATGGTCATCGGCGGCTCGCCTCCTGGTGGGGCCGTGCGGTGAGGCGGGAGGTGACCGCCCGTCGGTCGATCTTGCCGTTGGCGTTGAGCGGCAGCTCGTCCCAGAGCGTGACGCCGCGGGGGACCATGTAGGCGGGCAGTTCCGCGTGCAGGGCGCGCACGAGGTCGTCGGGGGACGCGGTGCCCGTGCACACCGCTTCGATCACGAGGTCGCCGCCCGGCCCCTCCACGGTGACCGCGACGGCGTCGTGGACCCCGGGCTGCCCGCGCAGCGCGGCTTCCACCTCGCCGAGTTCCACCCGGTAACCGCGCACCTTGACCTGCTGGTCCAGCCGGCCGAGGTGCACGAGGTTCCCCCCGGTCAGCGTCACCCGGTCGCCCGTGCGGTACCAGTGCTCCTCGCCGGGCCGCTCCGCGGCGGCCAGGGGGACGGCGCGGTCACCGGTGAAGGAGGCGAAGCGGCCGGTGTCGTCGGCGGGGTCCAGGTAACCGGGGAAGCGCTGAGGGCCCCGTACGAGCAGTTCGCCGGTCGTGGCCGGCCGGCCGGACTCGTCCACCACCAGGTGTTCGAGGGCGGGGTGGACGGTGCCGATCGGCACGGTGCCGTTGGCGGTGGCCGGCCGGGCCGCCGGGTCGCGCGGGTGGACGTAGGCCGCGCAGCTGATGGTCAGTTCGGTGGGCCCGTACAGGTTGGCCACGGTGCTGCCGGGGGCGGCGGTGGCCCACGCCTCGGCCTGCTGGAGGGTGAGCGGCTCCCCGCAGAACAGGCTCCAGCGCAGGTCGGGCAGGGCCCCGGGGCGCAGACTGCGCATGCGCTTGGCGTAGGAGACCAGGGACGGCACCGAGAACCAGTGGGTGAGCCGGCGGTCGGCCGCCCAGCGGACGGGCGCGAACAGGTCCTGCTGGGTGGGGACGACCAGGGTGGCGCCGCCGGCCCAGGCGGCGAACATGTCGAACACCGACAGGTCGAAGGTGAGGTCGAACGTCTGCGACAGCCGGCTGCCCGGTTGCGGGGCGTACTGCTCCAGTACGTGGGCGAGGTAGGCGCTCACGTTGCGGTGGGTGATGGGGACGCCCTTGGGGACCCCCGTCGAGCCGGACGTGAACAGGACGTAGGCGGTGTCCCACGGGTGCGGGTCGCCGCGGGGCGGTTCGGCCGGGCCCGCGGCGGGGCCCACCCGGTCCAGCGGGAAGGACGGGACGTCGCCGGCCCGCACCGAGGGGTCGTTGGTGAGCAGGACGTCGAGGCCCGCGGCCGCGGCGATACGGGTGTTGCGCTCACGCGGCGCGGCGGGCGCGAGCGGTACGACCGCCGTGCCGAGCCGCTGCAGCGCGAGGTAGGCGGCATAGCAGCGGACACTCCGGGTCGCCGCGAGCCCGGCGGTACGGGGTACGGAGCCCTGCGCGGCGACGAGGGAGCCGGCGATCCGCCCGGCGAGGTCCCGCAGTTCCCGGTAGGTCAGGCGGTCGCCGCCCACCTCCAGCGCGGGGTGGTCGCCGTAGCGGGCCGCACTCGCCTCGAACCAGTCGTACAGCGTTGCGTGCACGGTCATCCTTTCGGTACGTGGGGGGCGCCGGCCGACGGCGGGCCGGGGGAGAGCGGGGCGGGTGGCGTCGTGCCGGGGGCGACCGGGTCCAAGAACGCACAGCTGAGAGGCGTGTCCGACTGACCGCGGAAGCTGACCCACCGGTATTCGCGCCATCGGCCCCGGGTGCGGCCGGCTGGCACGTCGATGGTCCAGGGCCGGCCGGCCAGACCGCTGCCGGCGGCCTTCACGCAGGCTTCCTGCGCGCTCCACACCCAGGCCAGTTCGCGGGCCCGCTGTGCGGGCCGCAGCCGGTCCAGGGCGGGCGCGTGCCGGCCCAGGCAGCGGCGCACCATGCCGGGGGCCGCCGAACGGGGGGCGTGCTGCACGTCCACGCCCACCGGTCCGTGCAGGGCGAGCGCCGCGGCGACCGTCCCGGCGTCGTGGGAGACGCTGATGCCCGCCTCCGGGTGGCCGGCCAGCCAGGGCTTGCCGCGCGGGTCGGTGACGACGGGGGCGTCGGCGAGTTCCGGCCGCGCGAGGCGCAGCAGTTCCCGCAGGGCCGCCCGGCCGGCCAGCCGTTCCGCGGCCCGCGCCGGCGGCAGCCCGTCCGCCGCCGCGTGGTCCGCCGGTGCCGGTCGCAGGCCGGTCCAGCGCTGCCGGGGGCCGACGAGGACCCAGACGTCCGGGGCGGGGCTGAGTACCGTCACGGGACCGGCCGGAGGTCGTCGAGCAGCACGTCCGCCGCGTCGGCGACGTGTGCCAGCATCAGTTCGGTGGCCCCGCCGCCCAGGCCCAGGACGGCTGCCTCCGCCCGGACGTGGTGCGCGCCGCCGGCGGTCATCCCGTCCGCGCCCTGCAACTGGGCGCAGCGGCCGAGGACGTCGTCGGCGGTCTGGCCCACGGCCGCCTTCAGCAGCGCGGCGGCGCTCATGCCGGGTGTGCCGCCGGCTGTCCGGACGGTCGTCTCCACCAGGGCGCGCAGCTGTTCCGTCCGTACCAGGCAGGCGGCGAAGTCCTGCCGGATCGCGGCGTTGTCCCACAGCGTTCCCTCCCCGGCCGGACGGGCCGTCAGGTGCCGGCGGGTGGCGGTCAGGGTGCGCCGCAGCAGGGCCACCGCCCACTGGGCGCCGGCGAGCCGTTCGGTGGCCATGTGCCGGGCGAAGGAGGCCATCGCCCGGCCCGGCCGGCCGATCAGGTGGTCCACGTCGAGCCGGACGTCGTCGAGACGGACGTGCCCGAGGGCAGCGGAGGCCAGCAGCCCTCCGGTGTCGACGGGCTCGATCCGCACCCCGGCGGCCGCGGCCGGTACGAGGACCCACGTGAAGCTCGTGAAGTGCCGTCCGGGCCGGTGCCGGGCCAGCACCAGGAAGTGGTCGGCCGAACCCGCTCCGGAGACCCACCGTTTGCCCCCGTTCAGGTGCAGTGTCCGTTCGTCCCACCGCACCTCGGTGCCCAGCGCGGTGAGTTCGGAACCCGGGGCGGCGGAGTCGGTCGCGGCCAGCGCCAGGGTCACCCGCCCGTCCAGCACCCGCTCGCGCAGCCCGGCGCAGGCGTCGGTGGTGCCGGCGGTCAGCAGCGGCAGGGCGCTGGCCGCCTGGACGAGCACGGTCAGCGTGACACCGTTGTCCGCCCGCTCGTCCACGGCGTGCAGCAGCGCGCCGAGCCGGGCCGGGTCGGCGGTCGCGCCGCCCGTGTCCGCGTGCCGGTACAGGCCGCGCAGCACGCCGTGGTCGCCGAGGGCCCGCCACACCGCGCGGGCGTCACCGTCGGCGGGGACCTCGCCGAGGGCCCGGGCCAGGGCGGCACGGAATCCGTCGTCCCCGGGATCGCGGCGCGTGTGGTGCCGGCCGGGCGGGCGGAGGACGGCCTGCTCAGGCAAAGGTCACCTCCGGGTCCAGGAGGGCGAGTTTGCCGTCGGCCAGGTGCAGTCGGTCGTTGTGGTAGTTCAGGGACGCCGAGCGCAGGTCCCGCAGGGCCTGTTCGAGCCGCGTGGGGGAGTTCTTCAGGTAGCCGTGGCGCATACCGACCGCTTCGACCAGGTCGTCCACGGCCCGGCGGCACTCCTCCGAGGCGGTGATCTTCAGGGCGTTCAGCTGCAACTGCACCGCGGGCCGACTGAGGTCCTCGGCCTGCTCGACCGTCGTCCGCGTCTGGGTCAGCAGCGCGTGCACCTGGTCCAGCCGGCGGCGGGCCTGGGACAGCCTGCCGAGCAGCAGTTCCGACCGCAGGTCCGTCCGGGCCCGGCCGGCCGGTGAGCGCAGCAGGTGCAGCACCCGGGACAGGGCACCGGCGGCGGTGCCGAGCCAGGCCGCGGACCAGCCGAGGTGGGCCATCGGGGCGAAGGTCGAGGTCATGACCGTCCTGAAGTCACCCGCCTCGCCGATGACCCGGTCCTCGGGCACCCGGCCCGTCAGCCGCAGCGGCAGGCTGTGGCTGGCACGCATGCCCAGGGCCTGCCAGTCGCCCTGCACGGCGACGTCCAGCTCCTCGCGGTCGGCGTAGACGAGGCTGACCTGCGCCGGGGAAGCCGCGTCGGGGGCGAGCATGGTGATCAGGAAGCCGTCGGCGTGGGCACCGCCGGTGACGATCGGGGCGAAGCGGTCGACTTCGAGCACGCCGTCCGAGGCCGCCAGCGGGGACTGGGCGCTCAGCAGGTGGCCGCCGGTCGCCGCCTCGGTGGTCACCGACGCCAGGTAGCGCCGGCCGGCGGCGATCTCCGGCAGCAGCCGGTCGCGCAGGGCCGGGCGGGCGTACCGCACGATCGCGGCCACCTGCTGGCAGTGCATGGCGAAGATCATGGCGACGGACATGTCGGCGCGGCCGAGGTCCGTACTCACCTGCACCATGTCGGCGATGTCGCCGCCGAGCCCGCCGTGGGCGGCGGGCACCATCAGCCCGAGCAGCCCGGTGCGGCGCAGCTCGGCCAGTGCCTCCGAGGGGAAGGCGGACTCCGCGTCGGCCCGTGCCGCGTGTTCGGCGGCGACGGCCGCGACGCGTGCGGCGGGCTCGGCGAAGCGGTGCCGGCGCCGGGCGCGCGCGGACACGGTGTCCGTGCCGGTCTCGGCGTCGGGCCCGGCGCCGGGGCCCGTGAGCAGCGAGGTGGTCATGCGGCGCTCACCGAGACCTCGCCGGGGCCGTTGTCCTGGGCGGTGAGCGCCGCCTGCACTTCCTTCCAGAGGTTCCCGGCCGTCGCGAAGGTCGTGTCGTTCATCGCGTCGTCCGGCAGGGCCACCCCGAAGGCGTCCTCGATGGCGAACAGCACCTCGATGGCCTGCATGGAGTCGAGGCCCAGGGCCCGCAGGTCGGATTCGGGGCCGATCGGCTCGCCGTTGTGGAACCTGAGGTAGGGGGTGAGTACGTCGATGAAACGCTGGTCCATGCTGTGCTCCTCAGTCGGCGGTGCGGGTCAGGGTCAGGTGGCTGATGTGCGGCGCCTGCCGGGGCCGTTCGCTGTCGTGGACGACCTCCGCCGGCAGCGGATGCCCGAGGAAGGCGACGAGGCTGGCGTACAGGCCGTACGCCCCGGTGTTGGGGACGGCGACCCGGTCTCCGGGCCGGAGCGCGGGCAGGTCGGCGCTGCGGGACCACACGTCCAGCGGGGTGCACAGCGGCCCGGTGACCAGGGCGCTGAGCGAGCCGCCGCGGTCGGTCGCCGGGTCGGCGACGAGGTGCGGCTGCAACGGCGGCAGCCGGCGCAGTCCCGACATCCCGCCCAGGTGGTTGATCCCGGACTCCAGGACGACGACGTCCCGGCCGTGCGAGCGCTTGACGTCGAGCACCGAGGTGACGAGGGTTCCGGCGGTACCGACGAGATAGCGGCCGGACTCGAACACCACCTCCGTCGCACCGGTGCGCCGGCCCGGCACCTCCGCGTCGAGCAGGGCCGTCAGCCGCGGCCGCAGCGCCGACAGGTCCACGGTGTCGCCGGCCGAGGCGAACGGGGCGCCGAAACCGCCGCCCAGGTCCAGGACGTCGAGCCGCATGCCGTGCGGTGCCAGGGCCTCGGTGAGGCGGCGGGCCGTGCGCACCGACCGGGTGAACTGCCCCAGCAGGTCGTCGGCGTGCGTCAGGTTCGTCCCCATGTACAGGTGCAGTCCCACCACCTCGGTGTGGGCGCGCCGGCCGAAGCGTTCCGGCTCGGCGAGGATCCAGGTGGTGTCCGCGCCGAACTGGGACGGCACACCGGTCATCGCCAGTCCCTGCCCGGGAACGGGCTGGTCGTCGTTGACCCGCAGCAACGCCCGTGCCCACACCCCCCGTTCCCCCGCGAGACGGTCCAACTGGTCCAGCGCGTGCGGGGTGTCCGCCGAGAAGAGGAGGACTCCCCGGTCGAGGGCCTCGGCCAGTTCCGCGTCGCGTTTGCCGGGTCCGGTGTAGAGGATCTCCCCGGCCGGCCAGCCCGCATCGAGGGCGGCGCGCAGCTCACCGGTGGAGCAGACCTCGGCGCGGGCACCGCACCGGCGCAGCTCCGCCAGGAGCAGGGGGTGCGGGTTGGCCTTGAGCGAGTAGTACAGACCGCTCTCCGGTGGCAACGCGTCCCGCAGCAGGGCGTGGTTGCGGCGGACGGCCGCCAGGTCGTAGACGTAGGCCGGGGCGGGCGCCGCGGTCAGCACCTGTTCCGGCAGCACGGGGGCGGGGGCCTCAACCGGCATGGGCGTGCCCCTCCGTGCGGAGGGCCGCGGCCAACCCGTCGCGGTCGACCTTGCCGTTGCCGGTCAGGGGCAGCGCGTCCAGGGCGACGCACCGTGGGGGGATCTTGAAGTCCTCGATCTCCTCCCGCAGGGCGAGGAGGACGTCCTCGGGCCGTACGGCTCCGGTGACGAAGAGCGTGGCCGGCCGGTCCTCCGCGGGCGGCAGCACCGCCGCGCTCTCCACCCCGGCCGTCCGCCGCGCCGCCGCCTCCACCTCGCCGGCGCTGACCCGGAAGCCGTTCGCCTTGTACAGGTCGTCGCGGCGGCCGGTGAAGTACAGGTAGCCCTCGTCGTCGAGCCAGCCGTAGTCACCGGTGCGCAGCTGCGGGAACAGCCCGTCCACGCGGAAGAAACGCTGCGCGGTCGCCTCCGGCCGGCGCCAGTAGCCGCTCATCACGTGCGGGCCGCGTACGACGATCTCGCCGGTCTCGCCAGGAGGACAGCGCCGCCCTTCCTCGTCGATGACGAAGACCTCGGTCCCGGGCAGGGCCCTGCCGCTGGAGCCGGGCCGTGCCAGATCCCCGTCGGCGGGCATGATGGTGGCGCGTTTGCACTCCGTCAGCCCGAACATCAGGTGCACCCGCAGCCGCGGCAGGGCCGCCCTCAGGTCGGTCAGTGTCTGCTGGGGCATCGCCGCGCCGGTGTTGGTGAGCATCCGCAGCGTCTGCGGGGCGCGGCCCGGGCGGCGCCGCAGCAGCGCCGCCAGGCCCTCGGCCAGGGACGGTACGGCAGGCAGGACGGTGGCACCGCAGCCGGCCAGCCGGGTCAGCAGCGCCGGTCCGGCGTCGCCCGGCGTGGCCAGGTGCAGATGCGATCCGCCCAGGGCGCTCAGGAAGACCTGGTACAGCCCGTAGTCGAAGGACAGCGGGAGGGGGCTGTAGACGACGTCGTCATCGCCGTAGCGCAGCACCTGCTGAATGGCCTGGGCCGCGAACACCATCTGCTGGTGGGTGCTGACCACCGCCTTCGGCAGCGAGGTGGTGCCGGAGGTGTAGATCATGCAGACCGGGTCGACCGCGAGGGGCGCGGTGACCGGCTCCGGTTCCACGCCGTGCCGGGAGTCGAGCAGGGCGGAGACGTCGGGGCTGCTGACGGTGCGTACGCCCTTGCGTGCGGCGATGTCCAGGGACTGCGGCGCGTCGGAGAAGAAGAGGGCCGGTTCGCTGTCGTCCAGGATGTGCTCCAACTGCACCCCGCGCACCTGCTCGTGGATCAGGGAGAACACCGCGCCGATCCGTGCGGCGGCGAACACCAGCACGGGAAGCAGGGGGTTCAGCCGGGCGTCCAGCAGGAAGCGGTCACCGCGGTCCAGGCCCGCCGAGCGGAGCCACTGTGCCGCGTGCCTGCTCGCGCGGGCCAGCTCCGCGTAGCCGAGCGTGCGCTCCGCGACGGTGAACGCGGGATCGTCGGGCCGGCGTGCGGCCGCGTGGTCGAGGAGGTCGTGGAGCAGTGCGGGGGGCGGTGACTGGGGGCTCATCGTGTCCTCTCCGCTTGTGCGGTGGCCAGGGTGGGGGAGGCCGGGGTGAAGTCGGCCGGGGTTCCGGAGGTCCGGGTCCTCCCGGGGGCCGGGGTGGGGGCGGCCGGGGTCGCCGAGGCCGGGATCGGGCCGGCCGGCGTTGCCCGTTCGACGGCCCGGTGGAGGTCCTCGACGCGGTGCAGGTTCTCCGGGACCAGGTCGTCGGGACGGAACTCGATGCCGAATCGTTCCTCCAGCCGCTCGACCAGCTCCACGATCCGGAAGGAGTTGAACTCCGGAAGCTCGCCCAGCGACGCGCCGGCGAGCAGGGCCGCCGGATCCGCGCCCAGCGTCTCCGCGGCCACCGCGGCGATGACGGAGGCGACGCCGGCACGCGGGTCACCGGCCCCGTGCCCGGGCACCTCACGCCGGGTTCCCGCCGGCGCGTCGTCCGGCCGTGCCGCCGGTACGACATCGCTGTCAGGGCGGGCGAACACGCCCGGGTCGGCGAGCAGCAGCTCCCGCAGCCGCCCCAGCGGCCCGACGGGCTCCGCACGGCCCCGCTCGACCCGGCGGTAGGCCAGGTACACCTGCTCGGCCAGCGTCTTCCACGCCGTCACGTGGTCGCGCACCCGGTCCGTGACCCCGCCGGCCGCGTACCGCGCCAGGTAGGCCGCGTGCAGTTCCCGGCCCCGGCAGAGCAGCCAGGTCTCCAGGGTCAGCCGCCGCAGTGCCTCGGTCCGGTCGGGGTGCTGCTCGTAGGCCGTGACGTACTCGTCGGTCTCCTCCGCGCAGGCCAGGTCCAGCAGGGGCGGTGGGAGCGGGGAGGGGTCGGCCGGGGTGAGGCCGACGCTCAGCTTGACCATCCCCAGGTCCGCGAGGGCGGCCCGGTCGAACCGCCACTCCCCGGGACGCGCGCTGCCCCAAGGGGTGTCGTTGAGGTAGCCGTCCCGCACACGCACCGCCCCGCCCCCGCCCTCGCCGGGCAGCAACAGGAAACTGTGGTCCATGTGCTGCCGCCGGTGGTACGGCACCCAGGGCAGGAAGAAGGCGTCGGCCACCACGTAACGGCCTTCACCGGGCGGGACGGCGTCGAACGGACGATCGTGGTCGACGCTGCGGACGGCGAGGCCGAGATACCGCCGGGCGTCGTCGAGCTGCTGCACGACGGTGCGTTCGACGGTGGGCAGCCCCGATGCGTCGGCGGACGGCACCGCGGCAGTCGCGACCGCGGGGGCCGGGGCAGCGGGGGCCGGGCGGAATCGGAGGACCGCGCCCAGACGCAGTGCGGTACCGGGGCCGTGCCAGTGGTCGGCCCGTTCGGCCAGGTTCACTTGCAGGCAGTCGAAGAGGTGAGCGGGGAACGCGTACCCGGCGGAGGCGGTCATCCGCACTCTCCCGTACGCGCACTGTCGGGCTGCCGTGTCATAGGTACTCCTCGGACTGGTGGGTCATCCGTGCCTCCCGGCGACGGCGGACAACCGGCTCTCACCGGACGGCCGGCTCGCACGGGACGGTTCGCTGAGGAAGTCGTTCAAGTGATGTGTCATCAGGCGGTGGTGTCCCGGCTGGAACACGTCGAAGTGGCCGCACGGCAGCTCGCGCGTGGCCAGGCGTGGCGCCCTGCGCGCCCAGGCGGCCACCTGCGCCTCCCGCTCGCCGCCGGCACAGGGCATCAGGAGCACCGGGCCGTCGTAGTGGGGGGAGGCGTGGTGCTCGGCGGAGGCCTTCAGATGTGCGGTCGCGGTGCGTTCCAGCCGTTCCCTGGCCCCGGGTTCCGGCGACGAGGACTGGGAGAGGATGCGGCCCAGCAATTGTCCCGGGCTCGTGTGACAGGCCGACCAGGGCTCGGCGAAGCTGTCCACCATGACCACGGCGGGGCGGTGTCCGGTGGCGGCCAGTGCTACGGCCAGCTCCCAGGCCAGCACGCCGCCGAGTGACCATCCCAGCAGCAGGTCGGGCGGCCCGGGAAGGGTGCGCACCAGGGGCAGGTACCGCTGGAGCATGGCCTCGACGCTGTCGTCGGGCGTCTCGTCCGGCTGGAGACCGGCCGCCCGGATCCCGTGCACGGGTCCGCGACGGCTCAGGTGGGAGATCACGGCCATGTACTGGCCCAGCCCACCACCCGACGGGTGCAGGAGCAGGGTTCTGAGGGGGCCGGGGCGGCGGCCGAAAGCGGACATGAGAGAGGTGGATGCGCGCAGGGGGCGGCACGTTGTTTCCGTCACCATTCACTCCTGACGGCTCGCCGGTTGCGGAGGGCTGACGAATCGGGGGACTTTCCATTCGTGAGAGAAAAATGGATGAGCCGTCACGGGCCTCGTCCCCGATTTTCAATGACCGGGCGCGGCAGGCGAGCCCGTTGATGTCATTTCAACGGCCACCTTGTCTTCCTGTCAATCAACCTCATGCACAGACCAACGGTCCCGATTTCCCCTCCTCGGGCAAGCCAAGCTCGACTCTCGAAGAGTGGCTTGATCTCGGCAACAAGCCGCCGAGCCCTCTCGCGACGGCACGCCATCCGGCCGGCATCGCCCCTTGAGGGAAACGACCCGCGCAGCTCAACCGCACCGCTTCCCCCGCTCCACCATTCAGGCCAAGTGACGTGCGTCACATGCCATCAGGGAGCAGAATTGGCCACCCCGCTCGAGGCCGGTGCCCGACAATCAAAGGATCCGGTAAAGAAAGCCTATCCCGATGGTCAATTAAATAACCAACCTTCTTTAAGTTGTGATTCCCCCGGGCGGCTCGGCGTGGCGGCATTCATGGCGTATTCCTGGGCGCGGCGTCGGAGATATGCCGGGGCCAGTCGGGCGCGGGGTCCTCAGCGAGCAGTGGCCGGAGCGCGCCGAGCACCGCGCCGATGCAGACGTCACGCAGTTGGGTGCGGGTGCAGGTCTCGTGGGTGAGCCAGTCGACGCAGAGGACCTGGACGAAGACCAGCCAGCTCTTCAGGACGGCCGACACGGTCTCGCGGGCGTTCTCGTCGGCGAGCGGGAGTACGGCCAGCAGCCTGGCGCGGAGCGCGTCCAGCTCGTTCGTCATGATCGTCTGGATCACCGGGTCGCCCGCGAGGACCCGGTTGGCGGCGAGTACGGCGTTGCGGTTCGCGACGAAGTAGTCGAGGTGGACCTCCAGCCCCTGAACGAGCTGTTCCACCAGGGAGTCGGCGGGGTCGAACCGGGTCTCGGCGAGGAGCTGGTCCGCCGCCTGCTGGTACACGGCCGCGAAGAGGGCCTGCTTGCTGGGGAAGTGGCGGTAGAGCAGCGCCCGGGAGACACCGGCCGCTTCGGCGACGTCCTCCATCAGTACATCGGAGTAAGGGTGGGTGGCGAAGAGCCGTGCGCCGACGGAGAGGAGCTGGGCGCGGCGGTCGGCGGGGGCAAGTCGCTGGCGAGGAGGCACGGCTAAAGTCTAGTTGACATGCGTCTACTAGAGCCTCCAAGGTAGTAGACACATGTCGAATAAGGTCCGCACGACGACTTTGGGGGGACCATGGCCAGGGCTCTGCGCGTACTCACGCAGCTGATGGGCTGGGCCTGCGTGGCGATCGGCCTGTTCCATGTGGCGCTCGGCAACGCGGCGATTCCCGGAGCCGGTTCCGCCGGCACCACGATCGACAGCTGGGGCCGGTTCATGGGAGCCGGCTTCGTCGGCTACGGGCTGGCCTGGCTGTGGGCCGCGCAGCAACGTCCGATCCCGGCCCGGGCGGTGCGGTGGCTGGCCGCCGTATTCCTCCTGGGCGGCGTGGGCCGGCTGCTCTCGCTCGCCGTACACGGTTGGCCCCATTCGTTCCAGGTCGCGCTGGCAGTGATCGAGCTCGCCCTTCCGCCGGTCTGCTTCTGGCTGGCCGACGCGGAGGAGCGGGCCGTGCGCAGCGACGTGGGGGCCGCCCAAACGGCAGCCGTTGGAGAATGAGCTGACGCACCATCTGTCATCGTGGTGGGGAATCGGGCGGTGGTCGGCCGGCGGACGGCGTCGTCTGGGACGGGGGCGGAGTATGCCGAAGGAGTACGCGGACATCTGCAACCCCGACGGGAGCGACAGCGCCCGTACGGCGCGAGCGCCACGCTCGCCGCAGGCACCGGCGCGCGCCGTACTTCCCGCGGTGCCCCGGCAATCGGCCGTCCGGGGCAGGTTCCTCACCATCGGCGCCTGGCCGACCGGCGCCGTCGGCGCCGCCATGGCACTCCTGGCCGTGAACCACTGGCAGGAGACGAGACTGCCGGAAGGAGCCTCCCTCACCGACACACACCGGGGGTGGTGGTACCTGGTGGCGGCCCTGGCCGGCGCGGTCGCCGCGGGAGCGGTGCTGGTCGTCGTCCACCGGGCCCTCGTGCTGCGCCGACCCCCGACCGGGAAGGCTTTCGTCCCCGTGCGGCTGTTCCTGGCGATCGCCGCTTTCAACGCGGTCAACCGGAGCTGGGGAGACGGCCTTTCGGTGCCCTGGTGGGATGTCGACCTCCTGATCCCCCTGACCTCCGCGTCCGGGTACACACTGCTCTCCGGCGCCCGGCAACTCGCCGTGCACGGGCGACGGCACCTCTCCGAGGTCATCCGGTCAGCCGAGGACCTGCAAAGCGGTTCCTACTCCCTCTACTTGAGGTCCTTCGAGGACGACCTCCCGCGTACCACGCTGGAGCAGACCGAGCACCGGGCTCCCGGACCGGGCGCCGTGCTGCCGGACTTCCACCTGTCCGGCCTCACGGAGGAAGAGCAACTCGCCGAGGCGCTCAAGCCCGTGGCCCCGATGGTGGCCGTGGGCCGCCCTGGAGAGAGGCTCCCCCTGGTGGGAGCCCGGCGGTTGTACCTGCCGATCGACGACTGGCAGGACACGGTGCGCGACCTGATGCTGCGGGCCCGACTGGTGGTCATCGCGGTCGGTCCCGGGGCCGGACTGCAGTGGGAGTTCTCGGAGGCGGTGCGGCTGCTGCCCGCACGACGGCTCCTGCTGCTCGTCCCGGGCCGGGAGACCTACGAGCAGTTCCGCGCCGCGGCCGGCACCGCCCTGTCCGAGCCGGTCGGGAGCCTCGCCGGCGATGGCGTCCGCGCCCCGTGGCCACCCCCGGCGCTGCCGCCCTATCCGGAAGCAGAACCGGCCGACAGCCTCTCGCTGAAGGGCGCGGTCCATTTCGACGACGGCGGGCGCCCGCACTTCCTCTTCTTCGGGAGCGACAAGATCCAGGGAACCAGGCACCGAGACCGGGTACTGGGCCCGGTACGCGGGAAACTCGGCCCGGTGCTCGAACGACTCCCGCTGTGGGAGGCCTGGGACCGGACGGAGGAGTCGTCCCCCGGTCGACGGGGTCACGGAGTCTGAGCGGCACACGTTTGGCGGAATCGATCCGGCCGCGAAGGGCGCTCGGTCATCATGAACGCATGGCCGGCATCGACGACAAACTCTGGAACGAGGGCGTCAGCCCGTCGGACTTCGGCGACGGCACAGCCGAGTACCAGGCGGCGATACTGGAGCAGTACAAGCTGTGCGTCGAGATGGCCGACCGGGTCAGTTCCCGGCGCAACCTCACCAACACCTTCTTCCTCACGCTGAACACCGCCGTCGTCGGCGCCCTCGCCGCCGGGTCCGGCGCGGGGTGGCCGCGCTCCTCCGCGTGGGTCCTGGTGGCCGGGTTGCTGATCGTCCTCGCCCAGTGCCTGGCCTGGTACGTGATGGTGCGCTCGTACCGGCAGCTCAACGCGGCCAAGTACGCGGTGATCGGTGCCTTCGAAGCGAAGCTGCCCGCCTACGCCTACTCGCGGGCGGAGTGGGTCGCGCTCGGCGAGGGCCGCGACTGGCGCAGGTACATGCCGCTGACGCACGTGGAGCAGTGGGTGCCGGTCGTCTTCGCGCTGTCGTACCTCGTGGCGTTCGGGGCCGTGGTGACGAGGTGACAGGGTGACGTCGTGATGGGGTGAGCGTGCCGTCCGGTGGCACGGACGGTGCCCGGGCCCGCGGTGGATAGGATCCCCCCTGACTAGATGAAGGGGACGGTCCATGACAACCATCGCGGTGACCGGACACATGGATCTGGCCGCGGAGGGCGTCCCCGCGATCCGTGCCGCCCTGGACGCACTGCTCCGGCGGTACGCCCGCGACGGCTCACTCGTCGGCGTGTCGTGCATCGCCGAGGGCTCCGACTCGGTGTTCGCCCAGTCCGTGCTGGCCAACGGCGGACGGCTGATCGCGATCATCCCCTCCCGCGACTACCGCCGCACCGTGGTCGACCCCCGCCACGCGCCCCTCTTCGACCACCTCGTCGAAGCCGCCGACGAGGTCGTGGTGATGCCGCACGAGACGGCGGACCGCGCCGCCTACGACGCCGCCAACGCAGCTCTCCTGGAACACGCCGACCGACTCGTGGCCGTCTGGAACGGGGAGCCGCCCAGCGGAAAGGGCGGAGGCACGGCGGACGTGGTCCTGCGGGCACGGGCACAGGGAATACCCGTGGACGTGGTGTGGCCCGAAGCAGCCCGCCGGACCGGCTGACCGGCCGACCGCGGGGCCCCGAGCCAGCGGTCGTCAGGCAGACATGGGCGAACGGCCGCCCCGCCTCCCGCCGTTGGGGAGCATCGCGGGGAGGACAGGACGCGACGACGCGTCACCGCCGCCGGCCCGAGGGTAGGCCTCACGGCTGGAGCCCCGCAGTGGTAGCCCGGGACCCTGAAGTGTTCATCCCCGTGCTCGACCCCGCCGGCTGTCCCGCGCCCGTTTCCACATGCCGCGTCCAGTCCTACAATCGGCGTTCCACGGCACGGGTCACCCCGCGCTGGGTAGGCTCGTGCGGGACCTCGCCGGGCCGGATCCGGTGCAGTCGCCGCGTCCCGTCGGGGGAGGGGATGACCCCATGTCCGGAACGAAGCCACGCGGTCCTCAAAGGGAAACCGGAACATGGGCTGTCGGTCTGCGGCTGTGGCGCAACATCGGCTGCTTCGGGCTCTTCAATGTCGCGCTGCTGCTGTTCCTCGGTGTGCTGGTCGCCGACGGCGGCCCCGTGGTCCTGCCGTTACTGGTGCTGACCCTCTTCACCGTCGGCGTGTTCCGGATGGTGTGGCTGGTGCGCTTCACCCTGCGCATCCGCATCAAGGAGATCGGTGACGTCGCACCGGACCTGGTCGCCTCCGGGGCGCGGTACTGCCTGATCCTGCGCCCCTTCGGGTCCGCCGGACACATCATCGTCCGCAGCGGAAGGGGACGGCGTTCGCTGGCCCTGGGCGGGATGAAGGTCACCTCGACCATGGAACAGGTGGTCTCCAGAGCCTGGTCCGACACGTTCGCCTCCGAGGCGTACGCGGTGGTCGACCCCGGTCTCGCCCTGGCCCCCGGCGGCCTCGTCTACATGCGGGCCGAGCACACCGCGTGGAAGGAGCCGGTCGCCCGCCTCGTCGAGGCCGCACACTCGATCGTCCTGATCCTCCCGCCGTACCAGGAGATCCGTACGTCCACGTGGTGGGAGGTCCGCAAGATCGTGGAACTGCAGCGACTGGAGCGGCTCACGGTGGTCCTGCCCCCGTACGACGTGAAGGGAAGCGGGCACGCAGAGGCGAAAAGAGAGCTGTGCAAGCTCCTTGCCGTGGTGGAGGACCCCCTGTGCCTCGTCCACCTGGCCGAGGGCAGCGATCCCGTCATCAACACCGCACGTGTCGACTACTACGCGCGGGAACTGCTGCCGGAGAAGACCCTGGGCGTGCACTTCTTCAGGAACCAGGGCGGTGTCTTCCAGCACCGGGACGACGCGCCCCTGATGTTCGGGTTCAGCACGGGGGTCGACACCAAGTCCCTGATCCTGCGCAGGAAGAGCAAGGTCAGCGAATCCACCTATCGGCCCCTGCTGCTCGCGGCCTACCGGTCGGACGCGGAAGAAACACCCCTGAAGAGGTATGGGGCGACGAAACGCCGTACGACCGCGGATTGACGGCGAGCGGCTCGTCAGTGGTGCAGCGCCTGCTCGCGAAGGGCCTGGACGAACATCGCGACGAGTGGCTGGTCGCCGCGCCGGCGGATCGTGGCAACGCCTATGTGCCGGCTCGGAGTCGGCGGCTCGACCGGGACGGTGTGCACCCCCGGTACCGCCGGGACGAGCGTGATGGAAGGGATGAGCGAGATGCCCACACCCGCGGCGACGAGTGAGCGCGCGAAAAAGTAGTCGGTGGTGGTGCCGCGCACTTCCGGTTCGAAGCCCATGCGCTCGGCGTAGCGGCGCAGGTACGCCTCGGTCTTGAGGCATCCGAGTACCCAGGGCTCGGCTGCCAGTTCGGCGAGGTCGAGCGACTCCCGGCCGGCGAGCCGATGCCCCTCCGGCAGGACGACGTGCAAAGGATCCTCCTGGAGGGAGACCCACTGCAGGCCGGAGCTCGGGCCAGGTCCCAAGGGCAGCGGGCCGTCGAAGTGGTAGGCGAGAGCGAGGTCGACGGCGCCCTGGCGGACCAGGGGCAGAGTGTGCTCGGGTTCGCCCTCCCTGACGTGGAGCAGGGTGCCGGGACGGGCCGCCATGAACCGCGGGATCGCGCCGGGCAGCAGGTGCCGCCCACCGCTGCTGAAGGTGGCGACGGTGAGCTGTGCACGGCCCGTACTGAGCTGCTCGACCTGCTGTTTCGCCTGTGCCAGCTCCGCCGCGACGGACTCGGCGGCTCCGACCATGATCTGGCCGGCCGGAGTGAGGGCGACCCCGCGCGTGCTGCGCGCCACGACCTGGGCCCCCAGGCTGCGTTCCAGCACCGCTATGTGCTGGGAGACGGCGGAGGGGGTGAGGTGGAGAGCCGTAGCCGCCTTGCTGAAGCTGCCGTGGTCCGCCACCGCCCGCAGGACGCGAAGCCGCTGCACATCGATCAACAGTTTTCCTTAACGCGCTTCCAGTAAGCCGCCACTTCTGCTGAAGACAGTAGGCCTCCAGGGTGGAGGCATGCAAAGGATCTGCGTCATCGGCGGAAGCCGGTACTTCGGAAAGCTCCTCGTCGAACGCCTGCACGCCGCCGGCCACCAGGTCACCGTCCTCAACCGCGGCTCCACCCGGCCGCCCGCCGGTGTCGAGCACCTGGTCGCCGACCGCGACGACGAGGCATCTCTCGTCGCCGCGCTCGGCTCCCGCACCTTCGACACGGTGGTCGACCAGATCTGCTACACACCCGTGCAGGCCGCGATCGCCGCACGCGCCTTCGCCGGCCGCACCAGGCGCTACGTCATGACCTCCACGATCGAGGTCTACGACCCGGCGACCGCCGCGCTCCCGGCCGTGCCGGCCAGCACCCCGGTACCGGAGGAGAACGTGGACCCGGCCTCCTGGTCGGTGGCGACGGACCTGCCGTGGCACGACGAGGCATACCTGGAGGCGCACTACGCCGAGGGCAAACGCCAGGCCGAGGCCGTCTTCACCCAGGCCGGTGGCTTCACGTTCGCCTCGGTACGCAGCGCGCACGTGCTCGGCGGCGGCACGCGGGAGTTCACCGGCCGACTGGCGCACTACACCGAGCGCATCCGCAGGGGAGAACAGATCGCCGTGCACGCGGAGGCCCTGCCCACGGTGTTCATCCACTGGGCGGAACTGGCCGGTCTACTCCTGTGGGCATCCACCGGGACCGAATTCGGCGGCCCGGTCAACGCCTGCTCCGACGGCCTGCTCGA
The DNA here is from genome assembly GCF_000720135.1 of Streptomyces sp. NRRL S-1022. Lineage (GTDB taxonomy): Bacteria > Actinomycetota > Actinomycetes > Streptomycetales > Streptomycetaceae > Streptomyces. Next base: position 352,847 of record NZ_JOIU01000011.1, on the reverse strand, counting down.
CGTACGCGACCTCGCCACGATCGTCGCCGCACAAGCCGGCCGTACGCCCGCCTACCGAGTGGTCAGCGCGGGTGAGCCGGCATCGCCGTTCTCCTTCGACCGCCACTACGCCATGAACAACACCCGTGCGAAAGAACTGGGTTTCACGTTCTCCCGCGTCGAGGACTGGCTGCCCGGCGCCGTCGCCGAAGCCCTCACCGCATCCACCACCCCGGCTCAGTAAGGAACACGACCCCCATGCAGCACCGCACCGTCGGAGACACGACCGTCAGCGCCATCGGTCTGGGCGCCATGCCACTGTCCATCGAGCACCGGCCGGACGAGGGGCGCGCCATCGCCACCCTCCACGCCGCCCTCGACGCCGGCGTCACGCTCATCGACACCGCCGACAGCTACCACTGGCACGCCGGCGAGGCAGGCCACAACGAGCTGCTGATCGCCCGCGCGCTGGCCCGGTACGGCGGCGACACCTCCGGTGTGCTGATCGCCACCAAGGGCGGCCGCGGCAGGCCCGGCGACGGCAGCTGGACCGTCACCGGCACACCGGAACACCTCAAGCGCGCCGCCGAAGCCTCCGCCAAGCGGCTGGGCGTCGACGCGATCGGCCTGTACCAACTGCACAAGCCGGACCCCACCGTGCCCTGGTCGGAGTCCGTCGGCGCCCTGCGCGAACTCCTCGACGCCGGCACGATCCGCGCCGCCGGCATCTCCAACGTCACCGTCACCCAGATCCACGAGGCGCACTCGATCCTGGGCGACGGACTCGTCTCCGTACAGAACCAGTACTCACCCGCCGTCCGGGACAGCGAACCCCAGCTGCACCTGAGTACCGAACTCGGCCTGGCCTTCCTGCCCTGGAGCCCCCTGGGTGGCCTCTCGCGCAGTTCCCTCGACGGCCCCTCCGGCCCGGCCTCGGCGGGCACCGCCTACCACCGCATCGCAGCCGAGCGCGGGGTCAGCCCACAACAGGTCGCCTTGGCCTGGCTGCTCACCCGCTCCCCAGCGGTCATCCCCGTGCCGGGAGCAAGCCGTCCCGCCTCCATCACCGACTCGGCCCGAGCCGCGCGACTGGAACTGAGCGAGGCGGAGCTGACACAGCTCGACCAGCAACTGCCGCGCTGAATCAGGTCGGAACCTCGTTCCGGGGTTCCACGGACCGCCGTGCGGCGGCCGGTCGCAGCGAGGTGAGGCGTGCCAGCTCCTCCTCCGTGAGCCGCAACGCCCCGGCGGCCACATTCTGTTCGAGGTGGTCCGGGTCGCCGGTCCCCGGAATCGCCAGCACGTGCGGTCCTTGCTGCAAGGTCCAGGCCAGCCGCACCTGGGCGGGGGACACGCCGTGCGCGCGGGCGACGGCGCACACCTCCGCGCTGTCGCCGGGAGCCGGACCGGCCTCGCGGCCGGGACCTGCGATGGCGAAGAACGGGACGTGAGCGAGGCCGAGTTCACCGCAGAGCCGGAGGAGCGCCCGGTCCTCGCTCGCCGCGCCGATCCCGTACGAGTTCTGCACGCAGACGACCGGTGCGATGGCGAGGGCCTCGGTCAGCTGCCCGGACGTCACGTTGGAGATGCCGAGGTGGCGGATCAGCCCGGCGTCGCGCAGCTCGGCCAAGGCACCGAAGTGCTCGCTGATCGATCCGTCCTGTCGGCTCGGTGGCACGCGCAGGTTCACCACGTCCAGGTGCTCGCGGCCGAGTTGGCGGAGGTTTTCCTCGACCTGTCCGCGCAACTGGTCCGGAGCGGCCCACCACCACGCGCCCGAAGGATCCCGGCCCGGCCACACCTTGGTGGCGATGACCAGGTCCTCCGGGTAGGGCGCCAGCGCCCGGTTGATCAGCTCGTTGGCGGAGCACGTCGCCGAGAAGTAGTACGAGGCGGTGTCGATGTGGTTCACGCCGAGTTCGACCGCCCGCCGGAGCACGCCGACCGACTGCTCGCGGTCACGCGGCACGCCACGGCCGAAGGGCGCGGTACCCGTCAGGCGCATCGCGCCGAACCCGACGCGGTTGACCATCAGATCACCCAGTTGCCACGTTCCGGCTGCTGCTGCTGTGGTCTGCTGTGAGCTCATGGCAGGGCTCTCCTCCTGAGGGCTGGGGGACAAGGCACCGGGGGGGCCTCGGGGCCTCGGACATGAAAAAAGCCTCCCCAGGGCGGATCGGAATCCGCGCCGAGGAGGCTCGCTTGCTGCCCACAGTCTAGCAAGGCGCGTGACCGGGCCGGACCTCACAGCTGGATCGGGAGGTGACGGGGGCCCCGGAGCATGGCGTTCTGCCGGTACGGGGGCGGGTCCTCGACCAGGCGTGCCGTACCGAGGTACGGGAGCAGCGCACCGAGTGCGGCCTGTGCCTCCAGGCGGGCGAGGGGGCCGCCGTAGCAGAGATGGATGCCACTGCCGAAGCCGAGGTGCTGGTTGTCGGGGCGGGTGGGGTCGAACCGGTCGGGATCGTGGAACCGCTTGGGGTCGCGGTTGCCGGACGCCAGCGCCAGGATGACGGACGCTCCTCGGGGGACGGGGGTGCCGGCGATGTCCATGTCGGTGTGGGGGATGCGTTCGCGCATGTGGACCGGGGGTTCGTAGCGGAGCAGTTCCTCCACCGCTCTGGGCAGCACATCGGGTTCGCGGCGCAGGTGGTCCAGATGTTCGGGCTGGCGCAGGAGCGTGAGCACCCCGTTGGTGATCAGGTTGACCGTGGTCTCGTGACCCGCGATGAGCAGGAGCACGGCCGTCTCCGCGAGTTCCTGGTCGGTGAGCCGCAGGCCAGGATCCGGCTCGTTGACGAACGCGGAGAGCATGTCGTCGCTCGGGTTGCCGCGGCGCTCTTCGGCGAGGCTCAGCAGGTATCCGCCCATCTCCGCCTGGGCTTGGCGCCCGGCCGTGTCCGTCTCGGTGATGTCCGCGTCGGGCCGGACGTCGGCGGCGGCGACGAGGGCGTCGGACCAGGCCCGGAACCGCGGTTCGTCCTCGCGCGGCACACCGAGCAGCCGGCAGATGACGGTGACGGGCAGCGGGTAGGCGAAGTCGTCGACGAGATCGATCCGCTCGCCCGCCTGGAAGGCGGCCAGCAGCTCCTTGGTGATCTGGTCGATCTCGTCACGCATGCCGTCGACGCGGTGTGGGCTGTGGGGCGGGCCGAAGGGCCGCATGGCCAGGGTGCGCTGCCGGTGGTGTTCGGGATCGTCGAGCCGCAGGAACGGCAGCTGCCGCGCTTCGGCACCGCCGGTACGGGGATCGACACTCATCCGCGGGTCGTGGAGCAGGGCGGCGATCTCGTGGTAGGTGCCGATCAGGTAGCTGCCGTCAGTCTGCTGGACCACGGGGCCGGCCTCGCGGAGCTCCGCGTACAGCGGGTACGGGTTGGGACGGCTGGCGTAGTCGGTGATCCGTGCCAGCAAGGTCTCGGAGGCCATGGTGGCTCCTCGCAGTCGGGCGGTACGTGGTCTACACCACGGTCAGCCGGCGGTCGGGAAGGTAACCGGTGAGGGCGACGGTCGGGCCGTGGGACAGCACCGACGGGTCCGGTACGTCGGACGGGATCGCGACGTCGGCCGCGATCGCCCGGTCGGCCGCACCGGGCGGCGGTGGGAACGGGGCAGCCGTCTCGATCAGGTGCCGGTAGTACTCCAGCGACTTGGCCATGTCGACGGTGACCGCGGCGGTGACCCGGCCCTTGTAGCCGTACACCATCGCGAGCCGGCGCGCCTCCAGCGAGCCCTGGGCGATGACCACGTGGTCGGAGTAGGTGGGCACACCCACCGACTTGATGTTGAGGCCGAACTGGGTCGACCAGAACACGGGGACGGCCAGGTGCGGGCGCCGCAGCGGCCCGGGATGGACCATGTTGTGGGCCGCCACCTCGGCCTGCTCGACGGCGTTGCCCCAGTGTTCCAGAGAGAGCAGCTGGTAGCCGAAGAGCGGGTGGGGGAAGCGGGAGACGTCGCCGGCGACGAAGACGTCGTCGGTGACGATTCCGTACATGTTGAACGCGCGGCATCCGGCGTCGCAGGCGATCCCGCGCGGGCCCGCCGCCAGCCCGGAGTCGGCCAGCCACTCGACGTTGCGGACGGCGCCCAGTGCCACGACGCACACGTCCGCCTCGACGCGGCCACCGTCGGACAGCTGCGCACCGGTGAAGGCGCCGTTGCCGTTCAGGGCGGTGACCGTCACTCCGGTGCGCAGATCCACGCCGTGGTTGCGCTGCATGACCGCCGCGAGCTTCGACAGGGTTCCGCCCAGAGCGCCCACGAGAGGCGCGGGGCCGCGTTCCGCGACCGTGACCTGCAGCCCCAGCTCCCGGCAGGCGGAAGCGATCTCCGAGCCGGTGAAGCCGCCGCCGATCACCAGCACCCGCTCCGGCCCGGCGGCCAGCCGCTCGGCCAGCCCTGCGCCGTCCTCGCGGGTCCGCAGGGTGAACACCCCGTCCAGAGCGGCCTCGTCGGCGTTGGGCCACGGACGCGCCCGGGTGCCGGTGGCGATCAGCAGCCGGTCGTACGGAAGCGAGTCCCCGTCGGCCAGCAGCACTCGTTTCTCCAGCAGATCGACGCCGGTGGCGCGTACGCCCAGCCGCCACTCGGCGTCCGGATCGCGGCGCATCGGCAGCTCGGTGGTGTCCGCCGTCGCCTGGCCGAGCAACACCTGCTTGGACAACGGTGGCCGGTCGTAGGGTGCGCAGGGTTCGTCCCCGACCACGGTCAGTGAACCGTGGAAGCCCTCCTCGCGCAGCGTCTCCGCCGCCCGCAGCCCCGCCAGCGACGCGCCGACGATGACGATCCGGCCGTCCTTCAGGTCAGCGGACACCGATGCTCACCTCTTCCCCGAGCAGGATCGCCTGCACCGGACACGCCGCCGCGGCCTGGCGCACGCGTTCCACCTGGTCGTCCGGCACGGCCGTGGTGTACAGCAGTCCCTCCTCGCCGTGCAGCTCGAACATGTCCGGTGCGAGGAACACGCACTGTGCGTAGCCCTGGCAGCGCGTGAGGTCGACAACGGTCCGCATCATCACCACTTCCTCCGCCGTCACAGCCCCCTCACTCCAGCATGGGCAAAGACCCGGTCGCTCGCACGGTGACCGCCCGGGGGACGCCCCCGGTGACTGGCCGGCCCGGGGCGCGGTCGTGGTCGCACGCGGCGCCGATGAGAGCACGGTGGGTGAACACCTGGGGCGCGTTGCCCAGTTGTTCGCCCGTGTGGCCGATCTCCTCCGCGTACAGGCCGACATGGGCGGTCCAGGTGCGAGCTTCGGCAGAGACCGCTGCGGAAGCCGTGTGGCGCCGCTCCCCGCACTCGCTCGGACGACCCGCTCTGCCAGGTGGCCCGAACGGCCCTGTCGGGTACCCGGTGCCCCGGTGGAAGGTGGGCCGTACCGCGGCCGCCACGCACGGCACGGTGAACGCTGCCCCGGCAGGGAAGGAATCTCGATGGCCCTCGACACGCAGCAGGCGTCCGCTCGGCTGGACGAGGAAGAGCTGAGGTCACTGGACGCCCACTGGCGCGCCGCGAACTATCTGGCCGTCGGCCAGATCTACCTCACGGCCAACCCCTTGCTGACCGAACCCCTGCGGCCCGAGCACGTCAAGCCGCGGCTGCTCGGGCACTGGGGCACCTCCCCGGGCCTCAACCTGGTGCACACCCACCTCAACCGCGTCATCAAGGCCCGCGGCCTGGACGCGCTGTGCATCTGGGGCCCCGGCCACGGCGGACCCGCGGTCCTCGCCAACTCCTGGCTGGAGGGCTCGTACACCGAGACGTACCCGGACGTCACTCGGGACGCGGCCGGCATGGCCCGGCTCTTCAAGCAGTTCTCCTACCCCGGCGGGGTGCCCAGCCACGTCGCCCCCGAGACGCCGGGCTCGATCCACGAGGGCGGCGAACTCGGCTACTCCCTCTCCCACGCCTACGGCGCCGCCTTCGACAACCCCGGCCTGGTCGTCGCCTGTGTGATCGGTGACGGCGAGGCGGAGACGGGACCGCTGGCCGCGTCCTGGCACTCGAACAAGTTCCTGGACCCGGTCCGCGACGGCGCCGTCCTGCCGATCCTGCACCTGAACGGCTACAAGATCGCCAACCCCACCGTGCTGGCCCGGCTCCCCGAGACGGAACTGGACGAGCTGCTGCGCGGCTACGGCCACGACCCGATCCACGTGACCGGTGACGACCCCTCGGCCGTCCACCGCGCGATGGCCGGCGCGATGGACAGCGCGCTGGACCGCATCGCGGCGATCCAGCGCGCGGCCCGCGAGGACGACGTCACGGACCGGCCCCGCTGGCCGGTGATCGTACTGCGCACACCGAAGGGCTGGACCGGTCCCGCGGAGGTCGACGGCCTGCCGGTGGAGGGCACCTGGCGGGCCCACCAGGTGCCTCTGGCCGCGGTCCGGGACAACCCCGAGCACCTGCGGCAGTTGGAGCAGTGGCTGCGCTCCTACCGGCCCGGGGAACTCTTCGACGAGCACGGCGCCCCGCGCCCGGACGTGCTCGCGTGCATCCCGCGGGGCAGCCACCGGCTCGGCGCCACGCCGCACGCCAACGGCGGTCTCCTGCTGCGCCAACTGCCGCTGCCGCCACTGGACAAGCACGCCGTCGAGGTCGACAAGCCCGGCGCCACCCTGCACGAACCGACCCGCGTCCTCGGCGACATGCTCCGGGACGTCATGGCCGCCACCGCCACCCGGCGCGACTTCCGGCTCGTCGGCCCCGACGAGACGGCCTCCAACCGGCTGCAGGCCGTCTACGCGGCCAGCGGCAAGGCATGGCAGGCCGAGACCCTGCCGGTGGACGAACACCTCGACCCGCACGGCCGGGTCATGGAGATCCTCTCCGAGCACACCTGCCAGGGCTGGCTGGAGGGCTACCTGCTCACCGGCCGGCACGGGCTGTTCTCCTGCTACGAGGCGTTCGTCCACATCGTCGACTCCATGGTCAACCAGCACATCAAATGGCTGCGCACCACCCGCCGGCTGTCCTGGCGCGCCCCCATCGCCTCCCTCAACTACCTGCTGACCTCGCACGTGTGGCGCCAGGACCACAACGGCTTCTCCCACCAGGACCCCGGCTTCGTCGACCACATCCTCAACAAGAGTCCCGAAGCCGTGCGGGTGTACTTCCCGCCGGACGCCAACACCCTCCTGTCCGTCGCCGACCACGTCCTGCGCAGCCGGGACTACGTCAACGTCGTCGTGGCCGGCAAGCAGCCCTGCTTCGACTGGCTGTCGATGGAGGAAGCGAAGGTCCACTGCGCGCGCGGCGCCGGCATCTGGGAGTGGGCCGGCACCGAGGACGGCACCCGGGAACCGGACGTGGTGCTCGCCTGCGCGGGCGACGTACCCACCCAGGAGGTCCTCGCCGCCGCCCAGTTGCTCCGCCGCCACCTGCCCGACCTGGCCGTGCGCGTGATCAACGTCGTCGACATCGCCCGGTTGCTGCCGGGCGACGAGCACCCGCACGGTATGAGCGACTTCGAGTACGACGGTCTGTTCACCGCGGACAAGCCGGTGATCTTCGCCTACCACGGCTACCCGTGGCTCATCCACCGCCTGGCCTACCGCCGCACCGGACACCCGAACCTGCACGTACGCGGGTACAAGGAGATCGGCACCACGACCACCCCGTTCGACATGGTGGTCCGCAACGACCTCGACCGCTACCGCCTCGTCATGGACGTCATCGACCGCGTCCCCGGTCTCGCGGTCCGCGCGGCGGCCGTACGCCAGCGGATGGAGGACGTCCGGCAGCGCCACCACGGGTGGATCCGCGAGCACGGCGTGGACCTGCCCGAGGTCGCCGACTGGACCTGGGACGGCTGAGCCGCCTCCGCCCACCCCGCCTGCGACACGTTCCGTCGGTCACCTGCGCCCTGGAAGCCCCCGGCGCGGTCGCCGGTGCCCTCGGGGACTTCCCCCGGACCCTCCGACACCGGCCGCATCGCGGCCCGGGCATGCGGGAGGACGGCTGTCACGTCGGGCGTCGGCTCCGGCAGGCGTCGCTCGGACGGTCAGACGGTCTTTCCTGCCGTATTCGGTGTCGGCCCGGCGGGGATGGAGAAGCCGAGGACGAGACCGTCGTCGGCGGCCTGCGCCGAAGTGAGCGCGACTCCGTGGGGGAGTGCGCCGACGGGCACGGTACGGGGTGTGAGCTCCTCCCGGAGTGCGGAGGCGCCCGGCAGCCCGGCGAGGTCGGTGACGGCCACGCTGCGGCCGAGGATGCTCACGGTGGTGGGCGTGATGGTGAGGGCGTGCGGGGTCGTGGACAGGGTCGCCCGCACGGTGACCGGCAGACCCAGGCGGCCGGCGCTCCCGGTGAGGATGAGGTCGCCGGCCCGGCCGCCGGCCCTCAGGCCATTGCCGGACGTGCCCAGGCGCCGGGTCACCTGGTCGTATCCCACGACGGCGGTTGCGGTGCCGCCGGCGCTGTCGCCGTCGGTCGTCACGTCGTCCAGCCGGACGGTCACATCCATGGAGGCGTGCTGGCGGTGCACACCTTCCGCGCTCACCTCGACGTCCCCGACCTCCCCTCCCAGGGTGCGCAGGCCCGCGAACGGGGTGGTGAGGTCGGCGTGCACCGGGCCGTCCGGCCGCAGCCCGCGCGTGGCCCGGGCGACGATCCGCTCCTCGGCGCGGTGCTCGGCCAGGAGGTCGGTCGCGCTGGTGAGCAGGGCCGTGACCGCGGCGGTGACGGCGAGGACGAGGAGGGTCTTTCGGCGGAGGGTCATTCCGCGAAGGGTCTTTCGGCGGGGGTTCGGTCCCACGGGTCACGGCTCCGGATCGGTCGGCGTTCGGGCGTCGGGGCGTTCGGTCGGTCAGGCGTGCAGGTGCGGGAGGACCCGGCCGAGCCGGCGGGGCAGCCACCAGTTCGCCCGCCCCAGGAGGAACATGGCGGACGGCACCAGGATCAGGCGGACCACCGTGGCGTCGACGACCACGCTGATCGCCAGCCCCAGCGCGAGCATCTTCACGACCACGGTCGGCGAGGCGGTGAAGGAGAGGAACACGGCGGTCATGATGAACGCGGCAGCGGAGATCACGCGCGCCGTCGCGGACAGCCCCTCTCCCACGGCGAGGCGGTTGTCGCCGGTGCGGTGCCAGGCCTCGGCGATCCGGGACAGCAAAAAGATCTCGTAGTCCATGGACAGCCCGAAGACGATCGCGAACATCATCATCGGTACGTACGACTCGATGGGCACCGGCTCCGAGAGCCCCAGCAGCGAGTCCCCCCACCCCCACTGGAAGACCGCGACGAGCACGCCGTAGGACGCGGCCGTGGTGCACAGGTTGAGCACGACGGCCTTCAGCGGGATCACCAGGCTGCGGAAGACCGTCATGAGCAGCAGGAAGGCGAGGACCAGGACGATCCCGATGACGACGGGCAGCCGTGCGCCGATCGTGTCGCGGAAGTCGGCCTGGCCGGCCACGGTACCGGTGAGGTAGGCGTGGGCGCCCGTGCCGTGCAGGGCCTTCGGCAGCGTCTCGCCGCGAAGGGCGGCGAGCAGGTCGCCGGTGGCGGCGTCCTGCGGGCCGGTGGCCGGAGTGACCGTGGTGACGAGGATCCGCCCGTCGGCGCTCGCCTGCACGGGGGTGAAGGCGGCCACGCCGTGGGTGGTTCTCAGGGCCGTGGTCACCTCACCCGTGATCCGGTCGACGGACGACTTCGCGCCGCGCACGTCGACGACGGTGACGATCGGGCCGTTCGCCCCCGCTCCGAAGCCCTGCCCGTCGGCGTGCGCGATCCAGTCGTAGGCGGTACGGGTGCTGCTGCCGGGCCGGTCGGCACCGGCGTCGACGTGGCCGAGACGCATCGACAACAGGGGCAGCGAGCACACACCGAGGACGGCGACGCCGACGGCGAGGAACGTCCAGGGGCGCCGGGCGACGAGGTCCGCGTACCGGTTGCGGCCGTCACCGGCCGCCGTGCCCTCGGCGACCGGGCGGCGCAGACGGAACCGGTCGATGCGCCTGCCCACCAGTCCCAGGGCCGCCGGTACGAGGGTGAGCGCGGCAGCGGCGGTGACGACGACGGCGAGGGTGGCCGCGAGGCCGATCTTGCCGATGAAGGTCAGTCCGCAGGCGTAGAGGCTGAGCATGGCCACGGCCACGGTCAGAGCGGCGACCAGGACAGCGCGTCCGCTGGTGTGCGCGGTGCGGGCCGCGGCGTCGGCCGGGTCGCGTCCGTCGATGAGGTCCTGGCGGAAGCGTGTCGTCAGGAAGAGGGCGTAGTCGATGCCGACGCCCAGGCCGATCATGCCGGCCAGGGTGGTGGCCGAGGTCGCGAAGGAGAGGGTGGCGGCGACGATGCCCACGATGCCGAGGCCGACCCCGACACCGATCAGCGCGGTGACCAGCGGCAGCAGCGCGGCGAGGACGCTGCCGAAGGCCAGCAGCAGGATGACGAGGGCGGCCACGACGCCTACGCCCTCGCTCAGCTTGTCGTCGGCCGGTGCCCGCACCACCTGGTCCAGATCGCCGCCGTAGGCGACGCCGAGCCCCGCGGCCCGGGCGGGGCCGGTCGCCTCGTCAAGTCGCCCGGTGTAGTCGTGGCCGAGGTTCTTCAGCTGCTCGTCGAAGGAGACCGCGGTGTACGCGGTGCGTCCGTCGGCACTGGTGACGGGCGCGGAGACGGCGGTGACGTGCGGCAGCCCGCGCAGCTCGGACAGGCTCCGATCGAGGGCCGGCCGCTGGTCGGCCACGCTGCCGGAGCCGCTGTGGAACACGACCTTGCCGCCCGGCCTGCCCGCTTCGGGCATCGAGGTGGCAAGAAGATCGGCGCCGGTGTGGGAGGCGGTGCCGGGCAGGCTGACCTGGTCGCTGAAGGTCGGCGCGGCGAAATGCCGTCCCGCGAGAGCGCAGCCGAGAACCAGCAGCCAGGCGGCGATCACCATGACCGGATGCCGGGCGCAGCACCCGCCGAGGCGACCGAGTCCGCTAGGCGCTGCGTCGAGGCCGGTCGCCGGACCGGCGGCGGTGTGCGTTCCGATGGGCGCGGCGAGGTGTTGGGGAGGGCGGGCCACCTGGTCTCCTAGGAAAAGTGTCACGAGTGACACGAACTCTAGGAGCAAGTGTCATGAATGACAATTGTCATGAGTGACATTTGCTGCTGCGACGAAAGTGGGAAGGCGCATCCCGGAGCACGGCGAGCGTGACGCGGGCACGGGCGCGGCCCTGGGTGGCGGCACGTGTGCCGATTGACAGTCGCGACAGCATGACGGGAGGCTTCTGACCATGCCCAACGAGATCGCCCCCGCCGGACTGCGCGAACGCAAGAAGGAGGAGACGCGGCACCGCCTGCTGGAAGGGGCCGCGCGCCTGTTCAAAGAACGTGGTTTCGAGGCCACCACCGTCGCGGACATCGCCGCATACGCGAACGTCTCGGCGCGCACCTTCTTCCGCTACTTCGAGAGCAAGGAGGCGCTGCTGCTCCCGGACGGCGTCGAGATCTTCGCCTATGTCGAGGACGCCCTGGCCCGGCGCCCGGCGGACGAGGAGCCCCTGGACGCGGTGTGCAACGCCCTGCTGGAGGCGGCCGAACCGTTCGCCGCCTCCACGCTGACCGCCCTCAGCCATCCGATCCAGGGCATCGAGAACGTCGTCACGACCCGGCTCGTCCAGGCCTTCTCCGACTTCGAGGAGCGGCTCACCGTCCTGGTCCAGCACAGGCTGCCGCCGGACACCCCGGACGCCGACCTCACGGCCGCGGTGATCGCGTGCGCCGCCCTGTCCGCGGTCCGCGCCGTACTGCGTACCCGCAGGGCACGGCGGGCCTCCGGCCTCACGGACACGGGCCCGGCCCCCCTGCTGCGCGCGTTCGGGATACTGCGCGGCATCGGTTCACCCGGACAGCGCTGACAGGAGGAGGGAGCAGGGGGAGAGCCGACAGCTCCCGAGGCGCTGGCCGGCTGGCAGATGCACACCCCTCCCGAAATTCCTGCGGTCAGGCAGAGGTGATTCGCGGGATCAGGGAACCCGGCGGGGGTGAGCAAGACTGCACTGCTGGTCATCGACATGATCAATACGTACGACCACAAGGACGCCGACCTGCTGCTTCCCTCGGCCCGGACGGTCGTGCCGGTCGTGGCCGACCTCCTGGGACGCGCGCGAGACCTCTCGATACCGGTGATCTATGCGAACGACAACTTCGGCGAGTGGCGATCGCACCACGGCGAGCTGCTGGAGCAGGCCCTGAGCGGACCGCACGGCAGCCTGGTGAAGCCCTTGCAGCCGAACAGCGATTCCCTCTTCGTGATGAAGGCCCGCCACTCCGTCTTCTTCGAGACCCCCCTGGAGTACCTCCTCCGGCAACAGGGCATCGACCAGCTGGTACTCACCGGTCAGGTGACCGAGCAGTGCGTGCTCTACTCGGCCCTCGACGCCCACATCCGTCACTTCGAGGTGACCGTTCCCGAGAATGCCGTGGCGCACATCCACGAAGACCTCGCTCAGGCCGCCCTGAAGATGATGGAGCGGAACATGGGGGCGTACGTGTGCACGAGCGACGACCTGTGGAGTTGAAACCGATACGTCCGGGGGTCGGCCAAGTGACGTCGGCGCCGGCCGGGCACACGCTCCCGCAGCCGTCTCACCTCACCGCGGTGCCGCCCGGCACCAGGCGTGCGTGCTGTCCCCGGGGGCAGTGCAGGAGTCGCTCCTCGAGCCCCAGCCTGCGCGCCTCGGTCAGGAAGTCGTGCAGCGGGGACCGGAACACGGTGTAGTCGTCATAGTGGACCGGCAGGATGCGCCGGTAGTCGAGGCGCCGGGCGAGTTCGGCTCCCTGCGCGCCGTCCATGGTCACCACGAATCCCCCGGGCAGCCGAGTGCCTCCGAGGTGGAGCACGGCCAGGTCGGCGGCGGGGAAACGCCGGGCGATCTCTTCCAGGCCGTCGAACAGCAGGGTGTCGCCGGAGACGTACAGCCGCAGACGCGGTGGCCCGTCGACGGGGCCGAATTCCAGCATGCTTCCCATGACGGGAGGCAGCATGCCGCGCAGCACGGGCCGCAGCGCGTGCCGGCCGGGCAGCGAGGTGACGCGGACCTGCGCCGCGCCGCGCGTGAGCGTGCAACTCTCCCACGTACGCAGTCCGCCCGCCCTGTGGAACCCCTGCCAGGTACGCAGATGGCGCGCCGCGTGCCGGGTCGTGACGATCGGTACCGAGCGGTCCAGGTGACGCCTGGCCCGGCGGTCCCAGTGATCACCGTGCAGGTGCGAGAGGACGACGCCGTCCAGGCGGGGCAGGTCCGCCGCGTCGAGGGCCGGCTCGGTGAGCCGGCGGCTGACCAGTCCGTAGCCCAGATGTGCTCGCTCGTCCCGGTGGAGGAAGTTGGGGTCCGTCAGCAGGGTCAGTTCGCCGAACCGCAGCAGGACCGTCGCGTTGCCGATGAAGTGGAGGTCGAGCGCGTCGTCAAAGGTAGTCATCACGGTCCTTGCCCGACGGCTGGCACCGTCTGAGGTCGTCGCGATCCGTTCCGGAATGCCGGGTTCCCCTCACCGGGGTCTCCCTAAGCCGTGTGCGCGATACCCGATCCCCGTTTTGATCCCGTTTCCCATGTCGCGGCCCCCCGGGAGACCGTCCCTGAGCACACCGGATCCCCGCTCGCGGGGAACACCCCCTCAGCTTGTCCTCCAATCTCGCGCCGCGTCGGACGGTCGCGCGGTGGGGAAAATTCGGGTGCGTGTCGGGGGCAGAGTGGTCAGACTCGCGGCATGACAGCGAGGATCAGCCGTCTCAACCCCGATCAGTTGCATGAGACGCCGGGCTACCACCACATCACCGTGGTGGAGACCGGCCGAACGGCTTATCTGGCGGGGCAGTGTCCCCTCGACCGTGGCGGCTCTCTCGTCGGCGCGGGCTCCCTCGCCGTGCAGGTCGATCAGGTCGTCGTGAATGCACTCGCGGCCCTCGCGGCGGTGGATGCCCAGCCGGAGCACGTGGTGCGTTCGGTGATCTACGTGCGGAGCGATGACAGGGAGGATCTGGGTCTCGTCTGGCACCGGCTTACCGCTTCCGCTCTCGGTCCGGCCTTCACGTCCGCCAGCACGCTTTTGGGGGTTGCGCAGCTGGGCTTCGCAGGGCAGCTGGTCGAGGTGGACCTCATCGTCGCGCTGCCCGGCTGAGCGGTCCCCACGCCTCGAACCGCATGCACCCGGCTCCGGCTCGCCCGCCCGCCGGCCCGCCACCTGCGGCACCCCTGGGAGAAGCCGGCCGTACCGAGCCGACTCACGCGTGCCCGGGTCCGCCGGACTTCGGAACCTCCGCCGCCACATGCCCTGTCCCGCCGAGCTCAGCGGGCGTCATCGGGAGGTTCGTCGTGGGGTTCGTCGTGCCGCGGATCGGGCGGCGGCTCGTAGTGCACCCGGATCTTCTGGAAGCCTTTGAACGCTTCGGTCGCCGCGTACGATCGGTAGGCCCGGCGGTCCGCCGGGCTGAGGTGCACCCGGTCCGTGAACGGCGTCAGCAGGCTCCGCGGCCACAGCCGCATGACCCGTACGGCCCCCACCTCGGCGGCTGTGACGAAGATCAGCGCCCCGGCGTAGAGCCAGGCGAACAGTCCGAGGACGATGCCGAACATGCCGTAGGTGGCCGTGGCACCGCGCAGGACGTGGCTCACGTAGTAGGAGCCCACCCACTGCAGTGCCTGCCAGGCGAGGCCGGCGCCCAGCGCCACCCCGAGGAGCCGGCGCAGTGGCAGCGCCCGGTGCGTCAGCAGCCGGTAGCTCGCCAGCAGCAGTGCGGTGCTGAGACACACGGACCCCGCGGTGGCGGCCAGCCACGACGCGCCTCTCAGCCGTGCGCCGAGGACGTAGGCGGTCGAGCCCTCCACCGACAGCAGGGTGAAGGCACACAACCCGAGTGCCAGGACGAGCAGGAAGACCAGGCCCTTCAGGCGGGACCGCAACGGGTCGGGCCGGGCGTGCCTCGGGACGGCCCAGATCTTGTTGAGTGCGTACTGCGCGGCCTGGGCGACGCCCAGCGAACCGTAGAGGCTGCCGACGATGCCGGCGGCCAGTGCCGCACCGTTGCCGTGGAAGGAGCGGATGTTCTCCCCGATCTGGTCGCCGATGACCGGGAACTCGCCGAGGGCGGAGTCCAGCACATGCTGCCGCAGGGCCGGATCGTCACTGAGGAAGGTGCTCAGGACGACGACGAGGATCAGCAGCAGGGGGAACAGCGAGAGGAAACCGTAGTAGGTGAGGAGGGCGGCGAGGTACAGCGCCTGGTCGTCGTAGAACTTGTACAGGACGGCGAGCGGCAGGCCCACCCAGCGGTGCCGTCTCTGATACGCGTCCAGGCGCGCGAGCACGTGCATGACTCATCCCCGGTGAACGGCCGTGGCGGATGCGAGCGTCCTCCGGGTGAGCGGGGACTGCCTGTCCGGCCCCATGGTCACTGCCGCCTCGTCCTGCTTCCGTTCCCTCTTCGGCATCGCATTTCGCCGCCCCTGTGGTCGGGAGGCCTGTCCGAGCACGCACTGGGCCGTACGGCGAGCAAGCGCCGGATCACCGGTGCCGCCGGCGGTGGCACCACCTGCCATCAGAAGTCTCCACCCACCCCCTTCCGAAACGGATGGATTGGTTCCGCGAGGGTGCCGGACGCGTGAGCGTGGCACCGGTGGGTACTCGCGAGCGCTGCGACCGAAGCGAGGAGGGATCAGCGAGGAGGGATCATGAGCACGCTGACGAAGTCCGCCGTGCAGCTGCCGCCGATGTCGCTGCGCGTCGGCAAGGCCACCGCCAAGACCGCGAAGGCCGCCCCCGCCTGGTCACTGAGGCTCGCACGCTCCCTGGGCGCCGAGAACGCCGTCGACCTGCTCGTCCACCAGCACCGGCAGATCAAGCTGGGCTTCCTCAAGGCCGCGCTGCCCGGTCCGTGGCGTAGCCGCAACTTCCACCGGCTGATGCGGCTGCTCGCCGTACACGAAGCTGCCGAGGAAGCGCATGTCCATCCGGTCGCGCGGCGGGCGCTGCGGCACGGTCGTGAGGTGGCCGCCCGACGCCGTCACGAGGAGAAGGCGGCCAAGGAGCTGCTGATCTCGCTCTGGCGCACCGGTCCGGACGGCCCTGGCTATCTGCGCCGGCTGAACGAGGCCCGGCGAGTGATCACCCGGCACGCCGCACGCGAGGAGCGCGAGGAATTCATGGCGCTCCGGCAGGCGGTCAGCGCGCCCCGGCTGCGGATGCTCGGCGCCGAGGTCAGGCTGACCCAGGCGTACGCGCCGACCCGGCCGCACCGCTGGGTCAACAACGAGGCCACGAACAAGCTGGCCGCCCCGGTCCTCGGCCCTCTCGACCGGGCACTCGACGCCGTTCGGCACCGCGGGGGTACGTGATCCGGGGGATGAGGGGCCGGGGCGGGGCGATGTGGGCCACGACATGTCGGGCCTGAGACGGTCCGCTGACCTGCTCCACCGGGGGAGGACCTTCCGGCGGTGGAGCGCCTCCGCCGAGCCGTGTGCGGGAAGGAGTGGGCCCCCGGGACGATGACGACTGGCCCGTGGCTGGTACGGCTCACCAGCCGGTGCGCCCAGTCCGGAGGGCTGAGGGCGTCGTGCTCGCCCACCGCGACGGTGACCGGGCACCGCACCGAGGGGAGCAGTTGCTCGGGTGCGTCCGACTGTGCCGAGCGGACGCACTCGTGGAGCGCCGTGCGCGCGAAGGCGCGGACCAGTGGACCCGCTCCTCGCAGGCCGGGCGGGAACGTGGGCGCGAGCAGCACGAGCGCCCCCACCCGGTCGGGCCTGCGAACGGCCGCGTGCAACGCCACCTGGGCGCCGGTGGAGTGCCCGGCCGGCACCACGGGGACCGGCGCGACGTCCGCCGGTCACCGCGACACCGTGTCGGCGAGCGGTCCCAGCGTCGCGTCGCACGCCTGACCCAGCGGATCCCCGAAGCCGGGGAGGTCCAGCACACGCACCGGCCCCGACCGGGCGCAGCGGCCGGCTGCCGGCAGCAGGTACCCGGGCACCCCGAGGTCCGGGACGAGCACGATCGGATGCCGTCGCCCTCGGAGGCGAAGCGTCCCGAAGCTGCGCACATCCACCGGCCCGGCCCGGTCGTGGCGGACGCCCGCGACAGGCCGACGAGGTGCGGACCGGGGCAGGCGCACAGCAGGTCCTTCCTGATCGACGGCCCGCTCGGCCCACCGGACGCGTGCCCCGGAACGAGTGGGCCTCGTGCATCTCCTCCTATGCTCGGCGGGCCGCCCCCGGGAGGCGCGGTCCCTCCTCCTGCCGTACCCACGCCTCCCGGCGAGGCACCCGAGGCCCGGCAGGGGTGGGCCGACGGGGGTCTGCGCGTGCGGTGGTGCATCCAGGGCCGGTCCGCCGGGAAGCCGAGGTGCAGGACCGGGAGGTGGCTGTGCTGGGTGGTGAGGGCTTGGGCCTGGACGAGATCCTGCGGGCGGCGGAGGATGCCGCGCCGGTGGAGTCGGTGGACGTGGTGGCCCGGAATCTGGAGAAGCGGTTCTCTGCGAGCGAGGTGTCGTTCTGGCTGGTGGACATGATCGGGCAGGAAGCCGTCCGGCTGCCCAGAGCCGGTACGGCCGCGCAGACGCGGGGCGAGAGACATAGCCGCGGGCTGGCGGGCAGCGTGTACGACCAGGTGCTGCGTTCCCAGCGCCTCCACCAGGAGCCGGACGAAGAGGACGGCTACCGGCTGGTGGCTCCGGTGACGAACCGCGGCGACTGCATCGGCGTCCTGGACCTCGTCGTACCCGAAGTGGACGATGCGGTACGGGACTCGGTGGTGCAGGCCGCGCACGCGCTGGCGTACATCGTGGTCACCGACCGTCGCTTCACCGACTTCTACCACTGGGGCCGGCGCACCACCACGATGAGTCTGGCCGCGGAGATCCAGCACCAGTTGCTGCCCTCGGCCGCCTGCTGTGAGGCCGCGCAGTTCACCCTGGTCGGCGGTCTGGTCCCGGCCGACGACATCGGTGGCGACACCTACGACTACGCCCTCGACCAGGACGCCCTCCACCTGTCGATCACCGATGCGATGGGGCACGACACGGCCTCCGCGCTGCTGGCCACGCTGACCGTGAACGCCCTGCGCGGCGCCCGCCGTGCCGGGGGCGGCATCCTCGACCAGGCCTACGCCGCCCACCAGGCGATCGCCCGACACGGTCGCGGCATGACCACCGGCCAGCTACTGCGCGTCCACCTGGAGACCGGTACCTGCGAGCTGGTCAACGCCGGCCACCCTTGGCCGCTGCGCCTGCGCGGCGACAGCGTGGAGGAGCTGGCCATCCGGGTGAACATGCCGTTCGGAGTGCCCGCCCCGGTCACCTATCAGGTCCAGCGGCTTCTCCTGGAACCCGGCGACCGCCTGGTCCTGATCACCGACGGCATGCGGGAACGCGCCGCCTCCACGGTCGACCTTCCCGCCCTCATCCACGCCACCCGCGACGAACACCCCCGTGAAGTGGTCCGGGCGCTGACCTCGGCGGTCCACGAGGCATGCCGGGGATCCCTCCCCGACGACGCCACCACGATGGTCCTCGACTGGCACGGCAGCCGTACGGGACAGCGCCACACCAACGGCGGCTCCAACGACACCTGATCCGCGCCGGCCGGTGAGCGTACCTCGTGCACATGACGGAACGCGGCGGGCGGGTAGGGCCCTGGTGGCCTGGTATCGGCGGCCCTTGTAGCTGACCGAGTGCGGCGGGGTTGGTCTTGTTCGGCACGTCCGGACGCGGAGCTTGGCGACGTCGAAGCGCATGAAACTGCGGTGCCTGGTGAGCCTGTTCGTTCTGCCCGTCATGTCGGTCGGCCGGGTGTGAGAAGGTGCGGTACGGCTCGGCAGAGGGGGAAGAATGGGGCTGACCTACGGCTACGACATCTACGTGCGCCCCCGGAACATCGCCAGGGCGCTGACCGAACTGGCCGGGTTGGCGCCACCGGACCGTGACGTGCCGCCGCTTGAGGTGACACTGCCCCGGGGTGAGCGGCTCCTCCTCCCGTTCACGTCGGGCTTTGAAAGCGAGCCGGTCGACTGCTCCGGGAGCAGCACGCTCGACCTCGACACGTCCCTCGTGTTCGGTGTCGACGACGCGGTGCGCGAGTACATGGAGAAACACAGGCATGGAACCGAGACGAACGGGCGAGTCCGGCTCGGTTACGTCTACCTGACGGTCCGGTTCGAGTCCTTGCTGCACCCGCGTTACGCATCGATGGAGTTCTGGGCGGCGACCTCGGCGATGAGCCGCCTGTTCGCGCGGTCGGCCGGCGTCAGGGAGCTGTTCACCGGCCTGACCGCCGCCGCCGGGGGAGTGTGCTGCCTGTTCGACACCGGTGACGGCGGTCCCGAGGAAGTGTGCTGGCTCAACGGTGAGACGACCCAGGAGATGGTCCGCGGACCCCGCTTTCCGGACCTGCGCACTCTGGTGGCGACGTGGCCCGACCCCGACGAGTGAGCACTGCACGGCCACGACCGCTGCGGCCCGACCGAGTTCATGAGCCCCTGAGGCCAGGACCTGACGAGGACTGCCGCCGATTGTCCGGTTGGAACCGTGGGACAGCGCCTTCGACGGGGTAGCCGCTGCTGTGATTGACACAGGGCGATGACGGCTTCGGCTTCGGCTTCGCTGTCGGCTTCGGGGAAAAGGAGAAAGGCACATGGCTACCGGCGCGGATGCGGCGAGGATCACCGCGAACGTCCAAGGCAGGGCCATCACGTTGAACGGCCCGCTGACGAAGGACGAGATCCGGAGCAGGATCTGGTGGTGGCAGAGTGCCGAATCCGGCACGTCCAAGGAACGGGAAGACGTCCAGCACGAGCACGATGACTCCCACAGGGACGTGATCACAACCCTGGGCGGGTACTACGAGGTGTCCCCCGATCCCCATGCACCCGAGGCGGAGGAGTTGGTGGACCTGGTGTACGACGAGCTCAACCCCGACGAGTGACAGTAGGCACGCCGGTGGCAAGCCGGTGGCCGGTCGTCGGCCGGCGGTGCGCCGACACAGGTCAGCGCACAGCCGGGGGTGGCGCGGGCAAGGGGCTGATCGGGGGACCTTCACGCCCCCTTCCCGCACCACCCCATGGTCCGGGCGTCGCTCGAACCGGGCGGCTCGCTACCTTCCGTACCCGGCTGCGGCGATGTCGGCCTGCACGGCGTTCTCCGTGGTGTCCGAGGGGTAGCCGGACGTCATGACGCCTTCGTAGAAGGTGCCGGCGGCGCCGTGGCTGTTGTCGCCGCCGATCCCGAGGATGATGGCCCCTTCCTTCCGCATCGGGTTGTAGCCCGCCACGTTGGGACGCGTACCGTTGTAGAAGGTCGACAGGCCGCCCGACTGGGCGTTGCCGCCACGGATGGCCCAGCGGTTGGGGCCGCCCTTGACGACGGCGGTCAGGTAACGGTGGCTGACGGAGGGGTCGTTCGCGTTGTAGCGCTGGTTGACGCCGGAGAAGAGGCCGTTCTCCAGGTCCGCCATGATCCAGGGGCCGTTGCCGGACCCGTACCCCCAGACCTTGTTGTTGCCGAAGTAGATGGCCTCCATGGTGCCGTTGCCGTTGTCCCGGCTGTTGGTCTCGGCGTTGCCGTAGTCGAAGCAGCAACCGCCGTTGTAGTGCGTTCCGTCGAGGACGGCGTACATGCCCTCCGGCTGGTCCCCCTTCGCCACACCGTTGGTGGTGTTGTTGCGGTAACCGGTGCCCGGGGCCACGTAGACGCCGTACGCCTTGTGACCGCCGACCGTGATCGGTGCCGCGGTCGCGTCGGCCAGTTTGTCGTACCCGCCCGCGGCCGGTCCGGAGAACCCTCCGGGGGGCGCCTGGGTGAGGCGGTTGTTCCGGCCGGACTGGTCGTAGACGACGGTGATGAGACAGGTGGTGCCGGCGCAGAAGGAGTCCTGGGCAGAGGCGTTGGCGACCCCTCCCGGACTCAGGACGCCGATGTCCCGGGTGGCGTTGTCCGAGGCACGGCGTACCTGGTAGAGCGGGCCGTTGTAGGAGGTGTACAGGGCACGGGTCGTGCTGTGCGCGGCCACGCACGGCGTGCCGCCCGCGGCGTAGAGGTCGCACGGCGCCGAGCCGGCTGCGGCTCCTGCGGCTCCGGCCGGCGCGGTGCCGGTGAGCACGCCGACGCCGAGCGCGGCGGTCGCGCCCGTTGCCAGCAGCGCGCGCTGCACGGGGCGCAACCCTGAGCGGATGGGCATGAGTGAGCTCCTTCGCTGGTGGGGGGTGCTGTCTCACCCGGTGCGGGACGAGCCTCAGAACTGTGAGAAGAACTTCCAGATCTCACCGGGCACCCAGGTCCTGGAGCCGCTGTCACCACCGGCCCCGTCCTGGGGTGCCGCGATGTGACCCTCGTCGAACGCGGCCCACTCCACGGGGTGTCCGGCCGAGCATCCGGAGTAGCTGGTGACGCGGTGGGTCCGGCTGCCCTGCGCGGGCTCGGGCGGGTTCTGGGCGGTGCAGCCGTTGTTGCGGACGAACCGGTCGCGCAGGGACCGTCCGCCGGAGACGGGCAGGACGTTGTCGCGGATGCCGTGGACACCGAGGTAGGCGACGGGCTGGGTGCCGCCGGCGCAGCCGCTGAGCTGTCCGCCGGACTGGACGGCGACGGCACGGAAGACCGTGGCCCGGGAACACGCGAGCGCGTAGGTCATGGCGGCGCCGTAGCTGAAGCCGACGGAGAAGAGCCGGGTGGTGTCGACGCACAGCGCGCCCTCCACCTGGCTGATCAGGGCATCGGTGAACGCCAGGTCCTCACCACCGGAGTTGGCCCAGCCGTTGTCGAGGCCCTGGGGCGCGACGAAGACGGCGCTGTTGTTCGCCAGCCGCTGGAGACCGTAGTAGGCCCAGGTGCCGTTCTCGACGGTGCGACCGGTGGCCACGTCGGTGGCGGTGCCGCCCAGCCAGTGGAAGCCGAAGACCAGCCGGTAGGCGTGGTTCCTGTCGTAGTTGTCCGGCACCTTCAGGATGTAGCTGCGGCTCTTGCCGTTGATCTGCAGGGTGTGGGTGCCGCTCGTGAGCGCGGGAGCCTTGCCGCAGCCGGCGGTCGCCGTGGCGGAGTGGGCGGCCGTGAGCGAGGTGTGCCGCCCGCCGGTGTCGCCGCGCAGCGCCGTGCCACCGGAGGCCATGACCAGGGCGAGCAGCGCCGCGACCATGGCGGCCCATAACGTCGGTTTGGGCATTGTTCACTCCTTCGTCCGTGCAACAGGGGTGTGGAAAGGGGTGGTTCGTCGGTTCTCGCTCACCGGTAACCGGCGGCTGCGATGTCGGCCTGTACGGCGTCGTCCGTGGCGTCGGAGGGATAGCCGGCGACGATGGCTCCCTCGTAGAACGTCCCGACGCTGAGGTTGGTGTTGCCGTTGCAGCAGTCCCCGCCGCTGCCGAGGACGATGGCGCCCTGCTTCCTCATGGGGCTGTACCCGCGGGGGAGGGAGCCCGCGTACAGCGTGGTCAGGCCGCCCGACTGGGCGTTGCCTCCCTTGATCGCGAACCGTGAACCACCGTTGTTCTTCAGTGTGGCCGTGACGAACTTGCCGGTGAACGCGCGCTGGTTGGGGTTCCAGGAGGTGCTGCCGCCGGGAAAGAGGCCGTACTCCAGGTCCGCCTGGACCCAGGGCCCGGAGCCGGAACAGCCGCCGAACCAGCAGGACGTGCTGAAGTTGATCGCGTCCATCGCGCCTGGACCGTCCGCCTTGCGGGTGGTCTCGCTGTTGCCGTAGTCGAAGCAGCAGCCACCGTTGACATGTGTGCCGCTGGTGACCATGTACATCCCCTCGGGAGCGCTGCCGGTGGGCACTCCCGTCAGATGGCCGTCACGCCAGTAACTGTTCCGGGCGTTGATGTAGAGGGAGTACGCCTTGTCGCCCCCGACCGTCAGCGACTCGCCGGTGGCCTTCGCCGCGGTGTCGGATCCGCCGACACCGCCCGGGCCCTGGTAGCCGAGGGCGTTGCCGTGGCCCGACTGGTCGTACACCCAGGTGATGACACAGGTCGTGCCCGCGCAGAAGGAGTCCTGGGCGGCGGCGTTCGCCACACCGCCGGCGGCCACGACCCCGATCTCCCGGGTCGCGTTGTCCGAGGCGCGCCTGACCTGGTAGAGCGGGCCGTTGTACGAGGCGTACAGGGCGCGCACAGTGCTGTGCGCCGCGACGCAGGGCGTCCCGCCGGCAGCGTAGAGGTCACAGGGGCGCCCGCCGGCCGCCGACGCCCGGACCGGTGAGATCAGCGCGGCCAGCAGCACGACCAGCAGCGCGGCCACGGATACGGCTGGCTTCGCCGCTGCGCGCCGTGCACCGCCTGTGTCACTCGGTGGGGGGACGGGGGAGAGGAGCCGGAACGAGCGGTGGGGGGCTGGTGGCATACCGAAGTCCAAGGGTTGGTGAACGGCTTTGCCTCCGCGCCAGGAGACGCTGGTCGTGCTCGCCGGCGGGAAGCAATGGGCCGTACCGGTACGGACGGTGCTGTGCAGTGGGGGAGCCGTCGCGCGTGTGTTGCCGTAGGGATCCGGATGGGTGGGGTGGCCGGGCCGGGGTTGCGGCTCACTCCTGTGTTCGAGAAATCGAACATAGCTCGATTTCTCGGACTCTCAGGATGATAGGCATCCCATCGCAGCCGTCAACGCCTGACGCTCGATTCCGTACAGGCACGGTGGGCGACAGGAGCCACGAAGGAACTCGTCAGGGAGTCCTGATCGTCGTCGACCGCGACGTCCACACCGACGGGCCCCGCCTGCGCCCCGTGCGCGTCGCTGGACGGCTCCGCGCACGGCCGCACGGTGCACCCACGGAGCCGGTGCTCACCCGGGGGCGATCATTCGTGTGAGCGGCCTGAGCGCGGCGCTGACACTCGGCAGTCAGTCGCCTGGAGGCACTGGCCGGCATCCTCGGCGGCCCGCACGATGCGCAGGCCCGGTGCTGCTGCTCATGAAGTCTGCGAGGAACAGGTGGCGTCGATGACATGGTCCACGACGTCGTAGAGGCTGGAACGTTGGCGATAGGCGGCGCGCTGCCGCTCGGCCCCGCTTCCCTGGGCACGCAGGCGATCCCAGTGGGCGCGTACGAGGTCGAGATCACCGTTGCGGCGCAGGGCGGGGGCAAGGATGCGCAACATGTGCTCGATCTGCGCGGTTTGGGGGACCAGTCGGCGGGTGAACGGGTCGAGGGCGTGTCCGGTCAGGCCGTCACGTGCTGCCCGCCAGCAGGCCGCGCGCAGTATCTCGGGAGCAGGGCGGGGCGCCGGTTCGCCGGCACGGATGGCATCGAGGGCGGTGGCGACCAGCGCACGGACGACGGCGGCGAGCAGGACGGTGTCCTCGGGGGTGAGAGCCGCGTCGGCGACGCGTACCTCGATGGTGGGCAGGTGGTGGGAGGGGCGGATGTCCCAGTAGAGGCCGCCGTGGTCCATGACGGCTCGCGTGAGGATGAGTTCTTCGACCAGGTCCTGGAAATGGGCGGGGGACTCGAAGAAGGGCGGCGGGCCGGCCACCGGCCAACGCCCCCAGGTGGTGGTGCGCCAGCTGGCATAGCCGGTGTCGCGGCCATCCCAGTACGGTGAGTTCGCGGCCAGCGCGGTCAGCGTCGGCAACCAGGGCCGCAGGTGGTTGCTCACTTGCACCGCTTCATGCGCATCGGCCACACCGACGTGCACGTGACACGCACACGCACTCTGCTCGTCGTCCAGCGCCCGGAAGAGGGACAGGCTCTCCGCGTACCGCGGGCCCGGGGTGAGGGGCACGGGGGCGACCAGGCCGATGATCGGGGATCCGCTGGATGCGATGCGCAGGCCGCGGCCGGCGGCCGCGCGTGCCAGGGCTGCCCGCGTGGCGCGGAGTTCCTCGGCTGCCTCGCCCAAGCAGGTGTGCGGGTCGGTACGGCCTTCGACCTGGTAGCGGGTCAGTTCGGTGCCGACGCGGTGGCCGAGCTCACCGGCGGCAGCGGCGGCCACTTGCGGACCCTGCGGGCTGACGGCCCTGCTGACGGGGTCGACGAGGAGGAACTCCTCCTCCACCCCCACCGTCAGCGGAGCGGACACGCCCCCACGGGTGCCGGCACGGATGGCCGGGACGTCGTCCGGCGGTGATTGCTGCTGCGGCTGACCGGTCATGGTGTGTGCACTGTGACAGAGGACGCCGCAATACGGGTGGTGAAACGACGTACTTGTCCGGTTTCCGACCGAGCCGGGACGGGAACCGGACCGGCGGCGGAGCTGACCGCGGGTGGCACACCTTCCCTGCGCGGGGCGCAAGCGGGGAGAGGGAATCCTGGTAGACGGCGAAGCGGGAGTCCAGCGGTCGGCCCCCGATGTGCGGGCCTCGCTCGGACGGCCGAGGGAGGGCCGGGATCGGCGCCGATGCCGACCCGCGGACTACGTCCCCAGCACGACCGGCCCGCGGGAACAGGGCAGGCGCGTACGACTGGCGCGAGTGCCGACCTGCACAACGCCCGCATAGGATCGGCCGCATGGCACTGCGTCCGGTGATGGTGAACATGAAGGCCCTCGACTCCTCGGCGGTCGGCCGGTTCTGGGCGGAGGCGCTCGGCTGGAGCGCTTACAGCCCCGGCGTGACCACCTACGTCGGCCCTGCCGGCGGCCTCGTCTGGCCGGACCCGGTCGCCGTCTGCGTCGACATCGTTCCCGTCCCGGATCCCAAGACAACCACGAAGAACCGCGTGCACCTCGACCTCGCCACCACCTCCACGACCCACCAGGCCGAGCTGGTCGCGCGACTGAAGACTCTCGGTGCGACGCCCGTCGACGTGGGCCAGGGCGACGCGCCGTGGACGGTCCTCGCCGATCCGGAGGGCAACGAGTTCTGCGTGCTGGAGCCCCGGGAGACCTACCGTGACACCGGGCCGATCGCCCGGGTGGTGGTCGACTGCACGGATCCACGGGCCATGGCCCGGTTCTGGGGTGAGGCGATGGACTGGACCCTGCACGAGGTGACCGACGACCGCGCGGTGCTGCGCTCCGCCAAGGACGTCGGCTCATACCTGGAGTTCCTCCGCACGCCCGGAGCGAAGACCGTGCCGGATCGCGTCCATCTGGACCTGCTGCCGTACCCCGGTGACGACGAAGCAGCGGAGGTGGCCCGGCTGCGCGCCCTCGGCGCCACCGACCTCGACGTCGGCCAGGGCGACGTCTCGTGGACGTGCCTGTCCGACCCGGAGGGCCACGAGTTCTGCGTCCTGGCTCCGTCCTGACGCGCAGCCCTGACGGCACCTTGTGCAGGCGGGGTCGACCGGGGTCCGCGAACGACTGCGGTCGCGCCGGCCGGAGTGGCAGGAGATCGCCGGCTTCGAGAATGGAGGGGGAGCGAGCAGCGCCCCCCGCCACGGCGGCACCGATCTCCGAGTCGCCCCAAGCTGCGCAGCGGCGCTGTCCACCTTCTCGACCCGGCCCCTCCCGGCCGCGTCTCCCAGCCGGGTCCGGCCGGCGCCGGCCGCCGCCCGGCTCGCCCGTTCACCCGAACGACCCCTCACGCGAGGTCGCACGGCGGAGGGCGGACGTAGCGTGGTCTCGTGGACGACGAACGCGCGGCTGCCCCCGGTCCGCCGCCGAGCCGCCGGCAGCCCGGAGGAGGGACGCCGACGGTCGGAGTGGAGGAGGAGCTCTTCCTCGTGCGCCCTGACACGGGCGCCGTGGTGGGCGCCGGTCCGCTGGTAGCCGCCCGGGCCGCCCTGGAACTCGGGGACCTGGTCGCGGGTGAGTTCACCGACCTGCAGATCGAGGTGCGCACCCCGCCGTGCACGCACACGGACGAGCTGCACACCCAGCTCGTACGGCTACGCGCGGCGGTCGCGGCCGGCGCGGCCGAGGAGGGCCTGCGGATCTGCCCGTCCGGGACTCCGGTGATCGGCGGCACCAGGCCACCGGTGGGGGACCACCCCCGCTACCGGGCCGGTGTGGAGCTGTACCGCTCGCTGATGGACGACTTCGCGCTCTGCGCCCTGCACGTCCACGTGTTCCTCCCGGACCGCGACGTGGCAGCCCAGGTCGGCAACCACCTCCGCCCCTGGCTGCCGCTCCTGATAGAGATGACCGCGAACTCCCCCTACTACGACGGACGCGACACCGGGTACGCGAGTTGGCGTTCCGTGCTCCGCCTGCGCATCCCGAGCCTGGGACCACCACCGTATGCCGAGTCCTTCGAGGACTACCGGCGTATCGCCGCGGCGATGGCCGAAGCAGGCGCGATGTCCTTCGCCGACCTGCCGTTCTGGGACATCCGCCCGCATCCACGGCTGCCGACCTTGGAGGTGCGGTGCATGGATGTGCCCCCCGATCCAGCCGACTCCGCGGCGGTGGCGGCCGTCGTGCGAGCCCTGGTCGTGACGTCCGCCCGGCTGGTGGAGCGAGGCGACCCCGGCCCTCGGTCCATCAGCGAGCTGCTGCGCGGTGTCTACTGGTACAGCACCCGCGACGGCTGGTCGGGGCGCGGTCTCGACGTGTTGTCCGGGAAGATGCTGTCCGCGTCCGAACGCGCGAACCGGCTACTGCACCACATCCAGGAAGCTCTGGACGAACTCGGCGACACCGCCCGGGTCATCGCCTTCTTCGACCGACTCGCCACCCGCGGCTCAGGCGCCCACCGTCAGCGCGCCGCGTACCGTGCCGGCGGCCTCCAGCACGTAGTGCACGACCTGATCACCTCTCCCTCCGGCCCAGAGGCTTGCCGCACCGACCGGAAAGGGGAACAGGGAGGGGAACAGAAAGGGGGACAACCCAACCTCCACTCCCCAGGTCGGTTCGGTCCCGCCTCACGCCACGACCGCGCACCCCGCACGACATGAGCGCAGCCAGCGCGCCGTGAACGCGCCCTACACCGGAGAGTCCATCCGCCACCGCAGCGGCAGAGGCCCCTGGATGCTCGCCCGTCGACAGCCCTGCGGCGGCCCTGGCTCAGGGCCGGTCACGACGGCGGTACGGAGGCAGCCGACGGGACGAGGCGGAACCGGTACACAGCACACCGACCCGACCGGGCTACGACGTCTGGAGGACCCAGTGGACCGCACCCCCCACCCGCTCACCGCAACGGACGCGACCAGCCCCGCATCCCCGCACCCCGCCCCGGGCTGCGAGTCCGCCGGCAGCCGCCTCGGCGTCGCCGAGGTCACCGGCACCGGGAAACTGCGCCGTGACGGCTACGCCCGCTTGGGGGCCACGGACCTCGGCATCGACGCGGACGAGCTGGCGGGAGACCTTGCGGAACTCGCCCGCGCCTTCGAACACCTGCCCAGGGATCCGCATGCGCCGGAGTCCAACCGGTTTCGTCGTTACTCGCACGCCGTCTACCTCTCGTGGACCGACGAGTTGTCCTTCATCCCCGGCACGCCCGACGACGAGTACGGCACCGTCTCGGAGTTCTGGCAGGACGAGCACAACCCCGAGTTCCCCGACGCCCGCCGGAAGCTGCCGGACCTCACACCGGACCTGCGGGACAACCGGCTGGTACGGGCGATCATCCGCGCTGATCTGGCCGAGGCACTCTGGCTGGAGCAGCTGCGGACGGCACCCGTCTACCTCGCTGTCCACATGATCAGACTGGCAGTCCGAGACCGGACGCAGGTGGCCGTATCGTCACCCAACTGCCTGCACCAGGACGGTGGTTCGCCAGCGCTGTGCACGTTCGCCCATCTTGTCGACCGGCGCAACATCACCGGCGGGGAGAACGTCATCGCCGTCCCCGGCTGTGCCGGCCGGCAACCAGACGACCTGGCCCCGGAGGAGATCCACGCCCGCTTCGTCCTGAGCGAACCGCTGGACGGATACGGCGTGCACGATCACAGTGTCAGCCACTACGTCGCCCCGGTCCACCTCGCGGACCATGCCGACAGCGGCCACCGCGACATCTTCATCGTGGGCATCGCCCCCTTCACTCCGGGCCTGTGAGGGAGGCGACGGCCGCACCGAGTCCGTACACGCCTGCAACCGCCTTTCCCCGGGGCTCCTTACCGCTCTCGGGAATACGGATCCGCGCTTGATCTTTGAACGCGGTGGCACGGTCCGCGCCGGCCCCCTCGCGCGCGGCCGGCCGAGCCTTGTCCGGACGGGAAAGTGCGGTGATCGCGAATGCAGGCGGTGCGGTTTCACGAGTACGGCGGGATAGATGTGCTGCGGGTGGAGGAAGTGGAGCGGCCGGTGCCCGGTCCTGGGCAGGTGCTGGTCGAGGTCCGCGCGGCCGGGATCCAGCCCGGGGAGGCGCACATCCGAACGGGCGCGCTGCACGAACGCTGGCCGGCGGTGTTCCCCTCCGGGCAGGGCAGTGATCTGGCCGGCGTAGTGGTGGAGACCGGCCCGCACGTCCGGGGCTTCTCGGTGGGCGATGAGGTACTGGGCTTCACTCACCGGCGGGCCAGCCATGCGCAGTTCGTCGTGGTCGACGACGTGAATCTGGTCGTTCGTCCGGCGGGGCTGGCCTGGGAGGTGGCCGGGGCGCTGTACGTGGCCGGCACGACCGCCTACGCCACCGTGTTCGCGGTGGACCCGGGCCCGGAGGACACGGTCGTCGTGTCCGGTGCGGCGGGCGGCGTCGGGTCGATCGCGGTGCAGCTCGCGCGGCGGTGCGGCGCCACGGTGATCGGGTTGGCGGGCAAGCGGAACCACGCTTGGCTGAAGGATCACGGTGTTCTCCCGGTCGAGTACGGACCGGGTGTGGCCGAGCGGATCCGTCAGGCGTCCGGCGGCAAGGTCGACGCGTTCATCGACACTTTCGGCGACGGCTATGTGGCCCTGGCAGTGGAGCTGGGCGTGCGACCCGAGCGGATCAACACGATCCGCGACTGGCGGGCCGCGGCCGAGGTCGGCGCGCGGACCTACGGAGAAGGCGCGGCGGCGTGCGCGGTCGTACTCGGTGAGCTGGCCCGACTTGCCGCCCGCGGGCAGCTGGAGGTGCCGATCGCCCGGACCTACCCGCTGGAACAGGTGCAGGACGCCTTCCGCGAGCTGGAACAGCAGCACACCCACGGCAAGATCGTGCTCCGGCCCTAGCGGCGACTGCCCGAGGCAACGCATCTCCGCACATCACCTCTCCGCATATCACCGCAGCGTCCCATCGGGCCCGTTGGCGGCTCATCAGGTGGCCGTCAACGGGGAACGGCAACCAGCGGCCGACAGGTGTACCTGCTCGGCGAGCGATCTCGGCCGACAGCGATGCCAGTTCGTTCGGCCGGGAGCACCTCGGCTCCCCGACGTGGACGTCTGCACACACGCGGGACGCCGAAGCGGTCGCCCCGGCGACAGCGGTCGGCAGCCACGCGGACGAACCGGAGTGGTGGAGCGACAGCACCGGCGCCCGACCGGCGTCCCGTCAGCAACAGCCCCGCGGAACCCCGCCGGCTGCGCTGCGAGAGCGGTGGTGTGCCGCCCCGGCTACAGCTCGAACTGGAGGTGTTCGAGGTCGGTGAATTCCACCTCCAGGCCGTGGGCGCGGCGGCCGTTGTCGCGGAAGTAGACCTCGCCGAGGGCTTCGGCGGCGATCTCGCGGAGCCGGTCCTCGGTGGCACCGGCCTCTTGGGCCTGGAAGAGACGGGCCGCGTGGTGGGGTGGCAGGGCGAGGGTGAGGTGGCGCAGGCGGGCGTCGTCGGTGCTGCCCGGGGCCGCGGTGAAACCGAACCGGGCCCGGGTGTCGATCATGATGCCGGTGGTGGTGGCCGCGGCCTGCCTGGCCCTGGCCCTGACCTGCGGCTGCCAGCGGGCGCGGACCTCGCGTTCGAGTCGCTCGGCGAGTTCCGGTCGGGGCTTTTTGATCTGGTTCTTGAGATACCGCTCGACCGTGCGCTGGCTGATGCCGAGCAGCTCGGCCACGCGCCGGGTGCTGCGCTGGTGCTGCCTGACCAGGTAGCGCATCTGCGCCCCGGCGGACTTCGGGGCAGGGCGCGTGAACGCGCCCTGGACCGCCTTGTCGAGCCCTTCGCCGATCGTGGTCATCGCCGTGACTCTCCTATTCTCCGGTGTCCTTGGCGGTGACCTCGCCGGTCTTGATGTAGCGGGCGAGGTTGGCCACCTGGCCGTCGCCGGCGAGCCGTTCGAGGACGTTGGCGCCCCACAGCACACTCTGGGTGCCCTCGTGCTTGACCATGCCCGGACTCACGCCGAGCCGGAAACTGCCGGCCACGGTCTTGCCGTCGGGCCCGTAGGGCAGGACGTCCAGCGGGCCGGGCCCGTCGGCGGCGTACACGGCACAGTCGGAGAGAACCGCGACCGGGTAGCGGCCGGTGGCCGCGGCGAGGGCGACCATCTTGCGGTGCATGTTGGTGCGGGCCCGGGAGATCACGGTGGCGCGGATGTCGGGGCGCCACGTCGGGCGGGCGAGGGCGGGCCAGGGCTGTCCCGGCTTCCAGCCGCCGCCGCGCGCCTTCTCCTGCAGCTTGCCGATGCCGCCCTTGACGGTCATCTTGACGGCGCCGAGGACGATCGCCAACTCCGGATCCCGGCCGCGGTAGCCGTCCATCGCCTTGAGGAACTCGGCCGGGGACAGCTTCTCCGCAACACCCAGATCCGCCATGGTGGCGACGTAGGCGTCACGCAGCCGCTTGTACCAGCCGTCCAGGAAACGGCCGGCCTCCGGGCGTACCCACGCTTCCAGGGGGGCGACGTCGTAGCCGAGCTCCACGGCGTACGCCACGGTCGGGGTGGCGTACCAGGCCGGACCGTCGGGGCGCTTGCCGGTCGGCGTGAACGGGCTGGGCAGCAGCTCACCGTCGAGGTCGCGCCACTGCTTGCCGACCTTCACCCGGGACATGTCGACGTGGGAGAGGTCGACCAGCCAGGAGCCGGGCAGCGCCGCATCGAAGGAGGGGCGGGTGACGTGCTCCGGCGGACCGGACAGGCCGACGACGGCGCCGTTCGCGGCCGCACCGAAGGCGAGGTTCACATCGATGCCGACCAGGTAGCGCCGCATGCACTCCTCATCGGTCAGATCCCGCGCCCAGTCGTAGGCCTCCTCGAAAAGTTTCTCGCTGGGGCCGCGCACGTGGAACCGCGGCAGGTGAGCCAGGACGGGGTGTCCGTCGGTCGCCTCGCACGGTGCCGGGTCGATGGGCTCGGTGCCCAGCGAGCCCGGCCGGTGCTCGCGGTGCCGCCTGCCCTCCTCGTCCGGCTCGCTCGCGCGCGTCGGCGGGTTCAGCGCGGTCATCAGCTGCAGGCCGGTCACGGCCGTAGAGCCGACCGGTGTCGTCACCCGTGTCGCGTAGACGCCCAGCACCCGGGCCAGCGAGGCGGGCTCCAGGTGGGCCGCGTGGCCCCAGGCGCGGTCGTCGAGGGCGCGCCAGGAGGGAATGCACAGCTGCACGCAACGCCTACGGCTGCCCTGCGCGGGGCGGTAGATCCGCGCCCACGGCCCGAAACCACGCTTGGTGAGCTGCCAGTCGGCACGCTTCAGCTGCTTGACGACCTTGTGCTCGTCCGGAAGCCGCCCGGCGAGCCGCTCGGCCTCGGTCAACTCCACAGGGAGGCCGTACCGCTCGCACGCCGCCTCGGTGAGCACCAGCAGCGGGTCGGCGTCCTTCCCCGAACCGTGCAGTTTCTCCGCCCCGAGCTGCGCCTCCTTGAGGGTCCACTCCACCAGCGCGGGCAGGGACTTTGCGGGCACGTCCACGATCAGGCCGCCGATGCCGTAGCCGGTGACATTCCGGTCGGCGTCGGCGTCGAGGACGAGCAGTGGACCGTGCGCGTACGGGCCGGACGCGGGCGTGTTCGCCGGCGCGGTCCTTTCCGTGCCCGGGCGGCGCGAGGCCGTCCCGGGTCGGGTGGCAGGTGACGGACGTGAGCCGACAGACGGACGTGCGCTCGCGGCCTGGACGGGCGCGGAGACGGCGGGTGTGGCCGGGACGGCGTCCTCGGGCACCCTAGCCGCATCCTCGGGTACCGAGCCGGTGGCCGCAGACGGCGCCTCAGGGGCGGTGCCCGGGGGCGTCTGCGGCGCAGCGGTGTCCAGCTCCGGTGCGCCGGCGCTTTCGGTGGCGGGGTAGAGCTGCGCGAGCTGCTTGAGCAGCCGTGCGTACGCCTCTCGCACCGGCGCACGGGGCTCGGTCTTGCCCGACTCCCAGTCGCTGACGGTCGCCCGCCGCACCTGGAGGGCACTGGCCACCTCGTCGAGGGTCAGCGCGTGTGCCTGGCGCAGGCGCTTGCGCTCCGCCGGCGGCGGCAGCGGGGACCGGGACGCGACAAGGGCGTCCACCGCGTCAAACAGCTCGGACAAGAGACACCTCCACGACCGCCACTCTACGCCCCGGTCCGAACGAATGGCGTACACAACCCGACCGGATCGGCGTACAAAAGGCGTTCTTGCCACAGATTGTTGCACGGTCGGAGGGCCCAGCCGCTCCGTTGCCCGCGAGCGGGCGGTCCCCGGCAAGCCCGGGTGCGTCAGAAGAGCGTGTCCTGGTCCGGCTCCGTCGGCAGCAGCGGGCCGACGTCCTCCCCCCTCCACCTCGCCGCGAGGTGCTTGCGCCAGCCCGACGGTGGAGGCCATGGCACTCCCCACTCCGCGAGCTGCTTCTTCGTCCAGCCGCCTTCGGGAGTCCGTGCGGCGGTTACTTCGTCGGGCGAGGGTATGTAGTCGGCCATGGGGCGATGCTGCCCGGCGGAAGCGTGGATCGAACGCCAGGTCACCCGTCGCTGTCCTTCAGGTACGGGCTCCACGACGTGCGGGCGGACGCGACCAGGACCAGACGTTCGCGCGGTGGTTCCGGTCCGACCGGACGCCAGACCAGGTCCGGATCACCGTGCGAACTGCTCAGCGTCCGCAGCGCGACCAGGTCGTCCCCTGCGATGAGCAGGTGACGGAACAGCGTGTGACTGCTGTTGTCGTCCGGGACCGTCTCCGGAGCCCAGCCCCGCTCACGCAGGTGTGCGAGAACGGTGGCCGCGTAACCGGGCGCCCGTTCCGACGGAAACCACAACAACCGCTGTCCGGTCAGGTCGGACCAGGTCAGCCGTGGCTTACGGGCGAGCGGGTGGCGGCCGTGCAGCACGAGGCCCAAGGGCTCGTCGTTGACGGTGCGCAGCTCCAGACCGGTGGTGTCCACCGGGGCACGCAGAATGCCGAAGGCCAGCCCGCCGGCCCGGAGCAGATCGCCCTGGGCTTCGGAGTCGACCTGTCGGTAGGAGAGCTTGAGCCGGCCACCCCCAGCGAGGATCCGTTCCACACGGGCCAGGACCGGCTGCGCCACCCCCCGGCGCACGCCCACCGTGACCACCGGAACCGCGGCGCGAGCCGCGGCGACGGACGAACTCAGCTCACCCAGCGCGCGGTTGACGCCGTCCAGCAGCACCTGTCCTCCTTCGGTCAGCTCCATGCCCTGGGGCAGGCGCCGGAACAGCGGTGTGCCGATGCGTCGTTCCAACAGCCGGATCTGCTGACTCAGACTGGGCTGGGCGATCCGCAGACGTCTGGCCGCCTCGGTGACGGTGCCGGCCTCGGCGACGGCGACGAAGTACCGAAGATGACGCAGCTCCACGCCAGGGATGTCTTCCACGCCCGGTTCACCGTCTCTCGTCTGCGGTCATAGGTGCCAGCCTATGGCGACGGCAAGGAACCGGTCTTGGCGCTCCCGGCCCCGCCCGCCCTTGACTGAAGGCATGTTCGTCATCGTGTTCAGGTATTGCGCGCCGCTGGAGACCATCGACGCGCTCAAGGAAGCCCACTACTCCAACCCGCAGGGCGTGTTCGCCACCGGGATGGCGCGCCTCGCGGGCCCGCTGGAACCACGCACCGGTGGATTGGTCGTGGCGGAGGGTGAACGGTCGGCGATCGAGGCCGCCGTCGCCACCGATCCGTTCGTCACGAGCGGTGCGGCGACCGCCGAGATCCTCCGGTTCCGGCCGACCTGGCCGCCGGGCCCCGAACAGCCGTGAGCAGGGAGCGGGGCGACGGGAGGCGGGGAAGCGACGGGAGGGCGGCAACCATGCCCTCGGTGAGCATCGGCGACCCGTTGTCAGTGCCGTGCGCTTCGCTGTCTGTCATGGAGCTCACGCAAGCGACCTTCGAAGGAGTGGTGTGTCATGCCCTTCCCCGAACTTCCCCGGCCCGCGCCCGGCGAGGTGCTGCTCGTCTGTGCGTGCTACGAAGAGGGCAGGGCACTGTGGGGCGGACTGCCGGACGAGATCGGGGCCCGCAGGCAGGGTGATGTGCTCGTCCTCGAAGGCGGCGGCGTGCGGCTCCGCCCGGTGGCAGCCCGCGCGTGGGATCACCTGCACGGCGGCGACGTACCGGCGCTCGCCCCGGATCACGGCGCCGGGACGCAGGTCGTCGTCCTCGTGGACGTCAACGTGGTCTACGGCGGGGACGGGCCTTTGCTGGTGGACCTGGCGGCGAACCCCGGGCGGGGTGTCCGGGTGCCGCCGGCCCGGCTCGGCGAGATTCTGGACGCGTTGCTGGGCGGCACGCTCGCGTTCGACGACCTGGTGCGGGACATGGACGAGTACGGGATGTACCAGGGGGACGGTGGCCGGCCCGCCTTCCCCACACCGGCGGTACTGCCGCGCCGGTCCTTCCCGGTGCTGCCCGCCTGCGCCGCGGCCCTGCTGGTCCGCACGTGCTTCGACGACGAGGAGGGCTGGCGTGCCCTGCTCGAGGAACTGGGCGGGACGGACGAGGACGGCTGGGTCGGGACAGGGCCGGATCCCGACGAGATCGACGTGGAGGACTGTCCGCTGACGGCGCTGGTCGTCGACGACCGTGCCTTCGAGGGCCTTGGGCCGGGCCACGTACCGGCGTTGGTCCCGCCGGAGGAGCACACCCCCCTGGTCGTACTCGCCGACGCGAGGACCTGCACCGAGCCCGGCCGCCCGCTGACCGTCGTCGCCCTGTACGACACGCCGGGACAGTCCACCGTCCTTCCGTGCCGCGAGGTCGGATCGATGGCGTGCAACCTGGAGATCAGCAACATGGACTTCCACGAGTTCGTCGCGGTCGAGGCCGTGGAACCGTGAGGGGAGAGACGACCGGCGGAGTCGCCGAGCCACCCCACGGCAACAGGCACCCCGCCGCCCAGAAATGCGGGAGTCACTCCGGGACTTCCGCGTTCACTCCGAAGTGCGCGTCAGCGCTGTCCGTGCCCAGGCTCGCGAGCAGGCGCAGCCCGTCCTCGGCGGGGCTGCCGGGAGCCGCGGACAGCACCAGCAGTTCCATACCCGATTCATCCGGTAGGGCGAAGTTCTCCTGGTGCAGTTCCAGCAGTCCGACGAGCGGGTGCCGGTACGCTTTGCGCCCATGGGTGCGGGCGCGCACGTCCGCGCGGGCCCACAGGCGGCGGAAGCGCTCGCTGCCCATCGCCAGTTCGCCGATGAGCGAGGCCAGGCCCGGATCCTCGGGGTATTTACCGGCGGCCAGGCGCAGGTGGCCGACCACGTCGACGGTGCATGTCTCCCAGTCGGCGTACAGACCGCGCTCGGCCTCCTCCAGGAAGACGTGCCGGGCGGTGTTCAAGCCCGGTAGCGGCCGGCCGAAGAGAAGCTCGGTGAGGCGGTTCCCGGCGAGCACGTCCAGGCGGTGGTTCGTGATCAGCGCGGGGGCGTCGGAGACCAGGGCGAGGACCCGCAGCAACTCCGGCCGGATGCGCCCGCCCGGCGCCTTCGCCCGGCGGCGGTGCTGCCGGGCGAGCCGGTCAAGGTGCCCGCGTTCGGTCTCGTCGAGGCCGAGGACACGGGCGAGCGCGTCCAGGACCTGTTCGGAGGGCTGGGTCGCGCGGCCCTGCTCCAGCCGCACGTAGTAGTCGACGCTGACGCCGGACAGGTGCGCGACCTCTTCCCGGCGCAGCCCTTCTACCCGGCGGCGGCTGTCGGTGGGGATCCCGACGGCTGCCGGGTCGACCCGGGAACGCCGAGTCCGCAGGAAGCCCGCAAGATCGTCCATGCCCACAGTATGGCCCCGGTGGCGCCCGCGAAGGTGGCCCTGCCGATACCAGGAAGTCCCGTCCGGTGGAAGAGGCGTCCCTGAACGCAGGGTGCCGCAGCGTCCAGGATCGAAGGCATCCGATCCGAAGGAGTCCCCATGAAGACGCTGATCGTCTACGCCCACCCGGAACCGAAGTCGCTCAACGGATCGCTGAAGGACCTGGCTGTGTCCATGTTGGAGAGCGCCGGGCACGAGGTACGGGTGAGCGATCTGTACGCGATGAACTGGAAGGCGGTCGTGAACGCCGAGGACTACGGCCCCAACGCCTCAAGGCCGCTGAAAGTCGCCCTGGACTCGGGTCGGGCCTTCGACGCCGGGACGCTCACCCCGGACGTCTGCGCCGAGCAGGAGAAGCTGCTGTGGGCCGACACGATTGTCTTCCAGTTCCCGCTGTGGTGGTACTCGATGCCCGCGATCCTCAAGGGCTGGGTGGACCGCGTGTTCACCTACCACTTCGCATACGGCGTCGGGGAGCACAGCGACACCAAGTACGGCGAGCGCTTCGGCGAAGGCACGCTCGCGGGCAGAAGGGCTCTGCTGTCGGTGACCGCCGGCGGCCCGGAGTCGCACTACGCCGCTCGTGGGATCAACGGCCCCATCGACGACCTGCTGTTCCCGATCCACCACGGCATCCTCTACTACCCGGGCATCGAGGTGCTGCCCCCGTTCGTGCTGTACGGCACCGACCGGATGACCGAACAGGACTACGCGGACGCCGCCAAGGCCTGGGAGCAGCGCCTGCTCACCCTGGAGTCGACCGAGCCGATCCCGTTCCGGCGGCAGAACTTCGGCGACTACGAGATCCCCTCGCTGCACCTGAAGGAGGGACTGGAGCCCGCGGGCCGCACGGGATTCGGGCTGCACCTGCGCGGCTGACCACCGGCGAAGAACACGACGAGCGGGGCGTGAACCCGCGGAGCGGGCGGTGAGGGGCACGAAGACCACCACGATGAAGACTCCGTACGGCGACAGACCGAAGGCCGTGGGGAACCCACCCTCTAGGCTGGCGCGGTGACTGATGAGCAGGAGCGGGTGCAGCCGTCGGGAGTGTGGGCCACGGCGGTGGGAGTGGCCAGGGTGCGGGCGCTGGAGAGCGAGCGGGCGGACGCGCTGTTCCGCGACCCGCTGGCACGGGCCTTCGCCATCGCCGGCGGCCTGTGGCCCTCCTCGCCGGCGCCCGGTGACGAGGCCGCGCGACGGCGCCGGCAGGCCGTGTCCTTCTCCATCGTCATCAGGACGAAGTTCCTCGACGACCTGTTGCGGCAGGCCTCCGCGTCCGGGGTCCGGCAAGTCGTGCTGCTCGGCGCCGGCATGGACAGCCGGGCCTTCCGGATGGACTGGCCCGAGGGCACCCGGCTGTTCGAGGTCGACACCGCCGCGCCACTGGACTTCAAGGAATCGGTGCTGCGCCAGGAGGGAGCCGCCGCACGTTGCGAGCGCACCACCGTCGCGGTGGATCTGCGGGAGGACTGGCCCGGCGCGCTGGCCGCCGCGGGGCACGACCCGGCCGTGCCGACCGCGTGGATCGCCGAGGGGCTGCTGATCTACCTGCCCGCGGACGCGGTGGAGCTGCTGACGGCCCGGATCGGCGCGCAGTCGGCGACAGGCAGCCGGATGGGGCTGACCCTGGGCTCGCGCGGCGTGATCGAGCGCTTCGGCGCGGACGCCGCGCCGGGATCGGCGGCGTCCATGTGGGTTTCCGAGATGCCCGACGACCCGGTGGGCTGGCTGGCCGGGCACGGCTGGGAGGCGGACAGCCGCACCCTCCGCGAGTGCGCTGCCGCCTACGGCCGCCCGCTCAACACACCGCCGCGGCGCGAGGAGCGGCCCGGCGGGCTGATCTCGGCGGTCCGCCGGTAGAACCACTTCGGAAGACGGAACCTTGAGCCCCAGCCTTCGAACATTCACGAGCCGCGGCAGCACTGACTGTCGCTCAGTGACGGTACGCGGCTGCCGCGATCCCGATGAAGGATCGGATCAACGGACTGGTGTCACCCTCGTTCCATACCGCCACCACTCGGCTCGGCGGCATGTCGATCAGTGGCACCACGGCCAGCTCCGCGGGCAGGTCGTGTCCGAGCGGGGCCAGGCCGACCGTGCCGTTCCACAGCACGGCCTGCAGGCATTCCTGGACGGTGTGCACCACTGGGCCCTCGCGCGGCCTGCCGCCGTTCCAGTAGGACTGCCAGAGGGGGTCGGTGCCCTGCGGGAACTGGAACCAGCGGCGGTCGCTCAGCTCGGCCAGCCGCAGGCTGTCGCGGCGGGCCAGCGGATCGTCGGCGCGCAGCACCACGCCGACCGGATCGGCCCGCAGCGCACGCACCGTCAGCGCGGTCTCGTCGAACGGCGACCGCGTCAGCGCGACGTCGACCAGCCCGGCGCGCAGCCCGCAGGTGGGGTCGGTCAGATCGGTGTCGCGGATACGGATCTCGATGCCGGGGTGGCTCCGGCGGTAGGCGGCGGCCAGCCTGGCGACTCCCGGGTCGGTGCCGTCGCCCAGGATGCCGATGGTGATGGCCGCGACGCCGGCCGCCGCGCTCACGCGCGCCCGGACGCGGGCGGCGTGGTCGAGTAGGGCCCGCGCCTCTTCGAGCAGCACCGCGCCCACCGGGGTGAGCGTGACTCCTGTGGGCGAGCGGGTGAAGAGCGGGGCCCCGACATCGGCCTCCAGCTGCTTGATCGCCCGGCTCAGTGGTGGCTGACTCATGTGCAGCCGGGTCGCGGCCCGGCCGAAGTGGAGTTCCTCGGCGACCGCCACGAAGTAGCGCAAGATCCGTAGCTCCACGCTGCAACGATACCCACGAGGTATCGGCGCCGCGGAAGGGGTCTTGGACACCGGCGGGTACCCGGCGGTGCACTCGTGAGCATGACCGAAGAAGCGAAGACCAGC
The DNA here is from genome assembly GCF_000720135.1 of Streptomyces sp. NRRL S-1022. GTDB lineage: Bacteria > Actinomycetota > Actinomycetes > Streptomycetales > Streptomycetaceae > Streptomyces. The sequence continues at coordinate 313,121 of NZ_JOIU01000011.1, read as the reverse complement.
GAGCCGCAGACCGACCCCGCTGTGGTGGTGGTGGGTCCCGGCGACGGCGAGACGATCGTTCTGGGCACCACGCACATGCGCATCCTGGAGGACGGCAGCCACACCGGGCACCGCCTGGCGATTGCGGAGTCCGTGCTCGCCCCGCACACCCAGGGCCCGCCGCAGCACCGCCATGCCCGGCACGACGAGGGCTTCTACGTCCTCTCCGGCACCGTGCGGTTCACCGTCGGGGACGAGGACCACGACGTCACCACGGGCACGCTCGTGATGGTTCCGCCCGGCACCCCGCACACCTTCGCCAACCTGACCGACCAACCCGCCGTCGTGCTCAGCACCTTCACCCCCGACCTCTACGTGCAGTACTTCCGAGACCTCCAGGAGGTCCTCGTCAGCGGCCGTCCGCTGACGCCACAGGCCAACGTCGACACGATGAGCCGCTACGCGACCGAGCCCGCCACCGACCTCGCCTGAAGCCGACGGCACGCCACGGCCCGGCCACCCTTGCTTGAACCGGCAGGGGAGTGACGCTGCCGCTTTTCGGTGCCCGGCTCCCTCTGGGCGACGGACTGGGCCTTGAGGGCTGTTCCGGCAAGCGACGCAATCGACGGACCGCCGTGAACCGGTGGCCCACGAACGGGAATCATGAACCTCGCCTATTGGATCGTCGCGGGCCTGCTCGCGCTCTTCTACTTCTACGCGGGCACGCTGAAGGTGTTCCGCAGCCGCGATCAACTCCGACCGATGATGGCCTGGGTCGACCGCATACCCTTGCCTGCCCTCAGGGCGCTGGGAGCGGTCGAGATACTCGGCGCGACCGGCCTGATCCTGCCTCCGCTCACCGGCATCGCCCCCTCGCTGGCGCCGGCCGCGGCCACCGGCTTCGTACTGCTGCAGAGCGGCGCGATCGCCGTCCACCTGGTCGGCGAGGACCGCCGGATCGCACTCAACGCCGGGCTCCTCGTCACCGCTGCGGTGACCATCCGCCTGGCCACCACGCTGTGATCGAGCGAAGGCCCCTCGACCGGTGGATGCGAACTGATTCACCTGATCAGCCGCTTATGGGCCGTCCGGAACGAGCCGGGCTCCTCTGGGAGGTCCCGCCAGGGCGAGTTGGTGCGGTACTTCCACGCGATGGCCTGGAGCGTGCCCGCGGTGATCGGCCCAGCGCCGTCCCCGGACCGGATCGGCCGGCATGAGTGGCTCGATCCGGGGATTTTCCCCATTTTTCAGGCGCAGGCGGTGGTGCTCGGGGATCCTGTCGAGGTACCTCTGAAAACCACTGCAAGGAGACCGCCAGTGCGCCGCCCGACCCGGAACGCCTTCGCCGCCCTCATCGCCGCAGCCGGCCTCACCCTCCCCCTCCTCACCCCCACACCCGCCTCGGCTGCTACCGCCACCAGCCGCTTCGCGAACTACCGCTACGGTGACTGCCTGCGTGAGACCTCCGAAACCGGCCTCAAGGGCGACCGCTGCACCACCGGACGCGGCAGCCTCCTGTGGCAGTGGAACGGCCGCCTCAACACCAGCACCACTCTCAAGAACAACTTCTGGGGCCGCTGCCTCGACAGCAATGACCGGGGCGACGTCTACCCCCTGCGCTGTAACGGCGGCTCATACCAGAAGTGGCGCACCGTCCAGCCCGCCGCGCGCAGCGCCATCATGCTCCAAAGCGTCGGAACGGGCCGTTGCCTCTACCAGCAGGACAACGGCTACTACCGCACTGCCCGCTGCGACCGAGGCGCCCAGAACCAGCGCTTCACCGTCGGCTGAACGGAGCTCTCGACCGCTTCAAGATGCCGCCGGGCGAGCAGCTCTTCTTCTACGCGAGGGCGGAAGGCGGTCCGTTGGCCGCGGTGGTGATGACCTTGAACGGGGTGTTCTTCCCGTCGCAGATCAGATGGTGTTTACTGCCCGTCTTCGCGCGGTCGACCGGTGACGGGCCGGTCGCCTCGCGCCCTCTTGTCGCGCGGATGTGGGAGGCATCCACGCAGGCCCGGGTTCAGTCCAGGGCGTCGGCCGCGTACAACTCGGCGAGCAGGATGCCGTGTCCACGGCCGACCAACGGCTCGCCCCACGGCCGCGCGTGTCCCCGCAGCGGGCCGTGTGTCAGAGCACGGCGAGCCGGTCCACCAGTAGTTCCACCCTCTGCCCGGTGTACTCCGGCGGCAGCCGTCCCGCCCGGGTCAGGGTCGCGATCCCGTGCAGGGACGCCCAGAACACCTCGGTGAACAGCCCCGGATCGACGCCCTCCCCGGCGACCTCGCCGAGGCACTCCAGCAAGGCGGCGAAGGCGTCCTTGAGGGGTTGCGGGGTGTCCTCCCGTGCGTACGCCAGGCCGCCGTCGAGCTGGAACAGGGCGTCGTAGACCGCCGGGTTGCCTGCGGCGAAGTCGAGGTAGCCGCGGGCGAGGGCGGTGACCCGGGCACGCCGACCGTCCGCGGTGGCGGTGGCGGCTCGCAGCGCGACGGCCAGTTCGGCGGCGCCCTGTAGGGCGACGGCGCCGATGATCTCGCGTTTGCCGCGGAAGTGGCTGTAGAGGACGGGCTGGCTGTATTCGATGCGCTCGGCGAGCCGGCGGGTGGTGACCGCGTCCCAGCCCTGCTGCTCCGCGAGTTCGCGGGCCGCCGCCACGATGAGGCGCTCACGGCCCGCCCGCTCGCGCTCCTTGCGTTCCTTGACCGACATGACTCGATCCTAGCACTGCTAGACAATCGAGCGGCAGCAGCGCTAGCGTTGCTTCATCAGCTAGCAGCGCTAGATCTGGACTCGGAGGGGCCGTCATGCTCAGCGCATTTCAGGTGTTCACCATCGTGGTCGTCGGCGTGATGGTGGGGGTGGAGTTCTCCGTCGCCTTCGTCATGAACCCGATACTCAACGCACTCCCCGGCGACGCCGGCCAGCTCGGACACGCCCACGGGGGACGGATGCTCGGCGCCGTCATGCCGGTCTGGTACATCGGCTCGGTCGCCCTCGTCGCGATCTGGGCCGTCGCCGGATGGCACCGCCAAGGCACCGGGCTCGTCCTCGCAGCCGCCGCGCTGCTGGTCCTCAGCGTGATCATGTCGCTACTGCTGCTCGTCCCGATCAACAACCGAGGCAAGACGTGGACCCCCGAGAACCGGCCCGCGGACTGGAAGGAGCAGCTGAACCGCTGGAAGCGCTGGCACTACGTCCGCGTCGCCGTCATCATCGGCGCCTTCACCCTGCTGGCCGCCGCCCTCACCTGACAGCAAAACCGTCCCGGCACGCGCCTGTTCGCCCCCGTGGCGCAGGTTCCACGAAGCTCACCAAGCCGACGAAGACTCGCGAGGAGAAGAACGATGTCGCTGAAGAAGATCAACACCGTCCTGGCCACCGCCTTAGTCCTCTTCATCCTCTGGTTCGGGACGGAGTTCATCCTGAGCCCGGAGACGACGGCGCCGGGCTTCGGCCTGCCGAGCTGGCCCTCCGGCGACGGCGACGGCTTCCTGATCGTCAAGGGAATCCGTGACGTCGTCCTGGCCCTGGTCCTCGGCATCCTGCTGGTGACGGGCCACCGCCGGGCGCTGGGCTGGGTGCTGCTGGTGGAGGCCCTCGCCGCGTACGGCGACATGGCCACGGTGCTGGCCCACCACGGCTCCGTGGCCACCGCGCTCGGCGTCCACTGCCTGACCGCGACGTTGATGGTGGCCAACGGGCTGCTGATCATGCGGGAGACCCGCAAGGTGGCGGCCGCTCCGGCCACCCCCGCCCCGCAGCCCGCCTGACGCCACCTTGGCGCTCACTGGCACGCGTTCGACGCCACCCTGGCGCGCACCGGCACGCGTTCGGCGCGCGGATCCGGTGCCCGTTGCGGTCAGCCCTGCTCGCGCAGGCCCCAAGGAGAGCCGTATTCGGTGAGCAGGTCCAGGAAGGGGCGGGGCGGGAAGGCCTCGGGGCCGAGGACACCCCTGCCCGTCCATACGCCGGTGGCGATCAGTTCGAGGGCGACGACGGGGTTGACGGCGGTCTGCCAGACCACTGCCTGGGAGCCGTACTCGCGCATGGACCACTGGTTGTCGACCACGTGGTAGAGGTACACCTCGCGCGGAGCGCCGTCCTTCGTGCCCTTCACCCAGGTGCCCGCACAGGTCTTCCCCGTCATCCGCTCGCCGAGGCCGGCCGGGTCGGGCAGGCACGCGGCGACGACATCGCGCGGGGACACCTTGACAGGCCCGTCCTCGCCAGGGACGGACACCTTGGCGGTGGAGTCGAGACCCAACTCGTGCAGGGTCTTCAGCTTGGCGATGAAGTCGTCGCCCAGACCGTACTTGAAGGTCACCCGCCGGGCGTCCACCCAGCGAGGGATCAGCAGCACCTCCTCGTGTTCCACGTTCACGCACTCGACCGGGCCGATGCCCTCCGGGAAGTCGAAGACTTCGGGCTCGCTGAACGGCGCGGTGGTGAACCAGCCGCGGTCCTTCTCGTAGACCACCGGGGGATTCAGACACTCCTCGATGGTGGTCCAGATACTGAAGGAGGGGGCGAAGCCGTACCCCTCCACGGTCAGGTCGGCTCCGTCACGCACACCTATCTCCTCGATCTCGTCGAAGAGTTCGTCCGCGGCGTACCGGGCGAAGACGTCGGACAGGCCGGGTTCCACTCCCATCCCGACCAGGGCCAGACGACCGGCGTCCGCCCACCGTTCGGCCAGCTCGAACTGGCCGTCGCCGAGCTTGACTCCGCACTCCTCGTACGGGCGCTCGGCGTGCGGGGCGGACAGGGACATCGCCATGTCCAGGTAGTGCGCGCCCGCCGCGAGTGCCGCGCGGAACAGGTGCATCACGAACCGGGGGTCGGTCGCGTTGAGCAGAACGTCGCAGCGCTCCTCGACGAGCAGCCGGCGTACGCCCTCCTCGTCGGAGGCGTCCAACTGCCGGGCGCTGAACCGGTCACCGTGCTCCTCCAGTGCGGCGACGGCCCCCTCGGCCCGGTGCGGGTCGTAGTCGGCCACGATCATGTGGGTCAGGAAGCCGCGACGGGCCGCGATCCGGGTGACGGCCGTGCCGACACCGCCCGCGCCGACCAGGAGTACACGCATGTCAGACACCTTTCCTGTGGAGGGCGCAAGCCCTGGGATGCCCTGATGCAACGGGATGGCGCGATGTAAGGTCAACCGTGTTGGCATAAGGGCCGCTGTCGCGGGCGGCGGCGGAGAAGGCGTGGACCGCATGGCGAAGCAGGTGGTGCCGGAGTCGGCGCGGCGCAGGCGCCGGCCGACCCGCCAGGGCACGGTGCTGTCGGAGAAGCTGATCGTGGAGACCGCGCTTCGGGTGCTGCGCGAGCACGGCGCCGCCGGCCTCACCGCCCGTCGCCTGGGCACCGCCCTCGGCGCCGACCCCAGCACCCTCTACCGGTACTTCTCGGGCATGGACGACCTGATCCGCGCCATCGGCGAGGAGCTGATGGGACGGGCTCGGGACAACTGGTCCGCCACCGGTGACTGGCGGGCCGACCTGCGCTCTCTCGGGCTGGCCATCCACGCCTCCTACCTCGCCCACCCGCAGGCCGCTGCGCTGACCGCGAGCCGGGTCACCGGCCGGCCGCGGGAGATCGCGGTCGACGAGACGATCCTCGGCATCCTCCGCTCGGCCGGCTTCCCGGACACCGCCGCCGTCCGCCTCTACCACGCCTTCATCGACCTGAGCCTGGCCTTCGCCGCCCTCGACGCCGGAGCACTCGTCCTGACGGAAGCGGCCCGGACGAGGGACGAGGAGATGTGGACCTCCACGTACGCCCGGCTGCCCGCCGAGTCCTACCCGAACATCTCCGCGACCGCCCCTCTCCTGGCCGCGCGCATGCCCCACAGCGCCTACCCAGTGGTCCTGGACACCCTGCTGGAGAACGCCACCGCCCAGCTGGCCGCCGGCGCGGGCTGCGGGCAATAGGCGGGACGGAGGACGGCCCGCGCTCGGGCGGCGGGCGTCCGCCCCGCTAGCGTCATGGCATGGGTGACGGAGTGAACGACGCCGCAACCCTGACCGGTGCCGACCTGGGCATCGCCATGGGCAGCGGCATGGGCAGCGGCACCGACGTGGCCATCGGGCCCGCCGACGTGACGCCGGTACACGAGGACGTCGAGACGCTGGCGGACGCCGTCCGGCTCGCCCGGCGCACGCTGGGCACGATCCGCGTCAACCTCGTCTGGGCCTTCGGCTACGACGTCGTGACCGTGCCCCTCGCCATGGTCGGCGTGCTCAGCCCGATGCGCGCCGCGGCGGCGATGCCGGTGAGTTCACTGCTGGTCGTGGGCAACAGCCTGCGGCTGCGCGCCCGGCAACCGGGTGCCGGCGCCGGACGGAACACGGCACCGGCACCCTCGTCTCCGGAACACCGGGAACGGTTCGCCTGAGCCGGATCGCCGACTGCCAGGACCTTGCGGAGCCTTAGCTCCGACTCCTCGCGCGTCCGCTCACCGGCCTCACTGAGCCACGCGGTCGGCCTTGGGCTCTCACCAGCGACGTAGGAGGCCTCATAGGCCGTGACTTCGACGATCCGGCTGGCCTGCCTCACGGCGACGCGATCGGCGATGCGCTCTACGGCCGCCCGGGTGGTGCGTGATCGTCAGCAGGCACGACAAGGCCCTGGCCACCTGCTACGACGAACGCACCGGTGACTGAGAGCCTTGGTCACTATGTCCTGCCCGCGGCGTAGTCGGCGAGCGAGGACTTGAGCAGGCCGAAGGCGCTGTCCGCCTCCGCGATGACGGTGGCGGAGATGCGGGCGTTGTCCTGGCCGGTGAGGGTGAGTTCCTGGATGCGCTGGAACAAGGTGCGGTGCACAGCGCCGAGCAAGGCGGCGGCGGTGCGGGGGGTGACGTCGCCGCGGGGTGTGCCGGTGGCGTCCGCCAAGGCGTCTGCCAGGGCGTGCTCTCGCAGGTCTTGCAGGTCGCGCAGGCGGGCCGAGAGGGTGGGGCTGTCGGCGATCATGCGGGCGAAGTCGGGGCCGGAGAAGCCGGCGACCGGATCGGCTCGGGCGGCTGCGTCGGCGAAGGCGCGGTGCAGGGCCGACAGGGCGGACTCGCTGGCCTGACGGCCGGTCACCGTCTCGGCCAAGGAGGCGACGAAGGCGTCTTGGTGGTCCAGGGCCAGGTCCTCCTTGCGCGGGAAGTAGTTGGTCACTGTCTTCTTCGCGACCCGCGCGGCAGCGGCGATCTCGGCGATGGTGGTCTGCTCGAAACCCTGGGCGAGGAACAGCCGGGTGGCGACGTCGGAGATGAGCTGCCGGGTCTCTTGCTTCTTAACTTCCCGGAGCCCCACAGGGGGCGCGGACGAGGGGGCGTCAGCCGTCATGGGATCAATCTTACCCTCGTCGCATTTTTATGTTGACACCCCGGGTAGGTGCGATCTAAATTTACGTCCAATGTAAGTTTGCACCAGGGCGAGGAAGCGGTGTGGCGATGCCCCGGACCCGCCCGCCCCGGAAGTACGGAACCCTTTGAGGAGAAGCACTTTGCAGATCACCGCGTCCACCGTCTCGCTCACCGTCGACGACGTCGCCGCGTCTCAGCAGTTCTTCACCACTCACCTCGGCTACGTCGAGCAGGCCGCCGCCGAGGGATTCGCCTCCCTGACGCGCGACGACGCGGCGGTGGACGTAGTCCTGCTCGCCCGCGGCACCGAGGTTCTGCCGGCCGAGCAGCGTGACCTGCACGCCTCCGGTCTGATCCTCGCCTTCACCACCACCGGCATCGAGCACGAGGAGAAGAGGCTGCGCGCCGAGGGCGTCGAGATCACCATGCCGCTGCGTGAGGAACCCTGGGGCGAACGCCTCTTCCAGGTCGCCGACCCCAACGGCGTGATCATCCAGTTCGTGGAGTGGGCCGCCCCCTCCGGCTCCGAGCACGCCTGACAACCCACCACATCAGGCCACACGCCGGACCCGGCCTCGACAGCACCAGGCCCGGACCGGGCGATCTCGGCCGCCTCGGTGGCCTCGGTGGCCAACCTGCCTGTCCCACCGGGCAGATCACCGAGCCCATCGCGTACGCCCACCGCCGCGCAGATCGGCGCGGCGGTGGCACGGCGTAGCGCCCGCCCCTCGACTCGCGCAATCCCGCGTCCGCGCTCGCGCGGGAACAGCTGCTGAAGGACGTCGAGTCCCTTCGCCCCACTCCCTCCCGCCGCTCGCCCGCCTTGATGGAGCCGTGGACGAGACCGTCCAGCTCCACCACGTGCGGCCAGCTGTGCCCGCTGTCATGGAGGTAGGACACCTGCACGCCCCGCAGGTCCACGGCGCCGGACGGTGGCCGGGCGAGGGTGAAGTCGAGCGTCGAGGCCACAGCGTTGTCCAGGGTGAGCGCCACCCCGCGCCGGCCTGGGCACTCCAGTAGTGAGCCCCGCATGTGCAGTCCGCCCGGCAGCTGTGCCCGCATGAGACGGACTTCGCCGTGCGCGACGAATCCGCGAACCGTGCGCCCGGGGCCCCACTCCCCACCCTCGGCGACACAGCCGGCATGAGCCAGGAGCGCTTCCGCTCCCGGCTACGGTGAAGGGCACAGTGGCTGAGACGATGTCTTGGTGAACCACTTCTCGTACTTCAGCCTCGATCCGGGTCATGACCGGCAGCATGCGCCGGAGTCCAGGCCGGCCGAGCCCGGCCAGTGGCCGAAGCTGGAGGCCGCACTCGCTGAGGTCAATCGGGACCTGATGGCGACCCTGCCGGGTCAAGGCCCGCTGATACTGATGGCTACCCCGGCCTGGCAGCCCTTGCCCCCGAGCGGGACCGACCGGGACCAGATCTATGTGGCGATGCCCGACGGCCGTTGGCACGGCAATCCAGTGAATGTGTGTGACCTGGATGAGGGCGACCCGCCGGAGCCGGACGATACGACCACGGTCCTGACCGTCGTCGCGGAAGCGGCGCAGACGACGATCACCGAGCTGCTCTGGCAGGTCTGGCCCGTCTGCCGGGAGCACAAGATCGGAATGCACCCTCGTCCCGCAGGGACCGCTGAGGACTGGTACGAGGGCGAAACGGACGCTGCTGGCCCACCTGTGTGGTGGTGCCGGGGCAGCCGGGACGGTGATTGTCACGACGTCTCCCAGGTGGGTGACCTGGCCGCCACCCTGCCGGGAAAGCAGCGTCGCGCCCTGCGTCGCAGCGAACGGAAACGGAACAGTCGTCGCTAGCAGCAGAGCCGGACCATTGCGTGCGCCGTCGCACCGAACAGATCGTCGACTCCGAGTGCCGGAGCCGACTGCCTCGCCGCCGCGAGCCGCGCCATGGTGTCGACGTCGTCCAGGACCTCGCCCGGGGCGCATGCCTTCGCAGCGAGGACGCGGTCCGGTACCTCGCCGCAGCCGTGTGTCCATACCAGGGGCCGGTCCACTGGCAGCGCCCCGTCGTGCTTCACCCGGCAGCGCGCCCTGTGGACCCGCACGCCCGCACCGCTGCGACCGCTGGAGGCGCCCCGCGGCCGGGCCACCGCCGGGGATACGTTCTGGCCTTTGCGGTGGGACCTGACCCCGGTGCGCCAGATCAGCCGCGAGTTGGTCTGCGTGCCGACTGCCTCCGTAGGCGCATGAGCGAGGAGCGTATTTCTACTCCAGCATCTTTTTCCTGGTGCAGTGACTTTGATCGGGGAACGCCTGCCGTCTCGGGCACGGCTTGCCGTGGAGTACGGGGTCGGACGCAACGTCATATAAAGGGCCATGGACCGCTTTACACCGACGGGCTCCTCGAAGGCCGTGCCGGCTCGGGCACCTACGTCCGCACCGCGGGAGCGCCTCCGGCTGGTCCGCTCGCAGCAGCGCGAACGCCGGGAGGGCTCTACCCCCTGGCAGGACAGGAGGGAGCGGGGCAGGGCCGACGCCTGGGATGCACACAGTCAGGTACGCGTCCCCGCCCCCGAGCGAATTGCCGAGCGGCTTGCCCTCAGTCCCGGGGACCTCTGCGTCCGTACGCATCACGAGTTCCTCGCCGACGGGCAACCTGTCCAGCTTTCGCTTCCTGGGGTGGCATTCCTCTCGGTGGCATTTTGGGCGGAGCCTCGGGCTCTGTGTTCGCAGCGGCAGGCACTTTGTGGGTTGGTGCAGCGGGTATGACGCTGAGTGTCCTTCCCAACTTCCTGTCACCGCTTCGGACGATGCGTACGGTGCCCGCGGAGAAGGCCCCCGAGTTCGCGCGCTGAGGTGTCGCTGATAGCTGACGGACAAGCGCGTACGACATGTAGGGCCAAGGGATCTTCACCTGGAAATGAAGCGGGTGCGGTCGAGGGAGACGGGTTCACGGACGATGTTCCGCACGGTCTCCTCCGGCTCACCTGACCTGCTTCGTACGGCGGCGGTCCATGAGGCGGCCACCACACCGATGCCCTGCTGAGGCGGTCCGCCCTCCCGTGACCGCGGTGTGATCCCCACGCCCGCTGCCGCAGGCCCGGTGTCGCTCAGGAGGACGAGGATCGGCGGCGGTGCCAGGCGGCGACGGCCCCCAGGACCACGCCGACCGCGATGACGATCAGCCCGCGCATCCAGACGCCGGCCTCGATCTGCGTGGCGAGTGCCACGCAGGAGGCCGCCCCGAGGACGGGGACGGCGGTGTACGCCCGGAAGTGCGGGCGGTCCGTGCGGTCGCGGCGCTGGACGAGCACCGCGGTGTTGACGATGAAGAACACCACGAGGAGCAGCAGCACGAGGGTGGAGGCGAGACTCGCCACGTCACCGGTGAGCGCCAGCAGGAAGGACAGCACGGTCGTGGCAGCGATCGAGGCCCATGGCGTACGGCGGCCCGGGAGCACCCGGGTCAGGAAGCGGGGGAGGAGGCCGTCCCGCGCCATCCCGTAGGCCAGGCGGGAACTCATGATGCCGGTGAGCAGCGCGCCGTTGGCCACGGCGACGAGGGCGATGGCGCCGAACACCTTCGGCGGTACCCCGCCCGCCTCCTTCACCACTTCCAGCAGCGGCCCGCTGGAGCGGGCCAGCGTCGCGGTGGGGACGGCGGCCGAGGCGACGACACCGACCAGCACGTATACGGCTCCCGCCGTCAGCAGGGCGCCGAAGAGGGCGCGTGGGTAGGAGCGACGCGGGTCGCGGGTCTCCTCGGCGACGTTGACGGAGGTCTCGAAGCCGACGAAGGAGTAGTACGCGAGTACCGTTGCGCCCAGCACGCCGGCGGTGGCTCCCTTGTGGGCGGTGCCGAGGTGGACGAGCCTGCCGGCGTCGCCGTCGCCGCGCAGGAACAGCCAGATCCCGAGCCCGACGACGAGCAGGAGACCGCCGACCTCGACGACCGTCGCCGCCACGTTGGCGCGGGTGGACTCGCTGATGCCACGGGCGTTCAGCAGGGCCAGGGTGCACAGGAAGACGGCCGCCACCAGCACGACCGGAAGGCTGACGAAGACGGCCAGGTAGTCGCCGGCGAAGCCCCGGGCCAGGGCGGCGACGGAGACGATGCCCGCGGCGAGCATGCAGAACCCGGCGAGGAAGCCGGTGAACGGTCCGTAGGCGAGGGTCGCGTAGTGGGAGGCGCCGCCCGCCCTCGGGTATTTCGTGGCGAGTTCGGCGTACGAAGCGGCCGTCAGGAGCGACAGCAGCAGTGCCAGGAGCAGGGGCAGCCACACGGCGCCGCCCGACTCCGAGGCGATCTGGCCGACCAGCACGTAGACGCCGGCGCCCAGCACGTCGCCGAGGATGAAGAAGTACAGCAGGGGGGTCGTCAGCGCCTTCCTGAGCGCGGGCGCCCCGCCCTGCGGCGAGCCGTCCTTCGCAGGCGTGGAAGGAGTGGAAGGAGGTGTCACCACGCACGCCTACCCCCTGAGGTCCGCCGCAGACGGGAACGGGGGCGTGAGGTGCGCGGACGGACGAGATGCACGACATCGTCACCCACAACCTGTCCGTCATGGTCGCCCTGGCCGGTTCCGCTCCCTACGCCCGGTCGGCCGACACGTCATCAGCCGCACTGCGCCAGATCTCCGGGACCGGCCGACGGGCGCTGACCGACCTGCGCCGCTCCCTTGACCTGCTGAGGACCGACGAGCCGGACGCGCAGCGACACCCGCTGCCCGGCATGGCCGAGTTGGCGGCCTTCGACGAGCAGATGCGCCATGCCGGCCTGCCGACGCGCCTGAAGACCAGGGGCGACCCGGCCCCCGCTCCCGTCGCCGCCCAACTGACCGTCTACCGCCTGGTGATACGCCGGGCCATGGGCGACGGCACCGCCTTCCACGCACCCGACGACCTCGATCGTGTCCTCCGTGGAGCATCACGCAACCTGACCGCGTCAGGACTGGGTGATGCTCACTGCGTCGATGACCCAGTACCAGTTGTTCCCGCCGGTGTAACGGAAGCTCACGCGGGCCGAGGTTGCGCCGGAGGGGACCTGGAGGGCGACGGTCTCGGTGCGTGAGGGGGTGTCGGTGGTGTAGGTGCGGACGGAGACGGGGGTGGCGCCGTCGTAGGAGACGAGGACCTCGCCCTTCTGCGGGGATTGCTGCCGGTAGTAAGTGGTGTACGTGAGCGTGGCGGTACGGCCCCCCGGTGACAGGACAGGCGGGGCTGACGAGGGTGGAGTCGAAGGTGCCCGTGAGGGCCTTGTCGTTCCATTCGTCGCCGTCGGCCACCGCGAACACGTTGCGGGCGCGGACGTTGCACTCGCGGTTCTCGTCGCGTTGGGCCTGTGTCCAGAACTCGTCGGTGGTGAAGGACCAGCCGCGCCACTCGGTGATGGCGAGCGCGCGGGCGATGGCGACGCGCTGCTGCTGGCCGCCGGACAGTTCGCGCGGATGGCGGCGGGCGTGGGCGGCCATGCCGGTCATCTCCAGGGCCTCGGCGACCCGGGTGCGGATCTCGGCCTTGGGGACCTTGCGGGCCTTGAGGCCGAAGGCGACGTTCTCCTCGACGCGCATGTGCGGGAAGAGGGCGTAGCTCTGCACGACCATGCCGATGCCCCGGCGGTGCGGGGGCAGGTCGGTGACGTCGAGGTCGCCGAGGAAGACCCGCCCGGCGGCGGGCCGCACGAACCCGGCGACCGCCCGCAACGCGGTGGTCTTTCCGGATCCGGACGGCCCGAGCAGAGCCATGACCTCGCCCGCGGCGACGGTGAGGTCGAAGGCGTCCAGGACCACGTTGCCGTCGTAGGCGACGGTGACGCCGTCGAAGCGGATGCCCATCAGCCCGCTCCTCGCAGCAGCTCGGGCAGGGAGGCGACCGAGTCCAGGACGTGCGTGGCGCCGGCCTCACGGAAGGCGTCGTCACCGTGCGCCCCGGTGCGGACCCCCGCGACCAGGCCGGCGCCGGCGCGCAGGCCGCTGAGCACGTCGTAGGAGGTGTCGCCGACGACGGCCACCTGGGCCACGCTCTGTGCGGCCTTCGTGCGCAGGAACGCCTCCAGCACCATGTCCGGGTACGGCCGTCCGCGCCCGCCTGCGTCGGCGGGGCACAGGGTGAGCGGCACCAGGTCGCGCCAGCCGAGGGCGTCCAGGATGGCGTCCTGGGTGACGCGGGCGAAGCCGGTGGTCAAGGTGACGGTCCGGCCGTCGGCTGCGAGCGCCTCGATGGCCTCGCGGGCGCCGGGGACGGGGGCGATCAGTCCGCCGTCGACGAGTTCGCCGTACGCCTTCTCGAAGGCGGCGTTGGCGCGCCGGGCGCTGTCCTCGTCGCCGAACAGGTGCCGGAAGACGGAGATCTTGGACTCGCCCATGGTGGCGCGGACGTAGGCGAGCTTTTCGGCGTGGTCGGGGGTGCCGGGCTCGACGCCGAGTTCGCGGGCGGCGGTGTCGAAGGCGCGCTCGACCAGGCCGCCGTCGGCGACGGTGGTGCCGGCCATGTCGAGGACGACGAGGCGGATGTCGGGGGAGGGGGGTGTCATGGTGTTCACCAACCCAGTTCGTTCGCGGTGGTCTCGGCTATCGCGGGCGAGCAGGTCATGCCGCGCCCGCCGGGCCCGGTGACGAGCCAGACGTTCTCGCGCACCCGCTGCCGGTGCACCACGCGGGTGGTGTCGGTGCACTGCGCGTACACCCCCGCCCAGCGGCGGCGGATCGCCGGCAGCGGACGGCCGAGGAGGGACTCGACGACACCGGTCAGGTGCTCGTAGGGCTCTTCGAGGGTGTCGAAGGCGAAGGGGTGCTCGTACTCGTGGGTGTCGCCGATGGTCAGGCCGCCGTCGGCGCGCTGGACCATCAGCAGTTGCATTCGGTGGTCCGCGGCCGTGGCGGGCTGCGGCTGCCGGGCGTTCAGTTCGTCCAGGGCGGGCGAGGCGTACGCCGGGTAGTAGCGGAAGCTGTCGGCGTCGGCGACCGAGGTGGTCAGGGCCTCACCGAGCGGGGCCGTCTGCATCATCTGCAGGCGCACCCTGCGCACCGGCAGGTCGGGGCCGGCGAGTTCGCGGACCAGACCGCCGAGCCAGGCGCCGGTGCACAGGATCACGGCGTCGCCGGCGTGGGTGTCGCCGCGGTCGTCCCGGACGGTGTGCTCGCCGACGACCTCGCGGACCTCGCGGCCGGGCAGGAAGGTGTAACGCGGGGATTTCAGCAGCTCGGCACGCAGAGCCAGCTGGGCGGTGCGTGGCTCGACGGCCGCATCCCGCTCGCAGTACAGGGCGGCGTCGAACTGCCCGCGCAGCGCCGGGTTCACGGCCCGGGCCTCGTCGGGAGCGAGCAGCTTGTAACCGCGGGCGGCGGCGTCCGGGCGGGCGACCGCGGCCTCGGCTACGGCCAGCTCCAGGTCACCACGGACGGGGGTCAGCGAGCCGTTGGGGCGGAAGCCCAGCGCGGGGACGCGGGCGCCGATCTCCTCCCACAGCTCCCGGGCGCGCAGGGCGGTGTCCAATTCCTCACCGCCCGCGCGGCCGCTCACCCAGATCTGCCCGAAATTGCGCAGTGAGGCGCCCCGGGCTTCGGCCTCCCGCTCGATCTGTACGACCTCGTGGCCGCGTTCCACTGCCTGCCAGGCGTGCATGGTGCCCACCACGCCGGCTCCTACGACTGTCACTCTCACGGCCGTCACGCTCCTCGCCTTGGGGGAACCCGAGGAATCCCGTCTTCAACGAGAGCGTGAACCGCCCATCACGATTGGGCTAGACCCGTTATCAGTCCGTGACCGTAGTGCCGCCCCGAAATTGCCCCAAAAGAGACAGCTTCAGCCGCTCAGTCGCTCAGCCGTCAGCCGTTCAGCCGGGCCGTGAAGGAGAACCGGTCGCCGCGGTACAGCGTCCGCACCCGCTCCAGCGGGCCGCCCTCGACGTCCCGGGAGACGCGGTGGATGAGCAGCATCGGCAGGGCCGGCGGAGTGCCGATGAGGAGAGCCTCACGCGGGGTGGCGAGCACGGTCTCGATGCGCTCGTCGGCGGAGCCGAATCCGATGCCCTGCCGGGCCAGGTAGGCGTAGAACGACGAGTCCGGCTCGAACTCGCTGTCCAGACGCGGCACGCGGGCCACCGCCACGTACGTGCTCTCCAGGCCGACCCGTTCGTCGTCGGCCAGCAGCACACGCTCCAGGTGCCAGACGGGCTCGCCGCGCGTCAGGCCGGTCTCGGTGGCCAGCGCCGCGGGGCAGGGGAACCGGTCGAGGCCGACCAGGGTCCGGCCGGGGGTACGGCCCTGGCGGCGCACCCCCTCGGTGTAGCTAGCCAGGGACAGCGGCTGCTCCAGCTTGGGGCCGGCGACCACCGTGCCCCGGCCCTGCCGGCGCAGCTTGCCCTCCAGCACCAGTTCGCGCAGCGCCTGCCGGACGGTCTCGCGGGCGACCTCGTACCGCTCGGAGAGGTCCCGTTCGGTCGGGATCGGAGCGCCCTCGCCCAACTCCTCCACGAGACGGTCGATCTGTGCCTTCACGGCGTAGTACTTGGGCACACGGCCGTGCTCCGGGATGCCGGAGCGGACGGGGGCGCCGGGGGCCTGGTCGTTCGGGTAGTCCACGTCTGGGATGGTCCCAGACGTGGACGTGAACGGTGTCTGCGGGCTCGGCAGGACGACGGCGGCGACCAGTGCCGCATCAAGCGACGTTCGCCCGGTGACCGCCTGGGGTGGCAGCTCGTGTGCGGTCTCGTTCGGTCGGCACCCTCACCGCCTTCCATGAGCCACAGGCGGCCACACGAACTGATCACCGACGTGATAAACCAGTTCGTCTGTCCCTGCACCGCCCTGTCCGCAGCCAGCCACTCGCAGAAAGCGAACTTCACCGTGTTCCAGGAAACCCCCATTTTCAGCCGCCTTGTCGCCGAACGCGGCGACGTTCCTGCCCAGGTACGCGGTGAAGCCGACCGTATACACCGCGACCTGGCCCGGGTCATGGCCTGGGTGCCGACAACCCACCTGCCCGCCGGCACGACGCCGCAGAGGACGACGTGGTGACTGTGCGGGAGGCTCCAGGATTCAGCCCGTCCGGACCGCGTCGCCGCCGTGATTGAGAAGGCGGCGGTGCCGGCCTGCAAGTCGGCGCAGCCCCCGAGAAGCCATAGCCGTCGGCAAGGACTCGCAGCCGTGCAGGCGCATCCAGCCCGATCAGGGCGGCGGCACGACCGTCGCCGAAGGACATGACC
This sequence comes from Streptomyces sp. NRRL S-1022, assembly GCF_000720135.1. Taxonomy (GTDB): domain Bacteria; phylum Actinomycetota; class Actinomycetes; order Streptomycetales; family Streptomycetaceae; genus Streptomyces. The sequence goes on along the minus strand of NZ_JOIU01000011.1, from coordinate 296,624 downwards.
GGCGCCCTTGGCCAACGTGGAAGAAGCCCGGGCGAGGTGGCCAGGCGTCACTTCGGGCAGCCGGCCGACCGTTGTCGCGTTTGGTCCGAACGGAGTAGGCCAGGGTGGGCGGCCGGCCCCTCCTGCCCCACCCGGGCCGCACCGGTGCCGTGTCGGACACACCGGTCCCGTAACTGCTCGAAGGCCGGCCGACCTTACAGCGTCGCGGTCGCCCATTCCATTGCGACCGCCCCCTGCACGCCAGCCTCCCCGCAGGGTATGCGGGAAATGGCGTCTGCGATGCGGCGAAAAGCGGAAAGCCTGCTTTTCCTGACATCTCAGGCGAACCATTGGCCAGGCTCACGCAACATCAGGAGGTCAGTATGGGAATCGGCCGCAGGATCGAGAACGTCGAAGACGGCACTCGCGGTCATCCGTGGGGCAACCTGATCGCAGCGTTTTTCGCCGTTTACCTGCTGATAGGCGTCGTAATGACCGTGGCCGGTGCGTCGCTCGGACAAGCATGGCTGGCTCCGCTGCCTGCACTGCTCGTGGTGGGAGCCGGCATCGGCGTCATCCGAGCCCGCCGCCGGTGATGCGCTCCGCTTCAGCGCGGAAACTCCGGACATGGACGTCGGGGAGGGGCAACTGGCGGCTCGCGCGCCCGACGGTCGGTTCGTCCGCCCGCCGGCTTGTCACCGGCTCCGCATCAGCGACCGGATCGAGTTCGACAAGCTGCGGCGGCTCCGCCGGTTCGGCTGCCCCGGGAAATAGCAGCGGCTCGGCCGTAGTTGCAGCGTGCATGACGACGAATGTGCCCCGGCCCGAGGTGTTGCGATACACCGCCTTCTCCAGCGTCCCCGACGGCGGAAACCCCGCCGGCGTTGTTCTGGACGCCACAGCGCTGGACGACAGCGAGATGCTGGCCATCGCCGCCGACCTCGGATACTCGGAGTCCGCGTTTCTGACCGCGCCACCGGAGGGTCTCGGCGGCCAGGAGGGGCGGGCGTACAGCATCCGCTACTTCAGCCCCAAGGCGGAGGTGTCCTTCTGCGGGCACGCCACCATCGCGACCGCCATCGCGCTCGCCGAGCGGGCGGGCCCGGGGAAGCTGGTGTTCGCGACGCGCGCCGGCACCGTGCCGGTGGAGGTGGCCGAGGAGGGCGGGACGGCCCGGGCCACCCTCACCAGTGTCGAGCCGCACATCGAGGAGATCGCCGACGCCGACCTCACGGAGGCGCTCGCCGCGCTCGGCTGGCCGGCCGCCGATCTCGACCCGGCTTTCCCGCCCCGGGTGGCGTTCGCCGGTGCCCGCCATCTCGTTCTCGCGGCTGCGACGCGCGAGCGCCTCGCCGATCTCGCGTACGACTTCGCACGCCTCGAAGCCCTGATGCACCGCCTGGACCTGACCACGCTCCAGTTGGTGTGGCGGGAGTCGGCCACCGTCTTCCACGTTCGGAACCCGTTCCCCGTCGGCGGCGTCGTCGAGGACCCGGCGACGGGGGCCGCGGCCGCCGCGTTCGGGGCGTACGCCCGTGAGTTCGGTCTGGTCCCCGGGGATGCCGTCCTCACCCTGCACCAGGGCGAGGACCTGGGCAGTCCCGGCGAACTCACGGTCACCCTGCGTAAGGATGACCCACGGGTCCGTGTCAGCGGCACAGGAACGCGCATCGACGGAGAGCCGGCGTAGCCTCCACGGCCTCAGCGCGCTGATCAGCAATCTGCAGGCGACCTACGGGGCCGGCGGCGCTCTCCGCCTCGCCGACGGCCCCGATGGCCCCGACGGCCCCGATGGCCCCGACCGCCCCGACTGGGACGCACATCCGCGGAGGGCTCGCGAGGTCAGTACTCGGGGTACGGCCAACCAGTCGACCGGCCGGCCCTCTGGTGGGGTACGCGGCGAGCCCTCCCGAGATGTCGGCCGTCAGAATGACCTGGCGGCATCTCACCCGTCGACGGACGGCGGCGAGCACCACCGTGCTCACCCCAGTACAGGACGCCGCCGGCGGCCAGCGCGAAGCCGATTCCCGCGCCCACCAGAGCTCCGAAAGCACCCCCCGAGGCGAAGCCAAGCACGGCTCCGGTCAGCAACCCCAGCAGCGAGAAACGAATGCAGTACCTGCGAATCCTCTCGTCCACAAAATCACCGCCTTTCACAGAGCCCTCTGCCCCGCCCTGCAGCGACTAACCGGCGACTCGTCACATAGGGTGAATGACGGTCTTCGTGAGCGTACGGGGAACGGCTGGCCGGTACCCAGGTAGCTCCGCTGCGGAAAAGCCTGGTCACGGGGGGAGCCTTCGCAGTCCCGGGTGCGACTGGGCACCTCAGGCGGCGCCTCAGCCTCGCATGTGCACCCCCCTGATGGCGGCACCTTCAGCCAAGTCGGGAGGATTCTCAACGGAGCTGTCAGAAATTGCCGTTGGCCAGGATCTCGCCATCAGCGTCGTACACGGTCACCAGGCCGCTGCCCGTTCCCGGCATCCACGTCTGGTATGCGGAGACAACAAGCTTGCCGTCCGGGTTGTGACCGCCGAACATGCCGCCCGTCCAGTCGGTGTAGACGTCGACCATGCCATTGCCGCCGAATGCTCCGTGCACACGGGTGACGTGAGCGACGGCGGCCTTGTCGGCTGGGCTGCCGTTGGCCTTTGCCCACCGCTTGAAGATGTCCGCCTCCGACGACCAAGTGGGCGACGGCTTGGGTGCATCCGCCTTCGTCCTCACCTTCTGCGCCTTCTGCGCCTTGGTGTCGGTGCTTTCGTGGACCGAACAGAAGGTGTCCTTCACGGCAGAGACGATTCGCTCGGTCTGCGCGTCGGACAGGTGGGGGACGTTACCGCCCTCGAACCGGTACTTGGCGTTGGCCTTCACCGTGTGGGAGTCCTTGCCGCCCTTGATGTCCGAGCAGACGTTGGTCGACCGGCGCACGGCGCGGTCCTCGTTCGCGACCAGGCCGGCGTCGATGCTTTTCAGAGCGACCAGCAACTCCGCCCGCTGGTGAGCGTTCGGGGAGGGAACCGAGGGCGACTGGACGGACGCTGATGCGGTGGCGGTCGGCCTGACAGGCTTCGGTTTGTCCGCCTTCGAGTCATCGCTACCGCCGCAGCTGCCAGCGGCACCGATGACGAACAGGGCGACGACGCCGCCCGCGATCCACTTGCCCTTACCCATGATGTGCCTGTCTCCATACTGAAGTTGTGCTGCGCCAGGTACGCGATCCAGTACGGCGGCGCTCTACGCATCCGGTCTTCTCTTGGGTATGCCAAAGAATCCGGCCGTCATGGCGCGGAACCAGGCAGACAGAGATCAGATGCGGTCACATATTAAACATTTTTTTACGCCTTCTTCACTCCGCCCACACGCCCTCTCGCCACTCGGCGACGTGAAACGTGCAACTCCTTTGCTGCGCAGAAGACTTACCGACAGGCGAGGTCGTCGGTCGGAAGCGCGTGACCGCCGGCGGGGCCCTATCGGCCCCACCGCCCGGACCGTCCGGAGGCGCCGTCGGCGTACCGGAGGGCGACGGACCCGGAGGACTCTTCCGCCCCTGCCGTTGCCGATCTGGTGTAGCCGGCCGCATCCGGGATTCCCGCCATGTGCAGTAGAAGATGTTGTCGGGGATGCTGTCGAGGTACGCACGTGCCGCAGCCCGGTACAGCAGGCCGACACGCCGTTCAGTACCGTGCCCTCGGCGGCCGGCGAGGTGGGCTGGCTCAGTGAGAGGGCCCGTCCGGCGGCGATCAGGCCGTACCGCATCTTGCGGTCGGCGATCCGGTAGCGCAGCGTGGGCGTGAAGCCGGCCCGGCGGCAGACGGCGGCCATGCCCTCCGCGGTGTCGACGTGCAGGTAGAAGGTCAGACTCGCCTTGCAGCCCGCGGGGATCGTCACCGACTGGGACAGCGTGTCGGTGTGCGCGGAGCCCCAACCGTTGAGCCAGGCCGTGCAGGAGCCGCCGTGGGCCGCCTGACGGCTGTCATTGGTGATGACACCGCTGTTGGACCAGCCCGTGTTGCCCGACTCGAAGCCCGGGTTGGCGAACTCGCCGGCCTGGCAGGCGAGACCTGGCTGACGGTCGAACGCCAACGCGGCCACCGGCTACACCCATAAGACCTTCGGCCTGTCCTCGCCGGCGGGCCAGACGGTCACCCCGAAGTTCACCGGCGTCGAGGACGCCTACCTGGCCACCGACTTCGTCGTGGACGACACCGCCCTCACGACCAGCTGAGCGCGATCACGTACCAGCTGCACGGTCCCGCTCCCGGTTCCCCGGGTGCCGGACCGTGCCACGTCGGTTCAGCCCCTGCGCGGCCGCGCCCCCGGAATGGCTGCCGAGGCGCCTCCGGGCCCGGGCTGCCGGAGCAGCGGTGGCGCTGGGCCGACCGAATGGGGGGTATGGTCCGGGCGTCTTCAGGCTCCACGTCGACGAAACCGCGCGCGCCGGCCTCGTCCGGCAGGGCCGCCGGGGCCTCCGGGACCGCGCACCCCGGGAGGCGGACGGGGTCAGGGCAGGATCGAGTCCACGTAGCCGCCGTCGACCCGCAGCGCGCCCCCCGTGGTGGCGGAGGCCTGGGGCGAGCTGAGGTAGACGACCATGTTGGCGATCTCCTCGGGCTCGATGAGCCGCTGGATCAGGGACTGCGGCCGGTACTTGACCATGAACTCGCGCTGCGCCTCGTCCCAGCTCAGCTCGTCTCCGACGAGTTGCCGGACGAACTCCTCGACGCCGCCGGTGTGCGTGGGCCCGGCGATCACGGAGTTGACGGTGACGCCGCTGCCGGCGGCCTCCTTGGCGAAGCCGCGGCTGACCGCCAGCAGGGACGTCTTTGTCATGCCGTAGTGGATCATCTCGGCCGGGATCACCACGGCGGAGTCGCTCGCGATGTTCAGGATGCGGCCCCAGCCCCGCTCCCGCATGCCGGGCAGGCAGGCACGGATCAGCCGGACCGCGGACAGCACGTTGACCTCGAAATAGCGGACCCACTCGGCGTCCTCGATCTCCAGCGGCGCGGCGGTGCCGAAGATCCCGAGGTTGTTGACGAGGATGTCGACCGCGGGGACGGCGTCGAGAACGGCCCGGGCGCCGTCCGCCGTCGCCAGATCTCCGGCGGCGCCCACGACCTCGGTCGCGCCGGCCTCGGCGCGGACCTCCTGCACGGCCTTCTCGACCGTCTCGCTGCGACGGCCGTTGACGACCACCCGCGCGCCGGCGCGGGCGAGGCCGACGGCGATGGCCTGGCCGATGCCCTGGGTGGAGCCGGTGACCAACGCGGTCCGGCCGGTCAGGTCGATCTGCACGGGAATCCTCCTCGAACGGGTACGGGACGGGGTGGTACGGCGCTCAGTCGAGCGTGCCGGGGTCCGGGCCGGTACGCAGGGCCCGGACCAGGGTGGCCCGGGCCGCGCAGGTCCTCGTCGGTCGGCTCGAAGCCGTAGACGTCCCGATTCTGGCAAATGCGCTCGGGCGTCACCGACCTCAGGATCACGATGTCACCGATCAGGTGCCGGTGCGGGACGACCTGCGCGGACTCACGCCGTACTTCTCGGCAAGTTCCCACCACCGGCTGGTCACCGAGGACCGCCCCCCGGGCGAGCGGGCTCCACGCCACCGTGGCGATGGGGTGCCGCTCGCGTAAGACGCGCGGTCGCTCCTGCTGGAGGCCGGACAGCCGGCCCACCGACGGCCGCGGCCACGGTCACGAACCGGCCCACCTGCGGGTCGGCCGGGCATCCAGGGGGCTGACCCGCCATCCCGTCGCTGGGAGCGTCATCGCCGCGACAGGGCCGGCCCCCGGTGCAGGCGCCGGTCGGCGCGCAGACGAGTGCCCACGCGTCCGGCGGGGGTCTTACGGGACCATGTCCGCCACAGAGGGCCTCCCGCGAGGAGGTGTGTCGCCCGAGCGGGGTGAGGGAGCGGCGTCGGGAGCCAGGGACCTGCCCCGGACAGGTCCCTGCTCCTAGGACGAGGCTCGGGGTGGGCGGGGAGGGGCGGGACGGCCCAGCGGGAGGAGGTACTGCACCGGCTCGTCCAGGCCGTCGAGGCCCAGGAGTTCATGGGCCAGGTCGTCGTGGAGGCCGCCCAGCGGGAGGGTGGACAGGCCGAACGCCGCCGCGGTGAGCAGCAGTGTCTGTGTGAGGTGGCCGGCCTCCAGCAGACCCAGCCGCAGTGCCCGCAGACCGTAGCGGCGGCGCAGCAGTCCGAGGTCGAGGTGGACCGTGAGCACCGCCGGGACCTCGTCGATGCCCACCGCGTCCGGGTCGTCCGCCGGCCGGGAGAAGTACGAGGACAGCGCCTTGAGGTCGGCGACCGCCGGCGCCGGACCGATGGGGAGCAGGGCGTGGCGCTCCGGTACGCAGTGGTACGTGCCCGCGGCCAGCCCCGCGACGTCCAGCGCCAGCAGACGCACGCGCACACTGTAGAGGGCACCGGCGCTCGGGTACGGGCGGTGCCGCAGGGTGCGTACGGTGCCGTCGGAGAGCGGCCGGTGCGTCGTGTGGCTCTCGGCGTACGCGGACCACAGCACCCCGCCCAGGGTCCGGGCGTCCAGCGGCCCGTACAGCGGCCCGCGCACGGAGCTGCGCCGGCGGAGTGTCTCGGCGAAGGACAGGTCCGGCAGCGGAGCGGCGGGCAGCGGGAGTTCGGCCGCCGGCCGGGCCGCCGGGGCCGCCGGCGGGGGCAGGTCGCGCAGCGCGGTGTCCTCGGGCCGTCCGATCCGGAACTTGCTGCGCTCCAGGTACTGGTAGTCGGCCGCGCGGTGCCCGGTGGGGAAGAACCCCGGGTCGTCCTCGGTCTCCAGCAGGGTGCGGGCCGCGAGGTGGCACACGGCGCGTTCCTCGTCGGGGGTGACGCCGAGCCGGTTGAACAGCATGTGCAGCTGGGAGGCCCACACCCAGGGCAGGCGGTGGGCGGCCTGCTCGGCGGGCAGTGTGTCCCGCAACCGGGCGTCCGCGGCGCGGACCCGGCGTACCCACTCCGTCAGCCACGGGGCGGCGCTGTTCGTGTCGAGGGCGGTGCGCAGGGCCCCGGCCCGGCGCACCAGTCCCGGCCGCTGGAGGGCGAACACCCCGTTCACCCGGGAGTGGACGGCGGCCCCGGGCAGCGGCTCCACCTCGGTGATCCAGCGCCAGGAGGCGGCGTGCCGGCGCAGCCAGCCCGCGGCCTGGAGTTCGTCCAGGCCGAGCGCCTGGGCGGTGGCGTGGGCGAGGTCGAGGGCGAGCGGGAGCCGGGCGGCACGGTCCGGGGCCGCGCGCAGGGCTTCGACGACCACTCGGGTGGAATGGGTGAACACCTCCTCGGCGAGGGGAAGCGCGGCAGGGCCGCCGTAGCGCTCGGTCTCGGGGACGTAGGGGACCTCGCGCACCTCGCCGTGCCGCAGTGGCCAGGGGCCGGTGAACTCCGCCGGCCGGGCCGCCGCCAACCCGGTCAGCGCGGCGGCCAGTCCGGCCACCGCATCTGCCGGCAGCGGTCCCCGGAAGCGGATGCGCAGATGAGGGCCGCCCTCGCCGTAGCGGATGAAGAACCAGGCGGTGCGCGGGTCGGCGGTCAGCCCGGCCATCAGCCCGTCCATCAGCGGGGCGAGGTCGTCGGTGACGAACGCGTCGGTCTCCGCGCCACCGGTGTGCAGGGCGAGGTGGAGGCTGTGCCAGGGGAGTGCGGGGTCCTCGGACGCGGCCCCGGAGGGGACCGGGCGGGGGTGGGCGGTCGTCATCGCGTCCTCACGGGAAGGGATGGGGGTGGAGGGGCAGTTCGTCATGGTGCGGCGACCGGGTGGTACGGCCCAGCCGGCGGGGTACCTCCAGCAGCCGGTCCAGTCCCGCGGTGCGGCGGTTGACGTGCCCGAAGGTCATCGGCAGCGTGCCGGGGACGATCACCTTGGCGCAGCGCAGGCCCAGCCTTTCGCGTACGCCCGGCTCGTCCTGTGTGACCGCGATGACCTCCAGTCCCCCGGCGGCCAGTCGTTCGACGGTGCGGTCCAGCAGCCGGGTCAGGTCGGTCACCGGCTCGGGCGCCCCCGGCCACCTTTCGTGCCAGGCCGTCTCCGCGGTGTCGGTGAACAGGAAGTCCAGTCGGGGCTGTGCCTCGGGCAGCGTGTTGAGGCCGACGTGGTCGTCGAGGTCAAGCACCAGCTCGGGGCGGTCCAGCATCGGCCGCAGCCGCTCCGGGTCCCGGGGACCTCTCGGGCCCGAACGACGGGCGGCCTCCTGAACGTTGGTGACCACCTCGGCCACCGCCGAGCGGATCGCCACCCGGGGATCGTGGTGAGCACCGGCGGCCAGGAACGCACGGGGCGCGTCGGGATGCGCGCCCTCGTAACGGCAGAGCGAGATCACCGCGGGTATGCCCAGGTCGTTGGTGGCGTCCAGCAGCGTCAGCCGGTAGCGCAGCAGCGCGGCGCGGTCGGCCAGATGGGCGACCTCCGGGTCGTCCGTGGGTACGGCGACCCGGGGCAGCGGAGTGCGCGCGTACCAGGCCATCAGGAAGGCGTCGCGTTCGGCGACCTCGAACAGCCCGTACAGCGCGGCCTCCTGGGGGCTGTTGCCCAGTCCGCAGCCGTTCGAGGACTCGTACACCACCCGCGGCCGGTCCGGGCCCGGTACGTCCCAGTACGCCACGTGCTCGGGCACCGCCACCGCGCGGCGCTCGGTGAGCGACCAGCCGTACACCCAGTCGAGCGCGAGATCCGGGGAGTACGGCACGGTCCGCCGGGCGGGGTGGCCGTCGAACTCGGGGTCCGGCAGGCCGAGCCGGACGGGGTCGAGTACGGCGTGCCCGCCCGCCGCGACGAGGCCGGCGTACGAGGCGCGTAGCACCGTACGGCGGCCGGTGGGCCGCATTCCGGCGAACCGCTCCACGCTCTCGAACAGGGCGACCCGTTCACTGGACTCGAAGTCGCCCGACCGGCCGTAACCGCCGTCATCGAGCGGGCGGCCGTCCGTCACCCAGGCGGTGGTCAGCGCGAACGCGGAATCCTCGGTCCGGAAGAGCCGGCGCACCGGTCCGAACCGCTCGTCGTGCAATGCCTCCCGCAACCGGTCGGGTGTCGTCCGGGCGTTGGCGCCGCGCAGCACCGACGGATCGGGCAACGGCCGGGGATCGGCCGGCAACCGGGCGGCGGCGGGGGAGTCGTCCGGCAGCGGCCGGCACACGGGGCAGCCGCCGACCGGCCGGACCCGGTGGCTGGACCAGGTGTACCGGTCGCCGTGGAGGACGTGGACGACGGCCCCGTCCTCGACCGGGCCCGGGGCGCCGGGCCCGGATCCCGGCGGGCCGGCTGCGCTTCGGCCGCGCAGGGCGGCGGCGGGCGGCTGCGGTCCGAGCGGGTCGGCCGTCAGCAGGTCCGCCGCGAGTCGCAGCGCCGCTTCGGCCAGCGGCGGGGTCCCGGTGCCGCCGAGCGCCAGCCGCGGGCTGTGCCACGGCACCCGGCCGCCCGCGGTGGCCAGCCGCTGGGACTCCGCGCAGCCGGCGCAGGCCCGCGCCCCGGGATGGAGCACGGGTCCGATCACGGTCAGCGCCCCGTCCTCGCGCACCGGCACGAACCGCACCGGGTGGGCCAGGGCGTGCCGGCTGAGCCGCTCGGCCAGGGCGAGGTCCCACGCGGTCAGCCGTACGACGGCGGCTCCCCGGACGGTCACCAGTGCCGCCTCCGGATCCAGGAGCGGGACGGGCAGGGCGTACGAATCCGCGGTGTTCATCGTGTACCTCCAGGCCCGGCCAGGACCGTGAACCCGGATGCGCGCAGAGCCTGGGTGAGAGCGGGCCGGCCGGTGCCCCGCCAAGGGGTGGGACGCAGGCCGGTCAGACGGCGCAGAGCGACGTGCAGGGCCGGTTCCCGGGCGGCGATCCCGGCCAGCCAGGCGTCGGTCCAGCCCTCGTCCGCCCAGCCGGCCGGCTCGGCACCGGCCGCGGCGAGCGGGGCCACCGCACCGTTGAGCGCGGTGTGCCGTGCCGGGCCCGGCACGTGCTCCGCCGCCATCGCGCGGGTGACCGCGTCGAGGGCGGCGAGGGCCACGGCGTCGGCCGCGGTGGCCTCGACGGCCCGGCTCACGGTGCCGGGGCCGGCACCGGTGCCGCCGGAGGCCGGGCGGACCCGGATGACGGCCACGTGGACCCCTCCGGAACCGAGTCGCCGGACCGACAGCTCGGCCGTACGGCCCATGCGTTCGGTCAGCACGGTCCACCAGTGGCGGGCCTGGGAGTGCGTGCGCCAGGCGTCGTCACCGACGCCGCCCGCGCGGGCGTCCGCGGCGGCGGGATCCCGCTCCGCGGCCAGGACGGTTCCCCGCTCGATGCCGTCGATGCCGTCGAGGGCGGCGCGGCGCAGGGCCCGGCCGAGGGCGTGGTCGGGGCCGGCCCCGACGACCGGTGCCGACGAGCCGTCGCCCAGGGCGAGTTCGGCGGCCCGGCAGGCCGCTTCCAGCCGGGCGAGGTCCGCCCGTACCGCTCCGGCGACCAGAGGTCCCGCCGGGGTCCGGCAGGACACGAGCGACGCGGGGAGTTGCGGCAGGTTCGCGGGCAGCGGTGCGTCGAGCACTCCCAGACGCGGGTCTCCCAGGTCAGTGACCCGGCGCAGGGCCTCCCCGAGGTCCGGCGCGGGCGGGGCGTCCGGCCGGCGGCGGCCGGCGCGCGGGGCCGCGGCCCACGGGTGGTACGTCGCTGCCGGCGGATCGGCCCGGGCGATCAGTACCGCCGGGTGTCGGCTCGCTTCCATGTGGGAGGCGTCCTCTGGTGCGGCCGGGTCGGGAAGGCCGGCGACGACCGCGAGCAGCCGTCCGGCCGCGGCACCGGCGAGCAACGCGGCGTGCGTGCGGGACGGTCCGCCGGCGGCAGCCGTCCGCTGCGGCGCCCTGGCACCGGCGGGAGTCCCGGACGGTGTGGGGGCAGGCGCCGCCGACCGCGACCGCGTGGCCGCGGGACCGCTCGGCGTCCTCGGTGGCCTGCCGGTGGTGGTGTCGTCGTCGGTGCCGAGGCGGCCGGCGATGGCGGCGGCGTCGGAGCGGGCGAGGTGTGGGGGTCCGGGCTCGGTGACGAAGCCGCCGTCGGCGGTGCAGGACACGGCCACTGCCACGGCTCCGGACGGCGCGTCGGCCGTGATCACGGCCTGGTCCGGGGGCAATCGGACGTCGGTGGCGACCCGAGGCGCCGCGCCCGAGCGGGACAGCGCCGCTACGAGACCGACGGCGAGCGGACCCCGGGGATCCGCTGTGGCGACGACCGGTCGCGCGGTCCGGATCGCTTCGACGGCCTGCGCCGGGTGGGCGGCCGACGAACCGGGCCAGGGCCGGAGTTCGGCACCGTCGGGGTGCTCGACCAGAAGGTCGTGCTCACGCAGTCGGGCCGTGAGCGTGTTCAGCGCGGCCTCCACCCGGGGGTCGGCCTGGTCGTTCGCGGCGCCCTCGCTCCGGAGGCCGACTCCCGCTGCGCCGCCGGCCCGGAGCCGGCTGACGGCCCCGGCCCCGGTGTCCGCCCGCGCGCCGCCGTCAACGGGCACCGCGCGCTCCACGGCAGCATGCGGGTCCCCAGTGTGCGGATCCGCAGTGTGCGGGTCCGCGCCGAGCCGGTCCGACAGCAGACGCCACAGGACCGGCAGCGCGCGGCTGCCCTCCAGGGTGACCCCGACGCCACGGCCGCGCAGGTGCAGGCCCGCGAGCAGCGGGGTGACGGCCACGCCGGGACGCAGCCGGAGCCGCCGTACCGACGTCGGCACGGACGGGAGCGGGGCCTCCGGTGCCGGATGAACGGGCTCCGCGCCCGCAACGCGGTTCTCCGGCGGCCCCGATGCGGCGGAAGCGGTGGTCATGAGGAACCCTCCACCGGCGAGAGGCCCTTCACCGGCGAGGAGCCCTTAACCGACGAGGAACCCTCCACCGACGCGATCACCTCGTCGACGCGGGCCTGCCAGGTGTGCCCGGTGAGCTTCGGCACCGTGCGTACGAGCAGGTGCGCGGCGAGGTAACGCTCCACGGGCCGTACGTCACAGATCGCGAACAGCCGGTAGAGCGCGTTCGTACAGGCCCGGTAGATCTGGTAGTCGGGCCGGCTCCACATCGTCCCCTGCGGGTCCGAGCGGCGCAGCCGGCGGTGGAACTCGCTGAAGCGGGTGCGTCCGTCCTGATCCCAGCGCTCGGCCACCGTCCGGTCGCCGAGCGCCGCCGCGCGGTTCCGGTACTCCAAGGGGTCCCCGGTGAAGTCCGCGCCCGAGGCGAACCGCTTCTCCGCGATGCGCCACGCCTCGGCGGACCAGTCGGCCCAGGCACGTTCCCAGCCCGCCGCCCCGCCGCCCGTGATCCGCTCGACCAGCGCGGTGACGGCCGGTTCTGTGGCCTGCCACCGGCGTTCGAAAGCCGCTCGCAGCCGTCCTCCCTCGTCCTCGTACACCAGGAAGTCCTCCAGGTGCGAGACGAACGAGTAGTGACCGCCGATCAGCCCCTCCGGGTGAGCCGCGGCGTGCGCGGCCAGCGCCGCGACCACGAGCTGCACCCGGGCGGCGGGCGCGGCGCCGTGCCCGCCCAGGAACGCGCACCCGGTCTCCAGCGCCGGCAGGCCCAGCGCCAGCAGGTCGTCACGGAGCCGGGCCCCGTCGGTCCCGATCAGGGCGCGCAGGGACGACTCGTCGACCGGCTCGACGCGGACCGTGCCGTCCGGGACGAGCGGACCGTACGGCGGGGCGATCAGCTCCGCGCGGCCGGCGACCGCGGCCCGGGTGAGCAGTTCCTCCTCGGTGACGCGGGCGCCCGAGGGGTGGCCGGCGGTCCAGCTGCTCAGGGTGGCCGCGGTGCGGTCGGCGGCCGCGGCCACCGCGCCGGATGGTCCGCGCAGCCGGATCCGCACGTGCGGGCCGTACAGCCAGTGCCGCTCGACATGCGCGGCCAGTCCCTCGGCGGCGGCCCGGCGGGCCAGCGGCAGTACCACCTCGCGCAGCATCGGGGCTTTGTCTTCGCGGTAGTCGTACAGCACCACGTCGAGGGCCAGGGCGGTACCGGGCGTGGCCGGGGACTCGGGTGCGGCGGCGCGGGCGGGGCCGGCCGGGGCGTTCATCGGGTGCCTCCTCGACGGGCTGCGGGCGGGGCGGTGGGCCGAAGTGCGGCAGGGGCGGCCGTACGGTGGCGTGCCGGGCGGTACGTTTCGACGACGGACTCGACGGCACGGGCGGGCCGGTCCCGGCCGCCGAAGACGGGCAGGGCCTCCTCCAGGACGACGCCCCGGGGATGACGTGTCAGCCAATTGCCCAGGCAGCGCAGGTGCAGGGCGTTGCCCAGGTCGAGCGCCTGCGGTTTGGGCGCCCGCAGCCGCGCGACGAAGTCGTCGACGGCGCGCCCGGCCGGGGGCTGCGGAACCGGGTGCACGAACACCTGCTCCGGCAGGTCCAGCAGGGCCCGCCAGCGGGCCACCGCAGCGGCCGGCACCTCCCGCTCCTCCGCGGCGAGGTCGGCGCGCAGCGCGTCGAGCGCGGCCGGCCCGAAGTGCCAACGGCGCCGGGCCAGCACCAGGTGGCGGTGGCGCAGCCGTGGTGTACGGACCACCTGTCCGCCCGGCGCGGCCATGACGTGCCGGGGCAGCAGCGGGCGGAAGTCCACCACTCCCGCCGGATGGTCGCAGAGGTACGGCGCGAGCCGCTGCGGCAGCATGACCGGGGCGAGGAAACCCAGGTAGAGCACGTCCAGCAGGTCACCGGTCGCCCGTACCCGGAACCGCAGCCGGTCGGTGGCCGTGTCGTGGACGAGATCCACGTCGGCCTCGGAGAGGGACGTCCGGCCGCGGTCGGGCCCGACCTCCTCGGTGAGCAGCAACGGGTGGAGGTTGGCGTTGAACCCGCCCACCGGCCGGATCTGGGCCGCCCGAGCGTCCCCGAGGCCCCGCCGCACGCGCTCGCCGACCGCGGCCGCCGCGCTCGCCGGCAGGGCGTCGAGGAAACGGCTGGTGAACCGGCCCCAGCCGCCGTAGACGTGGTTGACGCACAACAGGTCTGCTTCTTGAGCCAGTTGGGCGACGTCGGCCCGTTGGACGAAGAGGGAGTAGCTGACGGGCCGGGCGGCCGTCCAGTCGGGCAGGCGGGCGGCGAGGGCACGAACGGGACCGGCCGGCAGGAGGATCTCGGCGGCCGTCTCCCCGGCCGGTCCTGCCGCATCCCGTGCCAGCTGGGTGAACTCCTCACGCAGCCGGGTGAGTTCGGCCAGTCCGGCCGGCAGTCCGGGATCGTCGGACGGCCGGGCCATGTGGCTGCCGGATTCGTCCCAGGCGGCGGCGGTGTCGGCGCCGAAGTCCCATGGGTCGCGGCAGACGCCGCCTTCCCCGTAGCGGGCGACGAAGCGGTCCCGGGCGACCCGGCTCATCACATGCCCCAGGTCGAACAGCTCGGCCACCGAGGCGAGTTCGGTGAGCGCGGCGTGATCGGCGGAGGTGAACGGATCGTACCCGGCAGGACGGTCCTCGTACGGCGCTCCCGTCGTGTCCGCACCCGTATCCGGCGTATCCGGTGCGGTCGTCGGGCGGCGCGGGGACAGGGGAACGGGGAAGACGACATCCTCCGTGAGGACCGTCAGCGGGGCCGCGTCGGCCGCGACGGGCCGCCCGGTGTCGGCGAGCAGCTCGTGCCAGCGGCCGGTCAGGGAGGCGAGCAGGGCGGGGCGTTCGGTGGCGGGGGTGGTCGAGAACCGGGCCGTGTCGTGGGCGAGTCGGGAGATCCGGTCGGCCAGCAAGGCGTCCGCGGGCCATTGGCTCAGCCAGTCGGCGAGTGCCAGGAGGGGAGCGGGGCGCTGCGGGTCGACCGGCTCGGCGGCCACGAGGAGTCCCGAATCGGCGAGCCGGTCCACGAAGCGCGTGACGGCGGAGTCGTCGGCCGTGCGCCCCAGGCCGGCCGCGAGCCGGGCAGTCAGCGTGCCGAGGGTGAGCGGGCCGTCGGCGAGGGCGGCGGCCAGCGTGTCCAGCGCGGGGCGGGCGGCCACCTCCGCCGTGTCCTCCCTGCTGACCAGGTACCGGCCACCGGCGAACAGCGCTTCCGCGCGGGCGAAGCGGGCCCGCCCGTCGGCCACCCGAGCTGTGCTCGTCATCCGGTGGGGAAGGGCACGGCGGCGGCGCGGCTCGTCGAGCAGGGCCGCGGTGAGCGCAGCGACGAGCGTGCGGTTCTCCTTGACGACGGAGACCGGCGCGGCGGTGGGCGTGGTGGCGGGCTGGGGCGCGGGGGCGGCGGTGGACGTGGTGCCGGCGATCGGCTCGGCCGCCCACCCGATGGCCGTGAACCACGACAGCGGACTGGTCTTCGTACTGGCCCGCAGGGCGTGCCGCAGAACCGAGGCCTCCTGCTTGCGTACCCACCGCCCGGTCGCGCCCTCGCCGGCCCTGCTGACCGCCTGCAGCAGGTCGGCACTGGTCAGGGCGATGGCCCGGGTGAAGGCGGGGGAACGGCAGAGGTCGGCGAGTGCGCCGCGTTCGGCGGCCAGGGCGTGCGGGACGGCCGCGCCCAGCTCGTCCAGCAGCCGGGCACGCAGCTCACGCAGGGCGAGCCAGTCGACGAGCCGCGGCACCCGGTCGGGAAGGGTGCCGAGTCGCCCGAGGAGGGCGGGGCGGGGCTCACGGCCGTTGTGCAGGGCACGGCGGAGCGGGAGAACCACCCGGCGGTGGAAATCCTCGTCGTGCGTGCCGCGCGCGGCGAAGAGGTCGTCGCACAGGGCCGCCCGCAGAGCGGTGTCCCGGCCGGCCAGCCCGGTGAGCCGGGCGAGCAGGGCCCGCACCGCGGCGGAAGGGGCGGTCTCGGCGGGGTACGCGAGCACGGTCGTCCGGACGAGGGCGTACGGCGCCATCCAGTCGTACGGGTCTGCCGGATCCCAGCCGTCCACCTGATCGTGCCGGTCCGCCTCGGTGTCTGTCCCAGCCGGTCCTGACGGGGTGGCCCGGTCAGGCGGCGGCACGCGCACCGGGGCTGCCGGCGAGGTGGGGTACGACATGACAGGGGCTCCCGGCATACGGCTCGGAGGGCGGTGGGATCGATGGAGCAGGCGGGAACGCGGGCCGGCCGGGCGGCCTCGGCGGTCCGCGTCGGGACGGCTGGGCGGAAGCGGGCGCGGGCCCGTACGGCCGGCCGGGCGGGCCTGGGCGAGCCGGCCGGCCGCACGATGACCACCCTGATGCGCCGGTCTCGCGGAACGCGGGACCGGCGGCGGATCAGAACGGTGCGTCACGCCCTTCGGGTTCGAAGGGCAGGGTCCCGATCCTGCGTGAGGTCAGAGGACCACGGGGCCGTTGTCCTGCGGCTGCGCACACGACGACGAGCCCTGGCACGAGCAGGAGCCCCACGAGGCTCCGTTCTCGGGCAGCGCGGCGGTGTCGCGCAGCGACGTCACGGTCAGGTCGGTGAGGTCCAGGTCCGTGTCGAGCGCGAGGTCCTGAAGCTCCAGGGCGTCCTGCTTGTTCTGGCCAAGAGACATGACGAACTCCTTCGAGAGAGAAAGACCGGAACACGCCGCTGGAACGGCGGCGTGACCACGCCGAAGAAGGCATGGGGGAACAGCACCCAGCTGGAGAAAGGCCGAACGATCATTCGCCGTACAGCAGTGAGTTTGGATCTCGGGCGAGGGCAGCATCAAGGCCAATCCAGACATTGGCCCGTTGTGATCGTCCCGGTTCGGTGTGTCCTGGCGTGCCGCGGAGGGGTGCCACGAACGCGGTTGGCCTGGTCCTTGGTAAACGAAGTGTGACGTTCCGTGTCCTTTGTGTGATGGATCTTTCTCAGATGTCCATGGAGTATGCGAGGGCTCCGGCAAACGGATGCCGCACCTCCGTTGATGGGGAGTCGCCCCTTCCGGATATCCCGGAGCGAATCGGACCTGTCCGCGTGGCGTACGTCACGCCCTTGAGGGTGCACTACCGGTCACCGTCGACTCGCCCCGCCGGCCGCCCGCCCGGCCGAAAAAGGTCATCGCTCCGGTGCGGGGCGCGAACTGCCGCTCGGCTCTCGGCGCGGACGGCGACGGTCTCGGCGTACCGGGTCTGCTCCCACGACGGCACCCGGAATGCCGGCCACCGGCCATTTCCCCTTGGAGACCCACGCGGACCAGATGGCCGGGCCAATACGGGACTTCCC
The DNA here is from genome assembly GCF_000720135.1 of Streptomyces sp. NRRL S-1022. Taxonomy (GTDB): domain Bacteria; phylum Actinomycetota; class Actinomycetes; order Streptomycetales; family Streptomycetaceae; genus Streptomyces. The sequence goes on along the minus strand of NZ_JOIU01000011.1, from coordinate 279,569 downwards.
GGGCCGGCACCTCGCCTCCGTCTGAGGGGGTTGCCGGCGGCAACCCCCTACTACTCGGGCGACGCCTGTTCGTCCCGGACCGGACTCGGGGTCAGGCGGCAGCCCGGGTCGAGGCGTCGATCGGGGTCCGCGGGTGCCCGACCCGCCGGCGTCGCGACGGCATCCCGGCGGTCGGGTGGGTGACGCCCCAGGCCGCGCCCTTGCAGATCAGTTCCTTGTAAAAGGCGGCCCAACGGCCCGTCAGGGCACGCTCCACCGCCCGGTCGTCGGCGGTCACGAATTGGATCAGGCCGTCCTCGCGGCCGAGGGAGACGCACTGCTGGAAGTAGCGGATGGAGACCCGAGGAGTCTCGACGCCGGCGAGGCGGGCGGCGATGGCGTCGGCGGCTTGCCAGGCCATGGGAACGCCCGAGGCGCAGGACATCCGCAGGGGTTTGCCGCCCGGGCCGATCGCCATGGCCGCGTCGCCCACGGCGTACACGTCCTCGTGGGAGGCCGATCGCATCGTGGCGTCGACCACGATCCGGCCGCGGTCGGTGACCTCCAGCGTGGTGGCCCCGGCGATGGGGTGGACGGCGAAGCCGGTGGTCCAGAGCGTGACCTCGGCAGGGATCGTCCGGCCGTCGGCCGTCGTCACGGCGTCCGCCGTCACACGGGTGACCGCCGTGTGTTCGTGGACCGTGATACCGAGTCGGTCCACCACCTTGCGGAGGTGGGCGCGCCCCTTGTGCGAGAGCCAGTCGCCGAGGGTGCCACGGACCGCCAGGGTGACGCTGAGGTCGGGACGGGCTTCGGCGATTTCGGTCGCGGCCTCCAGGCCGGTCAGGCCGCCGCCGACCACGACCACGGGCCGGCCGGCGCCCAGCGCGGCCAGGCGGTCGCGCAGCCGCAGGGCGCCGGGGCGGCTGGAGACGTCGTGGGCGTGTTCGGCAGCGCCGGGTACGCCACCGTCGTCCCAGCCGCTGCCGAGGGCGTAGACCAAGGTGTCGTAGCCCACCACTTCCCGCTCGGGGCCGTCGGTGGCGGTGATCGCCACCGTCTTGCGCTCCACGTCCACGGCGGTGACCCTCGCGAGCTTCAGCTCCACGCCCGTCCCCGCGAACATCTCGCTGAACGGCCGCGGCCTGAGGTCCTGACCGGTCGCGAGCTGATGCAGCCGGACGCGCTCGACGAAGTCGGGCTCGGGGTTGACGAGGGTGATCGTGACGTCGCCACGGTGCAGCCGCTTGGCGAGGCGGCCGGCGGCGACGGCTCCGGTGTAGCCGGCTCCGAGGACGACGATGCGGTGCTGCATGAGGCTGCTCCTGTCTGCGAAGTTCCGCCGCTTGTCTGTGCGGTTTCGCTTCTTGAACCGGACAGCCCGACGATTCCTGACAGGACCCGCATGTGAAGCACGTCACACCGAATCAGAGAATGTACAACGGGTTCCCGTGGGCTGCGGTGGCCCACCGCTCGCTCGCGCGAACCAGCTTGTCGGGGTTGGCCTGGCTGCGCAGCGCGACGATTCCCTGCTCGGTCACCTCAAGGCAGGTGATCCCGATGACCCGGCCGTCCACGACCGCCACGACGGCGGGCTCACCGTTGGCAGTCGCGGCATAGATCTCCGGCGCGCCGCCGACGTACGCCCGCTTGGCATCGCTGGGCTTGAACAGGCCGCGCAGGAACTTGGCGACCGCAAGCGCGCCCTCGAACGCCTTCGCGCGGGCCGCGACCTTCCCGCCGCCGTCGCCCACCGAGACGGCGTCCTGGGTGAGGAGCCGCACCAGGGGTTCGGTCCGGCCGCTCGTCGCCGCGGCCAGGAACTCCTCGACGATCCTGCGGGCGGCAGCCTCGTCGATCTCGGTGCGCGCCTTGCCGCCGGCGACATGCTTCTTGGCCCGGTGGAAGATCTGCTGGCTGGCGGCCTCGGTGATGTCGAGCATGTCGGCGATCTCGCGGTGCGGGTAGTCGAAGGCTTCCCGCAGCACGTACACCGCCCGTTCGCTGGGGGAGAGGCGCTCCAGTAGGACGAGGACGGCGTACGACACCGACTCGCGCTGCTCGATGGTGTCGGCCGGCCCGAGCATCGGATCCCCCGCCAGCAGCGGCTCGGGGAGCCACCTGCCCACGTACGTCTCACGCCGGGCCCGTGCCGAAGTGAGCTGGTTGAGGCAGAGATTGGTGAGGGCCTTGGTCAGCCAGGCCTCGGGCACCTCGATCCGCTCGACGTCGGCCGCCTGCCAGCGCAGGAACGTCTCCTGCACGGCGTCCTCGGCCTCGCTCGCCGAGCCGAGCAACCGGTAGGCGATGGCCTCCAGCCGGGGCCTGGCGGCCTGGAACCGCTCGACGTCACTGGTGATCAGGGCCATGTGGACGATCCTAGGCCACGGTTGTCCCAGAGGCCGGGGCCGGGCGTCGGCGTGACGGCCGGTGCTGTCGGCACGGCGACCGACTGCCGGCCGCGCCTGGCGTCCACCGATGCGAGCCAGTCCACCACGTCACCCGCGCGGCATCCTGCTCACGACTGAGCGCCCACCGCCAAGGCCGGCGGCATCGCCCACCGGACCGATGTGCGGGTTCCGCCGCCACGGCTGTGCGTCGAGTGGCCTCCACCCGCCGCTCGCCCGTCCCTGATCGCCGCCATCCGGGCATCAGGTCGACGATGTCCCGGAACGCCCCAGGCGCTGTCACCGGCGGTCGATAGCGTGACCGTCGTGATGGTGGGCACCGAAGAAACCCGGTTGATCGTGTTGCGCGGCAACAGCGCTTCAGGGAAGTCGTCCGTCGCGGCCGGCCTCCGCGAGCGGTTCGGCCGCGGCCTGGCCCTGGTCGGCCAGGACAACCTGCGCCGCATCGTGCTCCGCGAGCACGACCGGCCCGGAGCGGCGAACATCGGCCTGATCGACCTTACGGCCCGCTACGCCCTGGATGCCGGCTATCACGTCGTGGTCGAAGGCATCCTCTACGCCGACCGCTACGGCGACATGCTCGGCCGGCTGCGCGCCGATCACCGCGGCCCGACGCACGGCTACTACCTGGACGTGCCGTTCGAGGAGACCCTCGCCCGGCACGCCACCAAGCCGATCGCCGACGACGTCGACGAGACCCAACTGCGCGACTGGTACCGGCCGCGGGATCTGCTGCCCGGCGGCCTGGAGACCGTCGTCGGCGTCGACAGCGCCCTGCACGAGACCATCGACCGCATCATGCTCGACACCGGCCTGGCCCACCTGCCCCCACTGGACTGCTGACCGGGACACCGTTGCGACAGCTGCTGCGCGAAGAGGGCCGGGTCGTCGACCGGCGGCCCAGGGCCATCATCCGACCACCGCGGCGGGCACAGGGGTCTGTAGTCAGTGGTCGTAGGCGGTCACTGAGCGCAGGACCGGCCGTCCGGTGTGGTCGTTGTGCCGGATCGTGGCGGTCAGCGCGAGGATGCGCTGCATGACGCGGGGACGGTCTCGCGGGAGCGCCATCGCGAACGCGACCAGCTCGGCATCGGTGAGGCGTGGAGCGATCCCCACGGGGGGACGCGACAGCGCGAGATCCGGGTGCGTCCTTGAGCGGGTCGTCGCTCTCCACGTGCAGTGCGGTGGCGGGGGAGCTCAAGTCTGGCGTCACAACCGCACTTTGAGCCCCCTCGCCCCATGCGCGCAGCCGTTCCCCTGAAACCGCTCACTCAGGTGGCATGGCGGTTATTGCTCCTCGGTGGAGGGCCGTCGCACCTCGAAGTGGAAGCATCCGTATTCCACTGCTCTGACGTGCACGAGCACCACGTCCGGGTCGTTGAACGCATCGTCGAGGGCTGCATCGAAGCCGGCCGTGGCGTCGGCCGGAATCTCCAGAAGGCGGCCACCTGCGATATGGCCCCGGGCGTCATAGCGGCGCAGATTACGCAGGGCGCCCGGCCGATCGAAGGGATAGTTCTCGCGGGGAGCGAACCCGTCGCAGTCATCGGCGTGGATGAAGACGGGACCCTGTTCGTCGTACGCGCCCGGATCTGTACCCCTCGCGGCGGCCCAGCGACGCAACGGGGCGTACGAAACCAGGGCGATCCGCTCGCCGAGCGTGATGGGGCGCAGGCAGCAGCGCAACGGGGAGTTCATGTCGTCGTGGGTCGCGATGTACGGGGCGCAGGGACGGCCCGCGTCGTCGGCCACCCGCAGTTCCTTGAGGACGGCTGTGTCAATGGGGAGCACGGTGTACCTGGTCATGTGCCCACGCTCGCTCAACGCACGTGTGGTTGCTGGCAGAAAACGGACATCACGTTGGTACGAGCCCATGCAGAAGGCCTTCCGCCGCTGTGCCTGTCTCGTTGCTCCGGCACAGTGCGGCACACCGGCTTCTGGATGGCCAATGTGCCCGTGCCGGGAACAGCCGGTCCGGTCGGCACGGTTGCACCCGCTGAGGGACCGGCGCCGCACCAGGGGCCGGGCCCCAGGACTGCGGTACACCCGCCGCGTACTCATACCAAAACGAACTTCTGCAGGAGGATCGCTTCATGACTGACCGGCCCTTGACGCTCATGGCAGTGCACGCTCACCCCGACGACGAGGCCACCGGAACGGGAGGGGTCCTCGCGCGGTACGCGGCGGAAGGCATCCGCACGGTTCTCGTGACGTGTACCGACGGCGGTTGCGGTGACGGACCGGGAGGTGTCAAGCCGGGCGAGCCCGGGCACGATCCGGCGGCGGTCGCCTTGCTGCGCCGTCAGGAACTCGAAGCAAGCTGCGCCGTCCTGAAGGTCAGCGATCTGGAGACGTTGGACTATGCCGACTCCGGGATGATGGGCTGGCCGAGCAACGACGCCCCCGGGTCCTTCTGGCAGACCCCCGTGCAGGAAGGCGCGGCCCGGCTCGCCGAACTCATGCGGCACTACCGACCTGATGTGGTCGTCACCTACGACGAGAACGGCTTCTACGGTCACCCCGACCACATACAGGCCCACCGCATCACGATGGCGGCGTTGGAGATGACCACCCTGACCCCCAAGGTGTACTGGACCACGATGCCCCGGTCGATGATGCGGCGGTTCGGCGAGGTCATGCGCGAGTTCCAAGGGGACATGCCGGAGCCTGATCCTGCCGAGGCCGCCGCGATGGCCGAGATCGGCCTCCCCGACGATGAGATCACCACGTGGGTGGACACGACCGGGTTCAGCGGCCAGAAGTTCGACGCGTTGGCCGCGCACGCCAGTCAGGGAGAGAACATCTTCTTCCTCAAGATGGGCAAGGAACGGTTCGGCGAGTTGATGGGCATGGAGACCTTCCTCCGTGTCCAGGACAGCACCGGCGCGGCCGTCCCCGAGAGCGATCTCTTCGCCGGACTGCGCTGACCCGCCCGTCCGGCTGGGGAAGCGCATCCACTGCACCACGCGCGATCGAGCGGGACGTGGTGCGGTGTCTGCCTGGCCGGGCGTGGGCACGAGGTCCGGCGGCCGGCAGCGGTTGTGCTGAGGCAGACGAGGTGACTCCTGGTGGTCAACCGCCGCTGGGGCGTCCGGGGGGCATGATTGTCCGGCTCGCCGGCCGGAGCCCCTTTCAGGAGGGCCCCGGCCGGCGCGCTGGTGGGCTCGGACGGTCGTGGAATCGACCGCGACGATCCGGTCCAGGTGCCTGCGGTGCCGGCCTGGGCGAGCAGGGCGGTGAAGACCTGCTCCTGCTCTGCTACCAGGTGCCGCCGGCGGGCCACTCCCGCAGGCGATTGTTGGTGCCTCGGTCAGTCAGCCAACGGTACGCACCATCCCGACGATCAGATGATCCGAGGGAAGCGGCCTGGCTAGCCCAGGTTCTGGGACCAGGCGTCCGCGTCCATGGTCACCACGGCGCAGCCCGGCGTGATGACGTGCACGAAGCGCAGCCGTCGCCGGACGGCGGAGTCCAATGCCTCGATGCGCTCCTGGAACGTGTCGATGATGTCCTCGTCGTTGGCGATCGGCTCGCCGTCCTTGAAGAGGCAGGGGTTGTCGACCGCTTCCAGGACGACGCCCACGGACTTGCCCTGGTACGTCCCGACCTTGTCGGTCACGCCGCTGACCAGCCCGGTGACCAGCTCCGGCGCGGTCTTCCAGCTGCCGACCTTCACCGTGTCGGCGACCACCTGGCAGGCGTCGTAGAAGGTCTGGTCGGTGTGCCCGGCCGGGTCGGGGTGGTGGCCGCTGAGCATGAAGTCGGGCTTCAGGGCCGTGCCGTCGAAGGGCCAGGGCAGGAATTCCGTGTGCCCGGTGCCCCACAGGGCCTTGGCGACGACGAGTTCCAGGACGGTGTTGTAGGTGGCGACGTTCAGGAAGCTCGGCGGCCGGTAGCCCGGGTTCTCCATCAGCTTCTGGACGGTGGCGTTCTGCGCGGCGGGGGTGACCAGCTCCAGGTGCAGCCGGACGAGGATGCCCCGGGCCCTGACGGCCCGGACGTCCGGGTCGAGCAGGCTGGTGACCAGTTCCTTCCCCCGCTTGGTGACGGTCTCCCGCTGCTCGGGCGTCAACTTCTTGATCAGGCTGTTCGCGGGGCCGAGGGCGGCGTTGCCCTGCACGATGCCGGTGATCTCGTCGGTCCAGGGTCCGGGCCAGGCCGGCAGCGCCGTCGCCATGGCTCATCAACTCCATTCACTGTCGATGGGCACACGGAGCTCCCTGGCCAGGGGCCAGCATGCCCGCCGACACCCCCCGGGGATGTCGTGCGATGTGGTGCGGGTCACCGACCGTACGGCACACGTATCGGCCAGGAGGAGACATCCTGCCTGAAATGGCCGAAGGCGGTCCTTTGGCGGGAACCGGCCCGGCGTGCACCGTGCGCCGCGCGCCGGGGAAGAAGAGTCGCGTGCCGGAGACGGGGGCGGGAGTGCCGGAGACGGGGGGGGCGTGCCGGTGCCCGGCGGCGCTGGGAGACCCCGGCGCGTTCGATTACAGCGCTCCGCCTCACGGTTCGCGGTACTGACGGTACGGCTCGCCGGCAAGCAGTCCCTCGCTCCCCTCAGCAGGAACCGGGCGACGGCCGCAACCGGCGGGACGGTGTCCCGCCCGCCCGGACGCTCGTGGTGAAAGGGCGGCTGGCAACGCCACGTCACGAGCGGCGCGCCGAAGGGCTTCCGCGGGCTGATCCGGCAGATGTCGCGTCACAGGAAGTGCCGGATCGGAGTGACGGCGGCTTCCTTGGCGCGCTGGAGTATGGTCCGCCGTCTCCATCGCGTGAGGTCGATGTCGACGCTGCGCCGCAGGTCCGCGTCGTAGTCGCGGTCGAGTTCGGCGGTGAACGTCTCGTCCAGGACGGCGAGCATGACCTCCTCGTCGTGGTCCATGGACCGGCGGTTGAAATTGGTGGAGCCGATCAGGGCGGCGACCGAGTCCACGGTGATGATCTTGGCGTGCATCATGGTCGGCTGGTACTGGCGGACCCGCACGCCTGCTTCCAGTAGACGTGTGTAGTAGTGCTGGCCGGCGAGCTGACAGGCGCGCTGGTCGGTGTGCGGGCCGGGAAGCAAGATCTCCACACGCACCCCTCGGCGGGCGGTCTGGCACAGCAGGTCGATGAAGTAGGTGTCGGGGGCGAAGTAGGCGGTGGCGAGGCGGAAGCGCTCCTCGGCGGAGGTGAGCATGACGCGGATGAGCGTCTGCATGTCCTGCCAGCCGATGCTGGCCGAGCCGCGTACGACCTGAACCACCGACGAACCGGCCTGCGTGTGCTCGATGAAGCGGTCGCGATCGTCGTAGAGCTGGTCGTGGCACTCGGCCCAGTTCTGCGCGAACGCGGCCGCGATGCCGTCCACGGCCGGCCCGCGCACCTGAACGTGGGTGTCGCGCCATTCCCCCGGGTTGCGGGCGTCACCACACCATTCCTCCGCGATGCCGACGCCACCGGTGAAGGCGGTCTGCTCATCGACGACGAGAGCCTTGCGGTGGCAACGGTGGTTCTGCTTGAACGGCGACAGCCAGGCGGGCTTGCGGAACCAGGCCACCTGCACACCGGCCGCGTCCATGAGATCCAGCAGCCCCGGCTCGATCTTCTTGGCGCCGAATCCGTCCAGCAGCAGACGGACGCGCACTCCCGCCCGGGCGCGATCGGCGAGAGCGACGGCGAAGTCCCGGGCGATCTGACCACGCCAGTACACGAACGTCATCATGTCGATCGTGTACTGGGCCGACTGGATCGCCCTGAGCATCGCGGGGAAGATCTCGTCACCGTTACGCAGGGGCAAGAGATCGTTGCCTTCCGTGGCGGCCACACCTATCAGCCGCTCCAGACGGCGGCGCAGCCGTTGCTTGCGTGCCGCCGCGTCGGACGTGGTGACAAACTCCGGGGCTGCCGGTTCACTGCCGAGGATCACGTCGTATCTCCCGTTCGACCATGAGGACGGATCGTTGCGGCCCGCTGGTAGAGCCCGAGAACCCACATGCCCGGCAGGTACTGCCCCATGTCGGCGGCGGCTCGATCCTCTCCGCCCGAGACTTCGGCAAGAGCCGTGACGAGTCCGCCGACCGGTCACCCAGGCCGCCGACCGCCTGGCATTGCAGCACGGCTGACTGCTCTGCGGCCCACGGTCGCAGAGCTGCCGGAGGGCGCAAGGAGACGGGTGAGCTGCTTCGCCCGTCGCCACTCTTCTCAGGCCGTAGAAACGCTGGCGCCGTGTGAAGGTGCGGGCGCGGGGGAGTGGTCGCGATAGCATCGGAGCGCCCCCGCTCTTGTGATCAGGAAGGCATTGCTGCGCGATGGCCGATGACGCTTACCTGCTTCTCCTCCCCGACCGCCATCCGCTGCTGGGGGCGGCGATGGCCGCGGTCGGTCCCCTGGACTGCGCGGAGACTCCGGCCGTTCAGGGCTGGCTCTCCGCCCATGGTGTGCAGGCCTCCTCGGAACAGGTCAGAATCCTGCCGGCCGACGCGGAGGTGCTCATCCCGGAGGACGCGGAGCGGCTGCCCGTACCCCTGAGCGAGGAGGAGGCCGTGCGCGTACAGCAGGAGTGTGCGCCTGCGTCCCTCACCGACATGGAACGGCAGCTCCTGGACTTCCGGGACACGACCCAGGGCTGGGAGGCCCTGGTCCACCGTGCGTTGAAAGCCGGGATCCCTGCACCCCGAATCGTCCAGCTCACCGGGCTGGACCCGCAGGAGATCGGTCGGCTGACCCGGAACTGACGACTGCTTCACGTGCCTTGTCCGGCCACGGAGACCTGGTCATCCCGCACATCCGGGCAAGAGCCGTACCCCGACGGGGCAAGAGGCGATGGTAGGTGAACCCCACCCCGCCTGACACGCCGCCTGCAGCACCACCGCGGCGCACGCGGCACAGCCCCGGGGGGTGCCGACGGGCCAGGCAGGCCCCGGGGTGGCTGGGCAGTCGGCGGCAGGGCACTCGGCGCGCAGGGCATGCCCGCCGTCACGAGATGCGCGTACGGCACATGGTGGTGCGCTCAGGACATCGCAGCCCTCATGGCGGCCCTTCGCTTTCCGGCCCGTGAACCGCCGTCAAACCCAAGCGGGGCGCCGCAAGAAGGGGGTCATGCCCTCGGACGAAAGCCCCTCACATCGCTCAGGTGCCGTGCGATTCTGGACGGCGCAAGCGCGTCTTCCCGTACGGCGGTGTCTGCCACGCTCGGGTGGGCGAGCGCGTGCATCGACTCTGTGAGCGTCCCTGGAAGTGAACTCCAGCAGATCCCCCCACCACCGGAGCTCTCCCCATGACCAAAGCGGCGCTGGGATTCCCCGACGAACCCTCCGGCGAAGAGCCGACCGACTCCTCGGCGGGCGTGCCCGCACACCACCCGGCCGGACCCGGGACACCTGTCGGAAGGCTCCCCGCAAGGGTCACCCGGCGGGGCTTCCTGAGCGCGGCGGCGTTGGGCGGTGTGGGTGCCACGCTCGTTTCGTCCACGGCGGCTCCTGCGGCGGCCGCATCACCCCCCGCCTCTTCGCCGGACAGGTTCGGGGCCAGGGGACCGTACGGCCGGACGCTGACGTTCACTACCGGCACCAATGCCTCCGCGACGGTGTCGCCCGACGGCAACCGGCTCGTCATCGAGGTGCAGGGCGCGCTGTGGGCGTTGCCCAGGAGCGGGGGAGAGGCGACCGCGCTGACCGCTCCCGAGCTGGAACCGACCCGTCCCGCCTGGTCGCCGGACGGCTCGGCGATCGCCTTCTGCTCCTACAAGGGCGGCGGCTTCCACGTGTGGACGATGGGCCCGAACGGTTCGCACCCGCGCCGGCTCACCTCCGGCCCCTGGGACGACCGGAGTGTGTCCTGGTCACCGGACGGCACGCGGATCGCCTTCGCCTCCGAGCGCGGCGGGGACCCGGTGCGGGGCAGTTCGTACGACATCTGGACCGTGGACGTGGCGGCCGGTGAACTGACCCGCCTGACCAGCAGGCCGGACGTCGAGGACTACGACCCCGCCTGGCACCCGGACGGCGACCGGATCCTCTTCGTACGCGCGGACGCCGCCGGAGCCCGGACCATCGCCTCCGTACCGGCCGCGGGCGGCGAGGTCACCACGGTACGCACGGTCGACACCGGCACGCTGATGTGCCCCGCCGTCTCCAGGGACGGCCGCGTGGCCTTCGTGTGGACCGCCGGCGGAACCCGATCCGCCGCCGCGACGTCGGCCCTTGTCGTGGACGGCCGGACGGTCTCGGGCACCGAGGACGTCTCGCCGCTCCCACCCTGCTGGACTCCGGACGGGGGCCTGCTCTACTTCGCCGGCGGTCGGCTCAGGACCCTGAGCCCCTCGCTGGAACCGGCTCGGGACATCCCGTTCACCGCCTCGCTCGACGTCCCCCGGCCCGCGTACCGCCGCAAGACACGCGACTTCGACTCCACCGCCCCGAGGCCGGTGCGCGGCGTCCACCTCCCGGCGCTCTCACCCGACGGCGGATCCGTCGTCTTCGCCGCTCTGAACGCCCTGTGGCTGATGCCCGTCGGCGCGCGGCCCCGCAAGCTGTTCCAGGCCGCCCCCTCCCGGTACGTGCAGATGCCGTCCTGGGCCAGGGACGGCAGGAGCGTCGTCTACTCGTACGACGGGGACGCCGGGGGCGACGGTCTGGCCGCCGTCCACCGGTTCACCCTCGATACCGGTGAGGACACGGTCCTGGCCACCGGCGGCCGTCTCAACCCGGCCCTTGCCCCTGACGGGAACCGGCTGGCCTGTCACGACACCACCGGGAACCTCCTCGTCGTAGACGTCGCATCCCGTGCCGAGACCAAGCTCGCCGTACCCCTCGGCGGCAACGGCCTGCCTGGTCGGCCCAGTTGGTCCCCGGACGGCCGGTACATCGCCCTGTGCGACCGCAACCGGCTGAACCAGCGGTTCCGCGAGGGTTACAACGTGATCCGGGTGATCGACACCCGCGACGGCTCCTCCAGGGCCTTTCTGCCGCTGCCCCACACCTCGGTCTCCGACCGCTGCGACAGCGGACCGGTCTGGTCGCCCGACGGAACGGCGCTGGCGCTGGTCGTGGAGTCCGCGTTGTGGGTCCTGCCCGTCGGCCCGGACGGCACACCCGCCGGCGGACCGCGGCGCATCACCGACGAACCCGCCGACCACCCGTCGTGGTCCGGTGACTCCCGCCGCCTGCTCTACCTGTCCGGCGGCCGGCTGCGGATCGTCGACCGGGACGGCACCGGACGCCGCACCCTCCCGGTCCCCCTGGCGGCCACCCGCCGCCTGCCGCCGCGCACCGACGTGACCCGGGTGCACGCCGGACGCCTGTGGGACGGCACGGGGGACACCGTCCGCGAGGACGTCGACATCGTCATCACCGGCAACCGCATCACCGCCGTCGAACGGCACCGCTCCGGCGCCCCGCGAGCGGGGGAACGGCGGATCGACGCCTCCGGATGCACTGTCGTGCCCGGCCTGTGGGATTCCCACACCCACCCGTACCAGAACATCTACGGCGGCCGTCAGACCAGCCTGATGCTCGCCTACGGCATCACCACCAACGTCTCCCTGGGCGGCTTCGCCTATGAGCAGGCACGCCTGCGCGAAGCCGCCGACAGCGGCGCCCTCGCCGGTCCCCGGCTGCTCACCACCGGCGAACTCATCGACGGCAGCCGGGTCGCGTACAGCATGGGGCGTGCCCACAGCACCTCCGACGGCCTGCGGCGCACCCTCCAACGTGCCCTCGCGCTCGACTACGACTTCGTCAAGACCTACGTCCGTGCCCCCGCCCAGGTCATGGCGGAGGCGGCCCGCATCGCCCACGAGAAGCTCGGCGTCCCCGCTGGAAGCCACCTGCTGACGCCCGGCATCCAGGTCGGCCAGGACCTGACGACGCATCTGACGGCGACCCAGCGCCAGGAGTACGGCCGCTCGGCGTCCGCCACCGGGCACACCTACGAGGACGTCCACCAGATCTACCAAAGTGGCCGCTTCGAGATCATCATCACGCCCTTCAACGCCCTCTGCCTGCTCGGCAACGACCCGGCCCTGGCCGACGACCCCCGGGTGACCGCCCTCATGCCCCCCTGGGACACCGTCGCCGTGAAGGCCCAGGCCAAGGCCCCGCCTACCGAGGAGCAACTGCGCCAACTGCAACAGGAAATGGCCACCTACCGGCGGATCGTCACCGACGGCGGCACGCTCGCCATGGGGACCGACTCCCCTCTCACCCCCATCGGTCTCCAAGTCCACCTCGGCCTGCGCGCCCTCCACCGGTACGCCGGTCTGTCCCCCGCCCAGACCCTGCGGACCGCCACCGTCGTGCCCGCCCGGATGTTCGGCGTCGACGACGACCTGGGCACCGCGGAGCCCGGCAAGCTGGCCGACCTCACGGTGATCGACGGCAACCCCTTCCATGACTTCACCGACCTGACGCGCGTCTCCTGGGTGATGCGTGACGGCATCGTGCACCGGCGGGAGGACCTGGTCGGCCCCCACCGGCTCGCCGCCGGGCGGACGGTGGGCGACAGCGAGCACTGGCACACGGTCGGCCAGATCATCCGCCGCGAAAGCTGCTGCGCGACCTGACCGTCCCGACTCCCTCAGGCTCCTCGTCCCTGCCCTCACTGTGCGGACGGCGGCCGGGGTGTGTCCTGGACCGGCCCTCAGCCGTGCCGCCCGACGCGGGCCGGCTCGTGCTGCTGCTCTCAGCGGGGACAGACACGGGGCTGGGCGCTGCCGGAAAGTCGTGGCCGGGGCCGTACCCTGCCGATACGGCAAGGTACGGCGAGCCAGTCGTGGGGGACGGCATGCCGCAGGAAGGCCCTGAGCGGCATCCTGCCGGGCATCGTCTACCGTCTGCTGCCGGTCTGACGGCCCGGCCTCACCTCAGGTGCCGGCCGAAGAACCGGGTCCCGTCGTCCACCTCGAACCACGGGGTGCCGGCGTGTCCGCCCGTATTGGCGTGCAGCGTCTTCTCCTTGCTGCCGAAGGCGTCGAACAGGTCCAGGGCCCGTTGCCGGGGGTTCCCCTCGTCGTCCCACTGCAGCAGGAACAGCAGCGGGACGGCGACCTGCCGGGCCTCCTCGCGCTGGGCGCGGGGCACGTAACCCCCGGCGAAGAAGCAGGCGGCCGCGATGCGCGGCTCGGCCACCGCCAGCCGGATACCGATGGCGGCCATCCCCGAGTATCCGACCGGTCCGCCGATCTCGGGCAGCGAAAGGAGGGCGTCCAGGGTGGTTCGCCATTCCGGGACCGCCTTCTCGACCAGCGGGCCGACGAAGGACTCGAAGATCTCGTCGGCCGGCTCGCCGGCCGCCTTCGCCCGGCGGAGTTCGGCGCGGGCCCGCTCGTCGACGGAGGAACGGGTCCGGTCACCGTGCCCGGGGTGGTCGATTGCGGCGACCGCGTAGCCGTGCGCCGCGGATTGCCGGGCCCGGGCCACCAGGCGGGGTTCCCGCCTGTGCAGACCGCCGTTGTGGCCGATCAGGAGCAGCGGGGCCGGTGCGGTGGAATCAGGCGTCCACAGCGTGCCGGGGACCTCGCCGAGGGTGAATTCGCGTTCCAGGACGCTGTCGTCGAGGCGCTGTTCAGCAGTGAACCGCATGGTCGTGCCTTTCGGGAGTGCTCTCGGACGGCGCTCCCGGACGACCTATCGCCCGACCGTGACCCCGGAGGGGAGCACCCATGTCGATACGTTCACGGGTACCACCTCCTCGTTCTTCGGCCCGGCCTTCCGGAAAGCTAGCAGTGGACACCACGTCCACCAAGCGGTTTTCCCCGGGGTTCGGGCGGCGTGCCGCCTCTGCGGACTCCGCTGGTGGAACGGCCGGCAGCGGCCGACGAGCTGACCGGCCCGGTCTGACCCGCCACCAGGTCTTGGACGTCATCCAAGGCCGATCACACGACGAGTACCGTCGGCCGCCCCTCAGGAGGTTCGTAACCACACGGGCTCAGTGACCTCGTGCCGGCGTCCTCCCCATTCGGTGCAGCAGTCGCATTTGTGGGGAGGAGTTGTTGGCGAGCACGCCGTCGGGAGCGGCAAAGAACCGGTGAGTTGTCTCTACAGCGGTGGGCGTTTCCGGCAACCCAGCGTAGATCTCGTCAAGATGTTCTTCGATCCACGCCACGAGGCTGCCGTCGAGGGTGTCGTCCAGGTTGACAGCCCGTGCGAGATCCCAGGTGTGGACAGCGCTATCCGTGACTCTCAGGGCAAGTGCCTGCTGGCCGGACACCGGGCCCAAGGGATAGTCGAGAACCCGCTGAAGAGCACCGGTCTCCCTGAACGCTTGGGCACACTCTCGTACGGACAGGGCGTACGCGCCGACCGGATCCGTGCCCAGCGCGTCGGCGTCCCGCAGCCGCAGGAAATCGGCGGCGCTGCCGCCATGCAGCAGACTCACGTAGTTGAGGTTTCCGCGAGTCATGTGGTTGACCAACTGCCGCACGTTCCACTCCGTGCAGGGAGTTGGCCAGGACCACTGCTCGGATCTCACTGCTCGCAGCTTCTGTTCGAACTCGGCGCTGGACCCGAGGAACCGATCGATGAGCCCCTCAAACGCGTTGACCATGTGACCCAGCATGCCCGCCGCGGGCAGATGGGTCCGGCGGGTATCGGACGTCAAGGTCGGGCTCTCGGTACACCCGCCACCTCAGCGCCCACCAGGGCATCGCCACCTGGAAACGGGGCCGTAGCGGTGCTTCGCTTGCTCTGACGAGGAAGGCTCGCTGGGTTGCTCGATCACGCAGCGAGAGTGGGTCGGCCTCCCCAGCGGATGCCCCTTTCACCGCGGATGCGGGCGCGTTCCTTGCGCTGGGCGGTTTGCACGTCGGGGTGACGGGCGTTGGTGTTGCGCGGGCGCAGGTAGCTGTGCAGGGCCCAGGTCTGTGCGGGGTGGCTGCGGTGCTGGGAGTTGGCCAGGGTGAACTGCCGCAGTGGGCCTCGATCGGGTTGGCCCAGGAGGCGTAGGTCAGGGTGAAGCACAGCTCGACCTTGTTCTTCTTCGCCCAGCGGCGGATATCCGCGCCGGTGTGAGCGGAGAGGTCGTCCAAAATGATGTAGATCGGGGCGCCGTCGGGTCGAGCGGCGCGGATCGACTTCAGCGCGGCCAGGCTGTTGACCGTGCCTTTGCGGCGGCGGTTGACTCCCCACGGCGTGTCGTCACCGACGGAGTAGCAGCCGTGGAAGTAGGGGACGCCGTGGGTGCGACGGTAGGTCGCCGGAAGCCGGTTGGGCCTGCCTTGTTCGGCCCAGCAGGAGCCGGCGGTGGGCCGGATCCCCAGAGGGCCGGACTCGTCGAAGGCGAAGGCCCGGTCTGGCTGCTACCGGGCGGTCGTGTCTTCGGCGACGAGATGAGCCGTCATCTCTTCGTGGGTCGGGGGTGACGGCAGGTCGCGGGTGTGATCCGGGCGCAGGCCGTCGAGGAACACACAGAGGTGTCGTGTGGCGAGCGTGGCGGCCTGCTCGGGCGGCAGGAGGGGCAGGGGGCGGCAGATCAGTGCGGCGGTGGCGATCAGGTCCACCGCGGTGATGTCTCGCCGGATCACCTTTCGGCTGCGTCCGGCGGCCAGAATCCCTTCCAGCGTGGCGGCGATGTGCTGTTGCAGGTCACGGGCGTGAGGGTCGTTCGTCATGGGCCCGCCGATCAGAGGCAGGGACAGCAGTTCACGGTTGTCGATCATGCCTTGCAGGAAGGATCCCACGGCTGAGAGCGGATCGGTCCGCGCTGTCTCGGCGGCTGTCCGGGCGGTGTCGAGTACGAGGCTGAGGCCGTCCACGACGACCTGGGCGATGAGGGCATCGCGGTCGGGGAAGCGCCGGTAGAGCGTGGCGATGTTCACCCCTGCCCGGCGGGCGATCTCGTCCAAGGGGACAGCGGTCCCCGACTCGCGGAAGGCGGCGCGGGCCGCGGTCAGGATCTGGGCGCGGTTGCGGGCGGCGTCGGCCCGCAGCCGTGGGGCCGGCGGTCCGCTCGGTGTGCTGGCAGTCACCGTGTCTACCTCTGCTGTTCTCATCGTCTGCGCTGTGTCGAGGGTACGTCCCCCACCTAAGTGAAGGATTTCCTTCACTTAGGTGTTAGTGTCGTCGTACGGGCGATGCCGCGCACCAGCCATTCGGTCTGGTGGCGTCATCGGCCGGCCGGACACGTGAAAGGAAGACCCCTCATGACGACAACGGACAACAAGCGTTTCGCCGGCAAGGTCGCGGTGGTGACGGGAGGCAGCCGGGGCATCGGAGCAGCGGTCGCCACTCGCCTGGCGGCCGAAGGAGCAGCTGTGGTCGTGGGCTACCGCGGCAACCAGCAAGCCGCCGATGAACTGGTCCGGTCACTGACGGACCAGGGCCACAAGGCCATGGCGCTGCGGGCGGACGTGGCCAACCCCGACCAGACCGGGACCCTGATCGAGCGGGCGGTCTCCGAGTTCGGACAGCTGGACGTCCTGGCGTCCTGTGCGGGCGTGGAGCACTTCGACGCGCTGGAGAACATCACCCCGGCCGACTTCGACCGCGTCTTCGCCGTCAACACCCGCGGCCAGCTCTTCGCAGCCCAGCACGCCGCCGCCCACATGCGAGCAGGCGGCAAGATCGTGCTCACCTCCTCGGTCAGCGCGTCCAAGGCGTTCTTCGGGCACACCCTCTACGCCGCGTCGAAGGCCGCCGTGGAAGCGATGGTCCTCAACCTCTCGGCCGAACTCGGCCGCCGCGGCATCACCATCAACGCCATCGCCCCCGGCGGCACGGCAACCGACATGGCCGCCGAGCACGGAGCCGGCTACCAGCACCCCGAACTGGTCGGGAAGCAGGCCATGTCCGAGTGGCTCGACGTGCAGGTGGCGCTGCGGCGCCTCGCGGACCCCACCGAGATCGCATCCGCGTACGCCTTTCTCGCCGGCGATGACGCCGCGTACATGACCGGGCGCACCCTTCAGGTCGACGGCGGGATGTTCTAGCCGGCCGGCGGGATTCCTCGACCGGCGGGATCGGCTCTCACGCGTTCCGTTCGGCAGCCGACCACCCCGGCCGCCGTCCCCCCTTCCCGCGCCCTGTCGCCCGAAAGCCGCCTTCCCGGGTCCCTCCTCACTCGCCCTCGTACGAGCCCCCGTACAACCGCGGAAAGTCCTCACCTCATGCACCCCCTCACCTCCCTCCCGCTCGACACCCCGCCCTCGCCCCCTCCGCATGATCCGCATGATCCGGACGAGGGCCCCGCGGCCGGCCGCACCAGGCACGCCCAGCATGCGCTGGTCGACACCGAGCCCGGTCTGCCCGGCGCGGTGCTCGCCGCTGCTGCCGGAGCCCGTAAGGCGATGCTCGTGCCCGTGGTCACCGCGCTGGCGATCGGCACGGTGTTCGTCGCCGTCTACCTCGCCGCCTTCCACGCACCGTCGGCGCGGCACCAGCCCCTCGGTATCGCCGCGCCCGACAGGGTGGCCGCCCGTACGGAACTCGCCCTCAACAGCGCGACACCCAGTGGCTACACGTTCTACCGCTACCCCGACGCGGAGGCCGCCCGGCAAGCCGTGACCCACGACGAGGTCCCGGCTGCCCTGGTGGCCGACAGCCGCGGAACACGCCTTCTGGTGGCGGGTGCCCAGGGGCCGTCGACCGTCTCCAGCATCGCCATGGCGGTGGCGGAGGGCGCGGGGAAGGCGGTGCCCGTGCAGGACGTCCGGCCACTGGTGGCAGGGGACTCCCGGGGCCTGTCGGATTTCTACGCCTCCTTCGGCGTGGTGCTTGCCGGATTCCTCTTCGCCGTGTCCTCCTACCAGATCGCCCCACGCCTGCGCCTGGCCGTTCGCGTCATGTCGATGCTGGTCTTCTCCACCGCCTCGGGAGTGGCGGTGGCGTTGATCGCGCATACCGCCTACGCCGCACTCCCGACGTCGTTCGCCGTCGTCACGCTCCTGGTGGGGCTGCTGGCGTGGGCATCGGCGGCGGTCGCCGGGGTGCTGCTGCGGTTGTTCGGGCCGATCGGCATGCCGGTCGCCTCGGTCGTGCTGCTGATACTCGGCAACGCCACCTCCGGGGGAATCCTCCCGGTCACGTTCCTCCCGGCATGGATGTCCCCACTGGCCGCGGTACTGCCCCCGGCTGCCGCAGTCCGAGGGCTACGCGGCGCCTCGTACTTCCACGACGCGCACCTCACCGGCGCGGTGCTCACCCTGGTGGCGTGGACAGTGGGCTGCCTCACGCTCCAGTACGCAGTGGACCGCGCCGCCACCCGCCGGGCCGGGCGAGCGGGAGCCGGGACCCGCCGGCCAGCCGTCCAGCCCTGAACGGAGCGGAGGCCGAGCGAGGCACAGGCACGGGTGATGCCGCCGGCCCTCACGCGTCACCGAGTGCACCCACCGAGGCGGACATGGATGAGCTGTCGGGGGCGGCGCAGGACCTTGCCGACGGGGCCCGCGTCGTGGTTCCGGGAGTGAAGGGCAAGCTGACGAGCGGGCGGACGGCACGCCCTGCCGGCCCGGGACGCGCCTGGGGGCGGTCCGTCTGCCTGCCCGTCAGGCCTCGGCTGCCACGAGGTCGTGGGGGCTGAAGGTGCGGCGGTAGGCGGCGGGTGAGACACCGAAGGCCGCTCTCATGTGGGCGCGCAGGGAGTTCGCGGAGCCGAAGCCGGAGCGGTGGGCGACCAGGTCGATCGACAGGTCGGTGGTTTCCAGCAACTGTTTGGCCAGTTCGAGGCGTTGCGCGGTGAGCCACTGCACCGGGGTCATGCCGACCTCGTCGCGGAAGCGGCGGGTGAAGGAGCGCAGGCTCATCCGGGCGTGCTCGGCAAGGCGGTTGAGGGAGAGGGGTTCGCCAAGGTGTTCCAAGGCCCAGGCGCGGGTGGCGGTGGTGGTGGCGACGGTGGGTTCGGGGACCGGGCGGTCGATGTACTGGGCCTGCCCGCCGTCCCGCCAGGGCGGTACGACGCACATGCGGGCGGCGCGGTTGGCGGCGGCGGCACCATGGTCCCGTCGGATCATGTGCAGGCACAGGTCGACGCCGGCGGCGACGCCCGCGGAGGTCAGGACGTCGCCGTCATCGACGAAGAGGACCTCCTCGTCGACCTTGACGCGGGGGTAGGCGCGGCGGAACTCGGGGGCGAGGTTCCAGTGGGTGGTGGCGGGCCGGCCGTCCAGGAGTCCGGCCGCGGCCAGCACGTAGGAGCCGGTGCAGATGGACACCAGGCGGGTGCCGGGCCGAATCCGGGCGATGGCCGCGGTCACCCCGGACGGCAGCGGACCGCCGCGGCCCAGCTCGGGCATGGCGTGCGTGGGCGGCACGATCACGGTGTCGGCGGCGGCCAGGGCCTCGGGACCGGCTGCGGGCTGCACGGTGAACCCGGCGTCGCTGAGGACGGGGGCGCCGTCGGCGGTACAGACGGTGACCTCGTACAGCGGGCGTCCGCCCTGGTCCAGGGCGCTGCCGAAGACCCGGGAAGGGATGCCGAGCTCGAAGGGCGGGACGCCGGGCAGGGCCAGGACCGCGATGCGATGCGGTACCGCGATGCGATGCAGTTCCGGTGCATCGTCGATCCGGTGGGGCTGGGTGTCGGTGCCTGGCCACCTCGTACTGCTCATGGCCAGATCCTGTCACATAGTGGCCGGACGGCCAACACAAGGGAGGGTGCCGATACCGGATCGTGGACTGCGTCGCACCGGGAAGAACCCGGGCGGCACATCCGATCAAGACGGAAAGAGTGAGGCGGACAGCATGCGCGCGGTGGTCGTGGAGCAGTGGGGCGGACCCGAGACGCTTGTCGAGCGTGAGGTGGCCCGTCCCGAGCCCGGACTGAACGAGGTCCTGGTCCGGGTCCACGCGGCCGGAGTGAACCCGGTGGACTTCAAGACCCGGGCCAGCGGGGCCCTCATCGAGTGGGGCGACGTGCCGGCGGTCGGCTGGGACGTGTCCGGCACCGTCGAGGCCGTCGGACCGGGCGTGGGGATGTTCCGTCCCGGGGACGAGGTCTACGGCATGCCGCTGTTCCCGCGGCAGGCCGGCGCGTACGCCGAGTACGTCGTCGCCCCGGCCCGCCATCTGGCGCCCAAGCCGGCGAACCTCACGCACGTCCAGTCGGCGGCCCTGCCGCTGGCCGGGCTGACCGCCTGGCAGGCCCTGGTGGACACCGCCGGCGTGCGCGCCGGGGAACGGGTGCTGGTGCACGCGGCGGCCGGCGGGGTGGGCCACCTCGCGGTGCAGATCGCCAAGGCTCGCGGCGCCCACGTCATCGGCACCGCCAGCGCCGGTAAGCACGGCCTGCTGCGGGAACTGGGCGCGGACGAGGTGATCGACTACCGCACGGTCCGCTTCGAGGACGTCGTCGGGGACGTCGATGTGGTGCTGGACGGGCTCGGCGGCCAGACTGCCGAGCGGTCCTTGACGGTGCTGCGGGCAGGCGGCCGGCTGGTCACCCTGCCCGGCCCCGACGACGTCCCGGCTGCCGTCCCCGATCACGTACGGGCGGTGTGGATGCTGGTCGAGCCCGACCACCTGGGTCTGCGCGAGATCGCCGCCCTGGCGGAACGTGGCGCACTGAAGCCGGTGGTCGAGACCGTCCTGCCGCTGGCCGAGGCCGCGAAGGCACACGAGATCGGTGAGCAGGGACGCACCACCGGGAAGATCGTCCTGTCCGTGGCCTGACCTCCGCGGCGGCCGGCACCGGCCGAGCGCGGCGAGCGGGAGCCCTGAGACACCTGCGGTCCCGGGGCTCCGCTGCGGACGCCCAGGCTCCGGAAGCGGACACCGCGCAGCCAGGAGCTCCTTGAGATACGCGCCGACCGATCAGGGCGACATCAGGCCCTGTGAGCACTGCGGCTGCCGGCCCTCTTTGTAGGAAAAGGGAGGGGGACGGGCGGCGCGGCCGGGGACGGGGGAGAGGCCGGGGCGGGCTCGGGGCGGGCCCGGTGCAGGCGTGCGGGGTGGCGCCACCGGCCGGAGACATCGCGGGCGACGTCGAGGCCGACTTCTACCACCACCGCCGGACCGTGCCCGTCGTGGTCACCGCCCTGGAGCAGCTGGAGCGGACACTGACGGCCGCGCTCGACAACCCGACGGCGACGCCCTCTTCCGCAGGCAGGCCGCACGGGCCGAACGGCGGGCCGCACGGGCCGAAGTAGAGGAGAAGCGGCGTCGGGCAGCGCAGCGGGAGGCGCGAGGGGCGTCGCCGGCCGGCTGCCTGTCAGGGGAGGAACGGGGCGGCGGCGCGGGCGTGCTCCCACATTCCGTGCAGTTGCTCCCGTGGCCGTTGCTGTTCGCCGTGCAGGGCGTTGAGGACCACCAGGCATCCGGTCAGGGCCGGCACCGCCCACTGCACGCAGGCGAGCTGGCGCTGGGCCTTGGCGGTGTCGATGGGGTGCTTGGCCGCCTTCTCGGTGTCCTGTGGGTCGGAGGAGTAGGCGAGTTCAATCTTCTTACCCAGGATGCGGGCATAGGCGGTGGCGGCCAGCGCCGCCGCGGTGACGACCGTCTTCGCGGTAGCGGAGCCGGCCACGCCCTTCTGCTTGCAGACCCGGTGGGCGTTGACGGCGAGCAGGCCTCCGCCTCCGTACAGATGCGCAGCGACCGCGGCCGCGCTGACGGGCATCCACTTGGTCCAGCCGGCTGATGCGATGCGCGCCTTGGCGGTCTCTGTGCCGCCCTCCTGTCCGGCGGCCCCGTTGAGGCCGACCGCGCCCATCAGGGAGCCACCGAACCACGCGGCCAGCCCCAGATCGTGCAGGCTGCGGATGACGGTATTACGTCCGGACATGGCTGTGCTCCTTGCCGTGCGGGAAATCGGCGAGCCGATGAAAGGGCAGGTCTTGGTTCACCCTCGCCCGGCCATGGGCTGCCCGCGATCGCTGATCGCCCAGTCGAGGGCCCGCTCACGGCGCAGGAGCGGGAGCCGGGGCAGGAGCCAGGGCAGGAGCCGGGGCCGGGGCGCACTTGAACCGGACGCTGCTGCGGACCTCTGCTGCTTGCGCCTCGTCCCGACGTCGAGCCGTGACCGGGAAGCAGAGCGCCGGGTGTCAAGGACGGCCTGATCGGTCGGAGGACAGCCGCCGCGCTCGCAGCCCGTCTCCGGCCTTTCGAGGCATCTCCCGGGGCGCAGTGCTGTCCACTGCCGCGCCACGGGTCGTAACGGGCGGCGGCGCCGGAAGTGAAGCACTCGACGGCGCCGCACCGGCACACCTCGCCGCGCACGGCCAGTTCCGCTCCGACCTCGCCGCGCGCCTGGAGCACGAGGTGGAAACGATGGCACTGCAGGTCCGGGCCGGGGCCCGGCAGCACGCAGCGGCGACCGGCGGCATCGTCATGGACACCCGCGCCCGGATCGGCTACACGGCGCCGATCGTCTCTACCGACGAGGACCGCCGCCGCCGTCCCACGGTGACGCTGCCGCCCCGCTATGTTGCCCGCCACTTCGAAGCTTCGTGTGACTGAGCACGTACTTGACCACTGGGCGCTTCAGTTGACCCCTCTGAGTACGGCATGCGGCCGGCCGACGCAGCCGGCGTGGTTACCGGGATCCGCGGGCAGTTTCTCAGCAGCCGCCGGCAAGCAGACCGAGGGGGCGTATGCAGGGCAGCTTCAAGATGCATGAGTGGCGGATCGAACCCCGAGAGTACGCGCGGCAGGAGGACAGGCGCGGCAGGAGGCACGCCTACGAAAGTCTCGACCCGGTGCGCACCGCACTGGTCGTGATCGACATGGTGCCGTTCTTCGCCGAGGCGAATCCGTACGTCCGCGGCATCGTGCCGAACATCTGCCGTATCGCCGAGGCGCTGCGCACAGCCGGCGGCCTGGTGGCATGGGTACTGCCGGCCAACGAGGCACCGCTCGGAAGGGTGAGCAGCGAGTTCTACGGTCCCACGGTCAGCGAGGCGTTCGCGTCGGCAGGCGGTGACGGGCCACTGCGCTCGCGCCTGTGGCACGCCCTCGACGTTCGGCCAGATGACTCCGTAATGGAAAAGACCGCGTACAGTGCCTTCTTCCCCGGACACTCGGTGCTGCCGGGACTACTGGCGAAGCGCGGCATCGATACCGTCATCATCACGGGCGCACTCACGAACGTTTGCTGCGAGTCCTCGGCTAGGGACGCGGCCACCACGGGCCTGCGCGTGCTGATGGTGGCCGACGCGAACGCGGCTCGGCGGGACCAGGACCACAACGCCGCGCTGTACACGATCTACCGGTCATTCGGCGACGTCCGGACCACAGACGAGGTCTTGGATTTGATCAGAAAGCGGACGGGGCCGGCCCAGCCAGCCCGGTGACGGCGACGCCGGACGGTGGCCAAATGGCGATGCACGGACGTCAGCCGACCCCGTGGCTGTAGCGGCACGAGTGCGGGGGCGCTGGCCTGTCCGGACGCAGGGAGTCATGCCCGGGTGAGCCTCGCCCAGGAGGCCGAAGGCGCCCGGTACGCCTACGCGGCCATCGGCCTGGCTCTGTGCCTGGCACCATCTCGCACGCGCTCACCACGACACCGGGAACCTCGCCGCAGCCGGGCAAACCTGCGCTCAGGCCGCCGACGTGTACGGCCGTTCCCAAGCCCTCACGGAAGCTGCCGAAGCCAGGGCCCCGAGTGGACGATGCCTGAGCCACCGGGACCCGGCCGGGCGCTGCGCCGGACTCGCAGGCGCCTCGCACGGAATGACCGAGGAGTACGTCAGGGGCGCCAGTCCGCCTCCATGTCGTGGGAGTCGGTCTTGGTGAGCTTGGTCGTTCCGGTGCCGTCCGCGCGGACCAGGTACAGGTGTTCGGGGTCCGCGTCGTCGCTCCCGCCTCGGGTGAAGACCAGACGGCTGCCGTCCGGGGACCACGAGGGGTACTTGTCGTTGAAGCGGGCCGAGGTGATGCGGTGCACTCCGGTGCCGTCGGGACGGACGAGGTAGAGATGCGCGAAGCCCGAGGAGTCGACCCGGCTGAAGACGATGCGGTTGCCGTGCGACCAGTCCGGCGTCCAGTCGTGGGAGCCTGAACCGGTGACCGCCGTCTGGGCCAGTGTGGACAGCCGAATCCGCATCACCCTGCTGTGTCCGCCGGCGTCCGCCCGGTTGAACGCGAGGTACTTGCCGTCCGGGGACCACGTCGGATGGAGGTCGTCCGCCGCGGTGTGGGTGAGCCGGGTGGCCGGAGTGCCGTCGATGTCGGCCACGTAGATCTCGCGCTGGGTGCCGACCGGCTTGGCATAGGCGATCCGCTTGCCGTCCGGGGACCACGCCGGGTCGGATGCGCCCTTGGTGCCGGGGACGGCCTTCAGGTCGCCGCCCGTGGTCTTCATGGTCCAGACGCCGTCGATGGCACCGCCGGATCCATACCGTACGAAGGCCACCCGCTTGCCGTCCGGGGACCAGCTGGGCATCACGTCGCTGACGGTGGAGGTGTGGGTGAGTCCGACCGGCGTGCCGCCGCCGGCCGAGATGGCGTAGAGATCCTCGACAGGAGCTCCCGCGGTGTAGCGGGCGAAGACGATGGGGTGATCCGCCGCCGCTCCGGCGTCTCCTGCCGCGGTGAGCGTCAAGGGCACCGCCATGGCGAGCGCGGTGGCGGTCACCGCCGCCCGGCGGCGCCGCGTCGTGCCGGCTCCCCCCGTACTGACGGTTCCCCGTGCCGCCCCGGTGTTTCGTGCCCCTCCGGTGGTACCGCCGCTGCCGGTTCCGTGGTGCAGGTGCGTCAAGGTGTCCCCCCGATGGCTGATCCGCGGCCCGCTGCGGGCCGCTCCGGCGGGTAAACATCCCACCCGGCGGAGCTCCGGGGAAGCCACGGTGGCCGACGGTACGGACTCTGTGACATGTTCCGTACGCCGCTGTCACACGCGAGGGGTGCGGACCCGCGGTGACCGGATGTCACGGCGCCTCCGCCATGAAGCCGGCGACCAGGTCCGCCGGATTGGCGTTCGACGTCAGCTCGAACATCGCGTCCGGATCGAACATGTCGTAGAGGATCACCGGCACGGGCCGCCCCAGCACCGCCACGATCCGGCCGCTGTCGTGGAGGCGCCCGGCCGCCGCGACGCACACCTCGTAGAACCACTCGACCAGCCGTTCGTCGCGATCGCCCGCCTCCTCGTCGTCCTCGTACCAGAACCCCCGGGACTCGGCCTCCCGCCGGTGCGACCGCGCGCCGTCAGGGTCACGTCCGACGGACCTCACCCCTTCGAGTCCCGTCTCCGGGAAGAACGCATAACTCCAGCGTGCCTCCCAGGCATCCGGCGTCCGCTGCGCCGCCGCCGTGGCGTCGGCCTCGGTCGTGTAGCCGATCGCCACGTACGGAAGCCGCGGATCCTGGTCGACGCTGTCGATGCGGAACGTCACCGCGTAGATCCCGCTGTCCGCCGGGAACTCTCCGACGACCTCGTCGGCGACCCGTGCCACATGTTCTCCGAACGTCATACGAGCCCCTCCTCGATGAGGTCGAAGATCATAGAGAACGCGAGGAGCAGAGCAGCGTCGCCCCCCGACGCCCGCGACTCGCCCGGGGCGAGACCAGGACCGGACCGAACGGCCCGGTCCGCCCGCCTCGGCGGGGTGGGGGATCCAGGGCCCGATGGGCCGAAGGACGAACAGGCCGTTTCACCTGAAAAACTGTGTGCCACATACTTTTGCGGGTGGGGTTCGGCGTTCGAGCAGGACCACGTCGGACAGGATGGGGACGTCTTCAATGGATACCGGTACCCGGATCCCCGGCGGCTTCGGCGCGCGTCTGCTCGCGCTGCGGACGGGCGCCGGGCTGAGCCAGGAAGAGCTGGCGCAGACGGCGGGCATCAGTGTGCGGGCCCTGTCGGACATGGAGCGCGGACGCTCGCGGGGGCCGCAGCGCCGGACCGTGCATGCCCTGGTCACGGCTCTGCGCCTGAGCCCGCAGGATGCGAGGGAACTGGAGCGCCTGGCGAGCCTGGGACGACCCCGCAGGGCCCCCACGACGGAGGTGCTGCCGCCTGTCGCCGTACCGGATACCGTGGCGCCCACGGGTGCGCCCGACCTGCTGCCGCGCGCGCCGCGCGGCTTCCATGGGCGAGCGGCGGAACTCGCCGCCGTGTCCCGGGCCGCCGCGGGCGAGGCACCCGTCTGCCTGGTCGTCGGGCCCGCCGGGGTGGGCAAGACGGCCCTCGTGCTGCACTGGGCCCACCAGAACCGTGCCGGCTTCCCCGACGGGCGGCTCTACGCCGACCTGCGCGGCTTCGGCGACACCGGTGAGCCCCCTCTCATGGAGGTGCTGCGCGAATTCCTGCCGGCGCTCGGTGTGGCGGACGGCCGGATACCGGAGTCGGTGAACGGCGCGGCCGCGCTGTTCCGGTCGCTGGCCGCCGACCGCCAGCTCCTCGTCGTGCTCGACAACGCGCGGGACTCCGAGCAGGTCAGACCGCTTCTGCCGGGCGGGCGCCGCTGCGTCACCGTCGTCACCAGCAGACACCGGCTGCCGGGGCTGATCGTCACCGACACCGCCCGGCCCGTCGCCGTGGACGTGCTCGGGCCAAGTGACGGCACGATGCTCCTCGCCGGGGTACTCGGCGCCGAACGGGTACGGGCAGAGCCGGCGGCCGCGCGACGGCTGGCCGAGCTGTGCGGCGGGCTGCCCTTGGCGCTGCGGGTGGCGGCCGCCCGGCTGGCGCAACGGCCCGACTGGTCGCTGGGCGCGATGGCCGCCGAGCTGTCCGACGAGACGCGTCGGCTGAGCCTGCTGGATGTCGAGGACACCGGCGTGCGCGCGGCGCTGCGTGTGACGCTGCAACAGCTCCCGGAACACGTCTCCCGCCTGTTCGCTCACCTCGGCTGCCACCCCGGCACGCACGTCGACCGGTATGCCGCGGCGGCCCTGGCGGACACGGACCCGGCAGCCGCCGAGACCTGTGTGGAGCGGCTGGCCGTCGCTCACCTCGTCACGGAGACGGCGCCCGGCCGATGGGCGATGCACGATCTTGTGCGGCTCTACGCACGGAGCCTGGACGCCGGGCCCGATGCACTCAAGCGCCTGCTCGACCACTACATCGCCACGGGCCTCGCGGCGGTGGCCGCGGCCGAGCCCGGCAACGAGGAGTGCTTCCCGCTGCCGGCGGACTACCTGCCGCCCGCCGCCGTGCGGGAGTTCGGTGACCGGTCCGCCGCCGTGGCCTGGTACGCGGCCGAGAGGGACGACCTCACACTGGCGGTGACCGCGGCGCACACCGCCGCACTGCACGGCAGGGCCTGGCGGATCGTCCTGACGCTGTGGCCGCTGATCGTGTGGCGCGTGCGGGACGGCTGGGTCCCGCTCCTGCAGACCGCGCTCGAAGCGGCACGGGCCGACGCCGACCAGCACGGTGAGTCACGGGTGCTCAACGTGCTCGGCTGGGTCCTGATCGAGGAAGGGCGCATCCCGGAGGCGCTCACACACTTGGAGGCCGCCTCCGCACTCGCCTCCCGAGCAGATGACGCGGTGGCCCAATCGAACGCCCTGATCGTTCTGGCCATGGCACAGGCGGCGCTCGGCAGCCTGGACGAGGCCGCGCTGGGATGCGAGCGGGCGGTGGAGCTGGCGCGCCAGGCCGGCGACCGGACCATCGAGAGACTGGCCATGCAGCACCTCGCCCGCCACTGGGCCGACGCTGGGAAATGGAGCCAGGCCCTCGACACCGCGACCCGCGCCTTGGCCTTCCACGACGACCGACCGGGCACGACCGACATCCCTCGGACACTGCTGCTCATGGTGAGAGGAGAGGCGCTGCTGGGACTCGGGGACGAGGCCGAGGGCATCAGGCAACTCGACCTGGCGGCCCGGGAAGCGGAGTCCTCCGGTTACGACGACGGCGCGGTACGGGCGCTCGGCGCTCTGCTGCGCGTATCAGCCGACGCGGGACTCCAGGCGCGGTACGACGCGGCAGTCGCGCGACTCACCACCCGGACGTGAACCGGAACGGCTTCTACCAGTCGCTGACCAACGCGACCGAGTCCAACGCCGCCGCCACCACCATCGGCGCGCTCCACCGTCCCGCCACGTACGACTTCGTCGGCCTCGGCGGTGCTCGTGCTGTGGCGCGCGGCGCGCATATGCCCCGTACTTTGTAAAAGTAACTCGCATTTCATATGAGTGTCAGTGCGATGCAAGGGCACCTGGTGGCCAGGAGGTTGATAACAATGGTTCCCCTGCTTCTGGTTCTTCTGCTGGCCCTGATCCTCTTCGGTGCGGGATTCGCGCTGAAGGCACTGTGGTGGATCGCGGTGATCGTGCTCGTAGTGTGGCTGCTGGGCTTCGTCGTCCGTACGGCGGACAGCGGCGGCCGCAAGGGCCGCTGGTACCGCTGGTAGACGACGAATACGCCTGGCGCGGAGAACGCGTCTCGCGCGAGAGGTGAGTGGGGCTCGGCCGGATGCGGCCGGGCCCCACTCGTGTAAGAAGACGCGCCGCCCATGCGGTTGGGAAGGATCGGGCGTATCGGGCGCATCGCCGGGTATGTGAGTCATGCACCGGCCTCGCGGACCCGGCAGTGGAACCCTGCTCCTCCTGTCCGCGGGGCCGTTGCGCACGGTTCTTGCACGACGGGCCGACCGCGTCTCCCTTCCGCCACCAGCACACCGGGCCTCCCACACGCTCTCCAGCGCCGCCCCGGGCGCTCCCGGCCCGTCAGCGGGTCGTACCGGTCAGCGGGTCGTACCGGCCGAGCAGTGGGTGCCAGGGGTGGTGATCGCCTTGGTGTCAGAACCGCCGGAACGGCGGACCGGCTTCCGCTCCTCCGCGCGAGGCATCGCACGCCCTGCCTGGCCTGCCCGCCGCATACAGCCTGCAGCTCCCGGGACCCGGGCGGGGCAGCGCCGACCGAACCCGCGACGCTGCACGCGGGTAGGAATGTCGGGTTCGGCTCTTCCCGTGCTCCGTCACCCGCGCAGAGCCTGACCGTAGCTGACGAGGTCGGGATGATGGTCGCAAACAGCTAGTGGGCCCCCTCCCTGAAGGACATGACCGACAGTTCCAAGTAGATCTGGCGCGTCACAGCCCTCCATGGGGGAGGGCATCGTGAATGCGGCATGGGGCCGCGTGCAGCCGAGCGGGACAACCCCGAACCGCGCCCTGGTCCTTCGGGAATGACCTTCTGGGCGGCGCGGGGCCTCTCACCAGACCAGGCTGGTTCCCGCGAGCTCCCACACGCGCGCCCGACGTCCACCAGTCCGCTTCCGTGAGCGGAGAACGGCCGGGTGGCCGGCCGGGAGATGCCGTCGGCCGTGGCCGGCCACGGCCGACGGCTTGCGATCAGTGGCCGCCGCTCGGGGGCTCGCATCCGGTGCCGTCGGGATAACCGCCGAAGGCGTCCGCCTTCGTGAAGTTCCTGCCCATCGTGCCCTCCACACACCACGGAGAGGCGCCGATGTCGATGAGGAAACCCACTCCGGCGGAACCGTCCTGATACGCCCGCACCTTGTCAGTCGAGTAGCCGAGGCCGGTGAGTGCGCCCCGGACCCTGTCCGGGGCGAAGTCGCCGCGCCGGCGCAGTGGTTCGAGCGCGGTCTTGATGCGCCCGACGGCTGCGAGTCCCTCGCATCGGCTCTTGCCGTGGAGCGGCAGGGGGTTTCTGAAACCGTGGTTCTCGGCGTAGTGGTCGGTCGGCGGCACGGTCGAGCCGGACGTGGTGGCGGCCGTGGGAGGCGTCGACCGGGGGCTTTCTCCGGGGCAGCGGTAGTCCTTCGGAGTACTCGGTGTCGATATGCCGGTCGGTGTCGGATGCGTACGCCGGTACGCCTCGGCAGGGTTCTCCGCCCGCTGCGTCCCGCATCCCGCGGCCAGCAACGCCACCGCCGCCCACGACAGCAACCCGAGCCCGGCTTTCGTCTTCCTTGATGTCGTCATGCCTCGATCTTTCACCACGGCCACCAGCGCGTGATGAGTGCCCGTACTTATCAATTCGGGCCGGCCCGGGCCGAACCGAGGTGGCCGGTGTCATGGCGAGCAGCGTCCTGCGCGCCTCTTCGGCGTGGTCCGAGCCCAATGCCGCCCGAAAGTGCAGCGCCAGGCGCAGGTGACCGATGGCCGGCGAGGGTTCTGCTCCTCGTGACTCCGACTCGCTGCCCGCCCCTGCCCCCGAGACTGCCTGTCCCATCGAGCAGTCACAC
Organism: Streptomyces sp. NRRL S-1022; assembly: GCF_000720135.1. Taxonomy (GTDB): domain Bacteria; phylum Actinomycetota; class Actinomycetes; order Streptomycetales; family Streptomycetaceae; genus Streptomyces. The sequence goes on along the minus strand of NZ_JOIU01000011.1, from coordinate 249,173 downwards.
CGAAGTCGCAGCACGCAGATGCGGAAGGATGTCGGCCTGCGGCCCCGACCGGATGGCCGACCCCGTACAGCGCCATCGCGCCCCCTCCCAGCACCACCCCTTTCACGAGCAAGACGCCGGGCAGCGCCGGGCGGAGCTTCGCCCGGGGTGCGGCGTACAGCCACCACAGCGCTCCGGCGACAACCGGCAGCTCGTTGCACAGCCAGGCGAGCCACACGGGTGGGGGTACGGCCGCTGTGAGGCCGGCCGCGAGCGCCTCGGTCTCCTTCACCTCCCGTGGATACTCGGCGCTCACCACCGCCCAAACACAGCCCAACCTGCTGGGGAGAGTCATGGCACAGAAGTCCGCTGGCAGCGAGGTAACCGGTTCTGCAAGGCGTGCGGCACGCCGGCCGAGGACGTGAATTGCGCGAGATGAGCGGTACGGCAGGAGTAGAGCACCCGGGCCGGTGAACAGCGTGCCCTGGGGTATACGGCTGCGCATGGCACCGAAGACCGAACGCATCATGTTCCTACGGGCCGTGCGGCAGCTGCACAGGGTCCGCTCTTTCTACGCCGGGGGCGTCCTGCTTTGGGCGGCGTGCGCCACCTGGACCAGCTGGCAGGCGCCGGGGAGTCGGCAGATGTGGGTGTCCGTCCTCCTCCTGGCCGTCTTCACCGGGCTCCTCGCCACCGCCGCCTTGTCCCTGCGGCGTCTGGAAGTCGCCGAGACGGATCGGCCCGCACATCACGCAGCCTCGAACAAGACAGCAAGTCCTCGCCACGCTCACGCCTGAGGCTCCGCGCCCCGGGTGAGCCGACCAGCTCGCGCCGAGCGGCACCGGCATCGGACCGTTCCTACGTCTACGGTGGCGGTGGCCGGGCATACGGGCTTCACCCCCTTTGAGAGGAGCTCGTCATGCTCGGCATAGTCGCAGCGGTGCTGTTCTTCGTGTCCTTTTTGATCAACGCAGCAGACCTCAGCACCAACGATGTGTTCTCTTCGACGAACGTGATGCTGCTGGGGCTGACTGCCCTGGCGCTGCACGTGGCAGGGATCGGCTCCGGCTGGGCCCGCAGACGCTGACCTCATGAGGCAGGCCTGGTGAGGCAGGCCTGGTGACAGCCCGCCACCAGGCCTGCCCGAGCCCCAATACTTTCGTCGCCGGCCTGGCCCGCGTCAGCGAGCCCAACGGTAGAGGAGGCGCCACCGGGAGGGCCGTCAGGCGGAGGAGCGCAGCGGACCGGACCCGCCTGCCTCCGGCCGGAGTGAAGCGGGCGCGCGGCCTGGAGACGCACGGGCGTTGAATCCCGTGGAAGCGAACGTCGGCCTCGTTGGCGGGCCGGGACCCGATGAAGCTGCTCATCGCGTCCGGGAGCGAGAGTGGATCCCTCCCGGAGGCGGCTACAAAGTCGGCGAAGCTATTCGGGGCGGACCTGAGAGGCCTGCATGCCCTTCTCTCCTGGCGCCGCGACGAAGGAGACCGCCTGCCCCTCCTTGAGTGTCTTGAAGCCATCCGACTCGATGGCTTTGAAATGGACATACAGGTCATCCCCGCCGCCGGCGGGGGTGATAAAGCCATACCCCAACTCGTCGTTGAACCACTTCACCGTGCCGTCCTGTCGATTGCTCACGCTTCCACCGATCCTTGCAGAATGACGAACCGTACCAATCACATCACTCTCCGCTCCCTAGTGTGCGCAATGACTAGGCCCCCTGGGGCGCGTCAACGCAGCCGTCCAGGCGCCTGCGAGCCGGGTAAGGGCTGTCGGCGCATGCCGAGGTCGCAGCGCAGCCGGACCCCGGGCTGAGCGGGAGCCCGGCTCATGCACTCCACCGCGGGGGTCACCCACATGGAGGCCGGCACCGGGGCAAAGGCGAAAGCGGTGTCGTCGTCGACCGCCGCGATGTCCACGACGACCACTGGCAGCCGCAGGTCCGGGCCGAGGAAAAGAGGAAGGCGGCCTCCACCGAGGGCATGGTCGTCTCCATCCGCCCGATTCGGCACTCGATCTCCCGCACCGCTTCGCCCACCGCCGACCCAGGTCCTGGATACCGGGCACGGGTGGCGACGGATGCGCGCGGGATCGTCAGAAGTGCAGGACTCCGATGTCGCGGACGGTCTGGGCGAGGGCCCGGATGAGGTCGTTCTCGGCGTCCCTGCGCCACACCAGGGCGTAGGGAATCGTCCCCATCTCGGGAATGGGGATGAAGCGGACGGAGGACATGGACCAGTAGCGGGTGACGTGGGACGGGAAGGGGTGGACTATCTCGCCGGTGCCGACCAGGTGGATCAGCTCGTCGGCGTTGGTCACCTGCTCGATGCGTTCGATCGGCTTCCCCCGCGCCGTGTGGAACGGCAGGTAGCCGTCCTCCCAGTAGTCGGGCATGTCGGGCGCCATGGCATGGGCGAAGTCTGCCAGCGCCTCGAACGGGACGACGAGTCGTTCGGCGAGTTCGTGGTCGGCGGCGACGGCCAGGACGCGGGGGTCGCGGAAGAGGACCGGGCCGACGGTGAGATCGGGTTCGTCCACCGGCAGCCAGGTGAGGAAGACGTCCATGTCGCCCTCGCGCAGTCTGGCGAACGGGTCGACGTAGGGCGCCCGGCGCAGCTGCAGTTCCCACTGGGGATGACGGGAGCGGAAGGTCTCCCAGTAGCGGTAGAGGTCGGGCACGTTGAACGGCATCATGCCGACGCGCAGACGTGCGGTCTTGCCGCGGGTGGCCATCCGCGCACGTTCGAGGCTCTCGCGCAGGCTCGTGTAGACCGGCCGCAGGTCGGCACACAGCTGCCGGCCGAGCGGGGTCAGGCGGATCTGGCGGCGGTTCGAGCGGTCGAATAACAGGCCACCGACTTGTCGTTCCTGACGTCCGATCACCTGGCTGACGCGCGCCTGCGTGAGGTGCAGCCGGGCGGCGGCCCTGCCGAAGTGCAGTTCCTCGGCCAGCGTCAGAAAGATTTCGATCTCGCGTACTTCCACGTGCTGCCGACCCCCGTCATAAGCCTGAGTTATCGGATCCTACTGATCTTCGATGTTGATGGGCGCGGCGGGACGCTGAAAGATCGACAGCAGGCCGGAACCGCTGCTCGACGATCTGTGAGCGGTGCGGCGCCCGTACCGGTGACACCGCACCGCCCAGCGGACCACCTGCGGCCGCCGGAACGTGCCGGACGGGAGACAAGCCGTTGCCCAGGGCATCAGCACGCCCACGCACCCAGGAAGGAGACCTCTCATGATGCGGCTCGTCGCCGGCGTCACCGTTCCGCAGGAGGACGCGGGCGCCGTTGTCGGGCTCGTCCCCCAGCTCGAGCACGCTCAGCAGCACGGACTACATGCCCAGCAGCACGGACTACACGCCCAGCAGAATGGACTACACGGGGGCGCTCGCCGCGGGCCTCGCCGTACGACTGGTGCCGGAACGATTCTCCGGGCCGTTCCGGTCGTCTTCGGCGGCGCGACGGCCGCCAACGCCTGCGGCGTACCCGCCGGGACGCTGATCGGCGGGCTCGCGGACTGGCGTATCGCGTTCCCGGCCGCAGGTGGGTTGGGCCTCCTCATGCCGGCGGCCCTGCTCTTCCTGCTGCCGCCCGTGCCCGCCCAGCAGGTGGCCCGACTGCGAACGCCGCCGCAGCAGTTCCGCCTTCACGTGGTACGCGCCGGCGTCCTCACCACGCTCCTCCTCGTCGGCGGCCGCTTCGCCGCCTTCACCTTCGTCGGCCCGATCCTCCAGTCCACATCCGGGATCGACGAAGGCGCGATCGGCCCCCTCGTGCTCGGCTTCGGTGTCGCCGGCATCCTCGGCAACTTCCTCGCCAGGGTGGCCCCGGCGCGGAACGTCCGCGCCACCAGCCTCACCGTCGGCGCCCTGCTGACCGCGATTCTCGCGGTCTACCCCCTCGCCGGCCGCACTCCGGTCAGCGGGTCCCTGCTGCTGACGGGCTGGGTGCCGGCCTTCGGTGGCGTGCCGGTCGCCGTCCGCTCCATGGCCGTCCGGAGCGCGCGCCGGAGCTGACCGGCGACCCGGGCACGCCCACGCACGCACCCATCGCAACATCCGGACCCATCACCCCGGCGGATCGAGCCCGGGCACTCATTTCACGGACAGGAGTACCGCACATGCACACCTCAGCCGATACCACCGGCCGCGTCTGGTTCATCACCGGCGCCAGCCGGGGCCTCGGCCGCGCCTTCGCCGAGGCCGCGCTGGGCGCCGGCGACCGGGTCGCCTGCGCCGCCCGCACCGTGGCCCCGCTGGAGGAGTTGGCGGCCGCCCACCCCGGGCGGGTGCTGCCCCTCGGGGTGGACGTGACCGACCGCGAAGCGGTGTTCGCCGCCGTCGCCGAGGCGGTCGGCCGCTTCGGCCGGCTCGACGTCGTCGTCAACAATGCGGGCATGCTGTCGATGGGCATGGTCGAGGAGTTCACCGAGGCCGAGGCCCGCGCCCAACTGGACGTCAACTTCTATGGCGCCCTGTGGGTCTGCCAGGCCGTCATGCCCGTCCTGCGCTCACAGGGCTCCGGCCACCTCGTGCAGGTGTCCAGCATCGCCGCCCTGGGCGGCTTCCCCAGCACCGGCCTCTACAGCGCCAGCAAGTTCGCCTTGGAAGGCCTCAGCGAGGCCCTCGCCGCGGAAGCCGCCGCATTCGGAACCAAGGTGAGCATCCTCCAGCCCGGCGGCTACTGGACGGACCTTTACACCGCCATGCACAGCACCAGCCCCCTGGAGGCGTACGCGCCGCTGCGGGAGAAGCTGGCCGAGCAGTTCGCCGAAGGCTCGGTCGACAGCGACCCGAAACTCGCCGCGGCCGCGCTGCTCACCCTGGTCGACAGCGACGAGCCGCCACTGCGCCTCCTCCTCGGCAGCATGGTCTACGACCTCGCGTTCGACATCGCCCGCACCCGCATGGCCACCTGGGAGGCGTGGGAGCAGGTCAGCCGCGCCGCCGAACACGCGATCCCCGGTCCCGCCACCGCGGTCGAAGACGCCGCGGCCGAGCTTCGCCGGGGGAACCAGTGACCGACCTGTCGGGGTGCTTCTGGGAGGGTGCGACATGTCGTTCCGTACCACGTCCGAGGTCGTCCACCGCTTCAACCGGGCCTTCCTCGAACGTGACACGTCATCGCTCGCCGAGCTGATCGCCGAGGACTGCGTGATGGAGTCGAGGGGCCCGGCGCCCGACGGGGCCCGCTACGAAGGGCTCGCCGAATGCCTGGAGTTCTGCCGGTCCCTCGTCGAGGACCGCGCGGGCCGGTTCGAACCCGAGGCCGTCGTCGTCACCGGTGAACGGGCCACGGTCCGCTGGCGGTACCGCTTCGGTGACGGACCGGCCGACTCCGTCCGCGGCGTGAACCTCGTGCTGGTGCGGGACGGCCGCATCGTCGAGTCCCTCGGCTACGGCAAGACCACCGGCGACGCCACGTCGCCCGCATTCCGTGCACGCCCGTGAGGCGGGCACAACCCGCCCCAACTCGCCAACCAACGAAATGAGATCGGGTATGAAGACACTCGTACTGGGTTCGACCGGCTACATCGGATCGGCCGTGGTGCGCCGGATCGAGGCGGAGGGCCACCAGGTGGTCCATCTCGTGAAGGACGCAAGCCGGCTGCCCGACGGGGCGACGGCACTCAAGGGCGACCTGGCCGACCCGGCCGCGTTGCGGGCGGCCGTCACCGACGACATCGACGCCGTGCTCAACCTCGCCACGCCGACCGGCGAAGAGGCGGTGGACGCGGCGGCCGTCGACGCGCTGACCGAGCCGCTGCGCGGCACCGGACGGGCCTTCGTGTACACCAGCGGTGTCTGGGTGCTCGGCGCCACTGGAGACGCGGCCCTCGACGAGGACGCACCGACCGACGCCATCGCCATCGTCGGCTACCGCCCGCGGATCGAGCAGCGCGTGCTGGACGCCGGCCGGGACGACGTGCGCGCCGTCGTCGTACGGCCCGGCATCGTGTACGGACACGGCGGCGGTATTCCCGGCCTGATGACCGACTGGGCGCGTGAGCACGGCACCGGCCGGTACGTCGGCTCGGCGGCGACCCGCTGGCCGATGGTGCACGTGGACGACCTCGCCGAACTCTTCGTGCTGGCGGTGACCCAGGCTGACGCGGGCAGCGTGCTGCACGGCGTGGCGCACGAAGCGGTGCCGGTCGCGGCGCTCGCCGCGGCCGCCGACCTCGCTGCGGGCGGCACCGGCCGCGCCGAGCCCTGGCCGCTGGAGCAGGCCGCCCAGGCCCTGGGTGGCCCGTTCGCCGAGGCCCTGGGTCTGAACCAGGTGGTGTCCGGGCAGCGCGCCGTCGCCGAACTCGGCTGGCGGCCCAGCCGCCCGTACGTACTCACCGAGCTCGCCGGAGGCGACCGTGGCTGAACCCACCGGCACGACGCTGCCCGTCTGCCGCACCTGCGGCACCCAGTACGCCGTACCGCGGGCCGACTGCCCGGTCTGCCTGGACGAGCGCCAGTACGTCGGACGCGGCGGCCAGCAGTGGACCAGCCTGGCCGAGCTGCGCGCCGACGGCCACCGGGGCCGCTTCGAGGAACAGGGCCCGGACGTCATCGGCGTCGGGAGCGTTCCCGAGTTCGCCATCGGCCAGCGCGCGCTGCTGCTGCGCACGGCCGCCGGCAACGTGCTGTGGGACTGCGTGCCCTACCTCGACGACGCCGTGATCCGCGAAGTGGCGCAACTCGGCGGCATCACCGCGATCGCCGTCAGCCACCCGCACTTCTACTCCGCCATGGTCGACTGGGCGCACGCCTTCGACGCGCCCGTGTACCTGCACGAGGCCGACCGGCAGTGGGTCGGCCGCCCCGACCCCGCCCTGCACTTCTGGAGCGGGCGGACTCACCGGCTGACCGACGAACTGACGCTGATCAACCCGGGCGTCCACTTCCCGGGCAGCGCGGTCATGCACTGGAACGCCGGCCGGGGCGCGCTCTTCACCGGCGACATCGTCAACGTCGGCCCCGACCCCCGGTGGGTCAGCATCATGTACAGCTACGCCAACCACGTCCCCGAGCGCCCCGACGCCGTCCGAGCCGCCGGCGAACTGCTCGCCGGCTACCGCTTCGACCGCATCTACGGCGCCTGGTGGGACCGCGTGGTCACCGCCGACGGCAACGAGGTGCTGACCCGCTCGGTGGAGCGCTACCTGCGCCATGAGCAGGCCCCGCCGATGAAGGCCGGCTCCTGACCGGGTGGTGCCGCACGAGGGGATGAGCCGGCGTCGGTGACACGGCGTCGGTGACGGACCGTGCGCGGGCCGATGACCTCCGCGCCCAGGGCGGTGACCTGGGCGTGGAGGGCGCGGTCGGCGGTGACGACCAGGCTGGTCCGGCCCGGGGCGGCGGCCACGGCCTCGGTGACCGGCTCGACGATGCGGTAGGAAGCACTTCTCGGGCGTCCCCCAGGTACGACAAGACCGCCACCTCCTACGAAGCGAGAGGCCAGCCTTGCGTGGTTCCTGCCCTGGGCGAGACCCGCGCCGTCGGTCAGACGGGACGCGCCAGGCGGCGCGGCGGCATCCCCAAGGCCAGACGTAGCTGGCGTTCAAACAGGCGGTTCACTTCCTCGCGGCTCATCGAACCCACGGGCTCCAGCCGCAACAGGCAGCGGGTGCCGATCAGACCCACGAGCACGCTGGAGAAGGCCGCTGCCCGCCTGCGCGCATACCGTCCACCGGCGAGCCGCTTCACTATCTCCCCCTCCCACGCCTCCTTGACCAGGGCCGCGACGGCATCGTCCGGTACGGCGTCCTGGAACATGCTCATGAGGGCAGCACCGGACTGCGGGGCTTCATCGAATGCATGCACATCGCCCTCCTGGGCGCGGCTGCGACAGCAGCCCTGGCCGCCGTAGTCGTCGCCGTGCTCATGGCGCGTCCCGGTCGGCACGACGATTCCAGCGTCCGTCCCGCCCCCGACAGCGAGATCCTCACCCGCATCCGTGTCTGACCCGCCACCCTCACCCGGAGCCGATGCCACAAGTCAGCGGCTCCCTGCGGATGGTGACCGGCCGGTTCCGTCTCTCTGTCGTCAGTCAGGCCCGCGGATGCCCCAGGTACGCAAGCTCGCCGCCGTGGAACTGACCAGCCCATGAGTGCCCGATTCCGCAACTAGCCGTCGGACACCCGATGGCGAGCACGGGACCGGTGTCCTGGCGAAAGACTCCCGTGACATCACCACACGCACGTTCGGCCCTTTCAAAGGCTGCAGTGCACCTGGTCGTGCCGACGCCCAACAGACGCCAACCGCCCTCCAGTGACGGCCTTGTGGGAACCCTCCCTCCCGGCCGTGTCGGTACGGGCAGCCTGCGGGCAGATCGATCGACGCCTCCGCCACCTTCCTGCGGTTCTGCACGGTCCTCAGCATGATCTCCGCGGAGGCGTCCCTCACACGTTCAGCCTGCCGGCGGCCCTGGGCCAGCGACTGTGCAGCTTCCGCACGATCCTGCTCGGTTCCATCACGATCTCCGCGCAGACAGCTGCGATCCGCTCGGCCTGCTTCCGCGCCTCGGCGAGGATCGCATCGGCCTCACGCCGGGCCTGCGCGGTGATCCTATGGGCCTGCTCCGTCAAGCCGCGCGCGAGTGGAATGGGCGCCGCGCGGAGCTGGAGGCGCGCGCATCTCATACGAATGTGCGAGGACTGCCGGAGCCGGGCCGTGGTGGCACACGCGCAGGGCGAAGCCGGCGAACGTGGACCGCTGCGGCCCCGGACGAGCCGGCGTACCGGGTGCTCGCCCGCATCCCGGGAGCACCTCGTGGAGCAGGCGGCCCGACAAAGCCGTGGGGTCCGGCAGAGTCCTTCTGCCATGCTGCTTGCCATGTCCGCACGACATCGAAGACTGCCCCGGCACCGTGCCTGGCCACTGACCTCCACCGACATCAACGAGTGTCTTGGCTCTTACATGAGCCGGGTCACGGACCTGCGGTTCCTCACTGGACATGACAGCGGGACCATCGTCCTGGCAGCGGAATGGATCGCTCCGAACTCCCGCAACTACGGCCGCGGCATCCACCCGGACACGGTCGGCTTCCGCATGGACGTCCACCCGGTCGACGCCACTGAGCGTGCCGCCACCCGAGCTGTTCTGCGAACGAATGCCCTCCCACAACTCCACGAATGGATCACGCAGGCGCTCGCTGCCGACAAGACCTGGCAACTGACTCCGCACCAGCAGTACTGGCGGCTCACCGACGGCCGCCTCACCCACCGCGACGAAGCGTGAACCGAGTCCGGACGACCCCACGCCCCTACAGGCAGCGAGGTGAAGCGTGCGGGTTCGCCACGAACGGAAATCCCGGTGAGATTGATCTGCACACGGCGCTCCGCGATGGTGAGCCGCAGGCGTCGGTCTGGCCGCCTCCACGGCCGGCACCCGCACGGACCAGCCCCTCCTGACGTCCAAGCACATCGCCGCTGTGGTCGCGTGGACCTCGGGGCGTATGGGTGAAGCGGCCGGACGGCGCCGACTACGACGCTGCTCACATGGCCAGCGCGCTTCGCGCCAGCCCGCGCAGCCAGGCGTGGGCGGGGTCGGTGTCGTAGCGCTGATGCCACGACAGGTATATGGGTGCCGACGGCAGGTCGAGCGGGAGGGGTAGCACGACCAGGCCGAGGTCGGCGACCGCTGACCGTGTGGTGGCTTCGGGGACGCTGATCAGAATGTCGGAGCCGCGCGCGAACTCCAGCGCGGCCGCTTCCGTGGGCGCGGTCGCCACTACGCGGCGGGTGAGGCCGAGCCGCGCGAGGGCGTCGTCGATGGCATTGCCGAGGTTTCCACGTCGCGAGACGGTGACGTGCTCAGCGGCGGCGTACCGCTTTGCTGTGACCATCTTGACGCGCGTGAGGGGGTGCCCCTGCCGCACGACGATGACGAGGCGGGTCTCGCCCACGTTCTCGGAACGGATGTCCGGTGCGCTCGGGCGGTTCGCGTTCGCCTCCAGGTCGACCTCGCCGCGCCGCAACTCGGGGGTGTCGATGCTCGATTCCGCAACGAAGCGCAATCGCACGCCCGGCGCCTGTCCGCGCACGGCCGCGAGCAGCGCGGGGCCGCTCAAGGCGACCAGGGAATCGTGCCAGCGGAGTGTGAAAGTGCGCTCCAACGTTGCCAGATCGAGTTCACGGCTCGGTGCCAGCACACCCTGGACCTGGTGCAGCAGTTCATGCACCTGTTCCCGGACGGCGATCGCATACGGCGTCGGGGTCATCGTGCGGCCGGTGCGCACCAGGATCTGATCCCCGGTCGTGCGCCGGAGCCGGCCCAGACTCCGGCTCATCGCGGGGGCGGTGACATGCAGGCGCGCCGCCGCCCCGGCCACACTGCCCTCCTCCAGCAGCGCGTCGAGCGCGGCGAGCAGGTTCAAATCCAATTGCATGTGAGTAATCCTAGCCGTGCCTTACATGCATTTGAAGTTAATTGCAGGGCTGCATACCGTTGAGGCGAAAGCGCAAGAAGCAACGCGCAGTTCGGCCCCCGACCGGCCTCGTCACCCCTCCTCAGACGGGAATACACCATGTCCGAAACGCTTGAGACCACTGACGTCGCCGCCTCCGACGCCGACCTGCTCGCCCAGACCGCGATCGCCGTGCGTGAGGCGGGTTCGGCGCTGCGCGAGCGCTTTGGCGAGGTGGCCCGCTACGAGACCCGCGAAGAGCTGATGCGCGCGCTCGCCGCCAACGACGACACGGCCCTCGCCATCCTGCGCCCCCGCCTCACACGCCTGCGCCCGAACGCCGGCTGGGTGGAGGACGAACTGGACGGCGGGGCGCTGCCGTCCGGTGAATGGTGGGTCGTGGATCCGGCCGAAGGCAACGTCAACCACCTGCACGCCCTGCCGGAGTGGGCGGTGACCGCCACCCTCGTACGGGAGAACCAGCCGGTGCTCACCGCGGTCCACCTGCCGTTGACCGGCGAGACCTACACCGCGCTCGACGGCGCGGGCGCCCAGCTCGACGGCCGGCCGTTGCACGTCTCCCAGACCGCGGGCCTCGGCCTGAGCATCGTGGCCACCAGCCAGGCCCGGCCGGACGAGGACGCAGAGGTCGTGCGGCGCGTCGGCTCCTCGATCACCGCGATGCTCTTCGACGCGCTCGTCGTCCGCGTCGCCGTGCCCGCGACCCTGCACCTGCTGAACGTGGCCGCCGGCCGGATCGACGCCTTCTGGCAGTTCGCCGGCGCCCGTGCGGACCTGCTTCCCGGAGCGCTGCTCGTCACCGAGGCCGGCGGACGGATCTCCGACGCCGAGGGCCGCCCCTGGACCCCACAGAGCCAGAGCTTCCTGGCTGCCGCGCCCGGCGTCCACGCCGAGGCCGTATCCACGCTCTCGCGCTGAGCGCGCACCGCAACCCGCACGCACGGAAGGACCAGATCATCATGACCACGATCGCAGTTCTCGGAAACGGCCGCGTCGGCGGCAACCTGGCGGAAGCCCTCACCAGGGCAGGACACGAAGTGACCGTGGCGGACCGTACGCCGGGCGCCGCCGCCGACGGTGCCCGGACTGCCCGGATCGTCATCAACGCCACCCCGGGTGCCGGCTCGTTGGACCGGCTGGCCGCTCTGCGCGAAGAACTCCGGGGCAAAATCCTCGTCGACGTCTCCAACGCCACCACCGACGGACCGGACGGACTGCCCGCCGATCTGATCTACCCCGGTTCGAGCCTTGCCGAACAACTCCAGGAAGCGCTCCCGGAAACGCGCGTCGTCAAGACACTCAACACCATGCTTTTCCCGGTGATGACCTCGCCGGCCACGCTCCGCAAGACGCCGACCGCGTTCCTCTCGGGCGAGGACCCGCAGGCCAAGCAGACCGTCCGCGAACTGCTCACCGACCTCGGCTGGCAAAAGGAATGGATCACCGACCTGGGCGGCATCCAGACCGCCCGCGCCACCGAGGCCGCGATCCTGTTCGTACCGCACGTCATCCGGTCCTCCGGGTTCACACCCTTCGCGATCTCCATCGCCCGCTGACTGTCGCCCTGCGCCGGGCTTCGGTGTTCCTCGCGGGCTATGGCCCCGCCGAGTCGCCGCGGCCAGAACCTAGGGTTCGGGAGGCCGGCCCCGGTACGTACGCGCGCGGCCACTCAACGGCCCTCAGCGTCCCGACCCGGTACCCGCGACGCGCAATCGAGCGTCACCAGCCTGCGAGGGCGAGCAGCTGGTGCATCCACAGGGATGTCTCCGCTGGAACGACCGGGCGGCGGACCCGGGAGCCATCCGGCCCCGAAGTGACAGTGGCCGTTTGAGTCGACTGGGGGATGTATGGACCGCGCGGGCGGAGTCGCTCTCGTCAACACGGCCGGCGGTAAGGCAGTTTGCCGAGGTACTGCCGCCACTGGTCGTGAGTGAGGGACTGACCGGCGTACGCGCATGCGTTGGTGACCAGTCGGTCGAAATCGGTCGGCAGCGTGTGGGCGGACCCGTCGAACACGCCGGTGACCATATGCCTTCCGTCCGGAGTGAACCTGAGCCCCAGCACCGCGGTCGTGAAGCCCGCGAGCACGGTCTCCTTCCGCGGCCGCCGCGGTGAGGAGACCCGCCAGATGCGGGCCGTGCGGTCGTCGCTGCCTGCTGCCAGCATGCGGCCGTCGGGGCTGAACTCGACATCGCCGACCACGTCGGTGGGTCCGTCCAGCGCGGCGAGCATCACCGGACGGCGGGTTCCTGTGACCTGCCACAGTTTCACGGGACGGTCTCCGCCGCCCGCCGTGGCGAGGACGGAGGTGCGCGGGTTGAAGGCGACGGAGAGGGCGGTCGTGGTGTGCGCTTGCCAGTCGGCGCGCTCCACAGGGTGCTTCGGGGACGTCGTGTCCCAGAGGATGACGCGTTCGTCACCGCCTCCGGCGGTCGCCAGCAGCCGTCCGTCCGGGCTGAAGGCCACCGACCTGACCTCGTCCCGATGGCCCCGCAAGCTGACGCCGCGGACAGGTTTCCTGACGGAGCGGGTGTTCCACAGCACCACGTCCCCGTCGCTGCCGGCGCTCACGAGGGTCTGTCCGTCCGGGCTGAAGGCCAGGGCGCGTACCGTCTTCGTAGGCGTCCGCAGCGTGGAAAGCCGGCGCGGCCGGCGCGGGTCGGCGATGTCCCACAGAGCGAGCGTTCCGTCGGCGCCGGCGCTGGCCAGTACGGAGCGGCCGGGGTGCATGGCAAGCGCGTAGACGGCGTCCTTGTGAGCGGTCAGCACAGCGGTCTCGCGGGGTGCACGGGGAGCGCGCATGTCCCACAGGCGGACGGTGCGGTCTCGGCCTCCCGTCGCCAGGACGGTGCCGTCGTGGCTGACGTCGACGGCGTACATCTCCGCCCGGTGCGCGGTCCAAGTGGACATCAGAGTGCTGAGGAGCGCGTCGCGGCTGTGCCGGCCGGGCCTCAGCCGGTAGGCGGCCAGAGCGATCTGTGCGGCAAGGTCCGGTGACCGGCGCGACAGCCCGATCGCTGTCGTGCTCGCGTTGTAGGCGACGGCTTCGTCACGCTGGGCCGTGACCTCCCGGTCGGCGTGCACCGCGAGGAGGGAGGTCGTTGTCGACACCACGAGAAGCACCGCCGAGGCGGCGATCATCAGACGCCGTCGGCGCCTGCGCCGGGCGGCTGCCGCCAGTTCCGAGCCCTCGGCCGCCAGACTCGCGTCGAGGAACGCCCTCTCGTCCGCGGTGAGCCCGACGTCCTTCGACCCGGCCAGGGGGCGAGCCGCTTCCAGTCGTGCGCCTCGCAGCAGGGCGCCCGGGTCCTGCTCCAGGTGCGCCCAGGTCGTGGCCGCTTCCGTCAGCTGCCGACGGGCGCGCAGAACCTCGCGGTCCTCCGCGAGCCATCCGCCGAGCCGTGGCCACCAGCGGATGAGTGCTTCGTGCGTCAGTTCCACGTGCTGACCATCGATGGTGATCAGTCGCTCGGCGGCGGCGCGATCGACGATCGTCGTGGTGTCGGAGTCGGGGGACAGTTCGCAGCGGTCGATACGGCGCTTGGTGTCCTCGACTCCCTCCCCGACGGCGACGAGCCGCAGGAAGAGGTGCCGGGCCGCTTCCTTCTGCCGGGCGCTGAACGCCTCGTAGAACCGTTCGGCGGTGTGGGCCAGGGCGTGCTCGATGGAGCCTGCGGTCCGGCAGGCCTCCATGGTCAACAAGGTGCCCCGGCGATGCCTCCAGGTCTCCAGGAGCGCGTGGGAGAGCAGCGGAAGCATCCCTGCGTTGCCCTGGGCCTGGGCGATCAGGTAGGCCAGCAGCCGCCCCTCGACTCGGCAGCCGACCGCCTCCGCAGGGCGGCAGATGGCCCGGTGGAGCTCCTCGCTGTCCATCGGGCCGAGCGTCACCATCGCGGCGTCGAGGGCGCTGGCGAGGCCGGCGTGCCCGATGCAGTGCGCGTAGAAGTCCGCCCGGACTCCCACGACGACGCGACACGCACTGTTCTCGGCCCGGGCCGCCAGGAGGAGAGCGTCGAGGAAGCGGTCACGCTCCTCGTCACGGGAGCAGAGGGTGAAGAGTTCCTCGAACTGGTCGATGACCAGAACCACCTCGCCCCGCTCCGGCCCCCCGGTGACGATCTGACGCAGGATGAGGTGCAGATTTGCGGGGTCTGCCCACACCTCCCGGAGCAGGCAGCCGGGCGTGGTGGCCACATGAGCCGCCAGACGTACCGCCAGTTCCTCCAGTGGCCGGGCGCCCGGTGTGAGGGTGACGACCGCCTGACCCCCGGATCGCAGGGACGGTAACAGCCCCGCGTGCAGCACCGAGGACTTCCCGGCTCCCGAAGCGCCGAAGAGGGCGACGAAGCGCTGCTCCGCGATCCGTCCGCGCAACTGCTCGACCACGCGTTCGCGCCCGAAGAAGAACCGACTGTGCCGTGAGCCGAAGGAGGCGAGCCCCGGGTAGGGCGAGTCGTCCCGCATCGGTCGGGGAGCGGTGGCATCAGCCGCGCTGCTCTCGGAAGCGATGCCGGCGGCCGTTTCGTGCCAGAGGGCCTCCCACCGCTCCGGGTCGCCGCCACAGGCACTGACATAGCCACGGGTCACTTCGAGGGACGGCAGCTTCCGGCCCGAGGCAGCGCTTGACAGAGTCGCCACCGAATAGTGCGCGCGGACCGCGAGATCGCGGTAGGAGGGACTACCCGCGGCCCGGCGAAGTTCCCTCAGTTCCGCGGCGAACCGCACCACCGGGCCGTCGCCCTCAGGAAGCGGTGACTCTCTACGCGCCATGTTTCCCCCGATCCGAGCTGGTCTGCGACAAGTGTCGTCGCCCGTCGAGGTCACCGGTGGAGGGGCGCTGATTTTCGGCTCCATTGTCACCGTCGGGTGTGGCGGGGTTCGGCCCCCCGTTCGGCTGCGACGCCTCAACGCGTCCACCCGCGAGCCGTCTTTGGCCGGACGGGCTCGGAGGGCAGAACGGCCACGTGATGTTCGGCGGTTGATTGTTCACCGCCGCCGTCCGGACACCGAACAGAGAATTCCGGCTATCCCTGTGCCGAGGCACGGGGACGGCCCCGGGCCCACTACCCCTCACAGTGGAGGTTCGATGCGTTCGGTACTTGTCGCAGCAGCAGCGGTGTTCGGCCTGGTTGCAGGAAGCGGCGCGGCCGCCGGGGCCACGGAGACGGCTCGTGTGGCCGAGGCGAACTGGGCATGCGCGAAGGACGTGTGTCTGCGCGTGGGCAGCGAGGCCCAGATGAGGGATGCGCGCGGATGCAACCACAAGGTGTGCATCAGCGTGACCGGCAACGCCTCCGGCTACACGACCCGCGGCAGTTACAGCGGCACCAACCGGTTCTACGGCCACATCAACGTGTGGGGCCCCAACATGAGGGTCAACGGCCAGGACAGCGCCTATCCCGGCGTCGTGGGGTCCGGCAGGGGAACCGGTCAGACCTGCGCCGAGGGGTGGGAGCTCTCCGGTGGCACGTACACCTCCGTCGGACTGCCCTGCAAGGACGTCAGCTGACGCAGCTGACGCGGTGGACGGGACCCTGACGACCAGGTGAGCTGCGGCCGGTCCCGACCGGAGATCGGCCACAGCTCACCTGGGCACGCAGCCTCGGCAAGGCGTGGCCGGGCTTGTCACGTCCCCGACGGCGGCAGCCCATCAATGCCGGCCCAGGCCTCAGGGTCCGGGTTCTTGTGGAACTGACCGCTGGAACACGGTTCGTGGCCGTTGCCGCCCTGGCCGCGGCCAGGGCCGGGGACGCCGTCGCCGACGGCTACGCGACCGTGCTGTGCCGCCTCGTTCGAAGCCGGCCCTGAGCTGCTGGTGCGCTGGTCCTGAGCCGCTGGTCCGCCGGTCATGAGCCGCTGGTCCGCCGGCTCAGGGGCGCCCGCCGGTCGTCCGTCCGCGTTCCAGGGCCGCCCCGGGACGGGTACCGCCGTTCCGGGTCTGATCGGGACGGGTACCGCCGTCCCGCCGCGGCGCGCACCGACTCGGGCTCCACTTGTCACCCTCCCGGATGTTGCTGTCCGGATGGTCGCGTCCCGGTCGGGCTCTGGCCGCGCCCACGCCGCCCGCTGCCGGGCCTTGGCCACGCCGCCGGTCGGCCGCCGCTGCTCACCCCGGTCCGCCGGTTCGCTGCCGGGCGCCGGCCCTTGGCCGCTCCCGCGCTCCGGACCACCGCGTCCGGCGCCGCCGCCGTCCTGCCCCGCTGGCCCGGCCGCCTTCGCCGCCCGGCCCCTGGCCCCGCGCCCCTTGGCCGCGCCGATCAGCCGTTCGCGCAGACGTTCAGCCATCACTGCCTCCATCGATCAGAGCGCTGTTTCGTTCCGGATGGCCAGCCGGCACCGCCGCTGACCGCTGGACTCAGCCCGCCCGTGAGGATGATCCAGAAGCCCGCCGGAATCCGGTCGGCCCGTTACGCCGTCCGGGTGCCTGGTGTGGGGATGACGGCGGCTCGTTGACACCGGCCACCCCCTGCTCGGGGGCGACTCCATACCTGCTCAGTCGATCTCCCCGTCCAGAGGGCACCTGCCCTGCGCACGGACGCCACGGTCGCTGTCCGGCTGGCCGGTGGCCGGAGAGGCTGCCTCGCATGCCATGCCCGGCGGGCACGTGGCGCCTCTGACTGCTTCGATGGTAGAAGCGGGAAGGGAGACGCTGGTGTCTGTGGTCCGGTCGTTGTCGCCTGAGAGCGTGACCGAGCTGACCCGGGCGCTGGACCTGAGCGGGGTGTTCGCCAACGGCACGCTCGGCGGGGTGCTGGCCCGGGCCCGTCGTCTGGACCTGTTCGGCTTCCTGGTCATCGGCATCGTCTCCGGCCTGGGCGGCGGGATCCTCCGCGACACCCTGCTGCAGCACGGCACACCTGTGGCCCTGACCGACTACACCTATCTCGCGGTCGCCACCGCCGGCACCCTGCTGGCCTTCCTAGCCGATCTGAGCCGCCCCACCTCCGGTTGGGTCTTCAACCTCCTGGATGCCTCGGCGCTCAGCGTCTGGGCGGTCGCCGGCGCCCAGAAGACGCTCGCGGTCGGCCTGGGCTGGTTGCCGGCCGTGTTGCTGGGCACCATCACAGCGGTCGGCGGCGGGGCGATCCGGGACCTGCTGCTCGCGCGGACGCCTTCCATCCTCGGCGGCACCCCGTTGTACGCGACCGTCGCGATGGTGGTGAGCGCGGTGATGGTGGTCTGCAGCCGACTCGGTGCATCCACCGTAGGTGTCTTGGCCGGAGTCACGGTAGGTATCTCGCTGCGGCTGGCCGCGTCCCACTGGGGCTGGAAGCTGCCGAACAGCCGCGACTGGCGGCCGGGGTCAGCCAAGGACCGGGACCCCTGACGGGAACGGCCGCTGCGCTCACCCACCGAGATGCAGGAGTACACAGCCATGACACCCAAAGGCTCCGCAGATGCTGTTCTGGCCGGGCTCGATGACATCCGGTCCGACCTCGAAGAGGTGTACAAGGATGTGCACGCCCATCCCGAGCTGGGGCACCAGGAGCACCGCACCGCGACCGGTGTGGCGGAGCGCCTGAGGAACTGCGGCTACCGGGTGCAGGAGGGGATCGGCGGCACCGGTGTGGTCGGTGTGCTGGCCAACGGGGAGGGTGCGACCGTTTTGCTGCGGGCCGACATGGATGCCTTGCCGGTTCTTGAGGAGACCGGTCTGACCTACGCCAGCACGGCCGAAGCCACGGACGCTTCGGGCCGGCGGGTGCCTGTGGGGCATGCCTGCGGACACGACATGCACGTGACTTGCCTGCTGGGAGCGGCGCGGCTCATGTCCGCCGTGCCGTGGGCGTGGCAGGGCACGCTGGTGGCCTTGTTCCAACCTGCCGAAGAGCCGGGGGACGGTGCTGACCGGATGCTCGCCGATGGGCTGACCGACCGGGTTCCCCGCCCAGACGTCGCGTTTGCCCAGCATGTGCTTCCCTATCCGGCCGGGCAGGTCGGCACGCGCGCCGGGTCCTTCCTCTCCGCGGCGGACAATGTGAAGATCATTGTTCATGGCCGGGGCGCTCACGGCTCGGCACCGCAGGCCGCCATCGACCCCGTGGTGATCGCCTCGATGATCGTCGTCCGTCTCCAGACGATCGTCTCGCGCGAGTTGGCCGCCACCCAGCCGGCCGTGGTCACGGTGGGCTCCGTCCAGGCGGGCACGAGCGGCAACGTGATTCCGGAGACGGCCGATCTGCTGGTGAACGTGCGCACCTACGACGACGAGACCCGGCGCGCTGTCCTGTCCGCCGTGCGGCGCATCGCCCATGCCGAGTGCGACGCCTCCGGGGCGACTCGCGCGCCGCAGATCGAGGAGGGCACCCGTTTCCCGCCGACCGTCAACGACGACGCGGTCACCCGCGAGGTCTCCGCCGCTTTCGCCGCGATGTTCGCAGAGCGCGCGGTCACTGCCGAGCTCCAGAGCGCCAGTGAGGACTTCAGCCGGATCCCGGACGCCTTCGGTACCCCGTACACCTACTGGGCCCTGGGCTGTGTCGATCCGGATACCTACCAGGCCGCACGGCAAGGCGGCACCCTGGCCCGGGACATCCCGGCCAACCACAGCCCCCGCTTCGCCCCCGTGCTGCAGCCCACACTGGACAGCGGCGTCCAGGCACTGGTCACAGCGGCGCTCACCCACCTCGCCAAACCGGGCCGCACAAGCCGATGAGCCTTCCGACCGTTTCGCCTGTGTTGCCTTGAAGTGCCGACACGGTGGGCCGCGAGGCGGTCGATTGCTGCTGTGCGGGCCCTCCGTCGAGGAGTGCGGGCAGGCCGTGGTGGATGCACTCGGTCGCCTGGAGGGCTCTGCCAGCACGCGCTCCGCTCCCGGCCGTGGTTTCATTCCTTGCGGAACTCCCGGTCCGCCCGAGGCCATCCGATTTGGAATTCTTTGAGATTCCGATCAAGGATCTACCCCTCTGCAGTTACGACTACGACAGCGACTACCCTGCCGAGGGCAAGGCGCTCAAGGATGCCATCGCCTCCGCCGACGCCGTCCTATTCGTGACCCCGGAGTGCAACCGGTCCATTCCCGGCGCTCTCAAAAACGCCATCGACTGGGCCAGTCGTCCATGGGGTAGCAACTCATTCGCACGCAAACCCTCCGCTGTGATCGGAGCGTCCCCCGGCGCCCTCGGCACTGCCCTCGCCCAGCAGAGCCTGCGCGGCGTGCTCAGCTTCTGCGATTCGCCGCAAATGAACGCACCGGAGGCGTACGTCAGGTTCAATAGCGATGCTTTCACCAGCGATGGAGAAGTCGTCGACAGTCGAACGGAGCATTTTCTCCGGGACTTCATGAAAGAATTCCGGGATCACGTTGTCCGGGTTCTCACCGTACTTCCGCGAGAAGCCTGAGCGCGCCATCAGCGTTCGTTACGCTAGACGAGAGGCGACATGAAGGGGTTCATGTGGGTCAGCCACGAATGAACCCCTGAGCCAGGACAAATGGCTGATCTTCGTTCCGGTCCGAGGCAAGGACGAGGCCAGACGGACGGTCGACATCCTCCGATCGCACGGAGGTAGCGAGATTTTCCACTTCCGCCGATGGGCAGTGCAGTTCTTTCCCCCGAATTATCGATTGAAGCCGTAAGGGACTGCGCTGCCTGTCGGGCCGTGAGCCCTGCGGTTCCCGGCGCCGGCAGAGTAGGCGGGAGCATGCGGCCGCCAGTCTGGACGATCTGACCGCCTTCCTGGCCCGCCTGACCCCCTTGATGCTGCGTTCTTCCGGCGAGGGCGCCTACTCCATGGAGCGGGCTGTTTGAGGGCTGGGGGCGTCGGGGCGAGCTGGGCCGCCAGCAGAAGAGGGGGATGCGAGACGGGAATCTGCTGCCGTGGTGCAGAGGGCGACACCGGCGACTACGTCCGGACATCGGCCGGCGTCCCGCCCCGGGGAGACGGCGTCCACTGATCCGTGCCGCGTTCGCCCTGCTTGTCGCCTCGGCCCCCGGCGCGGAGGTCGTCGGTGAGACCGGCGCGGGCCTTGAGGCCGTGGAACTGGTGCGCGCCCGCCGGGCCAACGTCGTCGTCATGAAGGTCCGCATGCCCGACCTGGACGGCATCGAGGCGACCGGGCTGGTCGCCGCCGACGAGGACCTGGCGGACGTGAAGGTGCTGGTCCTCACCGCGTACGGCACAGGCGAGAGCATCGTGGAGACCCTGCGAGGGGGCGCCTCCGGTTCCTGGTGATGGACATCCGGCCCGGCGGAGTCCTCGATGTGATCCGCACCGTGGCGGCCGGGGAGGCCCTGCTCCTGCCCGGCCTGACGGCCCGCTTGATCGAGCGGTTCCTGCGCAGCCCCGCGCTCGCGGCGGTGGGCGGCGGCGGTCCCGGCTGCCTGTCCGGGCGGGAGCGGCAGGTCCTCGCCCTGGTCACCCGCTGCCTCACCAACACGGAGATCGCCGACTCCCTCGGGCTGAGTCCGCTGACCGCGAAGACCCACGTGGGCCGCGCCATGGGCAAGCTGAGCGCGCGGGACCGAGTGCACCTGGTCGATCGTGGCCTACGGGGCTGGTGGCGCCGGGCGACCGTCAGGCGCAGTAGATGTCCGTGGCCGGCCGCTGCCCGGTCGCCAGGAAGCGGGAGACCACACGGTCGCCGCAAGCGTTGCCGTTGGCGAGGAAGGCGTCGTGCCCGACGGAGTTCACCGTCACCATGACCGCGCGTCGGCCGAACGCCTCCCGGAGCTTTTGGGCGCCGCTGAGCGGGGTCGCGACGTCCCGCTCGTTCTGGACGAGCAGGATGTCGGACGGCCCCCGGCCGGTGATCCGCACCGGCGCCTCACGCGGCGGATACGGCCAGGCGGCGCACGTCATCGCGTTGCGGGGCATGCCGGCGGTGAGCGGATACTTGGCGCGGCTCTCGGCGACGTCCTTCTCGTACACGGCCTTCGACGTGGGCCACGCGACGTCGTTGCACAGCGTGCCGGCGCCGACGGCGGCGACGTTCTGCAGGACGGCCTCGGGCGGCGCCGCGGGCGCGGGTGGCACGGTGCCCTGCTGGGCGGCCCGCATCAGCTTGGCGAGCGTGGGATAGCGGCTGGGGGAGTAGAGGCTGTCCAGCATGGTCTGGCGCAGGACGTTGCCGTTCAGCTCCTCCGGGTTGGCGCCGGGCCAGGGGAGGGGTTCCCGGTCGAGGCGGGCCGCCAGCCGCAGGAACAGCGGCCGGACGTCGGCGGCCCTGCTCGCGACGCGGTCCGGGTTGTCCGGCTTCGACGCCCACGCGGCGAAGTCGGGGAAGGTGTCCTCCACGCCCTGCTCGTGCCCGGCCAGCCAGGCGCGGGCGACGCGGGTGGGATCAGGGTTGTCGTTGCTGTCCAACACGATGCGGTCGGTGCGGTGCGGGAACAACTGCGCGTACACGGCTCCGACGTACGTCCCGTACGACACGCCCCACGCGGAGAGTTTGCGCTCGCCGAGCGCGGCGCGGAGGCGGTCGATGTCGCGGGCCTCGTTGGCGGTGCTGAGGTGCCGGATCAGTTCGCCGCCGTTCGCGGCACAGGCGTCGGCCATGCGGCGGGCGGCGGCCATGTTCTCGTCCACCGAGCCGTCGGCGGCGGGCCAGGGGCGGAGCTTGGAGGTGGCGAGGTCGCCGTGGTCGAGCCCGCAGTCGACGGGCGTGGACGGGGCGAGCCCGCGTGGGGCGAAGCCGACCAGGTCGTAGGCGTCCAGGACGTCCTGGGGGAGTCTTTGCCCTCTCCCCGAGGGGTCGTTCAGGCTGGAGCCGCCCGGCCCGCCGGGGATCAGAAGCAGGGTGCCGCGCCGGGCCTCGGGATTCTTGCTCGGGATGCGCGAGACGGCGATGTCGATGCGGGGACTGTCGGGGTCGGCGTAGTCCATGGGGACCCGGAGGGTGGCACACTGCTGGCGGGGGTCGATGCCGGAGCCCTCGCAGGCGGTCCAGGCGAGGCCCTCGGAGTGGCTCGCGGCCACGGAGGCGGTCACGGGCGCGGTGACGGCCAGAAGGGCGGTGGAGACGCCGACGATGGCGACGTTGCGGATGGTGCGCTTGGGCTGCGTCATACGACGAGCTTCGCGGATCTCACGGGGCCGCCCCATCCGGGCAACAACCTGAAACGCCTTGGGGTTTACCCCACCATCCCCCTGACGGACTCCACCCGGACTGCGGCCCCGGCGAGGACCACGGGACCCGTCGGCCACCTTGCCGTCCCGGACGGGTACGACACCGGGGACCCCGTCGGCGACCTCGACGCAGTTGCCGCCGTCACCGTTGCTGTAGGTGCTCCTGCGCCGGCGGGCGCCGCTCAGGTCGTACTCACGCATCGTCTGAAGTCCTCAGCCGCCGAGTGGCGGCGGAACCCGCGGGCGGCATGTCACCGGCGTTGCTGTGGTGTTCGGGGACTCGTGCGCCGGCTCGCGCTCGGGCGGCCGTTCCGGGTGGTGGACGTGCCGGGCACGGTGCGGGGAGGGTCGTGCGAAGATCCGCGCCCGGCACTCCGGGCACGCCGGCCGCTGCCCCTTGACCCGGTGGACGTTCGCCCGGGCAATCACTCCGACCCTGCGCTTCGCCGGCGGCACGCTGGGGAGAAGACCCGGCGCCTGCCCGAATCCTCCGCCCACGAAAAGGACCTGCGCACGGTCGTCGACCGGTTGACGGACGTTGATGGCCTGTGACGCGTCTGACTGACCGGGACCGGCGCTGAGGGCGAGGACGCGTTGCTGCCGGATAGGTCGCCAGATGGTGTCCTTGACAATGAGGCTGGTGACCTTGTCGATGCCGGGGCCTCCGGCGGGTCCCGTGCCGGCGAGGATGAGTTTGCGTACAAGATCGGGTTCTTCTGCCGCGATGACCTGGGCGATGAAGCCGCCCATCGACAGGCCGAGCAGGTCGACCCTGTCGTACCCGAGCGCCCGGATGAACAGCACGGTGTCGCGGGCCATCGCCTCGGTCATGTCGGGGGTGGTGCCGCCGGCCGCGCCGACACCGCGGTTGTCGAAGGTGACCACCGGGCGCCGGGCAGCGAGTCCGCCGGCGACGCGGGGATCCCAGTCGTCCAGGACTGCGGACAGGTGGTCGAGGAGGATCAGTGGTACGCCGTCGTCCGGGCCGAGCCGGCGGTAGACGAAGATCACGCCACGCACGGAAACGGAGCGGTTCGGGGTGTTCTTGTACGACGTCGGGGCGGGGGAGCTGGGCGGCGTGCTCATGGCCGGATACTCAGGTGGTGTGGCGGGGAGCGGGGTGTTCAGGGACTTGTCGGCGGAGGTGACGGACGCCCGCGACTCGTCACCTCCCTTACGTCATTGCGACGACGACTTTGCCGGCCTTCGCCCGTCCCTTCTCCACGTACTCCATGGCCTGGAGGGTTTCCTCGAACGGGAAGACGCGATCGATGACGGGACGGACCTTCCCGGTGTCGATGAGTGGGGTGAGTTCGCGCAGTTGGGTGCCGCTGGCCTTCATGAACAGGAACGAGTACGTCACACCGTGGCGCTTGGCGTTGCGCCGGGCTGTGAAGCTGAGGGCTGTCATGGCCAGGCGGAGGATCGGGTTCGCGCCCAGTTCGCGGGCGAAGGCCGGGTCGGGCGGGCCCGCGACGCTGATGGCTGTGCCGCCGGGCTTGAGAACGCGCAGGGACTTGGCGAGGTTCTTGCCGCCAAGGCTGTCGAGGACGACGTCGTAGCCGTCGAGGACCTCTTCGAAGTCCTGGGTGCGGTAGTCGACGACGACGTCCGCGCCGAGGCCCTTGGCCACGTCGACCTTGGCGGTGCTCACGGTGGTGGCCACGTGCGCGCCCAGCGCCTTGGCCAGCTGGACGGCGATGGAGCCGAGGCCGCCGACGCCCGCGTGGATGAGGACCTTCTGGCCCGGCTGCACGCGTGCCCGCTCGACCAGTGCTTGCCATGCGGTCAGGGCGACCAGGGGGAGGGATGCGGCTTCGGCCATGGTGAGGGTGGCCGGTTTGGGTGCCAGGTCGTCCTGGTGGACGGCGATGAGTTCGGCGAAGGTGCCGATGCGGTCCTTGTCGGGCCGGGCGTAGACCTCGTCGCCCACCGCGAAGCGGGTGACGGACGGGCCGACCCGGACGACGGTCCCTGCCAGGTCGTTGCCCAGCACGAGCGGGAGACGGTAGGGCATGAACGCCTTGAAGTCTCCGTTGCGGATTCTGAGGTCCAACGGGTTGATGCCCGCCGCGTGGATCTTCACCAGGACGTCGTCGGCACCTACTTGCGGGTCGGGTATTTCGGCGGCGCGCATCCCGGCTTGGTCGCCGTAGTTCTCGACCATGAAAGCCTTCATCGTCGTCTCCGTTCCGTTTCCCGTCCGTGAGAGGCCGGGGTCTCCGTCTGTCCTCGGTTCTTCCTGGTGCGAGGCACTATGTGTCGTTGTTCTGGCCGCCCGCGGGCGCGCGGCGTCCTCGGTCGCGTTCACCGATCAGGCCACCGGCACGACCGGGGCGGTGACGCGATCGGCGGCGCCTCCCTGGAGGCGGTCGAGGGAGGCGGCGATCACCTCGTGGGGCGTACCGAGCGGCACCGCGCTGACCTCCGTCAGGCGGGTGTACTGATCATCGGTCAGGTGGACGTCGAGGGCGCCGAGGTAGCTGTCGAGCTGGGACAGGTTGCGCGGGCCGATGATCGGGACGAGCGTGGCCACGGAACGGGCGGCGCGCTCGCGCACCCAGGCCACCGCCACCTGGGCGGGCGCCATGCCGGTCTCCTCGGCGATCGCCAGAACGGTGTCGACGACGGCGGTCTTCTGGCCCGTGCTCTCGGTGTGGATGACCATGCCCAGCTCGCTCAGGCGCCCCTCGGAGGAGCTGCGGTATTTGCCGGTGAG
This sequence comes from Streptomyces sp. NRRL S-1022, assembly GCF_000720135.1. Taxonomy (GTDB): domain Bacteria; phylum Actinomycetota; class Actinomycetes; order Streptomycetales; family Streptomycetaceae; genus Streptomyces. The sequence continues at coordinate 223,991 of NZ_JOIU01000011.1, read as the reverse complement.
CAGTCCGCCGCCGAGCGGAGACCACAGGGCGGCGCCGAGTCCGAGGCTCTCGGCCATGGGTAGGAGCTCACGGTCGGCGGTGCGCTCGACGAGGCTGTACTCGTGTTGGATGCCCACGATCGGGGCCCAGTTCTTCAGGTCCGCGAGAGTTGCCGCGCGCGAGACGCGCCAGGCCGGGAAGTTGGACAGCGCGGCGTGGTGGATCTTGCCGGCGCTCACCAGGTCGTCGAGTCCGCGCAGGAGTTCTTCCATCGGAGTGAGCTGGTCGGGGAAGTGCACCCACAGCAGGTCGATGTAGTCGGTGCTCAGGCGTTTCAGGCTGGCCTCGACCGAGGCGACCATGTTCTTGCGGCTGTTGCCGGTTCTGGAGATGTCCGGTTGCGGGGCGGCGCCGAGGGCGAACTTCGTGGCCAGGACGAAGTGGTCACGGTCGGCGGAGATCAGCTTTCCGGTCAGCACCTCCGCCTCGCCGAACTGGTAGCCGTCAGCGCTGTCGAGAAAGGTGCCGCCGGCCTCGGCGAACCGGTCGAAGATCCGGCGTGCCTCGTCCGGCTCGGCGCCCGCGCCCCAGCCGGTGCCGAAGTTCGCGGTGCCGAGCGCGTACTCGGAGACGCGTAGTCCGGTCCGGTGGCCGAAGGTCGTGTAGCGCATGAGATGTCCTCGCATGAAGGGGTGTGAAGGTGGTCGCGCCGGGGTGGAGGGGTGAGTGTCAGTCCGCGTTCGGCTGAGGTGCCGCGGACAGGCTCTGCTTGACGTACCGGCTGGTCTCGTCGGCGAGGATCTCGGGCAGGCCGGTCTCGATGCCGTGCAGGGCCTGGGCCGCGACGTCGGCGGCGGCGACCTTCTGATCGGCGGGCACACCGGCGGCCATGTCGGTGTCCATGTAGCCGACGTGCAGCGCCGAGACGGCGATGCCGCGGGGCGCCAGCTCGTCGCGGGTGGCACCGGTCAGCGCCCAGGCGGCGGCCTTGGACGCGGCGTAGGAGCCGAGTCCTGCCGGGTGGAACCAGGACAGGACGGACAGGACGTTGAGTACGGCGCCGCCGCCGTTGCCCTCGATGACCGGGGCGAAGGACCGGGTCGCGGCGAGCGGGCCGAAGAAGTTGGTCTCCATCTCCCGGCGCACCTCGGCCACCTCGCCCTCGATCAGCGACGCGCCGGTGGAGATGCCCGCGTTGTTGATCAGCAGTGTCGCGTCGGACGCCACGCGCGCGGCCTCCCGTATCGACGCCTCGTCCGTGACGTCCAGCCGCAGCGGGATGACACCCGGTACGTCCACCGTCTCGGGGCGTCGGGCCGCGCCGTACACCTTCGCGCCGCGCTCGACGAGCTGGGCGGCCAGGTGTCGCCCCAAGCCCCGGTTGGCGCCGGTGACGACCGCGACCGCGTTCTTCAGTTCCATGCTCGCTCCTTGCTGCGGCGGGCGCCTTCGGCCACCCGCCGGAGATTAGATTACGGCTGTAATCTAAGCAGGAGTCTATGATAGATGCCAGTCGACATCCAAACGGGAGGTGGTCATGGGCCGCGTATCGCAGGCGCAGGCGGAGGAAAATCGCAGGCGGGTGGTGGACACCGCGTCCCGGCTGTTCCGAGAGCAGGGCATGCAGGTCAGCGTCGCCGACCTGATGAAGGCGGCCGGTCTGACTCACGGAGCCTTCTACAAGCAGTTCGCCTCCAAGGAGGCGCTCGTCGACGAGGCCACCGCCCACGCCTTCGCCGAGCTCGCCCGACGCCACAGCACCGGGCTCGAGCGGCACGACGGGCAGCGCGCCGCCGCCCAGCAGGCGCTGATCGACAGCTACCTCTCCGTCGAGCACCGCGACGACCCGGCGGACGGCTGCCCGGTCGCCGCGCTCGCCACCGACATCGCGCGCGAGGGCGGGGGGCGCGAGGCCCGTCGCGTCTACGCCGAGGGGGTGGCCGACTTCGCCGATTTCCTTTCCGGTGACGACCAGGACGGCCTTGTCCGGCTCTGCACCCTGTTCGGTGCGCTGGTCCTGTCCCGGGCCACCAAGGGCTCCCCGCTCTCCGGGGAGATCCTCGCCGCCGCGCACGGAGCCTTGACCGAAACAAGCTGATCAAGGGCTCGGTGCGGGGGCACATCGACCGGGCGCGAGGCCATCCAGGCGGCTGGACTGGTGCCATGGCGCGTCGCTGCGCTGCCGTGGAGATCCCTCCGAGCTGCGTGTGTGCATCTCCTGCACCGATGCAATCGACGACACCCCGCAGGCCGACACCTTGGAACGGTGGGACGTGGCGACCCCCACTACGAGGTGGTCCAATTCGGGACGATGACGGTCCACAGAGGGCACTCGACGGGGAGTGGACGCGGATCCAGGCTATGAAAGAGGAGCCGACCTGGCAGGTCGGTCACGACGCGGGGCGTGGCCGCGGCCGACAGGGCCCAGGCGAGCGGTGACGACGCGTGCGGCTTCCGGCCGGCGGCCCAGGAGGAGGCCAGACGCAGCGGTCCGGGTGGCGACGGGCGTAGCGGCCCGCCCTCGGGAGACATGCCCGTCGCGCATGGACAGTCCACGGACCAGCTCGACCAGGGGGCCTCGGTGGCGCTCAGCCGTCGACCTTTTCAGCGTGGATGCCCGCGACCACGCGAGGCAGACCCGATGACGCGGACGCGGACGCGATACGGGATCCGGCCACGGCGATGGTCGTTCAGGTGTCTTCCCGTCAACGAGCGCCGAGCAAGGTGGCGGGGTCACGCGCCCTGCGTTCGGCCGGAGTGAGTCAGGGTTTCTCGTGGCGCGGCCGATGAGGCGAGCAGGCGCAGGCCCTGTTCCGAAGACGAGCCGGGTTCGGCGGTGTAGACGGTGAGGGTGACGGTGATCAGGTTGACGACGGCCCAGTCCGCCAGGCGAGGCAGGACCAGGGACACCAGGCGGCGCGGCGTCTCGTCGACGTAGAGAGTGGAGGTCGGCCGGTGGTGGTCTCGGCGAGCAGCTCTGCTCCCGCCATGCCCAAGGACTTCGAGGTGAAGCGGATGCTCCAGCTGACGGGAACGGGCTTGGTGCTGGTGGCAGCGCACGGAGATCTGGTGATCGTGGCCGGCGCAGCGGGTAGGACACGGACGGCGCAGATCTGAGCGGCCCGCAGCCGGGATGAGCGACGTTGGCGGCTCGTCCACATGCCGTTTGTCCGGGTCATGGTCTCAGGCGTGGTCGAGTGAGTCCGCGGTATCGGCACAGGCGCCTGTGACGCGCCCGTCGAGCGCAGCGTGCACTGTGGGGACGACGGGGAGAAGTGTGTCGAGACCGAGGAGACGCCACACCTGCTGGTAGTGGTCGCTGAGGGCGGCGAGGCGCAGGGTGCCGGCATGGTGGTCGAGCGCGCGGGACAGCGTGATGATCATGCTGACGCCCGAGGAGTCGAGGTACTGCACTTCGGAGGCGTCGAGTACGAGGGTGCCGCAGCCCTCCTTGATCAGGTCTTCGCACCGGGCGCCGATGTCGGGAGCATTGCCGTAGTCCACCTCGGTCGGCAGCCGGACAACCGCCGTGTCCGCGTGCCGTACATGCGCCCTCAGCATCGAGAACTGACTCCCATCCCCATCGTTCGTGCCCGTGCTACCGGCGCTTTTGCCGCCGTCCGGCGACACCAGCGCGCGTACCCTGAAGCGACGTCGGTCACGCGTGCCTTCCAGCGCCGGGCCGGAGAGCGAACTGTCGACGCTAGCGGGCTTACCCGGGCAGTTCGGTGTGCAGGCGGATCGTGGTCCCTTCCACCGGTGTGGACCGGATCTCGACGAGATCGCAAAGCTGGTGGACGAGCCACAGCCCGCGTCCACCCACCTGCCTCGCGGTCGGCATCGTGCGTCCGGCCAGTGGGTCTTCGAGGTAGCCGGCGTCGCGGAACTCGCAGACAAGGCGTCGTTCCTCGCTCCAGGTGCGCAGCACGCCCTGTCCGCCACCGTGGCGGATGCTGTTGGTGGCCACCTCTGTCGCGGCCAGGTGCAGTTCGCGCAGGCGTCGACCGGTCAGGCCGTGCTGTTCGGCGCAGGCAGCGATCTTCTCTCGGAGGGCGGGCAGGTCGCCGCTGGTGTAGCGGAACTCGTCGTACGGGTCGCAGGGGTCGGTGAGGGCAACGAACGCATACGGTGCCCGCGCGTCGTAGTCCTCGCTCAGCACCGTTCGGCCGTCTCTGCGGATCTGGGGGTGGCAGCGTGCCATCTGGCTCAGGGCGGCCTGGTCGCGTGTGACGTCGTAGGGGCACAGCAGCCACCAGGCCGGGCCGTGGGCGAACGCCCTGTTGAGCAGCCACTCGTGGTAGCGCAGTTCCTCGGCCTCAGCAGCACTGCGGACCTGGTCCCAGGGGGATTCGCCGATCCCGCGGACGGGCCGTCCCTCCGCGGCGTGTTCCTTGATCCATTCTTGCCAGGCAGCGATGAGCCGCCCCGGATGACGCGCCACCCGGCTGGTGTCGACATAGCGCACGGTGTCGTTCTCACGGATCTCCGCACGCAGCAATGACGCCTTTTCCTGCGGCACGGCCACGACGACGGCTTCGTCGCCGTCGAGCGCCTCCTGGATGAAACCCAATGCGCCCGCGACGAACTCATCGCTGCCCGAGTACGGATACAACTCGTGCCGGTATCCAGTGCCTTCGAGGAGTGTGGACGAAGAGGAGGTCACGGCGTGATCACCACCGGAACGTCGGGAATCGCGAAGCCGGACAGCTTCCAGGCGAGCCGCACGGTCTCGTTGGTGTCTTCCAGGATGACCTTGCGATCCGGAAGGTGCCTGGCGGCATCGGCCAGTGCGCTCATCCCGGCGGCATCGAAGAACTCCAGGGTCTGGCAGAGCAGACGCACGGTCGGCGTGTGAGCGAGGAGGGTGCACAGGATGGTGCCGAAGGCCGCCGCGCCGTCGCTGTCGACGGTCCCGGTCACCGTCCAGCCTTCCTGCTCGGTTCGGTACACCCGGAAGGCGGGGGAGACCGGGCGGCTGCCCAGATGATGAGGATGCACACAACTGATCTGCTGCAGAGCCGGCAGGTCCCAGTCAGCACCGCTGTAGGCGCAGACCACCATGGCTCCGGTGTCGGCGGCGAACTTATCGAGATCGAGCTCGCTGCGCAGCCACTCCCCGTTCCGGTCCGCGCGAGGTCCGGGCACGACATGGTGCAGCACGCGAAGGGAGCGGAATCCCTCCCGGTCGGCAGCGGCCGCCTCCCGCCGTACCGCGGAGAGAAGAGAACCCTGCAACCGGGCAGGATCCAGTACAAGCGGTGCGAACTCGCTTTCCGCCCGCGGAGCAGGGCCGACGATCACGACCTTGTCGCCGTGCAACGCACCGTCCGCAACGAAAGCCCGGCTGCGGTCGATGACGTCATCGGCACGGTCCAACAGGTGGCAGACATGATCGCCCAGGTCCACCTCGTCCAGGGTTGGCAGTACGCGCGGCGCTCTCACTACTCCTCCCTCGCTTCTCCCTCACTCTACTGCTCTCGTGATTTCCTCCCGCATACTCCCCAAGGCGTGGAGCGGTGCTCGCCACCCCGTCCGGCTGCCACCGACCTGGCGACCAGGCGCCGGCCTCGGAAGGTCTCCCGCAGCGCCTTGAGGACTGCGTACCCCTCCGTGTGGATCCGCTGTGCGGCCCTCTGGGATCAGACCTCCACAAGAGGTTCCTTGCAGAGGAGACGGCTACTTGGCCACGGTGATCACGACGTCGGCGTTCGACGGTTCACCGCTCATCCGGCCAGACAGCTCGCCGGAGGTCTCGGACCCGTCGGCTCGGGCGGGGCGGAGACCTGCTGCGGACGGCCTGCAGCACAAGCAGCGGTGCCCGAGGCTGACGCAGCCGCCCGGCACCTTCGCTCCTGGATCTGCGGCGTTCCGGCAGCACAGCGAGGCCCGTCATCCTTGTTCTTCGAACAGGATTTCGTTGATCACTCTGCGATGGTCGCCCCGGCCTCGGCCCGTGAGCGCCCCGGTGGGCGACGCGGACGTGTCGACGGTGGCGCTGACCCACCTCGCGGCGCCCCGGACATCCGTGAACGCAGGTCCCTCCACCGGTGATCGTCCCGCCTTTCCAGGCGATCTGTCGGCCTCCGCGGTGCAGCTGCGCCGCTGCGCCGCTGCGCCGCATGCATGGTGAGTCGGACGGGTGATTCGCCGGTACGCCGCCCGTCAAAACCTGCAGACCACGGACGTGCAGCCGTTCGCCGCCATCCTGGATGTCCAGAGCCGATGACTCCTACCAGGATGCATGCACTTCTCGACCTCACCTCGGGCGCGGTCACCGCCTGCGGCGACCGGCTGGAGCGGGCTGGGCACTGCTCTGCGTACGCGAGGACGCCCCGGTCACCCGACGCTGCGCCATGGCCAGTGCCGGCCACCCGCCGCCCGTGCTCGTACGGCCCGACGGGACAGCTGAAGCCGTCGGCCTTCTCCCGGGACCGCCCTCGCCGTCTGCGGCCTGCCGCACGAGACGACCACGATCGGCCGGGAGCCGGGCAGCGTCCTCGCGCTCTACACCGACGGCCTGATCCACCTGGGCACGCACGACATCGGCGACGGGCTTCGGCGGCTGACCGATGCGCTCGCCATCTTCTGCCGCCCGGACCGCGCCCTGGACGACACCGGCAGGGCTCTCCTCGACGACCTGGGGGACCCTTACTGTCTTTCCTACTTGTCGACCAGGGACATGTGGTGCTCGTTGTAGCGGTCGCCCTGTACGCCGATGCGGCCGGCGAGCTCGTTCAGGTCGGCCAGTTCGTCGGCGGAGAGCGGCCGTTGAGTGGCGCCGGTGTTCTCTTCGACGCGGGACAGGCGTCGTGTTCCGGGGATCGGGACGATCGACGGGTGCTGGGCGAGAAGCCAGGCGAGCGCTACCTGGCCGGGTGTGGCGCCCTTGGCCTGGGCCAGCGTCGCGACATGGTCCACGAGGGCCTGGTTCGCCGCGCGGTTCTCCGCCGTGAACCGGGGAATGGTCGTGCGGACGTCGCCGTCCGTGAACGGTGTGGACGCGTCGACCGTCCCGGTCAGGAATCCCTTGCCGAGCGGGCTGAACGGCACGAAGCCGATGCCGAGGGCCGCGCAGGTGGGCAGGACCTCCGGCTCGGGGTCCCGGGTCCACAGCGAGTACTCGCTCTGCACCGCCGTCACCGGATGCACCGCGTGGGCGCGGCGGATGGTCTGCGCACTGGCCTCCGAGAGCCCGAAGCAGCGCACCTTGCCCTCCTGGACCAGTTCGCCCACCGCGTCGGCAACGTCCTCGATCGGCACGTCCGGGTCGACGCGGTGCTGGTAGAACAGGTCGATCGTGTCCATGCCGAGGCGCCTGAGGGAGGCGTCGGCCACGGCGCGGATCTGTTCGGGTCGGCTGTTGAGTCCGGCGGGTGCGCCGTTCTCGATGCGGAAGCCGAACTTGGTGGCGATGACCACTTGGTCGCGCAGCGGTGCGAGGGCCTCTCCGACGAGTTCCTCGTTGACGTACGGGCCGTACACCTCCGCGGTGTCGAAGAACGTGACGCCGCGTTCGACGGCGCCGCGGAGTACGGCGATCATGTCCTTGCGGTCACCGGGATTGGGGCCGTAGCTCTGGGACATGCCCATGGCACCGAGCCCGATCGCGGAGACGCGCAGGTCCCGTCCCAGCGTTCGTGTGTGCATCGTTCTCCTCCTTGAGGTCCATCGAGATGGGACCGAACACCGTGAGCAGCATCAGCAGCGTGGACAGTGCCGGCCCGACGCGTCGCGTGGGGCTTGCGGCCGAACGGTGACCGATGGGAAGTGTCGCCTGGTCGTTCACGCGAGGGCCTCCACGGTGGCGTCGCGTCCTTCGAGCCGGTCGATGTCCAGCCGGTTAAGTTCATCGAGCGAGGCGTCGACGCTCCCGGGTGCGAGGGCGTCCTCGGTGTGCTGGTGCATCGTGTCCTCCTTTGTGGCGGCCGTTGCGGTGGCGGGGCGCAGCAGGGCGGACGCGGAGCGACGGGCGTCGTTCTCGGCGATGCGGTACCCGGCCGGTACCCGTACTGTCGCCGCGCTCGCGAGGGAGAGGCCCCTTCCTGCCGGTGGCAGAAAGGGGCCGCACCCGAGAATCAAAGACGGTCGCACTTATACGGGGCCGCTGTCGCTGTCAGCTTTCCGGCGCGTTCCACAGCTTCCGTAGCTCCTCCCATTGGGGCCCAGGGCCGTGCAGGTCCGTGGGCCGACCGGGGTACGGGGTGCGCAGCCCGGCGAGGACCAGGTCGAGGTAGCGCAGGTGCAGCGCCGCGGCACGCTCGCCGGGGACGGGGATCCGAGGGGTGAGGTGTTCGAGCAGCAACGGGATGTCGGCGGACGTGAAGTCGGCGCGCAGCACGCCCGCCCGGTAGGCGCCTTCCACGAGGTCGTCGAGGGCGGCGCGCAGCCGCTCGGCGGCGGTCAGCACCTCCTCGGTGGCCGGCAGCCGACCGCCGACCAGGGGCAGGAGCGGACCGCCCGTCCCCTGGTCGGTCAACGCGTCACGGAAGAATCGGACGAGGGCGGCCCATGGATCGCGCTCCTCGGCGAGCGCCGTGCGCGCCTGGGTGACGAGTTGTTCCATCCCCGCGATCCGCATGCGCTGGGCCAGCAGTTCCTTGCTGGGGTAGCGGCGGTACAGACTGCCCATGCCGATGCCGGCGCGGCGTGCGATCTCGGAGACGGGGGCGTCCCAGCCGCGCTCGGCGAAGACCTCGCGCGCAGCCTGGAAGAGGCGGGCGTCGTTGCGGTCCGCCTCCCGCTGTCGGCCCCGGGGTCTGCCTGCGTACGTGTCATCCATGGCGCGGCATTCTCCCTCAGCGGCGTCCCACGCCGTGACCGCCGTCGACGGTGACGACAGACCCGGTGACGAACCCGGCGTCCTCTCCGGCGAGCATGGCGATCGCCCGGGCCACGTCCTCCGGTTCGGCGACGCGTCCGAGCGGGGTGTGCTCGGCCAGACGCTGCTGGAACTCCGCCGGCTGCCCGGCGCTGGCCTCGGTACGCACGAAGCCGGGCGCGACGACGTTCACGTTGACGCCGAGCGGACCGGCCTCGAAGGCGACGAAGCGGGCGAAGGTGTTGAGCGCGGCCTTGGCGGTGCCGTGCGCGGCCATGCCCACGACGGGCGGGCCGTCGGCAACGGCGCTGGAGACGTACACGATGTGGCCCCCGCCCTGGGCGCCCATGACGGCCAGCGCCTGCTGGGTGAGGGTGTAGACGGACGCGAGTTCGTTCGTGACCTTCGCGTGGAAGTCCTCCCAGGAGAGGCTGGGGAGCGGGGTCGGGACGAAGCGGGCGCCGGCGTTGCAGACCAGGACGTCCAGGCGCCCGTCGACCACGGAGCGCTCCAGCAGTTCCGCAGCCTGGCGGGGGTCGTACACGTCGGCCTGTACGGCGAAGGCTTCGCCGCCGCCAGCCTCGATCTGCTTGACCACCTGGTCGGCAGCCTCGCGATTAGAGAAGTAGTTGACAGCCACGCGGTAGCCGCGGGCTGCCAGCTCACGCGAGGTGGCCGCGCCGATACCCCGGCTGCCGCCGGTGACCAGGGCGGTTGGCTTGCTCGTCGTCTTCATGGGTCCTCCGCGTCGGCAGATCGGTGTGCTCCACCCGAACCTATCGGAGCGGAGCGCTCCGCTCAAACAAAATCGTTGCGCTGTGGCAGATGTCGCGCGGGTTTTCGGCCATGACTCCGATGAGCGGCATACGGCCGCCGACCGCCTGCGGCACGGCCGTCGGTCAAGTCCGCAGCCGGTGGGAGACGGTCCGGCTCAGTGACGTGTGCAGGAGTTATGCAGCACCCCGCTCGTGTCCGACCCGGCGGTCGGACATGTGAGGGGGACGGTGCCGGTGCGCGGGATGCCGGAGCGGGAGGCCGGGGCGTGACTGTGATCTCGCCCGGATCGACGATGCCGGGCGGGTCGGGGCCGGCGTGGGTGAGGCAGCCGGCGTGAGGGCCGAAGGTGACCCGGTGCCGGCTGGGCCCTGGCCCAGCCGGTCGGCTGGGTCGTGACATCGCCGACGCGGTCACCAACTCCCACGATCGGGATCTCCCAGGTGTCGATGCAGAGCCCGTTGCCGGGAGGAATCGGGCGCTGAGACAGGTCGAGTGGGCCGTCCAGGCCCGCAAGGGGCAGTGTCTCCCGGCGCGGGGCATGGTTCGCGTCCCCGGTGGCTCGCCTGGAGGGGCGGGGGCGACTGGAACGTGGAATGCCGGCCGCACCCGCGCCACCGCTGAGTGCACCAACTCCCGGGCCGCTCGACTGAAGGCGCTGTCGAGCGAGGCCGACGATGCAACCGGGAGGCGCAACCGGTCGCACCCCTGCGCCTCTCCCGCGCGCGTGTGCTGCCGTCGACGGCCACCGGGCTGCCTGCCCTGTGGCGGTGCCTGCCCAAGGAGTGCAAAAGCGGGTGGCTGTCCGGAAGGGTCAGGACGGCGGTGCCGACCCTGAGCGGGGTGGTGTGTCCGGCCAGGCAGTCATCGCCGCGTCGGCCACGCGCTCCAATGTCTCCCGCGTCGCCCCGTCGCACGCTTGCTGGTTCATCCCCTGGATGACCGCCGCGTAGAAGGCTGCGAGCCCGTCGGGGTCCACGTCCGCGGGGACCAGCCCCGCATCGATGTCGGCGCGGATGCGGGCGGCGATCGAAGCCTTGGCCTCCTCGCGCATCATGCGCAGCTTGTCCTTCACCTCCTGCGAGCCGGGGGCGCAGTTGGTCGCTCCGGTGATGATGATGCAGCCGGGCGGATGGCTCGGGTCCGTGTAGTCGGCGGCAAGGTGTCGCAGCAGCGCGGTGATGGCCGAGCGGGCGTCCGGTCCCTGTGGCAGGCGAGCTCCGTAGGTGCGCGTGTACAGCTGGACGGCCTCGTCGAACAGCTGCCGCTTGTCGCCGAACGCGGCGTACAGGCTCGGTGGGTTGATCCCCATCGCCTCGGTGAGCGAGGCGACCGACGTCGTCTCGTAACCGTGCGTCCAGAACTCGCGCAGGGCGGCGGCCAGGGCCTGGTCGCGGTCGAAGGCGCGTCGGCTTCGCCTGGGTGCGGCCTTGGCCGTCGTGCGTCCGCTGCTCATGAACGCAGCCTACCGCGATTTGTAGCGAACGCTAAAGACTCTCTGCTACCGTCCTGAACGGCACAGCTTTAGCGTTCGCTAAAGCTGGACTGTCGGCCGAGCCGAGCCGGCCGCCGTCGTCACGAAAGGGACCCGATGACCATGCCGACACCCGCCGCCTTCGCCCGTACGGTTCGCGGCACCGGCCCCGGCCTCCTTCTCGCCCACGGTGCGGGCGGCGGCATCGAGGCCAACTACGGGCCGATCATGGAGGGGCTCGCCGCACGGCACACCGTCGTCGGAGTCGACTACCCCGGCACGGGCGCCACCCCGAAGGCCCAGAGCCCCCTGGAGGTCGACGAGCTGGCGGATCAACTCGTCGCGGCAGCCGACGCCGAGGATCTCAGGACCTTCGCGGTCAGCGGGTACTCACTCGGTGGGCCCGTCGCTGTCCGGGTGGCCGCGCGTCACCCTGAACGGGTCAGCTCGCTCGTCCTCAGCGCGACCTTCGCGCACACCGACACCCGCACGGGCCTCGCCGCTTCCGTCTGGCACCAGCTGTTCGCATCCGGTCGGCACTCCGTCCTCGCCGAGTATCTGACCCTGATGACGCTCAGCGACGCGACCTTGAACGCCCTTGCCCCGGCTCAGGCCCAGGCCGCCGCCGAGCAGCTCGCCCCCGCCATTCCCGCCGGCACGGGCGACCAGGTGGACCTGGTCCGAAGGGTCGATGTCCGCGGCGACCTCGCCGGCATCTCGGTCCCGGCACTCGTCATCGTCACCACCGCCGACCCACTCGTTTCCCCGGCGCTGCAAAGGGAACTCGCCGCTGCCATCCCCGGCGCCGAGGCCGCGGAACTCCCGACCGGCCACCTGCCGTTCGTCGAGCGCCCCCAGGAGTGGCTGACGCTGATCAGCGATTTCCTCGCGCGCCACTGAGGGCTCCACCTTCCGCAAGTCCCGCCGAGACCAGGATCACGCCGGAGCAGGCGGGGCTTCCGGTGTACGGGCCCCGTCGGGTGCCGGGGCTGCGCCGGGGTGGGGTCGCGATGCTCGCCGGGGTGAGTGCGGAGTACTGCACGCGCCTGGAGCGCGGCGATCTGAGCGGGGTCTCCGACAGCGTCCTGCACGACCAGCCGGCCTACGTGCGTAACAACCGCATGAACATCCGGGCGGCCGATCCGCCGGCCCGCGCCCTGCCCTGCGAGGTGTTCGAGCAGACGCCGGCCAAGACCTGCCGGTTCGTCTTCCTCGACCCCCGCGCCACCCGGCTCTACCCCGACTGGGCAGGGGTGGCCCGCAACGGAGTCGGGGCACTGCGGGTTGAGGTCGCCAAGAATCCCTTCGGTGAGCTGTCGAACATGATCGGTGAGCTGTCCACCCGCAGCGACGCCTTCCGCACTCAGTGGGGTGCGCACGACGTGCACGTCTTCGCCGAGGGCACCCAGCGGCTCCACCATCCGGCCGTGGGCGAGATGGCGTTGGTGCACGAAAATCTGGGCGTGCCCGGCGATCCGGGGCTCTCCGCCACCGTCTACAGCGCCGACTCCGGCACCCCGGCCGCGGACGCACTGAAACTCCTCGCCGGCTGGGCTGCCGGCCAGGAGCGGGACGCGGCCGCCTCGCAGGCCGACACCGAGCGCTGACGCCGGCCGGCCCCTCCCTTCGCTCGGCCGCCCGGCGCCTTCATGCCGGTCGGCACGCTGTACCTCACGCCCGTCACACGCAGCGTCCCGTCAGCTCCGGCCATCGGCGCCGCCCCATCCGGTGCCGCGGCCGCTCACCCCGATCCGCCGTGCACATCCACGCTTAGGAATCAGGGGGTCCCTGCTATCACCCCTCACCAGCACACCCAGATCGTCGATGCCCTGTCGCAGCGCGGTCATAATCGGTGTGTTCGGCAGGGCCCCGCCCGTACGGGCAGTAGATGCTGCGCAGGCCGATACGCGTCATCGACCGCTTCAGTCGGCGGTGCCGTGCATCGCGCTTGGCGTACGCGGGGGTCGGCGGCGCGGTCGTCGGCGAAGTGGCTGAAGTGCCGGGCGGAGTCCGGGGGGTCGCGCAGAACGGCGGCGATGACAGATGCGGCCTCACTCGTCAGAGCGCCCAGTCAGGGAGTGATCTTGTCCAAGGCGTAGGTGTCCCGCAACCCGAGCGAGAAGAAGGCCCGTTCAGGGTCTCGAAGTCCTCCGGCAGCGGCGTCCTGGCTGGATGCGCGGCGGAGGGACGTGGACCGTGGGGGATCTTCCAGTATTCCGGGGTGATCACCCTGTCGGGTGGGTGCCAGGATGTCAGCCGGTTGACGTGCGGCGGACTTACGGGGTGGCAGTGGCGGGGACTTCGGTCGGGGCGGTGGACGCGGTGGACTGGAGCCGGTTGCGGACGGGCATGCCCGAGCACTATCCGGTCGAGGAGGTCCCGCGGGTGCTGCGCCGTCTGGTCGGGCGAGGCCCGGCGGCGACGGAGGAGGACTGCCACCCGCTGTACTCCTGCCTGTTGGCCCCGGGAGGCGGGCTGCCGTCGGCCGCGGCCGCGGCCCTGCCGTTCCTCACGGCGCTCGCCTGTGACCCCGCCAACGGCGCACGGGTCACTCTCGTCGAACTGCTCGGCGCCCTCAACGGTGCGGCGCGCGAGTCCGGTGAACAGGGCACGCACGAAGCGTGGCGGGAGGAGTGGCGGCGTCAGGGCGACAAGATCACGGCGCTTCTCGCGGACCCCGCGCCGAGCGTCCGGCGGGCCGCTCTCCTCCTGGCGGACGACGACGCGCTGCTGCAACGGTGGCACTCCGAGACGGACCCGGCCGTACGCCTGCCCCTCCTGCTGGCGCTGGGCACCTGCGCCGCGACGGCCGCCGGCGCGCCACAGACCGGGTTTTCCGGCGGCCGGCGCCGGTTCGCCGGCGCGGTGGAGGCGGTGCTGAGCCGGGTGCTGCGCGACGACGAGCCGGTGATGAAGGTGGCGGCCGTGATCGCCCGGGCGTCCATCGACCGCGACGCCCCCCTCCGGCATGCCGACCTGCTGCTGGACGCCCTCGCGGATCCGGCCGTACGGCCCCGGTTCGAGCGGATCTGGTGGCTGCCGGACGTCGAGAGGCCTTTCACCCGTGACGACGTTGCCGCATGGGTGTCCGGTCTCCTCGACCACGACCCCCCGGCCGCTCTGTCGTTCGTGACCCGGCTGGCCGAGGCGGCGGAACGCACCGGGGACGACGGGCTGCGCCGGGTCGTCCTGGACGAGGCGTGGCGGCACCTGGTGCTGCGGCGTTCCGCGGCGCCTACGGTGCTGCCCCTGGCGGCACGGCTGCTGGACTGTGCCGACGACTGCGTGCGGCTCAAGGCCGTGCACCTCCTCGCCATGCTCGCCCCTGACTCCGGCCCGTACGCCGACCGCCTGGCGGCACTGCTCGACGATCCCGGGACCGACGAAATCTCCTGGATCGAGGGGACCGTCGGCGACTTCGCACGCTGGGCCCTGGTCCGGCTGGGCGACCCCCGCGGCCTCCCCGGCCTGGTCGAGTCGCTCTGGGCGCCCTACCGGGAGCAGTACGGGCGCAGCTGGGTGGCGGGCGATCCGCGCCGGCCGGAGATGCACGAAGTCCTCGCGCCGCTGCGCGAGCACGCGGACGTCCTGCTGCCCGCGCTGCTGGAGGAGGTGCACCAGGACCACGAGCGGCACGGCGACCACGGCGAGATCATGGGCACCTTGCTGCACGTCGCCGAGGAGTGGGGGCCGGACGCGCTGCCCGTGCTCCCGGTCGTCCTGCCGCTCCTGAGGGACACGCGGTACTCGTTGCGCGTGGTCGACGTGCTGCTGGCGATGGGTCCCGGTGCCGCCTCGACGGCGTCCGCCGTGCGCGACGCGGTCGTCCTCGACCACCCGGGCAACCACGACAAGATCGCCTGGGCCGCGTGGCGCATCGCGGGGGGTGACGACGGTACCGCGCTGCGGCGCCTGGGCGAGGCGGTGCACGACGAGCAGGCGTCGCCGTACGGACCGGTCCTCCTCCTGTCCGACTTCGGCCCGGCCGCCGCGGCGCACGCCGGACGAGTGCGTGAGGTCATGGAGAACGCCGAGTACGGGAGGGCGACGGCAGCGGTCGCCCTGTGGGCGATCACCGGCGACCCGCGGGCCACCTTGTCGGTGCTTGAGCAGGTCGTCGTGCGCTTCACCAGGGACGACGACCGCTACGGCGAACTGGCCGAGGCACTCCGCGCCTTCCTGCGCATCGGCACGGTCACACCGGCCGCCCGGCGGGCACTGCGCCTCGTCGGGGCCCGCGACCTGAGGCTCTCCAATCACCGGGACTACCGGGCCGTCCTCGACGACCAGGAACTCCGCTCCACCATCGCCGCGGTGCTCGCGCTCCCCTGACGTGCGGAGGCGCCAATCCCGGCCAGCGGGCGGGTGTCTGTACGCACTTGTCTTGGCTCCAGTGCACGGAGTTGTTTCGGCTCCACCGACCGGGAAGGGGCGTGCGTCGGAATCGGATCACGTCGTGGTGGCGAGTTCGACGAGGTGCCGGGCTGTGCCGACAGGATCAATGATCTGGTGGAGGTGCGCGCCGGGCAGGTGTGCCACACGCCAGCCGCGTTCGCGTGCCTCGGCGGCAAGGTCGTCATACGGAGGGCCGAACAGCAAGTAGGAGCAGGGATGGTCGTCCCAGCCGTCGGGGACCGGGATGTGCTGCTCGTAGTAGGACAGCGGCAGGGTGGGCTGTTCCTCGATGACGGTGTGTCGCATCGTCGGATCGGTGAACATGGGGGCGACGTCTGCCTCGTCCCACCAGTCGGTCCAACGTGGAAGCCTGCCCATTGCGCCCATCGGACTGAGGAACTCCAGCATCTCGGGTGAGGCGACTGGGGTCGGTCCGGTCAGGGCCGGCAGCGCGGCATCGACGAAGATCGAGCTGGTCACCGGATGGTCGAGGCCCGAACGGATCACCGGGAGAAACAAGCCTGCATTGCTGTGTGCCACCAATGTGACGGGGCTGCCAGCCGGCACGTGCCGGAGGTCGTCGCGGACGGCACTGACGATGCGGGGCCAGAACGGCGGAGCACCGGCGCCGATGTGCAGCAGGGACGGCACCTTTACCTGGTATCCCGCCGCCGTCAGGTGTTCGGCCACGGGGCGCCAGGTCGAGGGGCCTACGGACGGACTGTGCACGAGGACGAAGATCGGCTGCATGCGACGATCCTGTCGCCCACGCCATCGGAGCCGCGACAGTGTTGGCCGACAGCAGAACGCTCGGTTCACGACTCCCTGAACTCCGAGCGGGGCCAGATCGACTTCTTACTGCATGGAGCCACCGCTGATCCGTGCGGTGGAGCCCAAGAGGGAACTGCTGGCCTCGGCCGAGGGATCGCACCAGCGCCTCGTCAGGGGGATCGCACCAGCGCCTCGTCAGGGGGACGGGCGAAGACCTCGCAGCAGGACGCAGAGGTAGGCGTCGACGAGTTCCGGGGAGGAGGGCTGGGCACGGGCGACCGCGAGGGCGGTTCGGCCGATCAGGCTGGTCGTGACAGCGGGATCGATGTCGGTGCGCACGGTGCCGTCGCGCTGAGCTGCCTCGACCGGGACGACGCCCGGCCGGTCCCTGCACGCCTTCCTTCCAGAGGTGATCGCCTTTCAGGCGGCACACCACTCGGCCAGCGACCAGTTGGAGGCACTGAACATGCCCGCCACCACTGCCCTGCGCGGCGACCTCGCCCGCGTCATGGAGGAGATGACCTCGGCTGGGTGTCGCAGCCGTCATGGTCGGCATCGATCCGGCCGCTGATCCACTCGACGGGAGACTTGCGAGCGCCGTGAGCACGGCAGGCGCTTGAGCGAGGCCTGCGCCTGCGCACGGCTGACCGGCGTCGGTCGGCAGCGGGAGACGCCTTCGAGGTCAGGCGTCGGGTGTGGTGGCGGTGAGCAGCCAGCCGGTGCTGCGCAGTTGCAGGCCGGCGTCGCCTTCGTAGGGGCGAAGAGCGTCGGTCAGTCGGTCCAGGGCACGGGCGGCGGTGCTGGGCGCGGTGTGCCTGAGGAGGTGGCGGCCGGGCCCGGTGTTCAGGAGGAAATCGGCGGCCTCTGCCGCGTCGTGCCCCCAGGTGCCGAGGGCCGTGACGTGTTCGGCCCGCACGTTTCGCCATCCCGCCTCCTCCAGCAGTGCTTCCGCCGCGCCGGGCGCGGCCAGTGAGAACATGCCGGGGCCGGGCTTGCCGAAGTCGCCCAGTGGCAGCAGGTCGGCGAGGGCGGCCAGGGTGGTCAGCCACTGGTTGCCGTCGGGTTCGGCGGCGCACAGCAGTGCGGCGCGGCCGCCTGGGCGCAGGGCGGCTGCGATGTTGGCGAAGGCGGCGGCGGGGTCGGTGAAGAACATGATGCCGAAGCGGCTGATGGCGAGGTCGAAGCTGCCGCGGGGGAGTGGGTGGACCTGGGCGTCGCCCTGTTCGAAGCGGATGTTGTCGAGGCCTGCACTGTCGGCGCTGGCCCGGGCGCGCTGGAGCATGGGGCCGGAGAGGTCCAGGCCCAGGGCGCTGCCGTGCGGGGCGGCGGCGCGAGCGGCGAGCCGGGTCGTGGCTCCGGCACCGCAGCCGATGTCGAGGACGCGGTCACCGGGCGCGATGGCTGAGGCGTGGAACAGGGGCTGGTCGAAGCCTGCGTTCACGGCGTTCCAGCGGTCGTGGTGGACTGCCCAGTGGGTGCCCTCGTAGCCGTTCCAGGCCTGCGCCTGGGCGGTACTGGCGATGGGGTGCATGAAGGAAACCTCCCGTGGACGGGCGTTGCCAAGCGATGAACCGCTCCTAAAATGGGCGCGTGCCCAAACAGTATGGGCACTTGCCCATACCTGCAATGCCCTTGTCCCTGGGAGGACTTGTTGTCACCACGCGGAGTGGCCATCCCCGATCTACGGGAGCGCCTTTTCGAGGCGGCCGAACGGGTCGTGGCCCGGGACGGGGCCGCTGCTCTGACCAGTCGGGCAGTCACGGCCGAAGCCGGGTGCGCCAAGGGGGTGCTGCACACGCACTTCGAGGGACTGGACGAGTTCGTTGCCGAGCTGGTGTTGGACCGCTTCACCCGTACCGCCGCGCTGGCCACCGCCCTTCCCGAAAAGGCGGGCAGCGGCTCCGTCACCGGCAACCTGGTGGACCTGGCCACGGCGATGCTGAGCCTGGATCCCGGAGTCGTCGGACTGGCAGTGACCCGGCCGGCGGCGGCCCTGCGCGTACGGGAGGCATGGGCCGCGGGCGCGCCCGGCTTCGACGCGATTCAGGCTTCCATCGAGACCTACCTGGGTGCCGAACAGCGGCTGAAGCGTGTCGCTGACGGGTTGGATGTCGGATCGGTCGCGCTCGCGCTGGTGGGCACACTGCATCATCTGCTGATGACAGGGCGCCCGGGTGCGCCGCGCCCGCAGGATCGGGTGGAGCGGCTGGTCCACGCCCTGACGGACCTCTCCTGACCCAGGCCCTGTGCCACCGGTACGGCGCAGCCGCACCCAGGGCGGGTCGTTCCGCAGCAGGGCCCCGCGCCACCCGCCGCGGCGGTGCCCGGTAGCGTCACCGCAGTCGCATCGAGGAGGGGGACCAGTGGTGGACCTGGGAATCATCGGGCAGGCCGCCGGGCTGTTCGCCGTCACCAACATCGACGACATCGTGGTCCTGGCGCTGTTCTTCGCCCAGGGTGCCGGTTACCGAGCCTCCACCCGCCGCATCGTGCTCGGGCAGTATCTGGGCTTCGCCGCGATCCTCGCCGTGGCGGTGGCCGCCGCCTTCGGAGCGACCTTCCTGCCTGAGTCGGTCATCCCCTACCTCGGCCTGCTGCCTCTCGCCCTTGGTCTGAAGGCCGCTTGGCAGGCGTGGAGCCACCGCCGTGACGGAGGCACGGACGACGGTGGCACGGACGAAGAGGGGGAGCAGGCCAAGGACGGCGGCCCCAGCCCGCTGGAGGTCGCCGCGGTCACGTTCGCCAACGGCGGCGACAACATCGGCGTCTACGTGCCGGTGTTCGCCACCGCCGGCATCGGCGGGATGAGCGCGTACGCCGTGGTGTTCCTCGCGCTGGTGGCGGTGTGGTGCTTCGCCGGCCGGTTCTTCGCCACCCGCTCCGTCATCGCCGAAGCCCTCGCTCGATGGGGCCACATTCTGCTGCCCCTCGTCCTGATCGCCATCGGCCTGGTCATCCTCGTCGAGGGCGGCGCCTTCGGTCTGTGAGGCACCCGGCGCGGCGGTCCCCATCGACTTCCCCGTGCCGGGCGGGCGTTGCCGGAACCGGCGCACACGTGCTGCCGGCAACCGGCCGTAGGCTCGCTGGCACAACGGCACCTGGGGGAAGAGCCCGGGCCACACCTACAGGCCGTGGGCTCTCGCCGATGTCGCTCGCGTCGGCCTCGCCTACGGAAACGAGCACCGCGAAGACGATCCCGTCCGGGCAGGCGTGCGGTCCCGCCGTCGACGACGTTCCCTCTCCCCAGGCCGGGGGGGGCACTCCCCGCGCGCGGGGGATCTTTCCGCGCCGTGCGGCGGCTGTACTGGAGTGGCTGGAACGCCACGGTCACGGCGAGGGCACACGACGCACCCGCCCGCGGCGGCCCGCATCGGGCTCGCGGGGAAACCTCTCCCTCCCGGCGCACCGCGCACCGTCCCCGTGCGTAAGGGGTCTGGTCTGTCGGGCGACTGCATGCCAGCCGGCGGCATGTCAGCCGGCGGCATCCACCAGGAACTCCTGGTCCCGGGCTCCCGTGCAGCGCTGCTGAGCGATCTCGGCGCCCACCGCCCGGTCGTCGGCGCCGTTGATGCCGAGGCACATTCCGTTCTGCACGACGTGGATCCGGAAGGCGTTGTCGCCGGAGCTGTCGACGGGGTCGAAGAAGAAGTGTTGGCTGGTGCGGTCCGCCGAACAGCTCTCCCAAGGCCAGGGTTCGAGCAGTCCCTCGACGACATGACCGCTGCCCAGGGCCGTGAGGCACCCGTCGCCGTACACCGGATGGCGCCACTGGATGTAGTACGAGCCTGTCTTGCCGACAGGGACAAGGGAGACGTCAGGTGGTGTGGCGTCGGCACACGGGTGCTGGACGGCGACCTGGCTGCGGTAACGCCCCTTGCGGTCGTGGCCCTCGGTGATGCACAGCCCGGCGGCCAGAGCCGGCCGGATCCGGGTGGGCCCCGCTGCCGGGCCGTCGGAGCCGGTGGTCGAGACGGGGGCCGAGGAGGAGGCGAGGCCTGGTGTCGCACCGGCCTCGTGCGCCGCCGGGTCCCGGTCGCCCGTTCCTCCCGGCAGCAGCGCCCAGGCTCCCGCAGCGGCGAGCAGGAGCACGGTGCCGACGCAGAACGCGAGGACGGGCCGGCTTCTGATGCGTGTCAACGCCTTCTGCGTCGTGGACTGTTCGCGCGTCGCGTCGAACGGCGGATCGTCGTCCGAGTGGGCCGGCCCTCCCTCTGCGAGCTTCGACCGGTCGTGCCCGAGCGTCGGCCCTTCTCCTCCGGGCGGCAATCCGCTGTCCTGGGGCGGCACCCCGTCGTCCGCGTACGAGGGCTCGTCGGTGGCCAGCCGGTCTCTGGCCTCCAGCCAGGCGGTGGGGTCCTCGTCTCTCCCGCAGGCTCGGACGAACGCGGCGACGACCTCCGCACGCGGCAGCGAGTCCCGGCGCAGCGCGTCGGCGACCGTGCTCCGAGCGAGCACGTCCCCGCGCCGCTGCGCGTTGGCCTCCAACTGGCGGTAGGTCAGCCCGGACCGTTCCTTGAGCTGCCGCATGCAGGCCACGAACTCCGCGACGTTGCGCGCCTCCTGCGGTAGCGGACGCTGTCTCCCCATGTCCGGACATCTTCGTCCGGTCCCTCGCGGTGGACAATCCGGGATTCTGCCAATCGCCGTCCCACCACTCGACCGTCCCGGACACGACCCGGACAGATCCGTGACCAGCCCGGACAGCCCCGCCGTGTCCGGGACAGCCGAAGCCCCTCCTCCGGGGGGAGTTGGTCCGCACAGACTGGATGCCCGGCCGGTCGAGCACGGTCCGAGGCCTGACGGCCGCTCCCCCCGCGAGCCACCGGGGGATCACCCGACGAAAGGACATAGCCGATGAAGACGATCCGCACCCTCGCCGACCGGATGCTGGACCACCTGGTGCCCCGGGAGACGGCCGGGGCATGCGAGTGGTGGTACCGCTGCATCCGCAACCAGCCCTGTTCCTCCTACAACCAGTACACGCAGCGCGTCTGGTCGTGCGACCTGAACAGGCGCGAGTTCGTACGGTGCGGCTGCACGTCGTAAGGCCGGTAGCAGCCCACCGCGGCCGGGCCTCAAGGAGACGGGGCCCGGCCGTCGGACGCACGGGAGGTGCACGACGCGCCGGCCGGACCACCGGCCGCGTACCCCCTCCCGCGAAACCTTCCGTGGACCGCCGTGAGGAGTGCTCGTGGACTTCCTTTCCTCGACATGCCAAGGACTGCTGGCGCTCGTCTTCACCGGCGCCTGTGTGAGCAAGGTGCGCACCGCTGCCTCGTTCGCGGCTTTCTCGGACACCGTCGTGACACTCGGGAGGGTGCCGCGGCGCCTGGCGGGCGGCTTGGCGGCGGGGATCGTCTCCCTGGAAGCCCTGACCGCACTGTGCCTCGCCGTTCCGGCGCTGCACGGAGTGGGGCTCGCGGCGGCAGCCGTGCTGCTGACCGGTTTCACCTACGCCATCGCCCGTGCGCTACGGGACGGCAACAGGGTCACGTGCCACTGCTTCGGGACGTCCGGCGACCGCCCGGCGGGATGGCCCCAGATCGTCCGCAACAGCCTGCTGCTCACCGCCGTCGCGGCGGCCGTGCCGGGAACGCAGGGCGGCCACTCCCTGTCCTGGCAAGGCGTGTTCTCGGCCTGGCTCATCGGTGCGGTGTGCGCCGTTGTGGTGGCGACGGGAGAGGAGATCGTCTCGCTCGTGCGTCATGGCCGTCCGCCCCTTCCCTACGGCGCCTTCCGAACGACGCCTCCGAACTGACGAACGACACTCCCGAACTTCTGAACTACCAACCGGAGAGGCCCGCCATGGTCTACCTGGCTGCTGCCCTCGTGGCCGTCGCCGCCCTGTGCACCTGGGATCTGATGCTGACCCTCGCCGTACTCCGCCGGCTCCGCGACCGCCCGGACGGCACCTTGGCGGACGACACGGGTGGTCTGCCCGTCGGGGCGACCGTGGGCACCTTCGCCACGCACTGTGTGGCAGGGCCCCCGATCACCGAGCGGGACCTCACGGACGGGGCCTTGGTGGCGTTCTTCACCACCGGCTGCCTGCCGTGCCGCAGCAAACTACCCCGCTTCGTCGAGGAGGCGAAGGCGATGAGCGGCCACCGCCAGGTCGTCGCCGTCGTCGTGTCGCCGAACGCCACGCCGGACGACAAGGCGGAGGCCGAGTTCATGGTGAGCCAACTCAAGCCTGTCGCCACGGTGTTGTCCGAAGATCCGGAAGGTCCCTGCACCTCGGCCTTCGGTGTCACCGCCTACCCCTGCCAGTTCGCCGTCTCGGCGAGGAGCGGAACGGCACCCACCGTCCTGGCCGTGGGGAACGCCGCGCTCACCACCTCCCCGGCCGGGTCGACATGAGCCGCACACTCGGCGAGGACGCCGGCAAGCCCGTCCCCGCGCCATCCGTTCCCGGCCCCCAGGACCTGGTCCGTGCCCTGCGCCTGGCCCTGGGGCTCGCCTTCCGCTCGTCCCCCTGGGTGCTGGCGTGCCACCTCGCCGTGACCCTGCTGTCGGCCACCGCTCCGGTCGTGGTCACCTGGCTGGTCAAGGACATCCTCGACACGCTCACCTCGGGAGCGTCCGCGGCCGATATCGCCGCACCCGCGAGCACGCTGGCCGCCGTCAGTACGATCGCAGCCGTCGCCCCGCAGTTCACCGGCTATCTGCGCGCCAGGATGATGCGCGTGACCAGCCTGCGCGCCCATGAGCGCCTGCACGCCCGGGTCGACACCTTCACCGGGCTGCGCCGGTTCGAACACCCGGAGTTTCTGGACCAGCTGCGACTGGCCCAACAGGCCGGCGGGCTCGCACCGTCCCAAGTGGTCGAAGGCGCGGCGGGTCTGATCCGCAGCACGGTCCTGCTGACCGGGTTCGTCGGTTCCCTCGCGATCCTCGACCCGTTCCTGGCGGTGGCGGTGTCGCTGTCCGGCATTCCGGTGCTGTGGGCGGAGATCACCCTCAGCCGCAGGCGGGCGCGGACCTTCTGGGACATCAGCCCCTCCGAGCGCCGGGAGATCTTCTACGCGACCCTCCTCACCAGTGTGGAGGCCGCCAAGGAGATCCGCCTCTATGGTGCCGGGGGATTCCTGCGCGGCCGCATGCTCAGCGAGCGCCGTGCCGCCGACGCCCTGAGAGAGCGACAGGACCGCAGCGAACTGCGGATCCAGTCGGCGCTCCAGACGGCCGCCGCGGTCCTCGCCGGGGCAAGTCTGCTGTGGGCGGTCGGGGCCGCCTCGCGCGGGGCGATGACCGTCGGCGATGTCTCCATGCTGCTGGCCGCGATCCCCGCCGTGCAGAGCGGTATCGGCGGACTGGCCGGTGAACTGGGCCAGACGCACCACTCGCTGGTGATGTTCGACCACTACGTCACCGTCCTCCGGCTCGGCCCCGACCTGCCCGCTCCGCACCGCCCTCGCCCGGCGGGCCCGCTGCGTGAGGGGATCGAGATCCAGGACCTGTGGTTCCGCTACGAGGAGGAACTGCCCTGGGTGCTACGGGGGGTGAACCTGCGGATCGAGCGTGGCACGGCGCTGGCGCTGGCGGGCGTCAACGGATCCGGCAAGTCGACCCTGGTCAAGCTCTTGTGCCGGTTCTACGACCCCACGCGCGGGCGCATCCTGTGGGACGGCACCGACCTGCGAGACATCGCTCCGGCCGAGTTGCGGGCGCGCATCGCCGCCACCTTCCAGGACCCCATGCGCTACGACCTCACCGCCCAGGAGAACGTGTGCATCGGCGAGTTGAGCGCGCTGTCGGATCTCCGGCGCTGCGAGGAGGCGGCGCGGCTCGCCGGCATGCACGAGGAAATCGCCCGGCTTCCGCGTGGTTACGCCACCCTGCTGAGCCGGACCTTCCGCTCAAGTGAGGGGGACGGGACCGAGATGGGGGTCCAGTTGTCAGGCGGGCAGTGGCAACGGATGGGGCTCGCCCGGTCGTTCCTGCGTACGGGCGCGGATCTGCTGATCCTGGACGAGCCCAGTTCGGGACTCGACCCTGCGGCCGAGTACGAGATCCACGCGCGGCTGCGGGAACGTCGCGCCGGACGCACCAGTGTGCTGATCTCCCACCGGCTCGGCGCGGTCAAGGACGCCGACGTCATCGCGGTCCTGGAGGACGGGCGCGTCCGTGAACTCGGCGACCACCGACGACTCATCGCCCAAGGAGGCACGTACCAACGGCTGTTCACGCTCCAGTCCAGCGGCTACCGGGACGAGCCGGCCGAGCCGGAGGGGGCTCGTCCGTGACACCGATGACATGGGCGGCCCCGGCCGCCGTGGTCGCGGCGGCCGGGGCGCTCACCCTCGTCCTGCGCAAGGCCTGCTTACTGCTCGAGGTCAGCGGTGGCAGCATGCGGCCGGCCTACCAGGACGGGGACCGGCTGCTGGCCGCCAGACTGCCCGGGCACCTGAGGTGCCCGGCACGACTCGTGCGCCGCGGTACGGTGGTCGCGATCCGGCTCCGGCCCGCGCACGGCCCGCGCCCCGCCGAGTCCGCCACACCCACCTGCATGATCAAGCGGGTCGTGGGTCTCCCGGGCGACGCGTTACCGGACTCGGGTGACGGAAGGGACGCCGTACCACCCGGTCACGTCTACGTCCTCGGCGACCACCGCGAGACCAGCTACGACTCGCGGCACACCGGTCCCGTCCCCTTCGAGCGGCTCACGGCGGTGGTCATGTGCCGCGTACGCCGGTGCCGAGACGGTCACTGATGAGGAACAGCCGCGGCCCGCCTCGACGGTACCGGGCAAGCCACGCCGGCCCATCGGGGCGGGGCCGGATGCCCTTGGCAGGTGGCGGCGCGCGAGACCGCGGCCCCTCGTTTGCGCGCTTGGTGGGACGGCCGCGGGAAAGCGACTCGGGAAATCTGTGATCGAGCCGCCTCGTGAGGTGAAATGAAGCACGTGACAACGGCCTACAAGATGGCCGTCCGAAACGCCGATCTCGGTTCTGGTGGCCGCCGTTGCAAGATCGAGGAAGCCCGGACACGATCGACTTGGTGTTCGTGGAACCTCAGCCGAGGAGGGTTTCACCGATGCGGGAGCCGGCGGCGACGCCGTATTCCCTCGGCCCGAAGGTGCTGACTCCGCTGGTGCTCAAGCCACCGCGGCTACCGCGTAGTTGCCAGAGGGCGCCGTTGCCGCGGTCCTCCCGAGGTGCGGTGACGGCGAGGTCCGCCTTGCCGTCGCGGTTGAAGCCGGCGAGGCGGAGCCGGGAGCCGAAGGATTCGTTGGCCTCGGCGTTGTCGGGGATGCCAGGGGTGTTCTGTGAATAGCGCGCGGCGCCGTTGCTGGTGAGCCCGCCGGCGCTTCCGCGCAGCAAGAGGGGGGGGGGGGGGTTGGGGGGGGGGGGGGGGGGGGGGGGGGGGGGGGGGGGGGGGCGAGACCGCCGATGATGTCGGGGTCGCCGTAGCGGACGGCGAGGTAGCCGGCGCCGTGGCTGGGGTCGGCCAGTCCGTTGGGGTTGAGGCGGGGGTTGGACAGGGCGATGACGAGGTCGTCGCGGCCGTCGCCGTTGAGGTCTCCGGCCGCCACGCGGTCTCCGCCGGCCAGACGGGCCTGGGCGGTGCCTGCCTGTTGGCCTGCCTGCAGCGTGGGCCTTCTGAAGACGGACCCTAGTTGGCCGGTTGAGGAAAGGAGCCGAGCGTGACTGGGCCGAGGCCGGACGGCAGCTCCCGCACGGCCACTGCCACGGCGTCATGCAGGCTGTCGAACAGACCGAGGTCGGGGGTGATGAAGCCTCTGCCCACCCCGTACGTGCCGTCATCGTTCGCGGTCAGGCATGGTCCGACGATGGTCACGGCCGGGCGGGTGGTAGTCGAGAAGCGCAGTCCCCAGTGGCTCCTGAACGGGAAGAGGGCGCGCAACAACGGCTCGGCGTACGCCGCCTCGATCAGCGCCTGGTACGCCTCCTGCCAGTCGACCTCCAGTTCGGCCGCCTCCTGGCGCATGCACTGCCATTCGGATTCAGCCAGGCGCGCGGGGTCATGATCTGGCACCTCGAACCTGCCGGTCAGGTGCACGAACGGTGCCGTCTGGCGGATGCCACGCAGGGGCTCCCCGTCGTGCCACGCCCAGGCGGCTTTCGCGACCTCCGCCAAGTCGTCCGTCGTACCGTCGATGAGGGGCGCACCCACGGACGGCTCGGTGCCGCTGATGGACCACCGCCGCTCGTACTGCCATGCGCTGATCCGCAGTGGCTCGCGGTACGGCAGGACGCTGGCGACGGTCGCGTGGAGCAGCGGGGCGGAGTCCGAAGACTCGACAGCGGCGACGCCGAGGTGGCCTTCCACCTCGGCCCGGAGCGCTGCGGCGAGGCCGCCGAAGGCTGCGACGCCGGGGTACACGACAGCAGGATCGGGAGGAGTGGACATGTCTGCTGATTGTGCCCGAGCCGCAGTCTCCCAGAGCGGGCGGGCCCGCGCGTGCGGCGTCGTTCGGCTCCAGCAGCCGGCGATGCCCGAGCGTCTGCTGCGCCTGAGGCAGCCGCCCCCGGGCGCGACGACCAGGAGCAGGGCCCGGCCGACAGGAGGCGGCGCGCTGCGGGCACTGCGGGAGTCCCGCACCGGCGGCGTGATGCGATCACCCTGCGCGGCACCGGACCGCCCCCGCCCGGACCCCCGGGTGCCCCCGGTGCACCGGGCCGTACGACGGTCTCAGTAGGCGTGGTCGGCGGTGATGTCCTGGTGATCTGGGCGCAGGCCCACTGCAACGTCGCCACCGTCGCCGCGCCGCGCGAGACCGGCATCCTCGTCGCCGCGGTCATCGCCACGGTGTTCTTCCGCGAACCCTTCGGACGTCCGCGGCTGGTGGCCGGGGCGGTGACGCTGGCCGGGATCGTCCTCATGCACTGAAGGGGGGATGCGGAGGGCTTGGTGGCGGGCATGTCCGGGTGATGGCCGGCCTGCTGTTTCACCCCACCATGGCGAGGTTGCGCATGGTGGCTACGGCCTGGACGGCGTGGAGGAGGCCGTCGCCCCTTTGGCGGCAGTCGAGAAGGATCGTCCAGTTTCTCCATCCGGGCGCAAGTGTGCTCGACGCGGGCCGGCACGCGCCGGTGTTCGGCTTTGTCTTCCCTCCGGCCTCGCAGGAGGGGACGTCCGGCTCCTCTGCGGCGCGGGACGCCGTGAGGTTCGTTCGCTGGTGGACGGCCACCAGCAGCACCCGCTCGGCCGGCGGAAGACACCACGGCCGGAAATGCCCGCCACCGAGCCGTCCGCAACGCCCTCCGGCCCTCCGGGGCGCCTCAGCGCCAGAAGATCGCCGTGGCCACGGGCACGGCCAGCAGCAGGCTGAGTCCGATCAGGGGAAGCCGGTCCAGCCACAGGACGGCGGCGAACTCGCGCAGGGTCGCGGCAAGCCAGTAGGCCGGGGAGGTCGGCGCGCCCACCACGCGCACGGGGACGCCAAGACGTGAGGCGAGCAGGGTCGTGCGGTAGACGTGGAAGTTGCTGGTGACCACCGTGGCACGGTGGCCGGGATCGCTGTGGTCCATCAGGGCCACGCTGAAGCGGAGGTTCTGCCCGGTGTTGACGGAGCGGTTCTCGCGCACGATCCGGTCGGCGGCCACGCCGCGTGCGCGCAGGTAGTCGGCCATGGCGTCCGCTTCGGAGCGGACCTCGTCCTCGCCCTGGCCGCCCGAGACGACGAACACCACCCCTTGGGTGCCCGGTGCGCCCGGGGCGTCGACTGTCAGGGCACTCTCCAGCCTGCGGGCCAACAGCGGGCCGGGCCGGTCCCTGTCGAGCCCGGCTCCCAGGACGACGACATGGGTGGTCCCCGGTAGCGGGGCTCTGCGGCCCCGGACGATCACGTAGCCCGTGAAGACGAGGAAGAGCAGGGTCAGGTATCCCGCGGTCGCGTTCACCGCCACCACGAGGGCACGCAGCACCTCACCACCGACCGCGTGGAAGACCGCGTCGAGGCCGAGCACCGCCAGCACCGCGCAGCCGGCGGTCCCACTGGCCAGCGGGACCGGCTGCGGCCCGTACCGCCGGACCAGGAGGACGCCGTCGGCCACCAGCAGCAGGCCCAGCACCAGCGCCACGAGCAGGGCGGCGACGGCGAGCACCACGTCGAGGATGCCGTGGCCTTCCGTACCCCGGGCGGCCACGCCGAGCCCGGTGGAGGTCACCGCGAGGCAGAACAGCACGGCAGTGGAGAACCTGTGCGGTGCCGGCAGAGCGCTGATGATCCCGCCCACGGCGAACACTGCCGCGGCCACGTACTCCGGGTACTCCGGCACGAATCGCACTCCGCTCCTGTCTTCCGCGTCTCACCTCTCGCCGCCCGCGGATTCCCGGACCCGCGCGATGCGGCGGACCCCGGTACGGATGGCCGCCGGACATCCTCCCAAACCCACTGCCGTGGCCCGTACGCGGGCAGGCAGTGGTGAGCTCGGCGGGACGGGCGTTCACCGCCCGCGCTGGACCGAGCCACCAGGGGCGGCGGGCTGGAGCGGAAGCAGAAGCGAAGCACTTTCGGTGCCGCGGCGCCATCAGCGGCCGGGGGAGGGGGGACCGCCGAGCTGGTCGTACGGCACGGGCGTGGGGCACGGACGTGATCGACACCGTACGAGGCGGCGGAGGGTGAGGCGTGCGCACGGGGCGTGAAGGGCTGCCGTGAGCACCGAACCATCCAGGCGGAGGGTCGTCCTGCTGCCGCGGGCGTATACATGCACTTCGAGGTGCGGCGGAGGGCGACGGGGCCCAGCCGGACGCGCCACGCCCACCGGTGCCGCCGCTGGTCGACGGTGTCCACGGTGAACGCGGCGCGGATGCCGGCGACCGACCCGACCGACCCGGTCAGTCCGCGGGCAACGCCTACCACGTCACCGAACCGCCGACGGCCTCACCGACCCGGTCGCGGACATCACCGCGGCCGCCGACTACGCCGCGCATCGCTACGGCTCCGTCGACGAGAAGACCAGCCGCACCATCGGTCCGCCGTGAGCGGTGCGCCAGCCGGTCATGGCCACCCTTCGGTCGACCCACTCGATCGTTCCTCCCACCGCCGTCCGAGCCGCGGCCTCGGCGGGCGAGCACGGCGGCCGCTCCCTGACGCGAAACGCCGTACGATCGCGCCCACGGCCAGGAGCTGACGATGCGTCACCCAGACCCCCGACGAGTCGAGTGGGCAGGCTCTGGGCCTGCACGGCTCAGGGATGCTCGTCAGGCAAGGGGTTGGAGCGGTGGTCTCCGGTTCGTTGGCCGAGCTGACGTCGCCAGCCGCCGGGGGCTGACTTCGAGTGATGACTCGTCTCCGCTTTACCGTCCAGCCACGACACGAGGACGGACCTGTACCAGCCCCGGCGGGCGTACGTGTGGGACGACCGCTCCGGCACCGCGACCCTGCGCAACGACCGGCGCCGGTGTGGGAGCGAGAAGGGAGGAGATGACCACTGCGCCCATCACGCAGACCGCTCAGCTCTCCAAGAAGGTGAGGATGTCGGCGTTGAGCACCTCGGGGTGCGTCGACAGCATCCCGTGGGGGTAGCCCTCGTAGCTCTTGAGCGTGCCGTTCTTGAGCAGCTCGGCGGACTTCGGGCCGGAGTCTGCGTAGGGTACGATTTGGTCGTCCGTGCCGTGCAGCACGAGGACCGCGACCTCGATCTTCTTGAGATCCTCGGTGAAGTCGGTTTCCGAGAATGCCTTGATGCACTCGTAGTGGGCGTTCGCCGCGCCCATCATGCCCTGCAGCCACCACCGGTCGATCAGCCCCTGGGACACCTGGGCCCCGGGCCGGTTGAAGCCGTAGAAGGGCCCGGTGGCAACGTCGATGTAGTACTGGGCCCGGTTGGCGGCGAGGGCAGCACGGAACTGGTCGAAGACCTCGATCGGGGTGCCCTCGGGGTTGCTGTCCTTCTTCACCATGACCGGCGGGACGGCCGCGACGAGTACCGCCTTGGAGACGCGGCCGGGCTTGGCCTGTGCCACGTAGCGCGTGGCCTCGCCGCCGCCGGTGGAGTGCCCGACGTGCACTGCTCCCTGGAGGTCCAGGGCGTCGGTCAGCGCGTTGACGTCGGCGACGTAGGTGTCCATGTCGTGGCCGGTCGCGGGCTGGCTGGAACGTCCGTGCCCGCGGCGGTCGTGGGCGATGACGCGGTACCCCTTGGAGAGGAAGAACAGCAACTGGGCGTCCCAGTCGTCCGAGCTGAGCGGCCAGCCGTGGTGGAAGACGATCGGCTGGGCGTCCCGCGGGCCCCAGTCCTTGTAGAAGATGACGGTGCCGTCCGGCGTGGTGACTGTACTCATCACTGACTCCCTGCTGTGTCGGATGTCCTGCTGTGCGTTCTGCGAGTCGAGCCGTACCCCCCGGTGAACCGGGGGGTACGGCGGTACGCCGAACGACTGCTGCCCTCGTACGAGAACCTTGTCGCGGTCAGAGAGCTCCCGGCCGTCATGCCGCCCGAGTCGCGCTCGGTTTCACTTGGATGCTCCGACCGCTTGGAGGATGACGGTCACGACCTCGCCGGCTGGGTGAGCACGACCATGCGCGAGGAGTCGATCTCGATTCGCCCGCTTCCGCCCCCGCTCCCGCTCGGCCGGCGGGTGCCGTCCGGGGTCGTACTGCGGCCGCACCACCTTGCAGTACGCCATCACCCGCCTCGCTGTCAACGGCCCCGGCCAGTGCACGGTCACCGGTCCCGCCGCCTCCGTGGCGCGCTTCGCGCAGGAGCTGACCGACCGCGGGCTGGAGGCACGGGTCCTGCGCATCGCCACCGCCGGCCACTCACCCCTGGTCGACCCGATCACCCAGCGCTTCGCCGAGGCGATCGAAGCACTGCCGCGCGAGCGGCCGGCGCTGCCGGTGCTGTCGGACACCACCGGAGCGTGGGCCGACGCGGAGGCGGTGCGCACGTCGCGGTACCGGGTGCGGCACATGCGCGAACCCGTCCGCTTCGGAGAGGCGCTGGACACCCTGTTCGGCACCCCGGACAGCGTCCTCGTGGACATGGGTCCGGGCCGCACCCTGGCCACGCTGACCCGCCAGCACGCCGCCTACGACGACAAGCAGGCCGTCGTGCGCCTCGCCCCGCACCCGGCGGAGGAGGCGTCCGAGAAGGCGGTCCTGCTCGCCGGCGTCGGCGAGATGTGGGCCCGGGGGGCGCACCCCGACTTCGCCGCCCTGCGGGGCGACGGGCCCGGGCGCCGGATCGCCCTGCCGACGTACCCGTTCGAACGCCGCCACCACCTCGTGCCGCCGCCGGTCGCGCTCACGCCGGCCGTTCCGACGCCACGCACGCCCGCACCCATGGCCTCATCGACCTCCGTGATCGCACCGATGGCCGCCGGGCTTCCGGCCGCGCCGGCGGGGGCAGCCACCGCTCCGCGGGAGGCTGTCGCCGACGTGTCGCCCGGCGTCCGCGCGCCGGAGCACCCCCCGTCCTCCAGGCCGTGCTCACGGCCTTCGGACAGGCTCTCGGCTACCCGGACATCGACCCGCAGCACGGCCTGTTCGACCTCGGGGGAGACTCGCTGACCGCCACGAAGCTCGCCGCCTGGGCCGGATCCACCTTCCACGTCAGCGTGAAGGCCTCGGACGTCCTGCGCTTCCAGACCCCGTCGTCGTTCGCCGCGCTCATCGAGGAGCGTGGGGCCGGCGATCCCGCCGAGGCCAAGGAGAACGCCGCCTCATGACCACGTCCCCTCCTGCCCCGCTGCGCGGCGGCACCCCCGCCCGGCGCAATCCCTGGCTGAACGGCCGCCCTCCCACGGCGACCCCCGAGCGCCATCTGTACTGCTTCCCGCACTCAGGCGGGCTCCAGGGCGAGTACGTCCGCTGGGGCCGGCACCTGAATGGCACCCAGGTCTACGGCGTCTGCATGCCGGGACGCGGCGGCCGCGCCGCCGAACCGGCTCTGACCGAGCTCGACGACGTGGTACACGCCCTGCTGGCGGAAACGGAACTGGTCGCCCCCTACGACCTGTTCGGACACAGCCTCGGCGCACTGGTCGCCTACGAGGTGACGCGCGAACTGGCCGCCCGGGGACTGCCGTTGCCCGAACGGCTCGTCGTCTCGGCCTTCCCGGCCCCCCACCTGCCGCGCCACGGGGCCCGGCTGTCCGGCCTGCCGGACGAGGAGCTGATCGCGATCCTGGACGAGCGCTACGGCGGCATCCCGCCCCAGATCGCCGCCGATCCCGATCCGCTGGCGCTGCTGCTGCCGGCGTTCCGCGCCGACTTCGCTCTGCTGGAGAATTGCCGGCACCGGGACTCCGGGCCCCTTCGGGTTCCGCTCGTCGTCCTCGGCGGCGAGGCCGACAGCGGAACCCCGGACCAACTCGACGCGTGGGGCCGGCACAGCACCGAGCCCCTGCGCCGGCACACCTTCCCCGGTGGTCACTTCTATTTCCGTGACGACGTGGCATCGGTCGCCGCGGTACTGGCTCACTGAGTCCCGGCCCCCGGCGCCGCGAGGAAAGGGCTCGATGCCCCGGCCTCGCGGCGCTCGGGCCCACCAGGTGACCGGTCCGACGGCTGATGGGGCTGAACCGCCCCGCCAAGCGCAACGCCTTCACGCGCAATCCTGCGCGGCGAGCCGCTTGCACGCCGGTCAGGGACTCCTCGACGACCAGCGCGCTGCACGGGTCGACACCACAGAGCCGGGCCGCCAAGGCGTAGACGTCCGGGTGCGGTTCGGGGCGGACGTGGTCCCCGCGGTCCGGGACGACGATGTGCTGGAAGTAGCGGCGCAGT
This sequence comes from Streptomyces sp. NRRL S-1022, assembly GCF_000720135.1. GTDB lineage: Bacteria > Actinomycetota > Actinomycetes > Streptomycetales > Streptomycetaceae > Streptomyces. The sequence goes on along the minus strand of NZ_JOIU01000011.1, from coordinate 191,080 downwards.
CCCGCCCGTTCCAGACTGCCTCCCGCTCGCGCGGCCAGAACCCTGGTGTGCGCCTTCTACGGCCTCTGCTCCCTCACCGAGGCACTCGACGGCACCGCCACGGTCATCGACCGCCTGTCCGACTGATGGCAACTGACCCTGCCCTCCCTGCGGCCGCTCGGGCAGCAGGACGCGCCCGCGAGCCGGTGACACCGCGCGGCGCCCAGCGCACTCCTTCTTGCTGCCGCGGCGACCGGACCATGGCTGCTGCCCGACGCCATCCCCGAATCGGCGACCGGGCATGACTGGCTGTGCCCTCACTTCACCGGCCACCGGTGAGAGGCGACGGCGGCGTATCGGTGGCCGGAGCCGCGGTGCCACCCGACGCTGCGCGGCGACTGCGAGGACAAGGCTGTCGAGACCGCGCGCGGGGGCGAGCAGGAGCGGCTGAAGCAGCACCGCGTCGTGCCCGGTGCAGGGCCGGCAGCTGGTCCCCGCCCGTCCGGCCGAGGCGACGGGACCCCGGCGTCAGAGGCGGCAGTTGCGTCGCCCGCCGCCACCCCGTCTTCGGGCCGAGCTGCGCTGCTAATTCCCACCACCGGTCGACTTTGACATTGCGCCGTCAAACCGTTCCTGCGAACCTCGCCGGTGCTGCGGCGGTTGGGAGAGGCATTCAAGGGCAGGCGGTTGTCAAAGGTGCGACCCGCGCGCCGTGGAGAAGGGCGGGAGGTTGTCGAAATGACCAGCGTTCCGTCGGTCACGAAGGCCCACGTGAACCGTTGCCTGGTCGGCTCCTTCAGCGGTGAGATGGATTACCTGACCGCGCCCATGTTTCGTACCGAGTTCCTGAGGTGCATCGATTCAGGCGAGCAATGGATCGTGCTGGACCTGGCCGGGGTTCCGTTTTGCGATTCGGCAGGACTCAACGCACTTCTGGTGGCCCGCCGGCGTGCGCTGGAGACCGGTGTGACGCTGGCCCTGGTCAGCGTACAGCCGCAACTGCGACAGCTGCTGAAGCTCACTGGCGTCGACAGGATTCTCGACGTCTACGACACCGCGGAAAACGCCGCCGACATCCTTGCCGACACCATCGACGGCAGCCCGAGTGACAAGGGATAGGCCGGCCTCGGAGTGACGGCTAAGCAACCCGCACGGCCGATCAGTCCCCGCATGATATTCATCTCTCGTTCCAGCTCACGGTCTTCTCGAACAGAGAAGCTCACGGCTCGTCGGGCGGGTGAACGCGTGTCAACGACCACACCGGACGAGCCGATCCGACACCGGGCAGCCGATGGGCCGTCGAGGAAAGCCTCCAGACCGCGAAGTCGGCCGGTTCCACACCCTCGGGCACGGTGCCGAGCCAGTCGGGGCTGACCGCCACCCGCTCCGCCCGGCACAGGGGGCCATTCCCAGTGCGAGGCGCGTGCCTTCGGACGGCCCCGAGCCGTCGGATGCGGCGCGCACCACCACGCCGGCGGCGTCGTGGCCGTGCACAGCGCCTGCGTGCCGGTGCGTCCCGCCTCCAACCGCGCCACCGGCCGCGCGCGGACCTTGCTGACCCCGGCCCTGGCCGCCCGCGGCGATTCCACGGGGCTGGTCGAGGTGCATGAGCTGCCGCAGCCGGAAGAAGACCGCGGCGAAGAAGCCGGCTGCAGGGGTGGAGGCTGTGGCGACCAGGCCGATCTGCTCGGTTGCGCGCGTGATGGAGGTCATGACCAGCACGGGTCGATGGGGTGGAACCAGACTCGGCGCGGGCAGGCGGCGCAGCACGGTCTCCCACTCGAAGCATCGGCAGCATCGTGACCGGCACCGACTCCAACCGGTTCCCCTCCATCCGGGCCTGGGCCGAGGAACCAGCCAAAGCGGCCTGAAGATCCATCCTCGAACCGCTCCGCCGTCCACATGCGCCACGGCCGCGCGGTCAGCGAGGCTGCTTCCTGACGCGCCTTGGAAAAAGCTGCGGGCAGCTGTCGATCTGGCCGCGTCCCGTTCGACGTCCTGATGTGCGGCGCCTCGCCACACGGTGACGGAACAGGACCTGACGAGGGAACACATGGATCAACTGCTGAGGGTCATGAACTTCAACGTCTCGAATGACGGAATCGGTGCCGGCGAGCACCAGAGCCTTGAGAGACCGTTCGGCCTCGACTATCCCGAGAGGCTGTTCGCCTGGGCCGGAGCCACGGCGAGCTGGCCCATGCGCACGGATCCTGGCGGGAGCCAGGGCCTCGACGACTACTTCACGCGAGACTTCGCACGCAACATCGGTGCCGAGATCATGGGCCGCAACAAGTTCGGGCCCGAACGCGGGCCCTGGAAGGACCATGAGTGGCACGGCTGGTGGGGGGAGGAGCCTCCTTTCCGCACCCCGGTGTTCGTCATGACCCACCACGCGCGTCCGTCGTTCACGCTCTCCGACACCACGTTCCACTTCGTCGACGGCGACCCGGCCACGGTCCTCGAACAGGCGTGGGAAGCGGCACAGGGCAAGGACGTCCGACTCGGCGGCGGAGTCACCACCATCCGGCAGTTCCTTGACGCCGGCCTCGTCGACACCATGCACGTGGCTGTCTCGCCGGTGAAGCTCGGGTCGGGACTACGGCTCTGGGAGTCCCCCGATGAGTTGCTCGACCGGTTCCACCTGGAGGTCGTGCCCAGCCCGAGCGGTGTGACGCACCACCTGTTCTGGCGCAGGTGATGCACGAGCCCCCTCGGCCGGCTGAAGGGCTGGCCAGGTCAGGCACTCGACGCAAAGCCGGGCTCCGGCTCCTTGCAGGCCGCGCCTCGACGGACCGCCGCCCTCACGCTGGCGGGCCGTCTCACGAAGTGACGTCCGCGCCGGGGGGCAGCGACGCGGCCGGGGAGTGCCGACTCTGTCCGTCGGGGGGCATTGGGCGGTGGAACTGCACACCGGTGGTGAGATCACCGTATTGGACGAAGTCGCCCTCGAATACCAGGCGGCGGTTTCGTCGTGGTCGTAGCCACGGTCCGCCATCGACAAGCAGGGGCCCGCCGGGCTGGTCCTGCCGGGGGTGCTCGCCTCGACCATCGGCATCCTCGTCGTCGCCCCCACGGACCTCCCCGTCGTGATCGCCGGGCGCGTGGCGCCGTTCGGGATCGACTTCCCATGACCCGGAACGCGACTGCCACGCTGATGTACCTCCCGGTTCCTGGCCGCCCGGCGCGGGATCGTGGGTACGTTGTGGCATGCCGCTTGCGGCGCGGGTTTGGCTCGGTCGGCTTCGGCTGCCCCGCAGCGGTCGTTCCGACCGGCAGGAGAGAAGAAGGGGAGAACTGAGTGAACTCCTTGCTCGGACTGCGTCAAGCGCGTGTCTCCGATCATCGTGTGATCGTCGAGTGCGTGCAGCGGTGGTGGAGTGACTCTCGCACACCTGATCAAGCTCGCGAACTTTCTCTGCTGCTTCCTAAGCTCTTTCTGCAGTTCTTTTCCAGTACCAGTCTGGTACTGGAGGACAATGAGGGGATCAAAGCTTTCCTCATCGGCTTCCACGCTGCGGACAATGACGATGAAGCCTATATCCACTTCGTCGGGGTCGATCCCGCGCTGCGAGGGCAAGGCCTGGCCCGCCGGCTCTACACGGTATTTATCCGGCGCGCTGCAGAGGCGGGCCGCCGCCAGGTGCGTGCGATCACCTCCCCAGGAAATATCGGTTCCATTGCCTTTCATCAAGCCATGGGTTTCACTGTAGAGCCGGGTGACCGCGAGGTCGCCGGATGGCCCGTGCGTATCGACTACGACGGCCCCGGACAGGATCGAGTCTGCTTTTGCAAAAATATTGTGCCTGGAGACGAAACGCCGTTCACCTCATGAACTCTTCGATCACCGGTTACTCGTAGGGCGGAGGTCACGGCTTCAGTGAGCTTCTTCAGCGTTGCCGCTCCAGGGTGAGGATGGCCTTGGCGATTGACGACATGCGGTTGGGGCTGCAGCGGGATCTACGGGTTCACCGGGTTCGCTGGCCGCTGCGACCGCTGGACTGGTTGGATTACGGCTGACCATGAGGTGTTCGGTCCGGGGCGTGCAAGGTTCCCCCGCGATCCTGCGTCGGGAGGGCACATGGAGCGCGGCGAGGTCTGGTTGGCGGACTTTGACGAGCGGCGGCCGGTAGTACTGCTGTCAGGAGGTGAAGCGTCCGGGTTCCGAGCGATGCAGGTCGTCGCTCCTGCGGGGACCGAGATCAGCGGTGTGGCCGTCGAGGTGGCAGTGGGGGCGCCCGAGGGGCTGCCTCTCGAGGGCGTCCTTCGAGTGGCGCTGCCACGTCCCGGTCTTGTCCCGTGCACTTGGCTGGTCACGCTGGCCAAGGAAGATCTGACCGAGCAGGTGGGAATCTTGTCGTCAGCGAAGCTCGGCGAGATCGAGGATGCCCTTCGTGCCGGTGGACTCGAGCAGGCCGCGCACTAGGCCCTGCTTGATCAGGCAACGAGCGGGGGTCGGCCTTTCCAGCGTTGGCCCTTCTCGCTGCGGATGCGTCGGGCGTAGCCACCCGCTGGACCGCTCTGCGGTACAGCGGGTCGGCGGTACCTGACGTCACGCGCTCAGCCTGCCAGAGGCGCGGAAGCATCCGGCATCCGGGAGTTGCCTCGGGTGGGAAATCGGCCCACGTGTGGTGCCATGCGGTCATCTGGCTCCGCAGCCTCGCCCCGCACGTGATCATGACTCACGACAGGCCCTGGTCGACGTATCCGCACACCTGGCCCCGTTGCTGTAACTGTTACTGTTGCAGCAAGGGGGTGTGAAGGACGTGAGCGCGAACAGCAGGATGACGGTCGCCGTCCATGTGCTGACCTGGATGGCCCTGGTGCACGGGCGCGGGCGTGACGTCGTCACCTCGGACCAGATCGCCACAAGCGTGGCCACCAACCCGGTAGTGATCCGGCGCAGCCTCGCCGATCTACGGAAGGCGGGCCTGGTGACGGTCCGGCACGGCGCTGGGGCCGGCTGGACGCTGGCACGCGAGCCTGAGTCCCTCGCCCTGCTCGACGTCTACCGGGCGGTGCACGACGAACCCCTGTTTGCCCTGCATCGCGGTGAACCGAACCAGACGTGCCCCGTCGGCCGCGGCATCCAGCCCGCGCTGCGCCGCGTCTACCTCGACACGGAGGAGGCCGTGCGGCGGGAACTCGCGGGGGTCTCGATCGCGGACGTCCTGCAAGACACCCTGACCTCACGCTCCGACTGAAGCGCCGAGGGGGCCGGGCGGCTCACTCTTGCCCTCAGTTGTAACAGAATCTGTTTCATTGGCTTGGATCACCAAGGGGCTACTGAAGAACCCGTGATCCGACTGACGGAGGTGGAACGCCATGCGAGCGATTGAGTACCGGCGCCACGGCGGCTACGAGGAACTGCGGCTCGTGGACCGTCCCCCCGAACCGGCCACCGGCGGCCGGGCGTCGATCCAGCTCTCCTACGCCGAAGTGAGCCCGGCCGACAACACCATCAGGGCAGGACGGATGGACTCCTCCCTGCACCAGACCCCGCCCCACATACCCGGCGGCGGCGCGGTGGGACGGATCACCGACCCCGGGGCGACCGGCTTGGCGGAAGGGGCGCGCGTCGTAGTCGCCGGCGGCGGGCTCGGCTGGCGCACCGACGGCACCTGGCGCGAGCAATTGACCGCGGACGCACGCCAACTGATACCGATCCCTGACGGGGTGAGCGACGAGGCCGCCTGTGCGCTGTTCGCCGGCGCCGGATACAGCACCGCCTACCTCGTCCTGACCCGACTCGCCCGGCTGAAGACCAGCGGCACCGTCCTGGCGCCAGCCATCGGTGGCTCCGTCGGCATGGGGACGGTGGACGTGGCCCGCCAACTCGGCGCATCCCTGACCGTCTCCACCGCAAGCCGCACCGACAAAGCCGAAGCCGCCCGTGCCGCCGGCCACGAGCACGTCATCGACCTGTCCCGCGAGTCCCTGACCGACGGCGTCGCGCGCATCACCGACGGCCGGGGCGTGGACGTCGTGGTCGACGGCGTCGCCGGTCCGCTGCTCGGTCCCTGCATCGCCTCTCTCGCACACGGCGGCGTCTACGTCGGCGTCGGATACTCAGGCGGCACTGAAGGCACGGTGAACATCACCGACCTGATATGGAAGAACGCCACCGCCTACGGCTACACGTTCTCGATGACCCCTCCGGACATCGCCCGCTCCGCTCGCGTGACCCTGCTGGAATGGCTGCGCGCGGGCCGCATCACCTCCACCATCGCCCGCGTGTTCCCGCTGGAACAGGCTGCCGAAGCGCAGCGTCATCTGATCGAGGACCGGCCCTTTGGTCGCGTCCTGCTCACCATGGCCCGTTGAAGCGGGCTAAAACAGAAAGGGGAGCCATGACATGCAGCCACGCAAGGCATCCACAGCCGACATTGCAGAGCTGATCCGGTTACGCGCCGTCGCGCTGGAGACTCTGGGCACCGACCCTGGACCGACTGACGCTCCATGGCGGCGTATCGCCCACAACTGGTTCGACGAGCGCATCAACCGCCGCGACGACTACGTCTGCCTCGTCGTCGGCGGCGATCCCGGCGGGCCCCTCCATGCCTGCGGTATGGCCTGGGTCACCTACCATCTGCCCGGTCCGCGCTGGCCCGACGGGCGCCGCGGCTACCTCGACGGCATCGTCACCGACGCCCCGGCCCGCGGCCGCGGCCACGCACGCCGCATCGTGGACGAACTGGTCGGCTGGCTCCACGGAGCAGGCATTCACTACGTCCAACTGCACGCCAGCGAGGCCGGAAAGCCGGTGTACGAAGCTGCGGGCTTCGTCACCGGCCGCTACCCGGGCATGGACTTGATCACAGCCCCGCCCACCAGGTAATCCCTCATGGCGTCTGCAAGGCGCCCACGGAAGCCAGTCAGTGAGGTCTTTCAGCGTGGCCACTGATCGGGTGACGGGATCGGTGCCCGCAACGCACGAGGCTCCCGTGCCGCTGGGGGAGGTGTTAGAAGTCTCAACCCACAGGCACAGGAGCCGCGTTGGTTCCGTATTCTGCCGCACTCGATCTGCCTCACGGCCTGGTCGAGTGGGTAACCATGCTCATCGTCACCCGCGAGGGTGACCGCCGCTGCAAGCTCCCACCGCACCAGCGTGCCGTGGTCGGCCTGGTGTACCTGCGCCGGCACGACACCCTCGCCCAGCTCGCGGCCGGGTTCGGCATCTCCGTCGGCACCGCTCACGCCTACACGACAGCCGTGGTCGACCTGCTCGCCGACCGCGCACCCGGCCTGCTGCGCGCCTTGCGCGAGGCGGAACCGGACTACGTCCTGCTCGACGGCACCCTGGCGGAGTGCGACCGGGTCGGCGACAGCCGGGCCGACTTCTCCCACAAGCACCGCAGGCACGGGGTGAACGTGCAGGTGGTGACCGACCCGGTCGGGCAGCTGCTGTGGATCTCGCCTGCTCTGCCCGGCCGCGCCCATGATCTGACCGCGGCCCGCGCCCACCGGATCATCCGAATCTGCGAGTGCCAGGGCGTTCCCATCCTCGCCGACCGCGCCTACATGGGAGCTGGCCCGTGGGTGACGACACCCCTCAGGCGCCCGCCGGGCCGTGACCTCACGCCGACCCAGCAAACGGTCAATCGCGCTCTGTCCGCGGCACGGGCACCGGTCGAGCGCGGCGTCGCACGCTTGAAGTCCTCGCGCATCTTCCGCCGATCCCGGTGCAGCCCGAATCGAATGTCGTCAATCTCCGCGGCCGTCCTCACTCTGGAGCGGCAGCGCTGAAAGACCTCAGTGACTTTCCGTGATCTCCAGCGGGTTCTCGTACTGTGGAGCCCCGGGGTTTCCCTCGGTCCGGTCGGCGGCGATGATGGGGGGATGATCGTCGCAGCCACCCAGTTCGCCCCGGTCGCCGGGGACATCGACGCCAACGTTCGTACCATCGCCGCGTTGATCCGGGCCGCCGGGGCCGACGACGCGCGCATGGTCGTCTTCGCCGAGCTCGCCGTGACCGGCTACGAGCCGACGCTAATCCGGGACACCCCCGGCCTCGTCCTCACCGAGGACGACGCCCGCCTCGAACCCGTACGGGAGGCTTGCCGCGCCGTCTCGGCGGCGGCGGTCGTCAACGGTCCCGTGTACACGGCGGAGGGTCGGCCCATGGTCACCTCGCTCGTCATCGGTCCGGACGGCGGACTCCTCGCCCGGTACGACAAGCAGCACCTGTACGGCATCGAGCAGGAGGTCTTCGCAGCGGGCGGCCGGGACGGCCGCTTCGTGCTGGATGGCACCCGGTTCGCGCTGGCCACCTGCTACGACAACCGCTTCCCAGAGCTCGCCGAGCGGGCCGCCGCCGACGGCTGCACGGTCTATCTGGCGAGCTCGGTGCTTTCCGCCGACAACGACTCGTTCGAGAAGGTCTATCCGGTGCGGGCCCGGGAGTTCGGTCTCCACGTGGTGCTCGGCAACGTCCTCGGCAGCAACGAGGACGGCGTGGGCTGCGGCGGCGCCGGCGCCTGGGGCCCGGACGGCGAACGGACCGCCGACGCGGGCACCGAGGCACCGGGCCACGTGCTCGCCGAGGTCGGCTGAACCGGCGGTTTACTGGTGGGCGGCCCATCGTCGGCATCCACGACACCCGTACGGCTCCCGAGCCGTACGCGCAGGTCGTGGAACGGGAGCGCCAGCAGCAGATGCGAGCCGCGGTCGAGCGGGTGCACGCGCGGTTCCTGGACTCCCCCCGGCGTCGGACGCTCCCGCGCTGCGCGGGACACCGGCGGCGCAGATCAAGGAGTTCGTGGCCGCCCATACCGAGTACGGCCTGCACACCAGGACGGAGAGGCTCAATGATCCTCCCGGCCGTCCAACCGGGACCGCTTCAACTGGGACCTGGGCAAGGCCACGCCGATCGGACCGACCACCGTCACCTCGACCCGGCGCTGACGGTGATCTACGGGGCCTCGGACACTGGCAAGTCGTTCATCGTCGAGTCCATCGACTACATGCTGGGCGGCACCCGAACGCCCGAGGTCCCGGAGGCCGAGGGCTACAGCCAGATCCTGCTGGGGCTGCGGCTGCCGGGCGGACCTGCGGTTGTGCGGGTGGACGGGCCGGTTGGCCGCCCACCCACACCCTGCGGCCCCATCCCCCGCAGGGTGACGCGGCTCTAGCGAGGTGGCCGCCGTCGAGGCAGCGTCCGGATCTTGGCGGCGTCGGCGTCCCGTCCAGTGGCTGCCTCGAGCTCCAGGGCGAGCTGGTTCAGCGCCGTTGCGTAGATCTCCAGACGGCTCTCCAGGTGACGGCAGTGCTTGCTGAGCTCGGCGTACTTCTTCTTCAGCTCGTCGTGGGCATCGACATTCCTGGCGGCTGTCATTCGCTTGGCCTCGGCGAGGGCGGCCTCGGCCTGGAACCGGTCCTTGAGGTCGGTGTGCTGATGGGTGAGGTGCCAGCGTTTGACGTCGGCCTCGATCGCCAGATGGGTGACGTTCAAGCGTCCGTTGGATCGGTGTGGGGTGCCAGCGAGGAGACGGTTGATGGCGGCAACGATCTCGCGTCAGGCGGGATCGTGTTCGTCGTCGAGCGGGAGAACGGTCATTGCTGGGCTCCGCGTTGGTGTTCGTTGATGATCGCGCGGAGCCGTTCGAGTTCGCGCTGCTCGCGTGAGTGGCGGATGGGCGGAGCCAGGGAATCCTCGACAATCTCTGCGAGTTCATACAGACGGTCTCGGACGACCGTGATGTCGCGGTCCGTGCGGACCAGGCACTTGCAGCGAGGTCTGCAGTCGTCGACGTCGGGGTGACCATGGGGTCATCCGCCGACCCTCGAAGTTGGCAGGCCGCCTTGGCGGGATCGAGGACACAGGTCATGCCCCCGCCGTGGTGGATCTGCAGGAGCGGTTGCCGAGCAGGTCGCGGGCCTGCCGTTCGCTGGTCAGGACACGGCCGGCGAACTCGCGGCTGGCCGCCTGGACGCGATAACGGTAGGAGTCCGCCGCCGGCCCGCTGACGTGTTCTCCCGCGAGGAGCCGTCGTTCGTCGTCGGCGATGCCCTCCATGCGGAAGAGCCAGTCCTCGAAGGCGCGTGCCGCGCCGCGTCCCCCGTCCATGCCCGTGTATCCCAGCCAGGTCGGCGCGCCGCAGCGGCCTGGCCGCGACGGCGATGATCAGCCTTCAAGGCTAGGGGGAGCGCGGCAGCGGCTGGAGATATCTGCCGATTCTGACCTGGTCACACTCCAGCGGGCCGACGAACGTATACCTGTCCCCCACGGCCCAGCCACCAGTCCCGCCCGGGCCAGATCCGACACCGCGGCGGGGTGTCTGCAGATCCACGGGGCGAACACGGCTCCGTCTCATAGCGCCTCCACTCACTCGACGGGCTCACACGTGAGGTCCGCAACCGCCTCGCCCGCGGGCGCCAGCACATGGCGGCCGGCCGCGTCCTGCGGGGGTTCGGGGACAGTGGCGGCGCAAGGGATCGCGGCGGCGCACGCGGCGCAGGCATCCGCAAGGTGCCAGGTGAGGCCGCGGTCCGCCCGGATCAGCAGGAGCCGCAGTGGACCGGAACAGGGCCCCTGGCGCCCGTGCCACACACAGCCCCTTTCCCGACACTGACAGGTACGCAGGTACGCAGGCAGCCGGGAGTCGACGAAGTGGCCCGCAAGATGTCGGCGGACCTGCACGACCCCATCAGCGCCCACGCCCACGAATGACTGGGGCAGGCACTGCACGTCAGCACGGGCCGCCCCGCCGGACTGCTGATCGTGACGGTCCAGGCGCGTGCGGACATCGGTCTCTCCAAGCCATGAGCAGTCAGCCGCCCACCCTGCGTCCGGGCGGCTCCGGGCGCGGAACACCGTAGTGCAGACCCCTGCCCTATCGGAGCCAGTCCTTACCGAGACAAGATAGGGCAGAGGTCTGCACTGCCAGGGCAGGGGTCTGCACCGTCGGATGGATGCGTGACGACCATCCCGCCGCCGGAGCCCGACCCGACGGCACTCAGGCTCTCCCTCGCTCGCCTGCGTGCGCAGCTCGGATGGAGCTATGACGAACTCGCCGCGCACAGCGGTTTGTTCCGCCGGACTCTGATCGAGATCGAACAGGGCCGCACGATCGGCACGCTGGCCACTTGGCACGCTCTCGCCCACGCCTTCTCCATCCCGCTGGGCGAGCTCCTGGATCCACTATGCGCGGGGCACGAACCTCCGAAGTCCGACGCCTGAGCACAGCCGCCCGTCGGCCACCCGAACGTGGTGGCACTCTCGCACGTGCGTCTTGAATTCGGATTCTTGTCGCCTTCTTGTCACCGCATCGGGCGGACCGGGCGGCGCGTACGTAAGACACGGGCGGATGCGTTGGCACTTTTTGACTCCGGCACGTGCCCAGGGTGCGGCCCTCTTCCCCGGCGCCCACGTGTCTGTGGCGCGGGCTTCGAGCTTCCGGAGAGATCTGTTCCATGCCCTTTTCCCCGACCGACGAACAGGCCGCCGCCCTGGAGGCGTTCCGCAGCGGTGGCCATCTCGCCATCCAGGCAGGCGCGGGCACAGGCGAGACGTCCACGCTCGTCTTCCTCACGGAACAGATGCCGCTGCGGCGTGGACGATACCTCGCCTTCAACCGGGCTATCGCCCTGGACGCCGCCGCTCGCTTTCCTTCAGCGGTCCAGTGCAAGACGGCCCACTCGCTGGCCTACGCCGCGCTCGGCCACCGCTTCCGCGGCCGCCTGAATGCTCCTAGGCGGCCTGGCTGGCAGATCGGGCAGGACCTCGGCCTTAACGCCCCGGCCGGCATCGGCCGGGCGGGGCTGATGCCGGCCACGCTGTCCAACGCCACGCTGCGGACGGTGACTCGCTTTTGCCAGTCAGCCGACATGCAACTGGCCCACCATCACGTTCCGCACCTGCGGGGCTTGGACGACGAGGAGCATGCGGAACTGGCCGACCTGATCTTGCCGTACGCGGCGAAGGCGTGGGCCGATCTGCAGGACCCCTACGGCGGCGCGGTCCGTTTCGAGCACGACCATTACCTGAAGATGTGGGCCTTGACCGAGCCGGTCCTGCACGGCGACTTCCTCCTGCTGGACGAGGCCCAGGACACCAACCCAATTCTCGAGCAGATCGTCTTGGCCCAGGAGGACCGTACTCAGATCGTCATGGTCGGTGACTCGGCACAGGCCATCTACGGCTGGCGCGGCGCCCGCGACGTGATGGCGCGGTTCACCGGCCATCACCTCACGCTCACCCGCTCCTTCCGCTTCGGCCCCGCGCTCGCCACGGAGGCCAACCGCTGGCTCACACTCAGCAACGCTTCCATCCGGCTGACCGGGACACCCGACATTCGCACCACGATCGGATCCCGCGCCGGGCACTCGGATGCGGTCCTGTGCCGTACCAACATCGGCGCGATGACCGAGGTCCTCGCGCTCATCGCCGCCGGCATCGCAACGGCGCTGGTAGGCGGCGGTGACTCGCTGCGCGCCCTGGCATGGGCCGCCCGCGACCTCATCCAGGGACGCCGCGCCCAACACCCCGAACTCGTGCTGTTCACCACCTGGACGGCTCTGCGCGACTATGCCGAGCACGACCCCGCCGGCAGCGAGCTGCAACCCTTTGCCAACCTCGTCGACGAGCACGGACCCGAGGCCATCCTGCAGGCTGTCGACCGACTTGCTCCCGAAGACGCGGCCGAGGTCACCGTCTCCACCGCCCACAAGGCCAAGGGTCGGGAATGGGCCCGGGTGCGCCTCGCACCCGACTTCATTCCGCCCGCCGACACCGATGAGGTCGATGCCCAGGGCCACCCCGTTCCACGGCCCGTCGATGAGGCAGAAGCCCGCCTGGCGTACGTCGCCGTTACCCGGGCCCGTCACCACTTGGACCCCATCGGCTTGGCTTGGATCAACCACCATCCTGACAACCCGACCTGAAGCCGAACGCCCCAGTACTCGCCGCAGTGAGGTTCTTCAGCGGTGCCGCTCCAGGGTGAGTACGGCCTTGGCAATTGACGTCATGCGGTCCGGGCTGCAGCGGGCGTGACGGAAGATCCGCCAGGATTTGAGGCGGGCAACGCCGCGCTCGACCGGGGCGCGAGCCCGGGCCAACGCCCGGTTCGCGGTCTGCTGGGTGGGGGTGAGGTCGCAGTGCGGTCGTCGCTTGACGCCGGTGGTGACCCAGGGACCTCCTCCCTGGTAAGCGAGGTCGGCCAGGATGGGGATGCCCTGACGTTCGCAGATACGGATGATCTGGTGGGTGCGGGCGGCGGTCAGGTCATGGGCGCGGCCCGGCAGCGCGGGGGAAATCCACAACAGCCGGCCGCCAGGATCGGTGACTACCCGCACGTTCACGCCGTGGCGGCGGTGCTTGGCCGAGTAGTCTGCCCGCCCGTCACCGACGCGGTCGCACTCGGCGAGAGTGCCGTCCAGCAGGACGAAGTCCGGGTCGGCTTCACGCAGTGCCTTGAGCAGGCCCGGAGCGCGCTCGGCGAGCAGGTCGGTGACCGCGGTGGTGTAAGCGTGGGCGGTGGACTCGCTGATCCCGAAACCTGCGGCCATCTGCGCCAACGTGATGTGCTCACGTAAGTACACGAGCGCCACTATCGCGCGTTGAGACGGGCGCAGCTTGCAGCGCCGGTCCCCCTCGCGGGTGACGATGAGCGTGGTGACCCACTCCACGAGCGCATGCGGCACGTCGAGTGCGGCAGGATAGATGACCAACGAGGCCTCCAGGGCTGCTTGGTTGAGACGTCAGACATCTCCATCAACAACCCGGGGGCTTCGCCTGTTACGCGCCCTCAGCCGTCACCCGATCGGTGTCCAGACTGAAGAAGCGCAGTGACGAGGACGAGGAACGGATTGGCGTCATCCATCGGTCAGCTGCTGGATGGCCTTGAGCGCCTGACCCGCTCCGTTCTCGGTCACGAGATGTTGCGCCGCTTTTGCGGCGGCTCGCTTGTGTGCCTGCTGCTTCACTACTTGGTGAAGTGAGTCGGCAAGCCGTTCGGCGGTGAGGGATCGGAAGGGGATTGGGTCGGTGGCGGCGCCGATGGCGGCAAGTCGCCCCGCCCAGAACGGCTGGTCCGCGGTCACCGGTACGGTGACCGCGGGCACTCCAGCGCGCAACGCGGCGGCCGAGGTGCCGGCCCCACCATGGTGGACCACGGCAGCCAGCCGTGGAAACAGCAAGGCATGCGGTACGTCCCCGATGGTGAGCACGTCGTCCCCGTCGGCGGCGAGCCCGGCACTGCCGGCTTGGAGGATGCCGCGCAGCCCGGCGCGGCGCAGGGCTCGCACAGCGATCTCGCTCAGCCGTTCAGCGTCGCCGGACGCCATGCTCCCGAAGCCGATGAGGACGGGCCGGGGTCCGGCACGCAGGAAGTCCTCCAGATCAGCAGGCAGCCGTTCGGCCGCATCATGATGGGGCCACCAGTTGCCCACGACCTCCAGTCCAGAGCGCCAGTCGGAGGGACGAGGCACCAGGGCCGTGCTGAAGCCGTGCAAGATGGGCCAATTCGCCTGTTCCTGTCGTCGACGCATCTCGGAAGGTGAGACCGGGGGCAACTGGAGGCGGTGGCGCAGCTTTGCGACCGCCTGTTCGTAGACGCGGTCGGCCATCCGCAGTGCGAAGCGTCCGGTTGCTCGGTTGGCGAGACGGCCCAGTGAGCGGGAGCCTGTGACGACGGGCGGGAAGTCGCCGGTCGGTGCGGTGGGTTGGAGGTACACGCCGACACTCGGTGTGCCCGTGGCCTCGGCGAGGTGCCAGCCGAGCGGAGCTGTGGTGGTCGACAGCAGGAGCAGGTCCGTGCCATCGTCCATCACGTCGGCGAAGCCCTGACCCAGTTCGGTGATGAACGCGGCAGCGGCGCGCATAAGTTCACGTTTGCCTGTGACGCCGCCACGCACCCGTGTGTCGGCGGGGAGGCTGCGAAATTCCAGCCTGGCGTCGCGTACGAGGGGTGCGAAAGTGTCTGTGGTGGCGAGGGCAACGTCGTATCCGGCCCGGCACAGTTCGGCGCCCAGCCCCGTGTAGGGCGCGACGTCGCCGCGCGATCCGGCCGCGGCGATCAGGATCCTCATTGGTTCTCCTCGGAATCGGTACGGCCACCTACGTGGCGGGCCGCATTGGCGTAAACCGCCTTGCGCGTATAGGCGGCCAGGCCCGGGCGTTGCTGCGACGGCGGTATGACCAGAGCGAATGCGCGCGGGTCGGCGACGAAGTCGTCCGCGATGCGCCTGTGCATGTCGGGCGGGCAGGAGGTGAACCATCGTGAGATGTGCAGGCGGTGCTCCTCGGCGAGGTCCATGGCCCGCTCGCCGTTGCTCAGCTCCCCCTCGTCGAAGGCCGCGAGCAGCTCCGCGCGCCAGGTGGCGGCCTCGCCCATGAGCTGACGCCAATCCTCTTTGGTGTGGGCAGCCGCGCGCGCCATCGCCTCGCGCTGTCTCTCCGAGTGCGCCCACTTCAGTTCTGCCTCCGTGGCATAGCTCAGGTCGAAGGTGATCTCACCGAAAACCTCGAAGCGTTCCTGAGGAGTCAGGGACACCCCGGTCTTCTGGACCTCTATCGCCCGCTCCGCCACCTCGGCCAGCCGCTGTAGCCTGGCGATCTCCTCACTCAGCTGCCGCTGCCGGGCCCGGAGCCGCTCCAAGGGGTTCACCTGCGGATCCTTGAAGATCGCGGCGATCTCGTCGAGAGGGAAGCCGAGCTCACGGTAGAAGAGAATCTGCTGGAGACGGACCAGGTCAGCCTCACTGTAGAGCCGGTATCCGGCGTGGCTGCGGTCACTGGGCGAGAGCAGCCCCGCCTTGTCGTAGTGATGCAGTGTCCGCACCGTCACCCCGGCGAAGGCCGAGACCTGCCCCACGGAGTAGCTCATCCACCTGCCCTTTCGTCGGTACACAGCCTCAAGCCTGACGTAAGGGGAGGGTCAACTCGCGCTCGCTGCGCCTCGGAGGTGAAGACCGGGAATGCTCACCGGCCCGCGAGCTACGGCCCATTGAGCTTTTAGGGTGGCCACCGCACTGCGGCCTCACCCCCACCCAGCAGGCCGTGAACTCGGCGTTGGCCCGGGCCTGCGCCCCGGTCGAGCGCGGTGTTCCCCGCCTCAAGTCCTGGCGGATCTTCCGTCACGCCCGCTGCAGCCCGAACCGCATGACGTCAATTGCCAAAGTCGTACTCACCCTGGAGCGGCACCGCTGAAGAACCTCAGTGACCGCCGGGTCACGGACACGCTGGACCCACGTTTCAGATCGCGCTGGCGGTGATCGAACTCGATTTTCTGTCCGTCCGAGTTGGGGTTGGGGTCTGCCGCAAGGACTCGCGGCGGGACCCACGGCCTTCTACAACACCCTTTAGGCGGTTGCCGCCTGGCGCGTATCCAGCCCCAGGAACCGGCACTCCCGAGGAACCATGCGCCGACGGCGTCGTCTACGGATGGACCGAGCCGCCGCTCAGCAAGACATACCACCCCGGCGACTGAACCACGGCATACCACGCGGCTTCTGCATGGAGTGCGCCGGCCGCGGAGACTGCGAGCAGTGCCGCTGCCCCAGCGCCCTTCCTGTGATCGAGCGGCACGGCTGTCTGCGGTGGCGCGGACGGTCCGTCATCCGTCGGGCGAGCAGGTCAGCGGAGAGCCTGTCAGCTGCCTGTACGGCGCTGTCAGCCCGCATGTGCGGCCACTGCACCGGGTCGAACAGCAGACCAGGAGGGGCTGCATGCGACGCGACCGCGACCATGCCCGGCTGGTATGCGCCTCCCTCGTGATCAGTCTGTGAGCGGATCGATCCATCCAACCTGATCCACGAAGGCTCCACGCCTAGGGCACCCGACGACGGACCACACCCTCGATGCCCGAACGGCCCGTCCCGCTGCCCAGAACCGGCGATCACACTGGGCGCCCGCAGCCATTCGCTCTGACTGCGGGCATCTGCCGACGCGGGTAGGCCCTCGCACGGCACGGCACGCCCAGAACCAGCCCGGCCCGATGAGCGTCCATCCCGGCGCACCGGAAACCCACCGAGGGAGCCGCCTCACCATGAGCACGCCCTTACCGCCTTCCTGGCCGCACTGCGGGCACGGCGCGGACCCGGTCACCGACCCGGTCGGCTGCCGTGGCATTCACGTCCCCGGCCACGTCGCATGCCTGGCCCACCTCGCCGACACCGACCGCTTTGCCTACCTGACCGGCCTGGCCGCCGGCGCCGCCATCGATCACCGCGGCACCCCCTTCACTCAAGAGCTGCTGGCAGCCCTTCTCCACGCCCTCAAAGACCCCACCACGGGCAAACCCCACCTCGGCCCCGCCGAGTTCGGAGGGGCGCAGTTCTCCGGCCGCGCCGAGTTCGGAGGGGCGTTGTTTTCCGGTCCCGCTCACTTCGGAGAGGCCCTGTTCTCCGGCTCCGCCTACTTCGCAGGGGCACAGTTCGCCGGCGTCGCCCACTTCGGAGCGGCGCAGTTCGCCGGCCGCACGTGGTTCCGCGACGCGCACTTCTCCGACCTCGCATACTTCCGCCAGGCGCAGTTCTCCGGTCCCGTTCACTTCGAAGGGGCGCAGTTCTCCGACCTCGCCCGCTTCAGCGAGGCGCAGTTCTCCGGGCCCGCTCACTTCGGAGAGGCCCTGTTCTCCGGCGCCGCCCACTTCCGCGAGGTGCAGTTTGACGGTGTGTCGACGTTGGGGCCGTTGGTGTGTGCGGACACGGTGGTCTTGTCGGGGGCGGTGTTCGTGCTGCCGGTGACGTTGGAGATAGCCGCGGCGCAGGTGGTGTGTGTGCGGACGCGGTGGGAGTCGACGGCGACTGTGCGGGTGCGGTACGCAGCTGTGGACCTCAGTCACGCGGTCCTGACCGCCCCCGCCGCAGTCATCGCTCACCCCACTTCCTTCGCCCACGCAGACAGCGCCATGAGTGAGGATCTGCTGGCAGGTTCCGGTCTGCAGCCGCGCGTCCCGGGTCGGGCACGGGTGGTCTCGGTTCAGGGCGTGGATGCCGCGCACCTGGTGGTGACCGACGTCGACCTGACCGACTGTCTGTTCTCCGGGGCTTTCCACCTCGACCAGATCCGCCTGGAAGGCCGCACCACCTTCGCCGCCGCCCCCACCGGCTGGCACCGCCGCGGCATCCGACCGATCCGTTTCACCCGCCGACGTGTCGTTGCCGAGGAACACCACTGGCGCGCTCACACCGCCGACCAGCCCGTTCCTCCCGCGGGCGCGGCACCGGATCCCCGTCTGTGGCGTTCCGGGCCGCACCACCCCGACCCCGCCCGCACTCCCGGACCGGAGGACGTCGCCGCGCTGTACCGGCAGCTACGCAAAGCGTTCGAGGACGGCAAGAACGAACCCGGCGCCGCCGACTTCTACTACGGCGAGTGCGAGATGCGCCGCCACGACACGACCGGCACCACGGCGGGGGAGCGCCGGCTGCTGTGGGGGTACTGGCTGCTGTCCGGCTACGGCCTGCGCGCCTGGCGCGCCTTCACCTGGCTCCTCGCTGCCATGACAGTGACCGTGCTGCTCCTCATGGGCGCCGGCCTGCCGACCCGTGATCCCGATCCCGCTACGACCGGGACCCTGACGGCCAGCAGGATCAGCCTCCACACCAGCACCCCCGCCCCCGCTCTGCACGGCGGCTGGAGACAGCGCATGACCTGGGCCCGCGCCGAGAAGGCCACCCGTGTCGCCGTCAACTCGGTCGTCTTCCGCTCCAACGGCCAGAACCTCACCACCGCCGGCACCTACATCGAGATGGCCTCCCGCATCCTCGAACCCACCCTCCTCGCCCTCGCGGTCCTCGCCATCCGCGGACGCATCAAACGTTGATCACCCGTGCCTAGAGTCCGGCTCGGTTGCTGCTCCCGCGTGGCGAGGGTGTGGCTGCTCGGGCTTTTATGCAGGTCATGGCCGTGTGGCGTGACTTCCATGATGGATATCGCGCTGATCACCGCTGGGCAGATGTACCGCTACTACCTGCGCCAGGTCGTCGTCGGTGACGGCTGCCACTGGCCCGCACGCCCTTGGTCCAAGCGCAGGTGGCTCGCCGGAGTGGGAGCGCATGGGCTTGGGCCTGTCGCACAGCGTGCAGGGAAAGACCTGCCAGCGGTCGAAGTGCTGGCCGGCGCGCCAGACGGGAAGCTCGCCGGGAGCCGGGAGCCGGGAGCCGGGAGCCGGGAGCCGGGAGCCGGGAGCCGGGAGCCGGGAGCCGGGCTCAGGAATCAGGGCCGGCTCGAACGGCGGCTTCTCCTTCGTGCGTTCCCTTCGGGTCCCGGCCGGAAGGCGGACAGCTGCTGGAACACGCGACCCAGCAGGTCCTCGGTCGGCTTCCACGGCCTGAGCTGCTCGGCGGCGGGGACCGGCAGAGGCAGCTCCTGGACATCTTGGAGGACCAGGTGCCAGGCGCCGGCCGGCGTTCGGAACCGTTAGTGCACCAGTGCACAGGCTGGTCATAGAAGGGAACCGACCGGCGCCTTGCCCTCTCGTTTTCTGGCGCTCTGGGCGAAGCGGGTGGCGCTTCCCGCTAAGGCGGACCACCGGTGCGTCCGGCAACGATGGTTCACGGCAACAGCACTACGGAACCGACTTGGGGGAAACTGTGCGCACACCGCACACGCTGTCCGTGGCGGCGGCCTTCCTGACCGCCACGCTGGCACTGACGTCGGCGGCTCCGGCCGAGGCCGCGAGCACACTACGGCACAAGAACGCCCGCTCCGGCTACTGCCTGGGCATGCACTCCAGCCGCAGCACCGTCAACCTGATCAACTGCAGCAGCAGGCGCAGCCTCTGGAGGCCGTACGCGACGACCAGGGTCGGCGGCGTGAAGTACGTGAAGCTCAGGAACCCCTACAACGGCAAGTGCCTGGGCGTCAGCCACGCTTCCGCCGCCAGCGGTGCGGCGCTGGCATGGGGCAACTGCACCAGCACGCGTGACCACTCGCAGCTGTGGCGGTCGAAGTACGTCAGCTCGAGCCGCTATCTGCTCGTCAACGCCCACTCGGGGAAGTGCGCCGGCACCGTGCGCAGTTCGACGGCATACATGACCCAGGTCATCCAGGGACGCTGCGCCTCCGGGACGGGAAGCACCCAGCTGTGGAAGGAGCTGAGCGGCTGAGCCGGCCTGTTCAGCTGCGGTGGTCCGGTGCCTGGGGCGTCCTCGCCCTAGGCACCAGCCGCCCGTTGCCCGGCCCTGCCCCTGTCCTGTGACCGTATGCGCGGTCCCGGAACTCGCTGGGCGTGATGCCGTAACGGGTGCGGAAGGCGCGGGTGAAGTCCGCAGGACGGGGGAATCCCCAGCGGGCCGCGATGGCGGCGATGGGCTGGTGACGCCTTGTCGGGTCGGCCAAGTCCCGACAGCAGCGCTCCATGCGCTGGGCGCGGATCCACGCACGGACGCTCACCCCGTGCTGTTGGAACAGGCGGTGCAGCGAACGGACCGAGATGTGGTGCGTGGCCGCGATCGCGTCGACGGTGAGGGCAGGATCGCCCAGGTGGCCCTGGATGTAGGCGAGGACGCGCAGGTACAGGGAGCGCTGCCGGGAATCGGCCGGGACCTCGCTCTCACACTCCAGGTGGTGGGCTACCACGACGGTGACCAGGTCGAGACTTGCGGCCGCGAGCCGGATGGCGTCCTGTGGCGTGTAGTCGGCGCCGATCCCTTCCAAGCGGGTCAGGAAGTCCGCCAGCAGGCACCCGATGCCTTGGTCACCGGGGAGCGGACGGGCGAGGATCCGGTGGATGCGGCTGGTCGGCAGCGGAAGCAAGGTGTGCGGGAACTGGATGAGCAGGGACTCACCGTCGGCCCAGCTCTCGAACGGGCGCGAGCTGTCGAAGATCGCCATCTCACCCGGTTGCAGCGCCGTTCGGCTCCTGTTCTGCTCCAGCACATGCCGGCCCGAGCGCATGAACGCGACCTGGAAGCACTCCGGATCGGCTCTGCGGATCAGTTTCGGGGTGCGCATGCAGCGGAACGAGTGGTAGGCCATTGCCGAGACCTGCACTGCGCCCAGCGAAGCCACCTTCAGCCAGCCGTGGAAGGGCTCAGTGCCGGCTAGCCGAAATCCCGTCGGCATCACCGCGTCCGCGGTGGTTGCTGCCCACGCGTCGAGAGCGTCGTGCGCAGAGAAGTCCGTGCTGTCGTAAATCTTCTCCATGCTGTCCCCTGGGCTGCCCGAGCGTCGGAACGGCCCCGTACTGTGCCACCGCCCGAGATGCTCCTCGCGCATGCAGCGGGTCCTGCGGTGCCACGGAGTGCGCGGACGGGAACGGCGCGAATGCTGACGATGATGGCGGCTTTCAGCAAGGCGGTGCTGCGACGGCGTGTGTCGGTTTGTCAGGTGCCGCGGACGCTACCGTTGTTGCGCTGTTGATGATGGAGCTGCCCTTGCCGCGGATGTAGTCCGGCAGGTGCCTCCCGGGCCGCGGCGGGGGAGCCTGCGGTGGTTGTGGCGTTGGCGGGTGGGAGGCCGGTCAGTGATGCGGCAAGGAAGTCGGAATGGCGGCGGCGAGCAACGCAGTCCTGCCGTCGCGGGGCCGGCGTGTACGCAGAAGTCTCATAGCATCCGCCTGTCCTGGCGGAACGGTTCGCCATTCCGCTTCTCGCCGATGTTCATCCAGACGAGTGAGTCGGTTCTCCTGTACGGGGCGGCTACGAAGATCACGACCAGTCGGTGCTCTTTGAAAGGACTCGCTCGTGCGCTTGGTCCGATCCCGGTGGCCGGCGAGAACCGCACCGGCTACCAGCGCTCGGCGTTCAAGCGCTGGTCGACGCGGACCGGGACGGCTGCACCACCCGCGCCGAGGTCCTCGAAGTCAAGGCCGTCATCGCACCAGCAGGGGCCGCCCTGTGCCTCGTCCGGGGCGACTGGGGCTCCGGCGCCTCCACCCAACCGGGCGAAGAGCAGCTGTTGTGTGATCACCCGGCCGGCTTGCTCGACCGAGGCGAAGTCCGCCGGGCCCGGAGCCGGTGAACTTCGTCCTGCGGGGGAGGGGGAGGGAAGGCGGTGAGCTTGTCGATCGTGGTGAGACAGCACCCTGCGTATCGGCTGGGGGACACCGCCGTCATCCCCGGCGCGCAGTCCGGCACGCATCCGCGTGACCTGACTCTGGCGCCGTCATGAGACGAGTACCACCCAGCCTCCACGGATCCGGTGAGGGCAGCCCGGCGCGAGCCGTGGGAGGCCGGTGACGATTTGGAGCGGTGGTCGGCTGCACCGGCATGTCGGTCCACTCCAAGCCGCCCGCAGCGTCATCTGCCTACGACATCCATGGCTCCCACGCTGAAATGCCAAGCCTTCCTCCGGGGTTGCCGGGGCCGTTCAGCCCTTGCGGGACGACACGGACGTGACCGCCTTGAAGCCGATCCGGCCCAGGAGCGTGGCCAGTTCGGTGGGCGCGGACAGGAAGGGGCAGTGGCCGGTGTTCAAGCGCTCGACGTGACTGGCGCGGGTGGACATCCGCTCCTGCAATGCGGGCGGGAGCGCCCTGTCATCCTCGCAGAGCACATAGGTGGAGGGCACCGTCCGCCAGGCCGTCCGGGTCACCCGCTGCTGGAAGGAGCGCCGGCTCTGCGTGACGAGCCGGCTGACGGCGTCCTCGGCCTGCTCGTCGGGCAGGTCCCCGAACAGCGCGGTGCGGGGGTCGTCGAAGACGACGGGGGCCGTACCGCGCAGATCCTCGGCCGCGTCGGCGCCGTGACCGTGCACGCTGAGCAAAGACTCTCCCTCCTCGGGCAGATACGCCGCCAGGTAGACGAGGTGAGCGGCGGCAGGAAGGCCGGCGGCGGCCTGGGTAACCGGAAGACCGCCGTAGGAATGGCCGACGACGATCACCGGACCGTCTGCCTGCCGCAGATGAGCGGCTATCGCGTCGGCGTCGTCGTACATCCCGGCGGCGGGTGTGCGCTGCGGTCCGGCACTGGGCAGGTCGACCGTCCGGGCCGTCCATCCATCGGCCGCGAGGGCCTTCCGTACGAGGCCCCAGCACTCCGACCGGTGCCAGGCCCCGTGGACCAGGAGGAACGAGGGGCGCGGTGCGGTGGTGCGGAAGGCGTCGGCAGTGGCCGTTACACCGGTGGACATGATGAGACTCCTGAAATGTTCGGGGCAACGCATGCCGGGAGCGATGGGAGGGATGTGCGGTGCGGCCGTCGGCGGTTCGGCCGCGTGGGCGGCTCGCGAAGACGGGGCTCGCGGTGACGGGCTTCAGCTTTGCTGTGCCGCGTTCGCCTCCGGCCGAGGGCCGCCGCCGTGCTCCCTGCCGTCGCCGGTCCCCGCGCCTCGGCCGGTTTCCACGTCCTCGGCGTCACCCGCGCCTTGCCAACCGTATTTCGCGCTCTGACCGACATCATCTTTCGGCGTGCCCTGCTCGGGGACGGTGGCGTGCCCCGTGGCGGTCCCGCGCGCCGGCCGTACGAAGATCAGGACGATCAGTCCGCCGATCGCTGCCGCCAGTGCCGAGGCCAGGAACACCCGATCGAGGCCGGTGGCGAACGCCGTGTGCACCAACTGGTGCACCGCGCTCCGGTCGGCGGCGGGCGCCGCGTCCACGAGGCGCCGGGCCTGCCCGGCGGCCAGCGCCGAGGCACTCCTGTGCGGATCCGGCACTGTGCCGGGCCCGGCGAGCACGGCGGCCGCCCGGCTGGTGAAGACCGTGCCGAAGACGGCGATGGCCAAGGTCATGCCCAGCTGACGGAACGTGTTGACAGCCCCGCCGGCCATCCCCGCCTGCTGCGGCGGCACGGAGGAGGTGGCAGCCGAAACCAGCACCGGCGTGGCCAGGCCGACGCCGATCCCGGTGACCACGAGCCCTCCCATGAGAGCGGTCCGCCCCGCGTCGGCCGTCATACCCGCACGCAGGACCAGCATGCCTACCGCGACGGACAGGAGTCCGACGCCGATCGGCAGATGCGGCGCGAGCCGCTGGAGGTGACGGCCGGCCACGGCGGCCACGAGGAACGAAGCACCGGCCAGCGGGGTCAGGGCGAGGCCTGCCCCGACCGGGCTGAGGCCGAGCATGGACTGCAGCCACAGGGAGACCAGTACCAGGCAGCCGAAGGCGCCGCCCTGCAGCAGCAGCGCACCGCTCATCAACGCGGCGAACGAGGGGCGGCGCAGCAGCGCGAGGTCCATCATCGGGACGCCCCCGCGTCGCGCCGTACGGTGCTCGATCACCACGAACGCGATGAGCGCCGAGGTGGTGACGGCGAAGGTCGTCAAGGTCTCGACGGAGGCCCAGCCCACCTCCCCGCCACGGATGAGCCCGTAGGTGAGCGTGGCCGCGGCGATGGTGAAGGCCGTCGCACCGGGGATGTCGACACGGGCCCGGGTCCCGTCGAGCCGCGTGCCGTGGCCGGAGGTCCCGACGGGCTGGTAGGCGGGTCGGTCGGCACGCACCACCCGCAGCGTCGTGGCGATGGCGACGGCGGCGATCGGAAGGTTGACCCAGAAGATGGTCGGCCAGCTGAAGTGCTCGGTGAGCAGTCCGCCGAGCAGAGGCCCCGCGGCTGCGGCGGCCCCGTTGGCCGCGCCCCACACACCGAAGGCCGTACCCCGGTCCCTGCCCTGGTAGGAAGTGAGCAGCAGGGCGGGAGCGGTGGCGAACATCGCGGCGCCGCCGACGCCCTGCACCACGCGGGCTGCGATCAGCACCTCCGCGTCGGGGGCGAGGCCGCACGCCAGCGAGGCCAGGCCGAAGAGGCCCAGACCGCAGACGTAGGAACGCCGGTGGCCGAAGCGGTCCGCGAGGGAACCCGAGGCCAGCAGCAGGGCGGCGAGTGCCAGGGCATAGCCGTCGATCACCCATTGCAGAGAGGTGAACGAAGCGCCGAGGTCGGCAGCCATGCTGGGCAGTGCGACGTTCACGATCGTCACATCCACCAGCAGGATGAAGGCACCCAGGCAGACCGCCGTCAGGGGCCACCATTTACGCATGTCGAATTCTCCGTTCGTGTTGAGCAGGTGTTCCGGGACCGGGCCCCGACCGTCATCGGGCCGGGGCGAACCGCGGCGGGCCGAGCAGGCCGGCGGGGGATCCCGCGAAACAGCTTCGAGCCTGCACAGGCGAAATCGTGAGCCAGAGCGCTCTTCATGCGCGGATCCGACAGAATGGGTTCCATGGCGACCTATCTCGACACCCCGGGCCACGTGTACCGCAGTCTGTCGGAAGAGGACATGGAGCTCGTGCACGCGCTGCAGATCAACGGGCGGGCCTCGTTCCGGGAGATCGCCGACGTCCTCGGAATCTCCGACCAGACCGTCGCGCGCCGCTGGGCACGGCTGCGGTCCGCCGGAAAGATCCGGGTCCTCGGCCTGACCGATCCCCTACGGTTGGGGGACTCCGTCTGGCTCGTACGCGTACGGTGCACTCCGGATGCCGCGTCCTCCCTCGGGAAGGCGATGGCACGGCGTACGGACACTACCTGGGTCAACCTGAATTCGGGCGGCACCGAGATCTCCTGCTCGGTACGCACTCGCAGCCCCGGGCCGGAGGAGTCCCCGCTCCTGCAGAAGCTGCCGCGCACACCACAAGTGGTGGACGTGTCCGCGCACTGCTCAATGCACGTCTTCTTCGGTCACGACCTCGGCCCGATCAACAAGCGCGGTCCGCTGACAGCCGCGCAGGTCGCGGCGCTCACGCCCCCTGGCACACCGGACCGGGCCACGGACGCCACCCCACCGGTGAGCCTGGACGACAGCGACCGGCAACTACTCGACCTGCTGGCCCGGGACGGGCGGGCCGCAACGGGAGACCTGGCCGCCGCGACCGGCCTGTCCCCCTCCACCGTGCGCCGGCGCATCACCGAACTCAGATCGGCCGGCGCCCTGTACTTCGACATGGAGTACCACCCGGACATCCTCCAGCAGGACTTCCGGGCCGCCCTCTGGCTGGAGATCGACCCGTCCCGCCTCGCCGAGGCGGGAGCGGCGCTCGCCGCACACCCCGAAGTCGCCTACGCCACCGCCACGACGGGCACGGCGAACCTCTACGCCAGCATTGACGTGGCGACCCCACAGCTCTTCTACCGCTACCTCACCGAGTCGGTCGCAACCCTCCCCGGCCTCCGCCACACAGCGACCGCCCCCATCCAACGCACCCTCAAAGGACCCGGCCCCTACCTCCCGACGACGGCGTGAACGACGTCCGGCATTCGCCGCCCCGCGCTTCTTGCGGATGGGCCATGGCCAGCGGGGCGGCGAGCGGCGGTCACCGTCTGGTCGCAGCCGACGGAACGACACCGCGTCGAACGGTTGGCGGGGCGGGCGCCCTCAGACCTGCGGCAGTGTGACCGGGTGTGGCATGGCCCGGCTCTCGGCGCAGAGCTGCCGGAAGCGCTCGTGAGCCGGATGGGCCGGGTCGCTGGCCTCAACGGAGAGCCGGACGAAGAGCTGAAGCGCGCCGGGGTGGGCACTACGGCAGCTCCAGGTACATGAGGTGAGGCCGGTAGGGACTGGTGGTTCGGAGCACGACGAGGATGGCCGCAGCCCTGTCGGAGGCCGGGTGACCAATCCGCACGTGATTCGGCCTCGGATTACGCGGGGACGTTCCGGATCGTCACACCCAGGGAGAAGCATTGTGAAGGAAGCCGTGCACATCGGCGCCCATCCGTCGTCCAGGCCTGACCTGGAACGATTGATGCACGAAGTGGCCCTGGGAGACCAAGAGGCGTTCGCTGCGGTCTACGACGCGGTGGCCGGCTCCGTGCTAGGCGTCGTCCGCGCGGTGCTGCGGGACCTGGCGCAGTCGGAGGAGGTGGCCCAGGACGTGCTCGTGGAGGTGTGGCGGACAGCCCCGCGCTACCGGCCCGAGCGCGGTACGGCCCTGAACTGGATCCTGACGCTGGCCCACCGCCGCGCGGTGGACCGGGTCCGGTCGGTGGAAGCGGCCGCCGCCCGGGACACCAAGGCTGCGCTGCTGGACCGGACGCCCGCGTACGACCAGGTGACCGAGCAGGTGGAAACCCGGCTGGAGCAGGAACATGTGCGCCGGTGCCTGCGCACCCTCACCGAGCTGCAGCGCCAGGCGGTCACCCTCGCCTACTACCGCGGCCTGACCTACCGGCAGGTGGCCGAGGCGCTCGCGCTGCCGCTGGGCACGGTGAAGACCCGGTTGCGCGACGGACTCATCCGGCTCCGCGACTGCCTGGGGGTGGCGGCATGACCCTGACCGATCCGCACACGCTGACCGGCGCCTTCGCGCTGCACGCACTGCCCGACGACGAACGTGTCGCCTTCGAGAGCCACCTCACCGCCTGCGCATCGTGTGCGCAGGAGGCCGCGGAGTTCACCGCGACGGCTGCCCGGCTGGCCTCAGCGGCCGCCGAACCGGTCCGGCCCGCGGTGCGCAAGCAGGTACTGCAACGCGTGACCACGGTGCGACAGGTACCCCCAGGCGCCCCGGCCGTCGAGCGGGTCCGACGGCGCATGCCGCGCGGCTCTCGCCCGGCCCGGTGGGCGCTGGCCGCCTGTGTGGCAGCCGCCGCGGCCCTCGGGGGTACGGCGGTCTGGCAGTACGACCGTGCCCGGGAAGCCGTGCATCAGGCAGGCGAGGCCGAGCGGCACGCCGAGGAGGTCGCGGGGGTGCTGGCCGCGCCGGATGCGAAGACGCGCTCGGTGCGGGTGGCGGGCGGCACGGGAACCCTGGTGGTCTCCGCCCGCCGTGACCGGGCCGTGTTCGTGGCCTCGGGCATGACGGAGCCGCCCCGGGGCAAGGTCTACCAGTTGTGGTTCGCCGATGGCGGGAAGATGCGTTCGGCCGGGTTCATGCGCCCCGACCGCCGTAGCCAGAGCGTCCTGATGCAGGGCCGGGTGGACGGAACCACGGGAGTCGGGATCACCGTCGAGCCGGCTGGTGGCTCGCCGCAGCCGACCAGCGCGCCGATCGGCCTGCTCGGGATCCCGTCCTGAGCCGGCCCTTGCGGCCGGCCGGTGGCGTGGCGCTACACGATGCCGGTCACGGCGACCGTGACGGTGGCCGTGTCAGTGGGATACGTGGCGGCACGCCCGGCGGTGCGGGCGGCACGGACCACGTCCACGGCTCGGGCGCCGGCTCGTTGACGATCCGTACGTCCGACCAGGGATGACGCAGGGCCAGGCGCAGCCGGACGGGGCCGTGGCCTCGCGGCGCGTGACGTGTACCGGGGCCGTGAAGGGCGAGCTGCCGGGGCGCTGGAGGCGGACGGACAGGCGCAGGTGTTCGCCGGGCGACGGGAGTCGCATCTCGTGGTGGCCGTCGGCCGGGTGGAACGGTGACACGTAACAGCCCATGGCGATCGTGGTGGCGGTGCCGGTCTCGTCGGTGTGCAGCAGGTAGGCGTGGCGCTCGCCGTAGGTGTTGTGGACCTCGGCCACCGCACAGCGCAAGCCGCCGTCGCGGCTGTGACACCAGAACAGGGTGATCGGATTGACGACATGCCCGGGAATCCGGGCGAGCGAGAGTATCAGCACCCGGTCGCCTTGCAGGTCGATGCCGTGCTCGCCCAGGAAGCCGTCCAGTGCGTCCCGGATCGGCGGGGCACGTCCGGTGAAGGGGTCGCGGGCGCGGGCGCGGTAGCGGGCCAGCGGCCGGAGCAGCCGAGGCAGCGCTGGCGTGTGGTCGAGGTCGATCAGCTACAGGTAGGTGCGGTGCGGCGGGGCGCCCGGCACAGGTGGGTGATCGTGCACTGGTACAGGGCGGGCGGCCCCGACCGTGGCGCTCGCCGGGCGGACTGGGCGGTCACCACCCCACCCCCAGGGCGGCGGCCTTGACGCCGCTGTGGCAGCCGTCATCGTGGAACCGCCAGCCGTGGTGGGTGCCCGCGAACGCGGGCGCAACCGTGGTCGGTTCGGGCAGTCGGCGCTGGGAGGCGACCGACTCGGTTGTGTGCACGGGGCGTCGAGTCATTGCCACCGGTTCATGTCGTAGCTGTCCCGCACCCGGCCTGCGCCTGGCCCCGCACGTGGGCATCAAGTGGTTCCATGCGGCGCGCCCCGCGCGTCCGCGGAAGCAGGGAGGTGTCGGTGTGGAGCAGGGGGGCGTTGCGGGAGTAGCGGAAGGCGCCGAGGATTTCCCTCTCGTCCGAGGTCGCGTCGCCGAGCAGCCGCAGTGCCTGATCGGGGTGTGCGGCGACGACTACGTGATCGTAGAAGGTAGCGGTCCCGTCGCCGTTGGTCACGTCCACGCCGTCCGTATGCCGGACCACGGGCCGTCGGGGGGTGCCGGCGCGTACCTCGTGCAGGCGGGCCGCGATTCGGTCGACGCACGTTGCCGAGCCGCCCGTGACGGTCCGCCACACCGGTGACCCGCTCACCGAAAGCATGCGCGTCATGAAGTGGGCCCGGAAGTAGGACGAGAAGCCGGCCCGAGCCAGGGAGGCACCGAGCGTGAGGATGTCGTCGGCGCCCGTCTCGATGAGACGGTGGGTGGCCCCGGTGGAAGCGCGATACCGCAGGTAGGGGCCGCGCAGGATGGTGTACGGCTGGGCGGGCAGCGCGCGCGGGCCCCGGGCGCCGGCGTACTCCAGGCCGCAGCCCTCACACCGGCGGGAGGTGCGGCGGGTGTGCACGATGAAACGGAGTCCGCACGGTGCGTGCGCCCGTCGACCCCCGTGAGGTCGTGGGTGCGGGCGTGGCCGCCGAGGCGGTCGTCGGCCTCGTAGAGGGTGGCGTCGTGGGCGGCGGGGGCCGGATGTACGCGGCGGTCGGTCCCGCCCCCCCTGCCGATGACGGCCGTACGGCGCAGGTCTCCGGCATCCGCTGTCGGCCCGCTCGGCCTCGGTTCGCGTGTTCGGTCCATGGTGGTGCATCCCTCTCCGGACGGACGGACGGACGGACGGATGGAACGGCACCGGCAGAGGCTGGTCCGCAGGATCCGAGGCCTGCGGACCAGCCTCTGGTTCGAATCCGGCGGGCTCTGCCCGTTGGGCGGCCGGCGGATGCCACGGCGCGAAGACCGGGCGTCGGCCGGTCGCTTCCGTCAAGGTGACCGGGCGTGGCGTGCGTCCTCGGCCCGCACAGGCGTCAGCTCTTCGGCATCAGCACGGTGTCGATGATGTACACGTTGGCGTTGGCGGTCTTGACGTTGCCGCAGACGACCTTGGCGGCGTCGTTGACCGTGTAGGACTCGCCCAAGCCGGAGGCCGTCACCTTCGACTTCTCCAGCGTGTCGAAGGAGCCGTTCTGAAGGTCCCTCGGCGTGAGCTTCCGGCCGACGACGTGGTAAGTGAGGATCTTCGTCAGCTCGGCCTTGTCGTTCAGGACCTTGTCCAGAGTGGCCTTCGGGATCTTCTTGAAGGCGTCGTCGGTCGGGGCGAACACGGTGATGTTCTGGGCGTTGTTGAGGGTGTCGACCAAGCCGGCCTTCTTCACCGCGCTCACGAGGGTGGACAGGGCCTGGTTGTTGGAGGCGGCGGTGGCGACCGGGTCCTTGGCCATGCCGTCGAAGGAGCCGGCACCGTTCTTCGGCACGGTGGAACAGGCGGGGCCGAATGGCTGGTTCATGCTGCTCGCGGACTCCGTCGTGCCGTCCATGCCGTCGCTGCTCTTGGTGGCCGGTGCCGACGCCTTGTCGGAGGAGTCGGACTTGCCCGAGTCGCTGCTGCCGCTGGAGCAGGCACTCAGGGCCAAGGGCAGCACGACAGCGGCGGCGAGGACACCGGTGGTACGGCGGATACGGGTGTTCATCATGTTCTCCTGTCGAATCGCGCAGGGTTCTGCTGCGTTCGGGGTTGTCACGGAAAGGTGGTTCGCAAAAGGGCCACGGGACCCTTGTCATGGGGGAGGGTGGTCAGTCGACGGTCACGACCACGGAGTGCCAGCCGCTGGCGCCGTCGGGGATGGTGCGGGTGCGTCTACCGGTCTGCACTCCGCCGGTCCGGTCGGTGGCGCGCACGGTCAGGGTGTGCCCGCCTTTGGTGGCCTGCCAGGGAAGCGACCACTGGCGCCAGGTGTCGCGGGTGTCCTCGGCGGCGAGATGGGCCTCCTGCCAGGGGCCGTCGTCGATACGGACCTCGACCTTGTCGATGCCCCGGCGCTGGGCCCAGGCGACCCCGGCGACCATCACCGTGCCGGCCTTGGGCCGGGCGAAGGGCTTGGGGGTGTCGATCCGGGACTCGGTCTTGATCGGGGCCCTGCGGGCCCAGCCCCGCTTGACCCAGTAGGGATCGTAGGAATCGAAGGTGGTGAGCTCGATGTCCTCGATCCACTTGCAGGCCGACACGAAGCCGTACAAGCCGGGGACCACCATACGAACGGGGAAGCCGTGTTCGAAGGGCAGCGGCTCACCGTTCATGCCGAGCGCGAGCATGGCGTCCCGGCCGTCCATGACGTCCTCGACCGGGCTGCCGATCGTCATGCCGTCCACCGAGCGGGCCACCAACTGGTCCGCCCGCCCTCCTTGGGACGGTGACTCGACTCCGCATTCGGTGAGCAGGCCGGCCAGTCGTACTCCGGTCCAGCGAGCGTTGCCTGCATACGGGCCGCCGACCTCGTTGGAGACACAGGTCAGGGTGATGTCCCGCTCGATCAGCTCCCTGTGCAGCAGGTCGTCGAAGGAGTAGGTGGCCGGGCGGCGCACGCCCTTGCCGTGGACGCGCAGCCGCCAGGTCCTGGCGTCCACTTCGGGCACCACCAGTGCGGTGTCCACCCGGTAGAAATCCTTGTTCGGGGTGACGAAGGGGCTGATCCCGGGGACGCGCAGTGCGGCCCTCTTGGGCACCGGTTGTGCGGGTGACCCGGGTGCCGGCAGTACGAGCGCGTTACGTGAGGCGATCGCGTCCTGGCCGTGTGAGGCGTTCAGTGACCGGCCGACCGCGCCCACAGCAGCAGAAGCAGCTGCGGCTGATGCGGCGGCCAGGACGAACCCTCGCCGGTCCCATCCCGCGGATGCCGTCAGACCGCCCGGCGCTTCCCCCGGCACGGGCTCGGGTACCGACGCCGGGGATCGCCTCACCGCGGTCAGGCGGCCCACCAGAACGTACAGGAGCAGAGCCCCCGTAGCAGCCCCCCCGATGGAGGGCAGTGCGTCGGCGATGCCGGTGGAGTTGGGCCGGCTGACGGCAGCCGCTGCCCCGATGACCCCGGAGAGAAGGACCCCGGCGGCTCCGACCCGCCGAAACCGCACCGTCAGCACACCCAGCGCCACAGCCGATACGGCCAGCACGCCGAGGATGCCGAGCTGCAGTACCAGCTTGTCGTTGGTGCCGAAGTGGCGGATCGCCCAGTCCTTGACCGGGGCGGGCGTGGCGTCGATGGACGCGCCGCCCACCGCGATCACCGGACTGGACTGCTGACGCACCGGTGCCGCGACCAGCTCGGCCACCGCCAGTGCGGCGAAGCCGGCCAGCGCCCCGCTCAGCGCACCCAGCGCCAGACGCGGCAGACCTGGCCGTACTCGCTGATCCTTCTCTTCGTCCCTCACGCAGGGAATCCGGTTCTGCCCGCCGGGCGGATGGGTCCCAGACCTGATCAGGTGAAAAATGAACCGGGACCAATACCCCAGGCGTTCCGCAACGGATCACCCGGCCGAAACCGACGGGCAGAACCGGATTCCCTGCGTGAGGGACGGAACAGGGCAATAGCCTGTCCACGGAAGCGTCTGGTGCGTCACATGCCGGTGTTGACGCAGCCGTTGCCAAAGGCCGGGTTCAGCAAGCCGATCACGTCGACGGTGTTGCCGCAGGCGTTGACCGGAACGTCGACCGGGACCTGAATCACGTTGCCCGACAGCACACCGGGCGAGCCGATCACCACCCCTGCGCACCGCTGTCGGCCGGCACAGCCGCCGCGCCGCCGAGCACCGCCGCGCCCGCGGCGGCCACCAGACCTGCACTCCGCATCCCCCGAGACCGCAGGTATGCCATGTTCACGTTCCCTTCCCCCGTGTGACAGCGGCAGTCACCGCCAGCCGGCCGCGTTCCGCGACCAGGCACCGGTATTCCGCTGCCATCATGGGCGCGGACTGCTCAGGCCGCCTGGATCACCCGATCGCGCTACACAATCGCGCTGGGTGAAGGCCGTCGAGCCTGCATGGTCCGTCGCCTGGCACGACCAAGCGTTCGCAGGGGTGGCCGGTGATCCCGGCCGGCCCTGGACGGTCGCGCGTCTCGTCGTCGCGGTCGGTGCCGCCCCCCTACGGCGACCGCGGCGCGACCGGGATCACCCCCGGCATCGCGGACCTGGACGTGCTGATGCAACTCGGCGGCCGGCTCGGGGAGATGCCGCACGCCCCGTACCCAGGGCCATGCCCAGCGGGGACGCCGTCCAGCGTGAACTGGCGTGGTCCGCCGCGGACGGCCCGCCGCTCGACCGGGACCGGATCCGCACGGCGCTGGAGACGATGGCCATCGGGGTGTCCGTCGCGGGCACCGGCAGCCTCACCTGCACCCAGCAGCACGTGAACGCCCTCGGCCAGTGAGCGCCCACGGCCGGTGAGCCGTTGGGACCCGCCGCCAGGCGGCGCCGTGGCGGCCACCGCACACTGCATGGAGGTGAGGAGCACGTCGCGGGGTTACGCGACGCGGCAATGCCGTTCGTTCGCTGTGATGCCGTGCCGCTCCGGTTTGCCGGACGGGCCGATGCTGTAGATCAGGCCGTCGGGGGTGGTCAGCACGCTGTGGGCGCTGATCTGTGTCGGCTGCCGGTCGCCGGCCGCCGACAGGGTCGTCACCCGGCCGTCCGACAGGAAGACGCCGCAGTCACGGAAGACGCCGATCTCGCCGTCGCTGTTCGCCGTGGTCGTGCGCGGGGGTGCGGACCGGTTGGCGGGGGCGAGGGAGATCGTCTGTCGCGCCTCGTCAGTTCCCGCCGAGAACGCCCCGAGCACGGTCGTGTTCCGGGAGCTGGCGCAGTCACTGAGGAACTGCGGGATCTCACGGAGCTTTCTGCCGGTCGCCAGGTCGAACTCGACGGCCTTGTCGCCGAGCGTCCACATGGACTCGCGTTGCCGGGACAGGCAGCCGATGCTTCCGGGCAGGGCGTCGGAGACCAGGACCGGTGACAGCCGGGCGCCCGTGAGCCGGAAGCGGTAGGCGCTCCAGGTCTTCGCGGAACCGGGCTGGACGGAGACGACCAGCGTGCTCCCGTCGTCGGAGACCCGCCCCATCGCGTCGCCGACCCCTGCGGCGAACTTCTTGCTGTGGAGTCTCCCGGACTGCGACCAGGTGATCGAGGACTCGTCCGTCGCGACCCAGGTGTCCCGGTCCTTCGCCCAGTGGACGACCAGGGAACGGCTGGGCGACGTGCGGACCGTGGAGGCGGCTCCGGTCTTCCAGACGGTGTGCGTCCGCGTCTCCCGCTCGTTCATGTCGACGGTCGCCGATATGACGGCGTTCGGGCAGGAACCCGCGCAGTGCACGTCGGTGGGGAAATAGCGGCTCTCGCGCCATTTCTCGCTGCCGTCCTTCGTGTATCCCGCCAGTACCTCATGCTCCGTGTCGTACGTGATGTAACCACTGGAATCACCGTCGGCCAGCACGATGGAACGGTTTCCGGCGGGCGCTGCTTTAGATGCCGACGGTGCAGTGCATCCGGTGGCGAGAAGAAGTCCGCTCAATGCCGAAGCCAGTACGAAAAGCCTTTTCTGGGTGCTCATGCGTTTTTCCGGTGTCAGGGACACCGCGTGGGTGCGCAGCGCCGCTGCGCACCCACGCGACGGTCGGCGGACTAGAACACCCAGGACTGGGCCTTGCACTCGGTCGGCCAGGTGTCGAGCGCGTACCAGCCGTGGACGACCAGACGGGTCTTGCCCTTCTTGGTCACGGGACGCTGGCCCTTGGGGTAGTCATAGCCGTACGAGATCATGTCCCAGCGGATCGAACCGGGCTTCTCGTGTTCCCAGCCCTTCCGGCTGGAGCCGACGAGCAGCCAACTGGCCACGTCCGTGTCCGAGCGGGACTTCTTGATGCCGTGGCTGCTCGGGTAGAAGTACCGGCTCAGGTGCTGCCAGGTCGTGCTCGTCTTCTTGGTGTAGTACGTCCGCACCTTGATCTTGGCGTCCGCCGTGGGATTGAGCGCGGCCGAGCAGGTGGCGTCCGCCTTGTGCGCGGCGGCGGACGCCTGCGGGGCCGCCATGCCGGTCAGAAGGATTCCGGCGGCGACCGGAGCCGCCAAAGTGGTCAGCCATTTCTTGCTTATGTTCACCGTGTTCCCCGTTCTTCGGCTTGTGTGATCATCCTTCCGCGTGAACGGGTGAGGCGGCAACTGAGTTGAGTGTTCTCTGAGGTTCTATTTTCGGCACAATTTATGCAGGCGGCGTCCGCGTGAATATGTAACGACAGTCGGATGCCCCGTCACCAGGTGACGGACACGGAAATGTCAGGCGATGTACCGGAGCGAATGCCGCGGCGTCGCCTCGTCGAATCGCCCCAGGAGGTACCCGCTACCGGAGCCGGAGCGAGCACGCCGACGAGCACATGCGCCCCGGCCTCGCCCCGTGCGATGCGGTCCGGCAGGAAGGGCGGGGGCCGGGACGTACGGAGCGACGGCAACCCGCTCGCAGCCGCGGGAACGCAGCTTCCGCACGGCTGCCATGGGCGACGACGAGGAGGACGGGCTTGTCGTGCCGAGCACCGGACTCAAGATCAGCACTTCGTGGCGTACGGCTACCGGCGTTGACGACTGCAACCGCGCCGTGCGCGAGGGCACTCACAGACGGTCTTCCACGGTCCGAACCGCTCGGGCAGATCACGCCACTGAACGCTGGTGCGCACCCGGTGCAGCATCCCGTCGATCACCTGCCGGTGATCCGCCCCCTGCCACAACGCCTGTTGCTCACCGGCAGGAACGGCCACAGCCGTTCCCACTGCGCGTCAGTCAGGTGCCCGCGAATGGTCATGCTGCGGAAAACGAGTTCGGTTGTCCGATCGGCACGGCCTACGCTCGCTGACCGCATGTCCGGCATATCGGGAGGCCTTGGTATGGGCGTGAACAGTGGCAACGGCCATGGATCGCCGGGACGATGCCCAGCTATCTCTTCCGGCCGTATCGCGGCAACGCAGACCACGGCGCGATGGCCGCTGTGCGGCTGGGCTGTGCAGGGCGGGATGGGTCGACGCTCGCTCGGTGGTGGAGGGAGTTCCGACGGCAGCCGAGATCGCCGAAGTCTCGGCCGAGCTGGACGACCCGTCCGGGAACCAGGTCTTGGTGGAGCGCAACGGTGACATCGTCGGCTACGTGACGGTCAGGTGGTGGCAGGAGCGGGACGGGACATGGCTGTGCCTGCACCGTGGCTACCTGCTGCCCGAGCACCGCGGCGGGGGCATCGGCTCAGACATGGTCAACTGGGCCGAGAGCCGTATCCGTCGGCTCGCGCAGCAAGATGGAACCGCACGTACGGCCGTGTTCGGCGCGAACGCCATGGTCTCCGAAGAGGAGCTGGAACTGGCCGATCTCCGACGGCTACCCGAGCACAACGGTCAGTTGCCGGCCGGCATCGGAGTGGGTGCCGCCGAGCCGACCAGTTACCACGCGGCCTGGAAGACGGTCGTTGACTCGTATGCGAATGTTGCCTTCACCGAGAAGTGGACGTTCGAGAGCTTCCTCGCCCGGGCCGCCCCGACCTGCTGGCGAGCCGCTTGGGATGATGATCGGATGGCGGGCGTCGCCCTGTGCTCCATCCGCCGGCATGACCACACCGTGGGCGAAGTCGAGGAATTGAGGGTCCGGGCAGAGTCGAGGCGTCTGGGACTGGGGCGGGCCATGCTGCTGGACGGATTGCGATCTCTCCGTGAGCACGGCGCGGAGACTGCCCGGTTGTACACCGGGACCGCGAATCCGCACCGCTCCTGCGGATGAGGGCTCGTCGCGCGGGGTGAGGAAGTGCCGGAAGGCGGGTGGCGGAACCGGACCGGCCAGTTCGCCCAGGGTGGCGCGGCTCCGGGAGGTTTTGCGGCTGCCGGGGAAGCCCTGGACCTGCCAGAGCAGCGAGTTGTCGGCAGCGGCGTGGCAGCGGATGGTGGTCTCGCCGGTCAGGACGGCGTCCTCACCGCCGAGCGGCAGGGCAAGGATTCCCCACGGGCGACGGCCCCAGTCGTGGATTGACATCGCGGCACATACCGCCGACCACACCGACGGCGGCTTCGCCGCTCCGGCACGGTTCCCACTGCGGGTGGCGCCCCAGCCTGGACGGCCATAGCCCAAAGGCCCGGGCTGAAGGCGCGTCCCAGCCGCTGCCCGGGCTGCTGACAGGGACCAGCCACGGCACACCATCGATCCCGGTTTGGGACAACCTGCGCGGGACTCACGCCGTACTCGACGAGGTCCACCACCGCCTGCTCGCCGAGACCACTCTCTGGGCCGGCGGGCTCCTCGCCTCCGTGGTAATGCCGTGCCGCTCATGGAAGGTCCTGCTCCGGGATGCAGCCCGATCCGGGTGGTCACCGGCGCGATGCCGGGCCGTACAGCATGGCCCGATGGCTTGCGCATGCCGTCCCGCGGCCTAAGCCGAGCCCCGACCTTGCCGTCCGATCGGCGGCGGACCCGCATGCGAATAGCCGGTAGGCTGCGACGGTGCGCACGGTCGAGCTCCTGTTGGATGAGGCGGCAGAGCTAGCGGTTCGGGAGACCTGGCGGCGGCTGATGGAGGCGGGGCTGCCCAGTCAGGCGCGGCACCGCTCGCCGACCAACAGCCCGCACCTCACTCTGGCCGCCTGCCCGGAGTTGACCGCCCCGATCCGCTGGGAACTCGCCGAGGTGGCTACCGCCCTGCCACTGCCGACGCGGTTCAGAGGCGTGATCCGCTTCGAGCGGCCCACTTCGGTACTGGCCTGGGCGCTGGACCTCGACTCCGCCCTGGCCGACTTGCACCGACGGGTGTGGGAGGCGGTGGCCTCGGACAGCCCGCCCGCGACCCTGAACCCCTTGCATGAGCCCGGGCGCTGGGTACCACACATCACCCTCGGCCGGACCCGGCGGGCTGGTGCCTTCGCCGACCGGAGGGTCAGCGAGCTGCTGCCGACGCCCCCGCTGTCGGCCCGGCTCGTCAGCCTGCGCAGCTACGACCCCGAGACCGGCGCTCTGGAGATGCTGGAGCCCCGTCCCTGAACAACGCATCGGCCTTTCGGCTGCCGGCCCGAACTCGACGATGATCCGGAGCCGGACCGACGCCGATCGGGACGGACCCCCACCTGCGCGGCGGGTCCTGAATGCCTCGCTGGGGCGGTCGGCGCTGCCGTAGGCGATGCTCGAGGCCAGCCCATAGCCGGTTTCCCACATGTCGAGTGCGATCTCTTGTGCCGCCCGGAGCGTGACACCATCAGCCGCTCGATGATGCCGAGGGCATGGCAGTCCGGTTCCCTCTGACCCCCGCCAGTGCCGAGCACAGCCCCGCCGCACCTCCAGGCATCGTCGTCGAACGTGCGGCCGCGTACACGGTGTGGCACAAGCTCAACCTCCGATGACACACCCTGCCTCACCGAGCTTTGACCGATGGCTCACCTTCCCGTTCCCGCTCGCGCGGCCAGTCGGGCGGCGCGCAGGCTGAGGTGGTGCCGCTCCGGGAGGCTGGTGGTGCGGCGGGCGGCGGTGCGGTAGTCGGCGATGGCGGCCTCCCTTTCCCCGGCGAGTGCGTGCAGATGGGCGCGGACGGCGTACAGCCGGTGGTGGTCGGCGAGCGCGGGCGGTGGGTCGGCGAGCAGGGCGAGGCCGGCGGCGGGGCCGTCCACCATGGCGGCGGCGACCGCCCGGTTCAGGGTGATCAGCGGGTTGTCGGAGATGCGGGCGAGCACTCCGTACAGGGCGAGGATCTGGGGCCAGTCCGTGTCGGCGGCGGTGGGCGCCTCGTCGTGGACGGCCGCGATTGCCGCCTGCACCTGGTACGGGCCGACCGGGCCGCGCGGCAGGGCGGCGGTGATCAGTGCGACGCCCTCGGCGATCGCGGCTGTGTCCCAGCGGCTTCGGTCCTGCTCGGCGAGCGGGACGAGTTCGCCGTCCGGGCTGGTGCGGGCGGGCCCGCGCGCCTCGGTGAGCAGCATCAGCGCGAGCAGGCCGGCCACTTCGGCGTTGTCCGGCAGCAGCGTGTGGACGGCCCGGGCGAGGCGGATCGCCTCCCGGGAGAGTTCGACGCGCCGCAACTGGGGGCCGGTACTGCTGGTGTAGCCCTCGTTGAAGATCAGGTAGAGGACGTGCAGCACCGCGTCCAGCCGGGCCGGCCACTCGGCGTCATCCGGCATCCGGAACGGCACCCCGGAGGCTTTGATCCGTTGCTTGGCGCGGCTGATCCGCTGCCCCATGGTCGCCTCGGGGACGAGGAAGGCGCGGGCGATCTCGCCCGTGGTCAGCCCGCCGACCGAGCGGAGGGTGAGCGCGATCGCCGAGGCCGGCGACAGCACAGGGTGGCAGCACAGGAACAGCAGCGTGAGGGTGTCGTCATGCGCACCCTCGTCTCCAGCGTCGGCTCCCGGTGCGGACCGCCGGTCGGCCGGGATCTGCCCAGCCACCAGCTCCTCGCGCCGATGGCGGGCCTGCTCGCTGCGGACCTGCTCGGTCATCCGGCGACTGGCGACCTGAATCAGCCAGCCGCGCGGGTTGCGCGGCGCCCCCTCGGCCGGCCACTGGGTGGCGGCGTCCAGCAGGGCCTCCTGGACGGCGTCCTCGGCGGCGGCGAAGTCCCCCCAGCGGCGGGTGAGCACGCCGACGACCTGCGGCGCGAGCGTGCGCAGCAGGTCGTCGACGGCTGGTTCGAAGGTCGTCATAGGGGGTTCACAGCTCGGTGGGCGGGGCCACCATGACTTGGCGCACCTCGATCGGCATGTTGAGCGGCCGCCCGCCCGGGCCGGGAGCGGCGGAGACGGCGGCGGCGATCTCGATCGCCCGCTGCTCGGTGTCGCAGTCCACGATCCACCAGCCGGCCACCCACTCCTTGGACTCCGGGAACGGGCCCTCGGTGACGACCGGCGCGCCGCCGCTGTGGGAGCGCACGATCCGGGCGGTCTCCGGCATGGCCAGGCCCTGGGCGTCAACCAGCTCACCGGCGGCGGCCAAGCCGACATTGGTCTGTTTCATGAACTGGATGTGGGTTTGGATCTCCTCGGGCTTCCACTCGTCGAGCTTGGGGAAGTCGACGCTCTTCTCGCTGAACTGCATCAGCAGCATGTACTTCATGGTTCTGCTCCATCGTTCGTCGTGCCCGTCCCGGGCGGGG
The DNA here is from genome assembly GCF_000720135.1 of Streptomyces sp. NRRL S-1022. Classification (GTDB taxonomy): domain Bacteria; phylum Actinomycetota; class Actinomycetes; order Streptomycetales; family Streptomycetaceae; genus Streptomyces. The sequence continues at coordinate 151,055 of NZ_JOIU01000011.1, read as the reverse complement.
GCTGTCACGGGTTGGTAGAAGCCCGCCCGGCGTTTTCGACATCCTCGGCCGGAATCCGAGAGAAAACTTAGCGGCCGCCGACAACCCGTCCGACAACCGTCCGCGCCCTCTGCCGCGCCCGTCCGTGAACCCGCGGGCCACCACGCTGGTGCGAACGTTTTCGCGCGGCTCTGGCGTTGGGCTGGGTGTGCCCGGGGGAGCGGAGGTAGGCACGTCAGCCGGCCCTCGCCGCCTCGTTTCCGAGGGCGATGAGCAGGTGGGACTTGCCGGTGACCGAGTCGCCGATCAGGAAGAGCGGCAGGCGCTTCTTGATCCATTCGCACTTGGTAAGTGGTTGCCGGGGCCTGTCCTTCCGGGATCGTGACGAGGGTTTCGGTGACCGCCTCCAGCACTTGGTCTCGCCAGCCGGGCGGCACCACGGTCGCGGTGGCGAAGGCGTCGACATCCCGCGCCCGCATAGCCACCCTCGAAGAAGACCGGCCGGTCAGTGTGAAATGCGGTGCTGACCCGTTGTGCGTGTGGGCGGTGAGGACCCGGGCCGGGCAGGCTGAGGTCCGGGCCCTCACCAGGGCTCGCGCGGAGTGGGGGAGCGCGATGCCGTGATAACGCTCATGCGCAGGCACGGTCACGCTTCGACCGTCCCGACATGCTGCAGGGAATCGGGAACCGTGAACCTGCGTTGTCCCAGCATGGGTGATACACCTCGGTACGGCCACGACGAGCCCGGCTCGTCCGACTTCTCGACCGTGCGCGCACGCCTCGCGGCCGACCGCGCCGACACCCTCGCTCGGGCGGCCGCGCTGAGCCGCGACTTCGACGGGATCGTCGCGGCGAACGCCCTGACCGCGGTAGACGACGAGCACGATCCCGAAGGGGGCACCACCGCCTTCGAGCGGGCACACGTCGCAGCCCTGCTGGCGCAGACGCGCGAGCACCTGGAAGAACTGGACCGGGCACTGGAACGACTCGAAGGGGGACGGTACGAGCAGTGCGAAGGCTGCGGCGGGACGATTCCGCCCGAACGCCTAGAGGTCCGTCCGGCAGCCACCACTTGCGTCCGCTGCGCCCGGCCCGACCCACGCCGCGCTTGACGCCAGCCAGTGTCCGGCAGTCAGAGAGCCCCCGCGTCGGCGGGGAGGACGCCACCCACACCATGCGCGCCCAGGACCGAAGCGGGAACGCCCCCGCGTCGGCGGGGAGGACGCCACCCACACCATGCGCGCCCAGGACCGAAGCGGGAACGCCCCCGCGTCGGCCAGGAGGTACCCACTGGTGCCCTTCGAGACGTTGCGCTCCTACGGAAACACCCCCGCGGACGCGGGGTGCTCCGTCGCAGGTCGAGATGCGCGCAGACTTCCGTGGTTCTCCCCGCCGACGCGGGGGTGTTCCCGAGCTGCGTCGCACTAGGCCTGCTGCGCAGCTGTGCGACTGGCTGCTGCCAGTTGCCGAGCAGGGACATGGTCGTGAGCGCGGCGCCGCCGTACCGGCACACCCGCGGAACCTCCACGGCCCCGCGGTCCGCCTCCCACCACACCTGGTGCGAGTGGAAGGGCATGGCTGACTACTGGGACGTCCTGTGGGATCCGACATCCGTGCCCTCGCCGCGTGGAGCTACCCCGACCCACGGCCGCCCTGCGCAGACCTCGCAGACCACGTCGCCTTCTACGCCGGGAGGGTGGACCGCTGCGCCGTCGATGGCTACACGGTGCAGCCACAGGAGGGCGACTTCTACGGAGGCTGGATCACTCCCGAGATCCGCGGCCCTTTCAAGGGAGGAGCCCAAACCCACGGCCGGTGACGGCAGCAGGTGCTGGGCTGGTCGAAACAGGGCATAGACCTCCGCCGTCGAATGAGCGACGGCTACGGGCGGCGGCGTTATATCCGGGACATTCTGGGCCCTGGCGAGCACCGGGGCCGCCGACGAGGACGGTCCGGTCATGCGGGAGTCGTCGCAGGGCGTTACGGTCGTGGCTCGCCTGGCGGATCCGTACGCGCCGACGGAGGTCGCGCCGTATATGGTCCGGGTACTCCCTGCTCGGCCCGCCGGCAAGTCAGGACCGGGGCGGCGGTTCGACGTCGAGGTGGTCAGTGAGCCCTTCACCACAGGGACCGAGGACCTGTCCACGTTGAAGCGCCGGATCGTCGACCGCGGGCGTGCGGAACAAGCCATGGCGCGCGCAGTCCACGCCGCGACCGAACGGCCGCGCCGCCTGTTGGTGACGGAAGCCGAGGATTGGATGAGGGTCACGCGGAAACCCGGCATTGTCCGCTACGCCCTCTTCACCTTCTCACTCAAGTGGTCCGCCTTCCGTTCACCTCACCGCACGTGGGGAGCACTCATGAAGACAGACACCCGCTCCACCGCCCGCCTACGGCACGACCCGCTCGTGCGTGGCCTGGGCTGGGCCAGCGCGCTCCTGGGTGTGCCCCAGGTCGTCGCTCCGGCCGGCTTCGCCCGGGCCTTGGGCGTGGACGACGCATTCCGGCACCGCTCGGCCACGACCGCCGTCGGTGTGCGCGAGCTGGCGGCGGCGACCGGGCTGCTGGGACGGCCGCACCCCGCCTGGCTCTGGGGCCGCGTCGGCGGCGACCTCATGGACCTGACGATGCTGACCCGGGCCCTGAAGAACCACAACGGTCGCGGCCTGGGCCGCACCGTCGCCGCGACCGCCACGGTCACCGCCCTCACGGCCACGGACGTCTACGCGGCCGTGACCCGCACCCGTAGGAGCACCCCCATGGAACTGACCGCGGCCACTACCGTCATCCAATCCACGGACGAGGTCTACGCCCTCTGGAGCGACCTGGAGCGCCTGCCGGGCTTCATGGCGCACCTGGACGAGGTGCGTGTCACCGGCCCGCGCACCAGTCACTGGCGGGCCAGCGCGCCGTTCGGCAAGGCGGTCGAATGGGACGCCGAGACCACCCAGGACGACCCCGGCCGGCTGATCGCCTGGCGATCGGTGGACGGTGCCGACATCGACAACTCCGGCGAGGTCCGCTTCGTACCCGCCCCCGGCGGCCGGGGCACGGAGATCCGGGTGTCCCTGCGCTACGACCTGCCCGGCGGAGCGCTGGGCAAGGCCGCGGCGCGCTACTTCGGCGAGGAACCGCACCAGCAGCTGGACGACGACCTGCGCCGTTTCAAGCAGATCGCGGAGACCGGCGAGGTCGTCCGCTCCGAGGGCGCACCCGGCGGGAAGCGGGCCCGCGGTGAGTTCCCGCAGCACTCGGCCCGACCGCTGACCGAAAGCGAACTGAAGGAGGCCCTGTCGTGAAGGCGAACTGCTGGACGGGACGCAACTCGGTTGAGGTGCAGGAGGTACCGGACCCGTCGATCCTCAACAGCCGCGACGCCATCGTGAAGATCACCTCGACGGCGATCTGCGGCTCCGACCTCCATCTGCTCGACGGCTACGTCCCCACCATGGAAAAGGGCGACATCATGGGCCACGAGTTCATGGGAGAGGTCATCGAGGTCGGCCCCGGTATCAGCGACGGCAGACTGCGCGTCGGCGACCGGGTCGTCGTGCCCTTCCCGATCGCTTGCGGCGCCTGCGCGGCCTGCCGCGCGGAGCTGTACTCGTGCTGCGAGAACACCAACCCCAACGCCGGCATCTCGGAGAAGTTCTTCGGCCACCCCACCGCCGGCATCTACGGCTACTCCCATCTCACCGGTGGCTTCGCCGGCGGTCAGGCCGAGTACGCCCGGGTGGTGTTCGCCGACGTCAACGCCCTCAAGATCGAGTCGGACCTCAGCGACGAGCAGGTGCTGTTCCTGTCCGACATCCTGCCGACCGGATACATGGGCGCCGACATGTGCGACATCCAGGAAGGTGACGTCGTCGCCGTCTGGGGCGCCGGGCCGGTCGGCCAGTTCGCCATGGACAGCGCCCGGGTCCTGGGCGCGGAGAAGGTCATCGCGATCGACAAGGAGACCTACCGGCTCGACATGGCCGCCGCCCAGGGCTACACCACCATCAACTTCGAGGACGTCGACGTACGGTCGGCGCTGCTGGAACTCACCGGCGGCCGGGGCCCCGACAAGTGCATCGACGCGGTCGGGATGGAGGCCACACACGGTGCCTCCCACGTCCACCTCTACGACCGCGCCAAGCAGGCGGTCCGCTCCGAGACCGACCGGCCGCACGCCCTGCGCCAGGCCATCCTGTCCTGCCGCAGCGGCGGCGTGGTGTCGGTCATCGGCGTCTACGGCGGACTGATCGACAAGTTCCCCGCGGGCGCCTGGATGAACAGGTCCCTGACCCTGCGCACCGGACAGTGCCACGTGCAGAAGTACATGAAACCGCTGCTGGGCCTGATCGAGCAGGGCAAGCTCGACCCCACCCGGGTCATCACCCACCGGCTGCCCCTGACCGAGGCACCGACCGGCTACGACCTGTTCAAGAACAAGAAGGACCGCTGCGAGAAGGTCGTCCTCAAGCCGTGAGGGACGCGTCGACGCACTGCGGCACCCTTGTTGCGGCGCAGCCACCAGCCGCAGTCACAGAGGTTGCCTCGGATGCCCGGCGATCGGACGTCGCGCCCACCGGACGGCGATGATGAGCAAGGCGGGACCCGCGCTGATCCCCGAGCCGGTGTGGGCCCCGCTTCACGCAGCGGGCGTCGCGTCTCCTGCTGGGGCGCGTATCGAGTCGTGATCGAACTGCTTGCTTCGCCCGCCGCCTGTGCGACTCGCGTGAGATCATCCGCCCATGAGCAGCGACCTGGAAGTGAGTGCTCTGGCGATCAACGTCACGATCCCGCAGGCGCTCCGCTGGACGGACACTCGGCGTGGTGAAGAGTTCCAACTGACCACACTCAACGTCCGGCTTCTCCCGGACGGTCGCCTCGCCGCGAAAGCCTATGGCCGACCAGTCGGCGGTGGTCGAGGCGCATACGTCTTGTTCCCGGTCCCCGACGAACCAGAACTGGCGGCTCTGGTTGTCGACGCGGCCAGCCGCGCCGGGACGTTGTGGGCCGCCCATCGCGGACTCAGCTGAGCCTGGTTCGCCTCAAGGGCAGACGGTGGCAGTTCCGGACTTCGCTCTCGCGGCGGGGCCTGGTCCGGTAGGTCTTCCTGCGTGACGCGAGTGCAACTGACGGACGCAGAGTGGGATTCTTCGGGCCGTACCTGCTGCCGATCGGCGAGTACGGCCCGTACCCCGAACGGCTCCGGCAGCAGTTCGAGGGTGTGATCTGGCGGTTCAGGACCGGCGGGCAGTGGCGGGAGATGCCGCAGGAGTCCGGCGCATGGTCGACCGTGCACAACGGCTTCCGGCGGTGGCGTGACGCCGGCGTCTTCGAGGCCCTGCAGGGCTGCCGCCGAGGAGAAGGCCAGGTCAAAGAGGGCAGCCTCGAAGAACAAAGCTCCCGCAGTTCATCCCCGTGCTCAAGAAGTTACGGGTCCGCGGCCCCGTCGGCCGCTCCCGCACCCGGCCGGACGCAGTCGCCGGGGACAATGCCTACTCGTCACGCGGCAACTGGGCCCACCTGCGCCAACGCGGCATCAAGGCAGTGATCCCGGAGAAGAAGGACCAGACCGCCAACCGGAAGAAGAAGGGTCCTGGGGGCGGTCGACCCGTCGGCTACGACGCCGCCCGGAACGCCCTGCTACGACAGGACTGCGGGGCCCCGGCGGCCCTTCGCCGTGCGCCCTGGTCAAGGGCCGCCTCCCGCTCCGCCCACGATCCTGCAAGGTCGAGTTCGGTCTGCGTCCCGGGCGGGGCACGGGCGGATCAGCGGTAGGGGACTGCGGTCGACGGACGCCGCAGTGCATGATGCCCGTCGGCGGGTCCCCGCGCAGTGGCCGGACGCGGCCGTCGGCGGGCGACGGCCGCCAGTGTACGAAGGAGCAGCCACTGTCGGCTCCGGGCACGCGGGATCCGCCGGCACTGTTCCGCCGTATACGCGTGGCGGACCGCATGGTGCCCGGCAGCGCTCCGTCACCGGGTGCCGCGCGGGCGAGGGGCCTACCGTGGGAGATGGTCCCTGCGTCGGCCCCGCCGACCGGCCGGTCGTTCACGCCGGGGGCGGAAGGAGGCACGAGATGTCCGATGCGGTACGGGACACCACGGCCCGGCGCGTACGACATTTCGTCGACGCCGGATATCCCGACGCCGGGCCCGTCGAGGCGGCGGTGGAGGGAGCCGTCTACCGACTCGGGGACGGAACGGTGGCCAAGGTGTGGGAGCGCCGACGGGCATCCGAACTGCGGCGGATGCAGCGTTTCTACGCCGATGCGGCGGCGCACCTGCCGTTCGGCGCCCCGGAGATCCTCGCCGTCGAGGACATCGACGGTGTCCCGATGACCGTGGAGCGGGAGCTGACCGGCGAGCCCTTGGCCGGCAGGATCCGCACCGACGACCCGGACGAGGTGCTGCCCGAAGCGGTCGACTGCCTGGTCGGCGTGCTGCGCGCCCTCGCGGACGCCCATGACGTCGACGAGGTCAAGCATCTTCCTGTGCTGGACGAGGAACGCCCGCTGTGGGAAGGCCACACCACTTTCGGATCCGCCCTGGCGGACCTGGTGGACCGGCGGGTCAGCCGGTGCGCGGACCGGCTCTCCACGCATGTCCGCGACTTCGACGACAAGCGCGCCCGGCTGCTTCGGAAGCTGCGCTCGCTGCCCCGTACCGACGAGGCGGTCGTCCACGGTGACGTCTTCCCGGAGACCGTGCTGGTGGACGACGACCTGCGGCCGCTCGCCCTCGTGGACTACGGCTTCCTGTCCACGGGCGGGGACCCCCGGTTCGACGCCGCCGTGGCCGCGGCCATCTTCCCGGCGGGCACCGAGCACGCCCCGGAGATCACCCGGCAGCTCACCGCGCGGTTCGCCGACGAGTTCGGCTACGCGGTCGACGACCTCCTGCTGTACCGGGCCGCCTATGCGATGGCCACGAGCGAGGCCTTCGCGCCGGGCGGCGGTGACGAGCACTTCGCCTGGTGCGTCACCGTGCTCGAGGACCCGGCCGTCGCCGAGTCCCTGCACCGCTGACGCACCGCGGGCAGCCGGGAAGTTCCGGTGACAGTGTGTGCGGTGCCCTACGGTCCCGAGCGGATCCAGGGGCACATGGCCCTGGGGGTCGAGCGGCCGTTCTCTCGGCCGACGACGCCCGAGGAGGCCACGAAGACAGAGGGGGATGGTCGAGCAGAAGGTCGGGGTTCCAAGCAGTCAGGCCCTGCGCGCTTGGTACGAACAGCGGGCCCGCGAGAACGCGGCGAAGGAGGTCGACCGGCTCCTGGGCACCGCCGTCTACTTGCAGCGTCATGCCCACGCCGCGATGCTCCGGTGGTGCGTCTTGGGCGCGGACTCCAAGGAGGACTGCTCCACCGAGGGCGCCAACCTCCAGCTCGACGTCTGGGACGACACCACGCGCCGGGACATCGTCGAAGACGGCACCACCGGCTGCGTCGCCCACACCGTCGAAGCCGCCCGCCGGGTCATGGCCGACCCCGCCAGCCGCAAGATCCTGCTCGCCTTCGTCCGAGACGACGAAGGCACCGCCGTTGCCCGCGCTCTCGGGCCGGACGACACCCCGCGACCGCGCCCCGGCCGCCAAGCCCCCGCATTGGAGCGCCACGTTGCCCTACGAGGCCCGCGAGCACGTCAAGCACGCGGGCACCGACGGCACGGACCAGTGGAGCTACACGACGTACGCGCCGCTCGAACTGCGCCCGGACGACGCCGCCGCATGGTCTCACCCCGGTGCTGGACTCCGCCATCACACCCCGCCGACTCCACCGCGAAGCCGGGCCGCCTCACCATCGTCCGCCGTCTTTCGGCCGGCGGCCACGGTCCCGAGGACGTGGCAGGTGGTGGCTCGTCGGCGACGAGGGTTTGCGGCTCGGCGGTTTCGTCAGACGGCTTTGACGACGGTTCCGGAGCCTTCGAGCGCGGCGACCTCGTCGGCGGGCGCGGTGGTGTCGGTGACGAGGGTGTGCAGGAGCGTGGCGGGGCCGACGTGGGCGTAGGCGGTGCGGCCGAGTTTGCCGCCGTCCGTGGCGACGACGATGCGGCGCGCCGAGGCGATGCCCGCCTTCTTCACCGCGGAGTCGTCGAGGTCGTAGGCGGTCAGGCCCTCGGTGGCGCTCAGGCCACAGCAGCCGATCACCGCGGTGTCGAAGCGCAACGCGGCCAGGGAGGCGAGGGTGAGGGGGCCGGTCAGGGCTCCTTCGGCGGCGCGGGGCCGTCCGCCGGGCACCATCAGCGTGGCCTGGCCCGGGGGGTCGCTGAGGACGTGGATGGCCTGGAGGGACAGGGGCATCACGGTGACCGGCCGTTCGCGCAGGAGACGGGCGACCTCCAGGCAGGTGGTGCCGCTGTCCAGCAGGACGCTCTCGCCGTCGGCGATGAGCGAGGACACCTCGGCGGCGATCCGGCGCTTGGCGTCGACGGCCTCGCGGGCGCGCAGCGCGAAGGGCGGCTCTTCACCCCGCAGCAGCAGGGTCCGCGCGCCGCCGCGGACGCGTTCGAGCACGCCCTGGCCGGCGAGCACGTCGAGGTCACGCCGGATGGTCATCTCGGATGCGCCGGTCAGCGCGACGAGGTCGTGGACGGTGACCTGGCCCGACTCCCTGACGGCCTGCGCGATCACGGAGTGACGGTCTGCGTTGCTCATACCCGCGATTGAACACCACTCCTGAACAAACATGCAATGTGTTCGAAAGGCGGCCTTTCAACCATCGCGAATGTTCGTTACCGTGGCGGTGTGAACCCTTCGCTTCGAGCCGCTCGCGCGGCGACCTTCGTCTACTTCCTTCTGGCCGGCACCTTGATGGGAATCTGGGTGGTGCACATCCCCGACATCGAGACGCGGGCCGGCATCAGCCACGCCACCCTTGGAAGCCTGCTGGTGCTGCTCGGGCTGGGAGCGTTCGCCGGTATGCAGGTGGCCGGCCCCTTGACCGACCGCCTCGGTCCACGCCTCGTGGTCCCCTCCACCGGGGTTCTGGCCGGTGCCGCTCTGGTCCTGCCCGGCCTGGCCCACGGCCCCTGGACGCTGGCAGGGGCCCTGCTGGCCTTCGGCTTCTGCAACGGCTGCCTGGACGTGAGCATGAACGCCCACGCCGTCCACGTGGAGAAGGCCTACGGCCGGCCCGTCATGTCGGCCTTCCACGCCACCTTCTCCGTCGGTGGTGTCATAGCCGCACTCGCCGCGGCGGGCGCCGCCGGCGCCGGCCTGAGCCCGGTCGCCACGCTCGGCGCCTCCGCCGTCCTCGGTATCGTGATCGCACTGGTCTTCGCCCGCGGTCTGCTGCCCGGCACGCCCGCCACCGTCGCCGCCACCCCTGCCGAGCAGGCTCCCACCGCCACGCGGCGCGCTGTCGCCGGGCGGATCTGGATCCTGGCCGCGCTGGCGTTGACGACGATGCTGTGTGAGGGAGCAGCCAACGACTGGAGCACCCTGCACCTCAAGGACGTACTCGGCGCTCCGGCAAGCACCGCCGCCTTCGGATACGGCACGTTCGCTGCGGCGATGACCACCGGTCGTCTCCTCGCGGACCGGGTCGCCGCGCGGTTCGGGTCGATGGCGGTTCTGCGCTACGGCTCGGGCACGGCCGCCGTCGGGATCACGATCGCCGCCCTCGCCCCGTCGACATGGGTCGCGTTCGTGGGCTGGGCGCTGTTCGGCCTGGGCCTGTCGGGCTGCATCCCCCAGCTGTTCAGCGCCGCCGGTCATGCCGACCCCGCCGCGGCCGGCGCGAACGTCTCCCGAGTCGCCGGGCTCGGCTACCTCGGCATGCTCGCCGGACCCGCCGTCATCGGCTGGCTGACCCACCTCACCGCCCTGAATCACACCTTCCTGCTGCTGACGCTGCTCTGCGCCATCACCGCCGTGGCCACCGGCATCCTGCGCACCGGCTCCGGCGCCACGCCCGAGCCGGAACACGAGCCGGCGTCCAACAGCCACTGACCGCCGGTGCGGCGCGGCGACCCGAGGGCACTCCGTCGCATCCTCCCGGCAGGCTCGTGGTCAGCCTGCCCTGCACGTCCGTAAACAACGACTGGGGACTTAGCCCCACGATCGCCGGGACGGACCGGTTGCAGCCGAGGAGCCCCGAGCCGCTGCGGGCCTCCTCGGCGCTGGACCCTCCCGCGGTGGGAGGGTCCACCATGACGGCATGCAGGACAGACTCCTCATGCAGGTCAGACTCCTCACCATCGGGCGCTTCGCTCGGCTGTGCCGCCTCAGCGTGAAGCAGCTGCGGCACGCGTACCGGCCGCGGGGGCGCGCCGATGCCTTCCAGGTCCTGGCGGAAGGGGAGTCGCACGCGCGGACGATCCCGAGACACAGATGCCCATGTCTCATTCCTCCCTCCTGCGGGCGGCCCGCTCGCCCTGACGCTCCCGGCCCTCGTCACGTGCCTGATTGAAGGCATCGGAGATCGTCTCCGCGGCGCCGGACAGAGCTCCCTTGGTCTTCCCCCGGGCGCCGGACTCGGTGAGCTTTCCCGTGAGCTCGGTCAGCCCGGCCGGCTTGCGCGGGCCCGCCTCCAGGTCGAGGCGGTTGCACGCCTCGGCGAAGCGGAGGTAGGTATCGACGCTGGCGACGACTACCCGTACGTCGATCTTGAGGATCTCGATACCGACGAGGGAGACGCGCACGAACGCGTCGATCACCAGCCCGCGGTCGAGAACGAGCTCCAGAACGTCGTAGAGGCCGCTGGAGCCGCCCCCACCGCCTTGCTGCGTCACCATGGTCATCGCGACCATCCCCTTGTGATCTGTCTTCGCGGAGTTCCGTCGGCGGGGATCGCAGCCAGGAGCGGGCCGGATTCGCTGTTTCCCGCCGCGACGGCGGCTTACGGATGCGGGTAGCCCCCACCACCTTCGACCAAACGCCCTTGCGAGCGCGTGTGCCCCGGCGCCGCGCCGGCCCGCCCTGCCTGAGGCGATACAGCTAGGCCACGCCGGCCGCCTGGGCGGCCTCGTAGACTGCCTGCTCCTCGGCTCCGAAGTGGGTGGCACTCATGTTGGGGCCCTGCACCCAGCCGAGCAGGCCGATGATCTGGGCGGGGTCGTCGTAGCGGGAGAAGACCCCGACCTGGACGCCCGCGCCGGTGGCAGGGTCGAAGTCCTGCAGCAGGGCGCCGCCACTGCAACCGGGCGACTGCGCGCCGGCCATCACGTCGTTGTAGTAGACCGGGTCGTTCCGGGCCGTTCCCCGGGTGACCATCAGGCTCCGGCCGTCGAATGTCCGTTGGAGGGGGGTGGGTACGTTGCCGGGGCGGTAGTAGTTGCGCTCGTTGATGGTCGGGTAGCCGAAGATGTGGCCGGTCCGGTTCTGCGGCTGGTCGAAGGCGACCTCCTGGCCTCCGGTGACCGCGCCGACGGGGCGCGGGTCGTCGGGGTTGTCCACCAGGACGGCGGCCATGTCCCGCCCCAGCAGCCAGTCGGCGCTCTGGCTCCAGGTCCGGGTGATCCACTAACGGGTCACTCCCCAGACCCCGTACGGGGCGATGTCCTTGCCGGGAAGACTCGTGCCGGCGGGGTCGCGCGGCAGGTTCGTCCCGTCGAAGCCCGGTACGAAGACCATGTTGGTGGCGACGACGTTCCCGAAGCCTATGTCGAGCGGGGTGTGGACGCGCAGGCAGTGGGCAGCGGTCAGCACGACGCTGCGGTTCGCGCTGGTGACCACGTTGCCGGAACACGAGGACGTCGAGACGGCGCCTGTGTCCACGTCCGTGTACTGCATGAACAGCTTGCCGGCGGTGCGCGAGACCAGCCCCTGCCCCCGCGGCCACGGCCTGCCGAGGTCGTCCCAGCCGCCGGGAGGCGGAGTCGCATCCGCGTCCTCGTTGTTGAGGCCGGCGTCGGCCATCCTCCCCAGGGTCCAGTAGTCCACCTCCGCCCTGAGCCCGTCCTGGTAGCCGGCACCGGCCGGTACCAGCGGGCGGAGCTCGAACGCGGCGGCGTCGGCCCGTGCCGGGGGCGCCGTCGCGAGCAGTGCGGTCACCAGCGCGAGCAGGCCGATGACCGTGGTGAGCGCACGTCGTGAAGGCATGCCGATCAGCAATGTCTTCCCTTCCTCGGGTGGGCCGTCCAGACGGACGGATGGATGTCCGGGCCGACGGCCGGACTCACGGGCTGGTGGTCACCTCGAACCCCGCGCCGTAGACGCCTTCGGGGGCGGCGGCGTCCCGGGCGCGCAGGTCAGCGAGGATGTTGGCCGAGCTGGTGTACTCGAACGGCGGGAAGGACAGGGTGATCGCCTTGGTGATCCCGGCCCAGGGGCCCGAGGCCTGGAAACCGTTGTCCTGGGACGGGAGTTCGCTTCCCGGTACGTGCCAGACGGCCGGCCCGCCCGAGTCGCCCGTCAGGTTCGCGGCCGCCGAGCGGTAGATGCCGCCGGTGTTGTCCATGACGGTGCCGAACCAGACGCCCGTCTGACCCGATACGACGAGTTCGTTGTCACCGGTGGTGAGCAGCCGCTCGGTGTCGAGCGCGGGTGCCGGGGCGTTCGGACTGGCGGTTCCGCCGGGGACCTCCAGGACACCGGTCTGCTTCAGGTAGGGGCCCTGCGAGGAGAGCGTCACCTGCGGGACCAGTTCGATGATCATGTAGTCCTTGGTCATGTGGCCCGTCTGCGAGCCCTCGGGGTCCTTGAAGTAGCGCACGTACCCGATCGGACCGAAGGCGGTGTCCGCGCGGTCGTAGACGGGGGCCACGTCGTCGTGGATCTCGCGGTCCGCGTAGGCGGCGTCCCTGAGGCAGTGGCCGGCGGAAATGGCGATCCGGTGCCCGTACTTGTCGGTGCCCACCGCGCCGATCGTGCAGAAGGGATACGTCATGGACGGGCTGAAGACGATTTGCATCGCGTTGTAGACGCGCTTGCCTCCGTCGGCGTGGGCCGCACCGGCCCCGACGGTCCAGAGGACCACGAGGCTCAGCAGCAGAGTGCACAGTCGTCTGTTCATGTGCGGTTGCCTGTCTGTCGTAGGGCCGTGGCGATCAAGCGGACGCGAAGGCCGCCTCGAGACGCGGGACGAAGTCGACGAGGTCCCGCGCCCAGCAGCCGCTGGTGTGGCCGCCGGCGCAGTCGTCGCCCCAGCCGGATCCGTCTCCGTAGTCCACGAAGTGCACGGGGTACCCGAGTGCGTCCAGCTGCTCCTTGGCGTGCTGCGACGCCGACTGGACCCAGAACTCCGGCTCGGCCGGGTTGCCGTCACCGTTCCCCGTGTAGATCGTGACGCCTGTACCGGCCCGGGCCAGGACGTCCATGTGCGAGACCGGGTCCGCCTCGTCCCAGCGCCAGTCCGCCCCGAAGACCGGGTAGGGAGTGCCGAAGACCGCGTCGCTGGACACCGTGGGACCGAAGTCGAGGCTGCACGTGGGGTTCGAACTCCCGCACAGCGGGGCGCCGATGTTGGTGAGCGTGGCGACGACGGCCGCGCGCATGACGGCGTGGCGGACCGAGAGTTCGGCGGCGCCGGACAGCGTGGCGACCTGACCGAACAGGCCGGGGTGTCGCTGGGCGTAGTGCAGGGAGCCGAAACCGCCCATCGAGAGGCCGGCGACGGCCCGCGCCTTCCTGGTGGCATCGGTGCGCAGGTTGGCGTCGATGAACGGGATCACCTGGTTGATGTGGAAGTTCTCCCAGTTCTGCGCGCCGGCGGCGGTGTTCTGGTCGAGCCAGTTGGTGTACCAGCCCCTTCGGCCACCGTCCGGTATGACCGTGATCATGGACTGGGCAGCGGTGAGGGCGGGGTACGCCACGTTCGGGTTGCCGGGATCGTCGGACGCGCCGTGCAGGAAGTACAGCACCGGGTAGCGCTCGTCGGGATGCCGGGCGTAATCGGCGGGCAGCAGGATGCGGATGTGGTGCTCACCTTCGACCTCGGGCGTGGTCACCGTGACGACGAAGTTGGTGGCGGAACCGACGGCGTCACCGGTCTGCGTGAGGCCGAAGCCGTCGGTCATCTCCGGCGGGCGCGGGGCCGAGGCCTCCACGGGTGCGAACGATGCGCCCATGAGGAGGATGGTCGCCACCGCGGCGACGCCTGCCGCTCCCGCTCGTCTCAGGCGAGCGGACAGAGCTGGTCTCATCACGTGTCCTAGGGGGACTGGTCGCCATGGTCGCCATGGGACGGTCGGTCGGCCGGTCACGTGGAATCACATCGCACCACCCGTGTGTGACGCCATAGGGACGGTCTGGCGCAACTGCGCCACTGGCGCCAGTGCGCTGAGCCTCCAGTAGGCTCCGGGGACTGAGGACTGGACGGCTGCGCGGACCTGGTCCGTCGCTCCGAAAGGCGAGGGGGCGGTCGTGCACGACGTACTGGACCCGGATTCCGACCGTGGCCGGGTCTATCAGTCCCTGGTCCGTCATCCGCACCAATCGGCCGCGGAGTTGGCCGCCCGTACCGGACTGGCCGAGGCCGCCGTCCGGGCGGCGCTGGACGAACTCGCAGCCGAGGACGGCGTCGTGACGGCGGATCCCGGGAGCGCCGGGGCCGTCTGGGAAGCGGTGCCGCCCACGCAGCTAGTCGAGGCGCTGTTACGGCGCGATGACGCACTGCGGACGGCGCTGCGTCGAACCGGTGCGGAACTGGAGCGGCTCTACCGTTCCGCCAGGCGGGACAGCACCCACTACGGTGCGCTGGAGGTCGTCGAGGACCTCGCGCGGGTCCTGGCGATCAGCCGGCAGCTCCAGCAGACGGCGCGTCACCAGCTGCGCAGCATCGACGTGCCCCCGTACTCCGGCACGCCCGACTTCTACCTCGCGCAGGAGGCCCTGCAGCGCGAGCGCATGGCCGCCGGTGTCACCTACCGCGCCATCTACCCCGGCTCCGCGTTCGACGATGCCATCGCGTGGCCCAACATGGCCCGCATGATCGAGGCCGGGGAACAGGCCCGGACCCTGGACGATCCGCCCCTGAAGCTGAGCCTGCGCGACGACGACCTGGCGGTGGTCACTCTCGCTGCCGACGAGCGCCCCGGCGTCGTCTCCCTCGTGATCCGCCCGTCCAGCCTGCTCCAGGCGCTGTCCAACGTCTTCGAGTCGCTCTGGCGACTGGCCGTCCCCGTGTCGGCGACGGGCACCGGTACGCAGATCGACGCACGGGACCGCCAGATCCTCTCCCTCATGGCCAGCGGCGCCACCGACGACGCGATCGCCCGGCACCTGGGGGTGGGGCGCCGCACCGTCGTCCGCCGCGTCTCCGCCCTGCTGGCCGGGCTGGGTGCCACGACCCGATTCCAGGCCGGGGTCCAAGCGGCACGACGAGGCTGGCTCTGAGGACGCCGGCGCCGGCATCCGGTCTCGTCCGGTCTGATGGAGCCATGGTCACCGGTCGGAACGGTCAGGGACCGCGCCGCGCCCACTGGTGACGGCCCAGGCAGCCTCGATCATCTGGAAGACCTCGCCCACCGCGGCCTGCGGATCGGCCGCCTCACGGGCCAGCGAATAGGCGTCGATCACGAACCTCGCGATCGCCCGGCACGCCGTGGGGGTCCGCGCCAGGCCGGGATCGGCGGCGATGGCCGTTGCCAGCGACTCCGCGTGCCGCAGCCGCATCGACTCTTCGTATTCCCGCAGGGCGGGCGATGCGTGGATCATGCGCCAGATCGGGGCGGTGCTGTCCGCCGTGCAGTGCCGCACCAAGGCCTGGATCTCGCGCCGCAGCGCGGGGACGAGCGGCTCGTGCGGCGCCCGGTCGGTGACCGCCCGCGTGAGGCGCTGCTCGAAGTCTTCGTCCTGTCCGAACACCAGGGCCTCTTTCGAGGGGAAGTGGGAGAAGAGCGTGGTGACGGCCACGTCGGCCTCGGCGGCCACGTCACGAATGCCCACCGCGTCGTACCCGTGCTCCAGGAAGAGCCGCAGGGCGGCGTCGGCGATCTTCTGGCGGGTCGCGGCCTTCTTGCGCTCACGGCGTCCGGTCGGCACCTCCATGCTCGCAGGCTATCAGGTGCAAAATCCAAACGACTCCAAAAGCGTAACCGTTAGTGCTACGGTCGCGGCATGAAGAAGGTGAGCTTCGCCGCATTCGGCGGACCGGACGTCCTGCAACTGTCAGAGGCCGAAGATCCCCACGCGGGCCCGGGCCGGATACGCATCGCCGTACGGGCGGCAGGAGTGAACCCCGTCGACTGGAGGCTCCGCGAAGGCCAGGTCCTGGGGGCGCACCCGATCGAGTGGCCCGCCGGAGTCGGGCTGGACGCAGCCGGGGTGGTCGACGAGGTCGGTGAAGGCGTCGAGGGAGTCGAGGTCGGCGACCGCGTGTTCGGCGAAGGCGCCGACACGTACGCCGAGTTCGCCGTGCTGTCGGCCTGGGCCCGTCTGCCCGAGGGCCTGACGTTCGAAGAGGCGGCCGGCTACCCCTCCGTGGTGGAGACCGCGCTGCGCATCATCCGTGAGGTCGGCGTGCGGTCCGGGCAGACGCTGCTGGTCAGCGGTGCGTCCGGGGGAGTCGGATCGGCGGTGCTGCAGATCGCCCGCGACCGCGGCATCACGGTGATCGGGACCGCCGGGGCGGCGAACCAGGAGTACCTGCGCAGCCTGGGCGCCCTCGCCACGACGTACGGCGAGGGCTGGGTCGAGCGGGTGCGGCAGCTCGGCCATGTCGACACGGCTCTCGACCTGGCCGGCTCGGGCGTGATCCGCGAACTCGTCGAACTCACCGGGGACCCGCAGAAGGTGGTCTCCATCGCCGATCTCGGTGCGCCGAAGTTCGGTGTCCGATTCTCCGGTGTGGCCGGGAGTGTTCCGGAAGCGCTCGCCGAAGCCGTCGACCTCATCTCGCGGGGGAAGCTGCACATCCCGGTCGAGAAGTCGTACCCGCTCGCCGGGGCCGCGGCGGCGCACATCGACAGTCAGGCAGGTCACACACGCGGAAGACGGGTCCTGGTCATCTGAGGACGAGCCGGCCGACGTCCTCGCCGCCACGCAGGCCACCGTAGACGCGCCGTCCGGGCTGGGCGCCCTCGCCCTATCGGCCTGCCGCTCCCGGCGCCGGCTCGGAACGTCCCGGTACGGGCCGACGTGACACCGGGCAGCGCCGGGCGGAGTCTCGCCTGAGGCGCGGCGAACAGCCACCACAGCACACCGGCGGCAAGCGGCGTTCCGAGGCCGAGGAGGACGCTCGGCCCCGCACTGCCGCCAGTGGCGAAACCCCACCAGCACAGCAGCCCCAGGGCAACGAACTCGATCAGCAGCGCCAGTAGTTCGTTCGCCACATACCACGGTCGTTCATCGATGACCACCGAACCCCGGGCCCTCGTCCGCCATGCGTCCCCCCGCTTCTGCCTCTGCGCGCGCCACGAGTCAAAGTCGGGTCCCGTCGCTCAAGCTTCGGCGCGAACGACCTCCTTCGATGGGACGGGACACGATGTCACCGCCGTCGCCTGTCTGCTCCTCCTGGGATCAGCAGGGGAACGTGCCGCTGTAGAGGGCGTGTCCGTAGGAGGAGCTTCCGGAGCCGAAGCCGTAGCTGCCGTCATCGCTCCAGACCGCTTCGCGGAACCCGTTGACGCAGGCCGACGTGGGCGCGATGGCGAAGCCCTCCAGGTTGTCGATCGGCATGACGGCCGGGTTCGTGTAGGTCACATCCGGCACGATCGTGCCGGCGGCGTCGACCTTCAGGAAGGTGTGCGTCTCGCCGCAGGTGTTGTCACAGGTCGCGACGATGCGCTGGGTTCCGGCGTCGAAGGTCACGTCCATCACGGACGCCTTGCCGGTCGAGACGGTGCCGAACGTGGTGAACGAGCCGTCGGAGTTCAGGCCGTAGACGTGCAGCGTGCCGTCCCACTCCAGGCCGGCGAAGTACAGGCCCGACCCGTGCAGCGGGTAGTTGGCCGGGTTGTAGGCGGCGTGGGTGAGCGGGTCGATCCAGCCGTTCGCGGTCAGCCAGCTGTCGGGCACGTAGCCGACGCCCTCGAAGCCCAGATTGGCGTCGTCCTTGCTGCCGGTGTCGAGCTGGGGGAACTGCGCGGTCATGTCCCACTGGTGGACCGGCGTCAGCGTCGCACCGGTCGCGGCCGGGTCGAACTCCATGATCGTGTCCTTCGGCACCGTGTTGTCGGCGTTGTCACGCTCGGATGTCACGTAGACATGGCCGTTGCCGCCGACCGTCACTCCCTCGGAGTCCGGCTGGCCGGAGCCGCCCGCGAAGCGGATCTGCTTGCCGGTCGCGCTCCACGAGGGGTCCGGGACCCACTTGCCGTTGCTCTTGACCAGCTTGTACAGCCAGTTCTTGTTCTTCGCGGCCCACAGCACCGACGGGTTCGCCGGGTCGAACGCCAACCCGCTCACGTCGCGGCCCTCCGGGCCGGTGGACGTGGTGAACGCGCAGACGTTGTCGGTGATCGTGACGTCCAGTCCGCCCGGCCACGCCGACGTGCCCGCCGGGGTCGAGCCCGTACCGGAGGGCGCTTCAGGGGTGCAGCCGCTGGTCAGCGAGCCACCGCCGCCCAGCAGATGGCCGGTCTGACCGCCGCCACCGCCACCGCCGGAGCAGGAGTTGGCGCTGCCGGGCGTCGCGGTCGTAGAGGTCTGGAACCACCCGGTGCCGTTGGCGCAGCGCTCGTCCGACGGCTTGGCACCATCGGTGGCCCAGGTCACCGAGTCGACGGTGGTGCTGTTGCCGTCAAGGAGGAAGAGCGAGTCGTGGTCGCCCAGACCGAGGCCGGCGTCGAACGTGACGTAGCCGCCGGCAGGGATGCTCGTCGCGCTCGGAGAGGAGGACGAGATCGAGACGGGGGAGTGGCTGGTGTCGTTGTCGACGTACTTCCACGACCCGATGCCGACCGCGCTCGTGCCCCCGTTGAACAGCTCGACGGTGTCCGAGCCGTCGGAGGTCACCTCGTTGATCCGCACGCGGCTCGCCGACGGGACCGACGACGGGCAGCCTGCGGCGTTCGCGGCGCCGAACGTGGTCGGCGTGGTCGTGGTCACCCACGCGCCGGTGCCGTCGCCCCCGCAGCGGGCCATCGCGGGCTTCGCCTTGCCGGTGGCCCACTCCACGCGGTCGACCACCGTGCCGTCGGCCGTGTAGATCACCAGCTTGTCCGAGTCCCCGAGCCCCTTGGGCGAGTTGAAGGTGACGAACCCGCCGGCGGAGATCGTGGTGGCGGACGGGGTGAACGACTGCGGTGCGAAGCTGTCGTCGGACATCTTCCAGCCGCTGATACTCACGGCGGTGGAGCCGATGTTGTACAGCTCCACCGTGTCGTTGTTCGAGGAGGTGACCTCGTTGACGCGAACGTTCTGGTAGCCGGCCGGGTCGGCGGCAGCCGCAGGCTGAGCGGCGAGCAGCCCGGCGGCGACCAGCCCTGGGAACGTCAGAACCGCAGCGCATACCGAGGCGACGCTGATGCGTGAGTGTGAAGTAGGCACGAGGCGGAACTCTGGTGACACGACGTTGAAACGGCGTGTACTTCGGCTGAATGCCACCTGCTGACCACCGGAACGCCAGGCGCGCACCGCCGCCGTTCCGGGAGCTCGACTGGTCGCGTGCGCAGTCGACTCTGTCAGCCTCGGGGTGGCAGAAGGGGGCCACTGACCGGACCGATCCGACCGACCGCGGCAAGCTGGGAGCACAATCCCCCTGAACACGGACCCTAAGGGATTCCCACTGACGCTGGGTGTCTCGGCTGCCACAAGCACGACATCCAGGGCCTTCAGCCGTGCGTGCGTGGCATTCCGCCCCTTCGCTCCCCCTGTGGACCCCGTCGCCGCCCGGCGAAGCTGCACGCCGACAAGGGGTACGGGCGGTGATCACCTGCGCCGATGGCTCCGCAAGCGGGACATCGGCCACCGCATGGCTTGCGCGGGGATCGAGTCGGCGCAGTGACTCGGCCGCCACCGATGGGTTGTCGGTAGGACCGTGCCCGCCGGCTGTCACCGGTTCCACCGCCGCTACGAAGGCAAGGCGCAACAGTTCCTTGCCTTCGCCGGCGTAGCTGCAGCCCTCATCTGTCACCGCCGACTCGTCCGTGTCCAACTTGGGCGGCGTCTAAGGCAAGCGCTCCGGGCGACTGTGCGTACGTGCTCCTTCGACAGCCTCGGCGGATAGGCTCGACCACGTCCGCGAGATCGCCGAAGCCCTGGCTCTGGGCACCGAGGAGTCGTCGATGCACCACCCGGAGCAGCGGTATGCCGCGCGGCTCGCCACCTATGGGACCGTGGCGACGCACCTGTCCCTGCTGAGCGACCGTCGGCTCGGCGAGGTCGTGGCCGCCGCAGCCCCGATCGGGTCCGGGATGGGCGGCAGGTCTGCGGAGCTGGACATCGACGGCACGCGGGTGTTCGTCAAGCGGGTGCCCCTGACGGACACCGAGTTGCGGCCAGAGAACCAGCGGTCGACGGCGAACCTCTTCGGACTGCCGCTGTTCTACCAGTACGGGGTGGGCTCAGCAGGGTTCGGGGCCTGGCGAGAGCTGGCCGTGCACGTCATGACCACCAACTGGGTCCTCGGAAACGAGTACGAGGGCTTCCCACTGCTGTACCACTGGCGCGTCCTGCCCGACTCCCCTCCAAAAGGGTTCGCCGACGAGTTCGGGGGCATCGACGGGGCGGTCGCGCACTGGGAGGGCTCATCGGCTGTGCGCGAGCGTCTGAGGGCCATCAGCCGGTCTTCGTCCAGCCTGGTGCTCTTCTTGGAGCACGTCCCGCAGACACTCGGCGACTGGCTGCACGACTACCGGACCACCTCGCCGGGGGGTAGGGATGGTTCGCCGTACCCCTGGGTGGAAGAGGCCCTCTCGCGGGGGACCGCCTTCATGAACTCGCACGGACTGGTTCACTTCGACGCCCACTTCGCCAATGTCCTGACCGACGGTCGGCTGTTGTACTTCGCGGACTTCGGACTCGCCTTGAGCTCCAGGTTCGAACTGTCAGCGGCCGAGGCAGAGTTCCTCGTCGACCATCTCGTGTACGACCGCTGCCACACCGCGAGCCACTTGCTCCGCCACCATCTGCCCGACGGCCTGCGCGGCGATATGGAACACGAAGCGTTCCTGCGTGAGTGGATCGCCGGCCACCGGCCCGATGGAGTCCCACACGAGATCGCCGCAATCATCAACCGGCATTGCCGAGCTGCCGTGGTCTTCGGTGAATTCGCCCGCCGTCTGCTCACCGAGAGCAAGCGGACGCCATTTCCGGCCGCCGAGGTGGTGAGGGCCTGGGGCACGACAACCGCGGCGCCCCACTGAGACCAGGAAGACCGGTGCTCAAGGGCAAGCGAGTCCCGATGTCGCCCGGACTAGACGCCCTTGCCGCAGTGGTACTGGTCGCGCCAGTCGATGTTCTGGACGCAGATCCGCACCTTGTACCCCTTGTCGTCCCAGTAGTAGCCCGTCGACACGGTCTCACCCGCCGCACGGTGCTCACCGGAGACTGCAACGTAACGGCCGCTGCCGTGCTTGCGCTCGATGTACATCAAGCAGTGCCAGCCGTACCCACCGCCGCTGGAGGACATGACACCCTTGGCGAACCAGTGGCCGTTCTTCTTCTTCGTGTACACCCAGCCCTTGCAGTACCCGCGGGCCACGACGGAGCCGGGCTCGTACCCGTCCGGGTGGATGACAGCGGGATGCGAGGCACCGGACTCCTCTCCTGACTGTGCAGCGCCAGCAGGGGCAGTGAACCCCAAGCTGGCTACACCGGCGAGTGCGGTCGTCGCTGCGAGCGCCGTGATGTTCTTGAGGATGCTCACGCTTCGGTTACCTCCGTAGTCGTCGCCCGGGGAACTCAAGGTCCCCCGTGACCTCTGACCACGGTGGTGGCCAACGGACGTGGAAGCCAGCGATTCGGGGTGAATGACGCTTTCGTGGGACGTCCCGCCGTCTGACGTGCACGAACACGACCCAGGATGACCACACCCCGGGACACCGCGGACCACCGCCCTGAACTGCGCGCACGAATCTGCACCCCGACATGACCGAGGCGGCGGTGAGAAACTTCACCGGATCGCGCATCACCGAGACGCGGTGGTCGCAACCTTCGCTCTGAAGGCCGTGAAGGCCGTGAAGGCCGTGAAGGCCCCCGAGGGCACCGACGCGACATCGCTCGACGACTACACGGCGGATGCGGCACGAGCGGAAGCGACCGCGGCCCTCATCCTGCGTCCGGGCACGTCACCTGCGTCGAACCCCAGTTGAGAGCCGGATCCACGCACGTCCAGGCCGCCGCCCGGGCTCCGATCGAGCCCAGGGTGGCGGTCACCGTTGTCCGCAGGGACGCGGCATCCGCACCGGCGCGGGATCGCAGGTTGACGCCGTAGGCGAGCAGCGCCGACAGGTCCGCGAAAGCGCCCGGATCGGCACCGGGCGGCAGCTGCCTTTGCCGCTCGGCGGTGACCAGGGCGGCGTACGTCGCATCACGCAACTCCTGGTGGTGCTGGTCCAGGACGGCGCGCACCTCCGGGTCGCTGTTCTCCGCCCGGGCCTCCGCGTTGGAGACCATGCAGCCCCACCGGGCGTACTCACCCGAGCAGCGGGCCTCGATCAGGCCGCCGAAGAACTCGGAGATCGCGGGCAGTCCCCGCTCGTCCTCGGCCATACGCCGGAACATCGGTCTGCTACGGCCTGCACGCGAATCCCAAGAGCGGAAACCAGGGCAGGCAGCATCGCCCGTCATGGAACGATCGAGGGCTCAGACATGCATCCCGGCGGACAACCGGACGAGAACGACACCTCCGCGGAGGTGCTGACCGAGGTGGAACTGCCGCCGACTGTGCGAATGAGCCCAACTGCTCACCAGCCCTGAGGTCTGCCACCCGCTCCGTGCACTGCTCTACGAGGTGCGGCACGCACAGGAGGATCCGGCTGTCGAGTAGCCGGCACTGTCCTCGTGCGCTCCCTCTACGTGCGCCATGCGCCCCCACAGCACAGCCGTACACCCGGAGAGGCAAGGCGATCCGTTTTGGTCAACGGCGTCGGCCTCGATAATGACGTGACGTCAAGTGTGGGTCATGGACGGGGGAGGAACTGTGGCGCGCAGACGGGCACCCGACGCACCCCATCGAGAAGCGATCATGGGAATCGCCAGGGATGTGATCAAGGAACTAGCCCCGGAAGAAGTGCCGATGTTCTCGGCGGTCAGCCAGGCATACTTCGCCGATCCTCGACGGGCGATGTCCGGAAAGGGGTCACGGAGGTCGCCGCTCGGGTTCGGATCCGAAGCGGTCGAACTCGTCCTGACGCCGGTCGTCCTGGCCGCCACGGCAAAAGCCGTCGAATGCCTGGCGGAAATCCGCTTCCAGCACGTCACGAGGGAAGGCACCGTCTCAGCCCTGCGCCGGATCTTCCGTGTCGGACGGCGCTCGCAGGGCGCAACCGCACCGGATGACGCCGCCGAGAACGCACCCTCCCGAACCGCCGCCATCGAATTGCGGCAGGAGGACATCGAACCGCTCAGGCACGTGGTGGAAACGACCCTCCACGATTGTGGGGTCGCTCCGGAGAGCTCCCGTCTGATAGCGGACGCGATCATAGGCCGGTGCCGCGCTCCACGGCCGACCAGCTAGCACCGCGGCCGCGCCATGACCACGAACAGAGAAGCATGCACCGGGCGGCGTACCGGACAGCGGGCGTCACGCGGTCTTCCCGGCGGTACGACCAGCCGGTTCGTCCTTCTGATCGCGGCCGTGGGTGCGGGCGGGCTGTACGTGTTCCTTCAGGCCTACTTCCTCGTCCCGCAGAACGCGGCCTATTTCTTCGGCACCTTCAGCCGATGCTTCCAGGACCGCCGGATCTCGCTCCCGGACCAGACCAGCCAGGGCTACGAGGAATCGCGGCGCCTGTTGTCGGCCTGTGAGCAGCCCGCCTTCGTGGACCAGGCGCAGTGGGTCGGCATCGGGTTCCTGCTGCTGTGCGCCGTGTCGGTGGCTTGTTACCTCTCCCACCCCTGGTGGGTGACCCGCAGAAGGTGTGAGAGGTTTCCGGCACTGCAGAGCCTGCGCTCGCGGACGCTGTCGCGGTTTCCCTCGATGGACAGGCCTGAAGAGCGGGAGATGGCGGAGTACCTCGCCGATCTGTGCCGCGCGGTCGGCGTGCAGCACGAGCCCGCCTGGCTGCTGGACACTTCGGCAGGTTCGTTGAACGGGCTCACCTTCGGCCTGCCCCGGCGACGGTGCGTCATCATCGACTTCGGTCTGGCGAAGTGTTTCCACGGCGATCGCGACATGTTCCGCGCCGTGATGGTGCACGAGCTGGCCCACCTGCGCAATCGCGACGTCGACAAGACCTACATGGCCTTTGGCATCGGGTGGGCTTTCCTGATCGTCGCGGTGATGCCCTTCGGAGCGCTGGCTCTGCACAGTGCGTGGTCCGGCGGGCCACCCGTGCTCCCTTCAGGCGCCCTGCAGTACCTCGTGGACACGCCGCATGCCCTGGGGCTGGCGGCCGCCCTCACCCTGCTCGTCCGCCTGGTGCGGAACTCGGTCCTGCGGGCCCGCGAGTTGCACGCCGACGCCACGGCCGCGGCGGAGGTCGGGTACGAGGGGGCGGCGGCGATCCCCCGGGGACTAGCGGACCGGCCCACCTCGGGCCAAGGCCCCGCACGCGCCGCCTTGGCCCGGCTCGCCCGCCGGCTGGGGTACTGGCCGACACCCGAGACGCGGCAGCGCGTCCTGCGCGAACCGGCCCTGCTCACCCGCCCGACCGCGTGGGAGATGCTGGCTGCCGGAGTCGTGGCGGGCGTCTTCACAGCCAGCGCCGATGACCTGGTGGACACCCTGTTCCGGCTGCTCCTGGGCAAACTCAACACTCTTTCGGGCAATCTGACGGTCGGCTGCGCCATCGGCGCCGGACTCACGGGAGTGCTCGCCGCAGCAGTGTGGCGCACCGCCGCGGCGTCCGACCTGAAACCTCGACCGCTCAGGGCCACCTGGCTGGCGCTTCCCACCGGACTCGTCGGGGGGTACCTCGCCGGAGCCAGCCTGCCTCTGATCACGGACGGAACCGAGCTGCCAGCCACCACGATCGAGGTCCAGGGCTTTGCCTGGCTGCTGAGAACGGGACCGGTTCTGCTGGCCGGGGCCATATGCGTCACGGTCTGGCTCGTCTCCGCGGCCCGCGGCCTGCTTCCCCGGGCCCGGGGTCGCAGAGCCCTGTACGCGGTGGTGGCCACCTCCGTCGTCTCCTTCGCCCCGTGGTTCGCCGTCTGGTACTCCCTCCGGCGAGTCGATGCGAGCAACGCATTCCAGCCCGTCCTGGGAGACGCCCCGGACATCGGCTCCTCGATCGGCTGGTACACGGTGCTCGGCCGCTGGACGGGCTTCACCTGGACGCCGCTCACCGTGCAGGGACAGCTCCCGTCCGCCCTGGTGGGCCTGATGCTGCTCTGGCTCGTGCCGCTGGCCTTCCTCCTGTTCTCGGGCAGGGTGAGCGGCACCGATGCCGACGTCCGGCCACAGATCGGGATGGCTCTGCTCGTGGGCCTGGCCGGAGGGATCTCCGTGGTCGCCGCGGGCACGGCTCTGCCGTTCCTCGCGCGGATCGCACTGCCGCCAGCCGTCCTGCACTATTACGGAACACGGCAGGACACGGGGTTCCCGGCCGTCTACTGGCACTCCTACATCGCCCTGGCATGCGTCGCCCAGGGGGCCGTGGCCATGGTGCTGTCCGCGACTGTCCGAAGGCACCGGCCCGCACTGGTCCTGGCCGCCGTATCGCTGACCGCGCCGATGGCGGCTCTCGGCCGCGCGCCGGCCTTCGCGGTGGCCGGCTGCACCCGCCTCTTCGGCGCATCGGCCCGCCACTGTTCCGTCCCGTTCGACCCCGAGGTCCTCGCGGGGGACCTGCGGACCATCACCCTGCGCGGGCTGCTGGCCGTCATTCCCGCAGCCGTGCTGGGAGCCGCCGCAGGAGCGCTCGCCCGGAGGCGGACACCCGCACTGCGCGCCCCGCGCCCAGCGGGCAGGTGCCGGATACCTGCCCGGCCCCTTGCCTGGACCCTGGCCACGGCCTTCGTCGTCCTCGTCGCAGCCGACGTCGCTTCCGTGGTTCTCGCACTCCCCGCAGACCAGTACGTCTGGGAGATCTGGCTCAGAGGCTGACGCCGCACGACCGCAACCGACTGGCCTCACGCAGGCCGGTCACGGCAGCCGACCCCGTCAGACCGCCTGTCCCGTAATCCCCTTGATCCCGAGGAGCGGTGCCAGCACGATCTCGCGCGGCCCCTCGCGTCCCTCGTCGAGCCGCTCCACGGCCGCCCGGACCGCGTGCCGCGCCGTCTGGCTGACCGTCGTGAGATCGACGAGGCTCAGCCGGGGGAGCGCGTCGCCGTAACCGGCGACCGAGACCCGGCCGGGGACGGCCACCCCCGCACGGGACAGGACGGCGAGGACACCGATGGCGCACTGGTCGTTCGCCTCCGGCACTTCCTCAATCGGGTCAAGCCGTGAAGCCGGTTCGCGACCCGGGTGGTGTCGATCACGCGCAGGCTCCTCCACCAGGCCTTCGTCCGACCTTGCCAGGGCACCGAGCAGCCACACCCACGTTCCGGAAAGCTCCTCCAGCTCGGGTGAACCCGGTGCCAAAGCCCCTCGTCAGCGGTCCGTCGATGCCTCCGAGCCCGGTGACACCACCCCGGATCATCAGCAACAGGAGGGGAAGCCATGCCGGACCCGAAGGCCGGAGACTTCGTTGCGGAGTCAACGAAGACGGTAACGGCGGGGGACCGGTGCGCCCGCCGATTTCGAGGTGCGGAACGGTTCTGCCGCACCCCCGGACAAGGCCACAACGAGTCGTGGGCGGCGCACCCTGAGCCGCGCAGAGCTTAAATGCGTGGACAGCGCTCCTCGGCTCCCGGCACAGTGGCCACCCGTGACGAGCAGTGAACTGTGGACCCGCGCGGCTGCCGACCGCTACGACGCCGAGGAAGCTGAAGCGTCCTCGGCTGCCGTTCTCGGACCGACCCTCGCCTTCCTCTCCGAGCTCGCCGGAGACGGCCGGGCGCTGGAGTTCGCCATCGGAACCGGACGGGTGGGAGTCCCACTTCGGGAACGCGGCGTGCCGGTGGTGGGCATCGAACTGTCCGAGCACATGGCGGCGGTGCTGCGGCGCAAGATCGACGAGGACACCCTCCCGGTAGTGATCGGGGACATGGCCACCACGTTCGTTCCCGGCGGGTTCACCCTGGTCTACCTCGTCTACAACACGATCACGAACCTGCTCACGCAGGACGAGCAGGTCGAGTGCTTCCGCAACGCCGCACGGCATCTTGAGCCCGGCGGCCGGTTCGTCATCGAGCTGGGCGTGCCGCCGCTGCGGTTGCTGCCGCCCGGCCAGGTCGCGGTGCCGTTCGACGTCTCTCAGCAGCATCTCGGCTTCGACACCTTCGACCTGGTCGAGCAGATGCTCGTCTCGCACCACTTCACCCGCGAAGGCGACGACGGCCACTACCGCCGCGAAAACTCCCGGCACCGGTACGCCTGGCCGGCGGAGCTCGACCTGATGGCGCGGATCGCTGGGCTTGAACTGGAACGTCGCGTTGCGGACTGGGACGGGTCTGCGTTCACTCAGGATTCCGCGAAGCACGTCTCAGTGTGGCGCAAGCCAGCCTGAGGTCGGCCACCGCGCCATCAACGTCAGCCGCCTGCCTCGAACTTCTATCTCGCGAAGAAGTCCAAGACCGGAATGGCCTGACGCAGCCGGGGGGGGGAGCTCACGCTGCGGCCCCGTTGACGACCTATCCGGTGCGACGGGGCGCAGCGGGCGTGGCAGGGCGCAGCAGCACTCAGCCCCGTCCAGGCCTGGCCGCCGACCCCGCCGACGAGCGCCGCCGACACCGGATCCGCTCGCACATCCCCGTCATGCGCAACCGGGCACTTGCATACGGCGGCGATGGGGCGACTTGCAAGGTTCCCGCCCCCTTCGGCTTCCCGCGCGTACCTTGCGCGGTACGACCTTGAAGGACCACAGCTGCACCCCGGCTCCGGGGTCCGTCGACATGCCCTCCGCGTCCGCGACCCGGCCGGTGGTCAGGTTCGCCAGGTATCCGGCGTCGGCCCGAAGCGGCTGGTCGGCCGCGCTCGCGGTGGGCGCCTCCACCATCGCCGGCAGGGCGAGGATCACGGTGGTCACGGCCGCGGCCCCACGCCGAACGGGGCATATCCCGGTCCGGGTGGTGGGACCGGCGGTCCGGGGGCGCCCGGAGCATGGGCGGGTGGGGACGGGCGGGCACGGCTGATCACAGGGCCTTCCTCGGCGCGGTCGGGGATCGATCGGTGCGCGTGCTGCGGCTGCAGCTGGTCTCGGACGTCACCGGCACGCGGGGCCGAACGGCAGTGAAGGGGAAGCGCCCCTGTCCTGCGGGAGACGTGACTCCTAGCGGATCGTCCATGTCAGCGAGTTGGTCGCTCGGGCGAGGGCCACGGGGTTACGCAGGGCCGCCGAGCGGTCGGTCACGGTGGCCGTGACCCGGTGACCGTGCCCGTGGACGCCCAGCGCGTGCGGCGTCACCACGCGGGCGCCGGCCGCCCAGGGCACCTCCCTGCCGTCCACGTACCAGGTGAGGTGGAGGTCGGCGAGGCCGGTCAGCGGGGCGAGGCGCACCGGGATCGGCCGGTTCCCGCGGACCGGCTCGGAGGTGGGCACAGGGGAAGTCAGGGCGTCCGCGTCGGCGTAGAAGCCGGCGATCATCGCCTCGCGCCCGACGACGTTGAACTCGGTCGACGCCAGGCTGCGCATGAGGGATGTGTCGGTCGGACGGTGGATGCCGGTCTCGTAGTAGCCGCCGCCCTCGTAGCTGCCGACGATGGAGCCGGTCGGGTCCTGGACACCGGCCCAGCGGCTCCACTTGGCGGTGGCCGGGTCGCGCGTGAGGGTCAGGTTGGCCGCGGCCGGTTCCTCGGCGTAGGGGTAGGGGCCGTAGCCCGGGTACTGGTACTCGTCGGCCAGTTTGCCTATGGAGTGGCCCAGTTCATGGGCTCCTATGAGGTACGACCGTTCGTTGTCGGAGGACATCGTCGCCACGCCGTGGAACGGAGAGGCCGGCGGCAGGTCGGCGGTGGAGTAGCCGGCACCGCCGTACTTGGCGGAGTTGGCGACGACGAAGACGATGTCGGCGTCCGGGGCGAGGCGGGCGTACCGGGCGACCGCGTCGGTGTCGACGCACAGCAGGCGTTCGAGGCCGTCGCAGAAGAAGGCGGAACCGAGCGCGGTGTCCTTCACGACGTCGGCGGTCGGGTCGCCGGAGACCCCGGACTCGGCGGAGACGGTGTCGACGAGCCAGACGTTGAACAGCCCCCGGTAGCTCCGGTACGGCTCGACGGCGAAGATCGCGTCCAGCTTCTCCTCGGCGTCGGCGGCGAAGTCGCCCTGTTCGTCGGCGGTGTAGCCGTCGCCCATCACGACCAGGTCGAGCCGCCCGGAGACCGGTCCGGTCCGCTCCAGCGGCCGCACCGCCGGGACGGCGGCCTGACGGGCCGGGCGGCGGGCCGTCTGGTCGTGCACCGCCGGTTGTGCCGGGACGCTCACCTGGCGGGGCTCGGCCGCGGGGCCGGGGAAGTACTCGATGTGCTGGGTGCGTTGTCCCGGGGCGGCCGCTTCGGCCGTCCCCGAACCCGTTCCCCCGGCCAGCGCCGCGACGGCGGCGAGGACGGCCGTGGCGGCGGTGATCCAGCGTGTACGTGGTCTTGCGCGGTGCGTCACGGCGACCTCGCTAAGTGTTCAGTTAAATAGACTTAATGACCCGCTTAACTTAGGGGTGTGGACGCCAAGGGGCAAGAAACTCAGGGGTGTTGCACGTGCCCGGCCCTCCATAGTCGTGGCAGCCGCCGCGCTGGCGCGGCGTCGGGGAAGCGTTCGGCGCCGGAGGCGGCTGGAACTGGCAGACCCTTCCGTCGGACCAGCGCAAGAGCGAAGAGCGAGAAGCAACAAGGAAGGACGAGGAAGCGCAGGGACGGCCGCTGTCGGTGGCCGTCTATGCGGTGGGCTCGGTCCTGCATGAGCGTCGGCACGGCACGGTGAACGCTCGGCAGGAGGCGGGGGCCAGCCCCGTGGCCGCGGCGTCACCGGTGACCGCCCAGGCAAGGCCGCCGTTCTCGACGGGCTGGCCGGCGATCGTGACGTGCTGTGTCGTGGTCTGCTGCCCATGGCGACTGACCACGGTCACGGTGTAGCGGCCGTCGACTACATCGCCCCGCAGTCGTGCATGGCCCGCGCGCGCCGTGACGGCGTCGTCACTGGTCGCGCGACCTCCGCTGTCGAAGGTCACCAGCCCGTTGTCCCGGCTGCGGCCCGTTCCGCCGCTAGTGACGGAGATCCGGGTGCTCGGCCCCCTTGACGTGTGGCAGCACCGCTCACGGCTGCTCATCCCGCTGGGCCTGCTGATTGGCGTCGCCATGGCGCTGTACGCGGGGTCCATCGGGGCGGTCTCAAAAGGCGGTACGCCCTTTGGCGTGGCCATCGGCGTGGCGAGCGGCATCGGTCACGCCGTGTTGTCCGGCGTTCTCGGCAATCTGGCCGTCGCCACTGCCGCGACCGCAGTGCAGCTCTTGTTCCGGGAGGGCACACCCGTAAGCCTGACGACCCTCATGCACGACGCGCACCTGCGCGTTCTGCTGCGGGTGACCGGTCCCGCGTACGAGTTCCGGCACGCCCGGCTCCAGGAGTGGCTGGCCCGCCGCCGTAGCGATCAGCCGGGGGCCGCGTCCTTCACCGGCTCCCGGCTCTCCTGGGCCGCCCGCCCATGCGGCCGGCCAGGCGCGCGGTCCCTGGAAGAGGTAGGACACCCGCGCTCTCGACCTCCTGCTGCGCCTGTCGCTGCGGTAGCCGCCCCGAAAGTGACTCACCGCCGGCCGGTGAATCGGAGCACCGGCCGGCTCCCGTCGACACCGCCAGGCAGCAGCTGGACCCCGCGGCCGCCGACGTGGTGTACGCGTACGCCGCCCGCACTCGGGCCGCCGCCGACCAGTTCGCCGACGTCCAGAAGGAGATCGCCGCAAACGGTCTGCCGTCGGTGGAGGAGAGCGCGCCGTGGGAGGAACTGCGCGAGGCCCGCGTCGCCCGCCAGCGCCCGGCCGTCGCCTGACGTCCCAACGGCACAGCCCGCGCCGCGCCCGGATCGCTTCCTCCGACTCCGCCGGCTGGAAACATCACCAGTACGCCGAGGACCGCGCCCTGGTTGTCATCTCCCCGGCCCGACGCCGGCGAGCCGATCCCCGGCAACACCAGCGGCCTCCGGCTGCGCCAGTACATCGACGGCAGCGTCAGTACATCGACGACATCGGGCAGGTGCGCGTTCGGTACTTCGTCACCGCGCTGCGCACCGCCGTAGTCGTCGCCTGCATCGAGGTCCAGGTTCTGTCTCCTTGGTCAGTGGTCCCTTCGAACTCGCCCGGGACTGCTCGTATGCCTTCGTTGCACGGCCAATCGGTATGGCCGATTTCTCTGCTCGACAGTCATCAAGTGGCAATGGATCCCCGATGGGGCATCCACGTCATATACGTACCTGTGACGTGCTTTGAGGTGGGTTACAGGTCCAAATCGACCATAGGGAGGTAACCATGCGTGGTCGACTCACGCTCAGCAGCCTGGCGTTGAGCGTCAGCCTCCTGGCCGGCGCTTCGGCTGCCGTGCTGGCGGCACCTGCAGAGGCCGTCGCCAGCACGTCATCAGCCGTGGTCATCCCGGGGTGTGTTGACGCTGGTACCTTCGCCACTCGTGCACAATGCGAAGCGGCCGGCCGGGGCTTCCCCAATCACTTGTGCAAGCAGTCAACGACGACTACGAACTGGCACCTTTGGATCTGCGATTAGCAGTGATCGCGTATGCGGGGTGGGCCGGATCCACCTGCTGATGCTGGCCGATCCCGTCCTCGCCAACGACCTCGGCGGACGCGCGGGCGCTGATCGCGGTGTCGGCGGCGTCGAACCGGTCGAAGGCGCGACCAGGACCCCGCCACATGGCTTACCCCGGCTGCGCGTTACCGCTGCCGGTCAGGAGGCCGCGGTTGACGAACCAGCGCACCGCGAACGCCGTCACGTTCGCCCGCTCGCCGAACGTGGTCGGGTCAGGGATGCCGAGCGCGTCGGCGCTCCGATCGGCCGCCACGGCGCCGGAGATCGGCGGGCAAGGCATCGCGGCCCGGATGGCGTCGGCGCCCATCGCCTTCACAGCCGCCCGGGACCACCGGGACGACGCCACGTCAAAGGCGGGGACGAGGCCGGTGTGGCGGGCCCACCGAAAGCCGCTGCGGGCGCATCCAGGCGCTTGGCGGCCCGGTTGGGGCGCCCCCGTCCGGACCACCGTTTTCAGTGTTCCTGCCACGAACGAGTGCCGTATCAGCTGACAGCCGACTTCTCTCTGGCGGATCGTGCTCAGCCGCCGTTCTCCTGCCTGCCCGCGGTCGGCATCTCCCGGAGCTTCTCGACGGGCATGTCAACCCACCGGGCCGGGGCCGACGGACCGCTGGACCCGTTCCCCTCACCCTGGCTCTCCTGGCCCTGCGCGCTTCTGGACGGGCTTGTGGGCGTTGGGGGCCTGCTGCTCGGCGAGCTGCTCGACCACCGGGCGTCTGCGCCCTGAGCCCCTCCAACAGCTTCGCCAGCCCGCCGACTGCCCGGCTGGTGAGCATGTTGTCCGCCGTCTCGCCCGGCCCGAACAGGACCGGCACGACCAGGCTGGCCACCTTCCCCTCACCCGGCTGCATCCGCAGCGCGCGACCCACGGCCTGGACGAGGTCGGGCAGGAGCCGCGCACGTCAGCCCAGTACACGGAGTCGCAGTTTTTGGTGTCGACGCCCTCCCCGAGGACCTTCACCGAGCCCAAAAAGCCTTTCTCCACGACGGTGCCGTCCGTGGCGATCCCGGACGCGAACTCCCCGAGGACCCGCCGCCGGTGGTTGGGCTTGTGTTCGCCGCACAGCCGGTCCGCCCAGATCGTGCGCGGATACAGCTCGGGGTCGGCGGCGTGCAGTTGCGCGCCGACGTCGGGCAGGTCGGCCGCGAATGCCTCGGCCTCCTTCACCATGTGGTGGAAGACGAGCGCTAGTAGAGCCGGTCGGTGGGCGGGAGCAGTCACAACCAGGGCACCATCCGCAGGGCCACGAACCCGAGTTCTTTCACGGCCCATGCGCAGTTCCCGCACGGCCTGGATCGGCCTGGTGAGACCCGCGCCGGCCGCGCCGCGCGGCCTTCCCTCGGACTCGGCGACGAATTCGGCCACTTCATCGTTGCTGATCAGCGGCCCCTGGAGCCCATACCAGGCCGCCGAAAGACCGACCTCCACATCAGCCGCCGTCATCGCAGCCACCGTGGCCCTGACCGGCAACGGTTCCTCCAGCAAGGGCGCACCGGCGCGATCGATCTTTCTTCGCCAACGTTGTCATCAGTATTGGTCTATACCTTGACCTGTACGCATCACGTCGTCGAGTATGGCCCCCACACCCCCCGCTCAAGGCGCCCGGACGGCGTGACCGCCCCCTGGGGCGGCGTACGCAGAAGCACTGCCTCGCCCCCGGTGCAGCCTGGCTCGAAGGAGTTGCTCAATGTCGAAGCGCCGCCTGTCCGCACTCATGGCTGCGATCGTGATCGGAGCCACCGCTCCGGCGCTGCTGCCGGCCACCGGTGCCTCCGCCGCGTCCTGCTCCAGCTACCCGAACTGGACGGCCGGTAAGGCCTACGTCACCGGCGACATCGTCCGTTACACCGACGGCAAGACGTACATCGCCGAACACGACAACCCGGGTTACGACCCCACCATCAGCACCTGGTTCTGGGACCCGTACGCCTGCGACGGCGACGGCCCGACCAACCCCTCCGGCAGCTTCGTCGTGAGCGAGGCGCAGTTCAACCAGATGTTCCCCAACCGGAACTCCTTCTACACCTACAGCGGTCTCAAGGCCGCGCTCAGCGCCTACCCGGGCTTCGCGAACACCGGCAGCGACACCGTCAAGAAGCAGGAGGCCGCGGCCTTCCTCGCCAACGTCAGTCACGAGACCGGCGGCCTGGTCTACGTGGTGGAGCAGAACACCGCCAACTACCCGCACTACTGCGACTGGAGCCAGCCGTACGGCTGTCCGGCCGGCCAGTCCGCCTACTACGGCCGCGGGCCCATCCAGCTCAGCTGGAACTTCAACTACAAGGCCGCGGGCGACGCGCTCGGCATCGACCTGCTCCACAACCCGAACCTGGTGCAGACCGACGCCTCGGTCGCCTGGAAGACGGGGCTCTGGTACTGGAACACCCAGACCGGACCGGGCTCGATGACTCCGCACAACGCGATGGTCAACGGTGCCGGATTCGGCCAGACCATCCGCAGC
The DNA here is from genome assembly GCF_000720135.1 of Streptomyces sp. NRRL S-1022. GTDB lineage: Bacteria > Actinomycetota > Actinomycetes > Streptomycetales > Streptomycetaceae > Streptomyces. The sequence goes on along the minus strand of NZ_JOIU01000011.1, from coordinate 116,844 downwards.
ATCAACGGCTCCCTGGAGTGCGACGGCAAGAACCCCGCGCAGGTGCAGAGCCGCGTGGACGCCTACCAGCGGTTCGTGCAGATCCTGGGCACCTCCGCGGGCTCGAACCTCTACTGCTGACGCGCGGCCCGCGCCTCGGGCGGGCCCAGTCGCCTACCCGCGGGGCTCACAGAGCCTGCGACGCCCCTACCCCGGTCCTGGCGCGTTTCACCGTGCGCCAGGACCTCCACCGCCGGCTCGGCCGTGGTTCGTTCGGCGCTCCTCAGTTTTCAGTTCCGGGTGGGTTGATCTGTCCCGTGACGTGGGCGAGTTCAAGCTTGCCGATGGTCATATGCCGAGCTTGCCGCACTCCACCATGGCCTGAGAGTACGGCGCGGCCAGGACCACACCCTGTGGGCCGCCGCCACCCCGGCAGCCCACCGCCTGCTTCTCGCCCGCGGCCAACCCCATGATCACCGCCAACAACTGTACCGATGAGTCAAGGCCGGTGGGTGTTGTCGCCGAGCCAGGCCAGGACCTGGCCGGCGTGCTCGTCAGGCGGGAAGACCGGGTAGAAAACGTGCTCGATCACGTTGTCCTTGATGATCAGTGTGAGCCGCTTGTACAGCGTCAGCCCGCCAGTGGTGAATGTGGGAAGGCCCAGTGCCCGGGCCAGACTCCGTGCGGGGTCGGACAGCATCTGGAACGGCAGGCGGAGCCGCTCGGTGACCTCACGTTGGTAGTCGCTGTCCTGGCTGGAGAGGCCATACACCTGGGTCGCGCCAGCCGCGATCAGGTCCTGGTGGTGGTCGCGAAAGCCGCATGCCTCGGCGGTGCAGCCACGGGCACCGGGGATGGAGTCCCAGCCCTCGGGCAGATCGGTGCCGGGGCGGCCCGTCAGCGGGTAGATGTAGAGCACCGTGCGACCCGCACCCAGCACCTCAAGACTGATCGTGGCGCCATCGGTGGCACGGAGTTTCATCTGCGGCATTCGCGCACCGCGCAAGTGGGCGGCAGCGCCGTCGTCCTCGGGAACGGGCAGATCGGCAGGCAGGCTCGTGTAGTCGGTCATCGGTTCCTCTCCCTTGGCCGGTGCGAAGCGGCTGTTGCGGTGGGCAGCCTCGTGCAGGTGCGCCACCAGCACCGCCCGGCGGGCGGTGAGGCCCTCGATCCGCTGTGTGAGCTCATCGATGGCGTCCCGGTACCCGGCCAGCGCAGCCGGGCAGTCGTCCGCGTGCCGGTGGCCCATGGCCAGACATTCCAAGAACGGCCGCGTCGCCTCGACAGGGATGCCAAGGCGGGACAGCGCCCGGATCTCCTGTGTGAGCCGTACGTCGTTCTCGTCGTAGTGCCGATAGCCGTTGGTCAACCGCACCGGCGCGAGGAGCCCCAGCGATTCGTAGTAGCGCACCGCCTTGGTCGTCACACCCGCTCGCCGGGCCAGCTCACCTATCCGCATGCCTCTCACCTCGAAGAACGCTAAACCTTGCCCTTGAGGGTAAGGTCAAGCGCTCTGCCGGGGGCCTGCACGCCCCGCGGGGCAGGCCTTTGCCCGGCTCGGCGTCTGGGGGCCGCGACCTGTGGGTATGTGTGGTCAGCTGATTGTCAGCTGCCATCTGATCTCTCCGTCGTGCCACTGGTTGGTGGGGGCGAGGCCAGCTGCGGTGGCCACGGCGGCGGATGCCTTGTGATCCGGGTGGATGTGGGCGATGAGCGTGTGCACCGGATACTTCCGGAGCCACGCGACGAGTCCGTGGGTGGCTTCGGTGGCGATGCCGCGCCGCTGCCAGCGGGTGCCTACCACCCAGGCGATCTCCGCAGCGGCTCCGCGGTCGTCGGCGGTGACCGTCGCTTGGACATAGCCGGTCAGCCAGGCGGCGTCGCGGAGCTGGATGACCCAGTTGCACCAGAATTCGCCGGGGCGGAGTGAGCCGGCCACCAAGCGTTCGTAGCGGATGCGCAGGTCCTCGGCGGTGTCCGGGGTGCCCCCGATGAAGGTGTGCAGGTCCGGGTCGGACAGCACCGCAGCCATCTCGTCGGCGTGCTCGACCTGCAGGGGAAGCAAGGCCAGCCGGTCGGTGTGGATGGTTTCGGGCTTGAGTGGGGTCACGCTGCCTCCTGTCGGGACGTCCGACGAGTATGCCGCTCGAAGTGGGCAACGGCCCGGACCAGGCAACAAGGTGGGGGACGTGCACCGCGCGCCACCGGTTCCGGGCGGACTCGACCAGCTTGAAGACCAGTGCGAGGGTGGCGGCTCGGCGCCCTGGGTGACCTGAGTGACCTTGGTCCACAGCCGGATGGCGGACTTCGCGCCGCAGAGCTTCGCCAAGGCCTTGATGGCCTGCTCGGCGTGTTCGCGAGCCTCGGCGGCAACGCGTCCATGACATCCGCGGTCATGTGGACGTGTTGCAACTCAGGTCACGCGGTCCACGGGTGCAGCCTCCGCCGCGAGGGCGAACCCCGCAGATTGATCGCGCCCCCATATGCGCCCTGAGATCATCCGAGACCACGATGGGCGGCCCACAACGCCCCGGCAAGACTGGCAGCGTCGGAGACCAGAGCCGCCAGTTCGGGTTCGTCGGGGACGGGGAACGAGACGTATGCGCCCCGACCGCCATCGACTGGCCTGCCATAGGCCTTCACGGCGAGGTGACCGTCCGGGAGAAGCCGGACGTTGAGTGTGGTCAGTGTGAATGCTTCACCGCGTCGAGTGTCCGTCCAGCGGAGCGCCTGCGGGATCGTGACATTGATCGCCAGAGCGCTTACTTCCAGGTCGCTACTCATGGACCGATCATGGCACGCGAGGTGCCGCAGCCGGGAACGTGGAGTCGTAGCAGCCAACGACTCGTCGCTCATGCGCCGTTACCGAGGCATGCGGTGGCCCAAAGGGAGCCGGTTCACCGCTCAACGGCGTTAACGTGGCGTGCAGTTGCGGCGGAAGGCGGCCGAGGTTCGCCCGCGAGAGGCAGTTCGTTACGGACCGCGACCGCGTTCGACCTCGCTGCGGCGGCCGGGGACGTCCTGGCCGCGGTGACCGAACGGCGCACGACGTTCCGCCGCCGCCGAGAACCGGCTGCTGGCCGCCGCCCGCACCAGCGTGATCCCGCCGGTGGGGCGGGTCACCTTCGCCCGCGCCGCCGCCCTGAACCGACGCCCGCTGGACGCCGGGCAGCGCGCGCTTGCTTCGGGCGAATAGTTGAAGTGACGAGCGGAAGGGTACAGCCAGCCCGGCGCAACGGGTTTACGAAACCCGCCCCCGGACAACCCTGGCCACCCCGTCACCCAGGAAACCGCCGACAGATCACTCCCGCCACACAGCCCTCCCAGTTCTCTCCCGCCCACACCGTCATGACGGAGAGCCCTGCTTGTACCGGTCACGCTCGCACGTGCTCAGGGTGAATCGGCCACCAGCGAAGTTGACGCCTCCGGGCACGGCGGCCTCACCGAGACCTGCGAGCCGGAACCTCGCCGCGGCGACACTGTCCAGCGTCGTGCCGTGGCTGTCAGCAGTGTCCGGAATGTCAGCGTGGTCAGCTGAACGTGTTGCAGCTGGCGACGAGGCCGGAGCGGTAGCCGGTGGAGAACCATTGCTGGCGCTGGCTCGCGGAGCCGTGAGTCCAGGTGTCGGGTGTGACCTTGCCCTGGTAGCGCTGCTGGATACGGTCGTCTCCGACGGCGGCGGCCGCGTCCAGCCCGCGGTTGATGTCGTCCTTCGTCAAGTCGGTGATCAGTGGTTTACCACTCCTGGGGTCGGGGGTGGTGGTGGCGTGGTGGGCCCACACTCCGGCGTAGCAGTCCGCCTGCAACTCGAGTTGCACCGAGCCGCTGTTCTGGCCCTTTCCGCTGCCGCGGGAGATCGTTCCGCTGAGGTCCTGGAAGTGGTGGCCGTATTCGTGCGCGATGACGTAGGCCTCGGCAAATGGGCCGCCCTTGGCGCCGAACTTGCTGCTCAGGTCGTTGAAGAAGCCGAGGTCGAGGTAGACCTTGTCATCGGCCGAGCAGTAGAAGGGGCCGACGTCGGAGGTCGCGTTGCCGCAGCCGGTGTTCACACTGCCGGTGAACAGGAACGTCGGGGCCTGCTGGTAGGGCTTGCCGGCGGCTGTCTCCGTCTGCTTCCAGAATGCCTGCACGCTGTCGACCACGGCGACGATCCGGCACTCCTCCTTACGGTTGGCATCGGCACCGGTCCGGCAGTCCGCTGCGAGGTCCGCGGCTGATTTGCCGGACGAGGACGTGTCGCTGCTGCCCGAGCCGAACATGCCGGGGTCGACACCCAAGATCACGGACGCGACCAGCACGACGAGCCCGACCAGTCCGCCGCCGATGGTCTTCCCGCCGCCCGGGATCCCACCCAGGGCACCTCCCCGACCGTCCTCGACCTCGGACGTGTCCAGAGCAGCATCGTCGTCGAATTGCATACGTTGGCCCTCCCTCAAGCAGCGCGCCGGACCGCCCCGCGTCGTTCCGCTCGCCTACCCCGAACGAGGACATCCCCATCCCCTTCCCATCCACGGCGACTGGTACGTCCGCCTGCACGACGAGGCGAAGAACAGCCAGGTCCCCCGGCACAACCAGGACAGGGAGGGGTCGGTCAGCCGATTGACCCCGGCGGTCAGGAACGCGGCCCGGCCGCAGACCGTCTTGGACTGCGGCGGCGAAGCGCTCCCCGAACCATGAAGGAACCCATCAAGTGGCTTTCTCCTCCCGCATCAGTCGCCGGTCGACCGCGTTTGCGCTCGCCGCCGCCGTGACCCTGCTTGGCCTCGCGAGCTGGTACGTCTTCTCGGGCCGAGGCACAGGGCTGCTACCGCAGAGCAGCTGGGGGCCCTGGCGGGATGGGCCGCAAGTGAACCACTGGGGAGTACAGGTACGGGTCAACTCGTGGAGCCGCGCCGCTGAGGCGCACGTGTACATGGGCAAAGCGGAGGACTTCACCATGAAGGCGTACGGCACGCGAGCCAGTGCCACGACGGATATGGACGGAACCCGGTTCACCCTGACGCCCGACGGCAGGATCACCGGACAGTGGCCACAGAAGTAAGGCCCGAGGTGACGCACGCACCCGTCGGCTCGTAGCGAGCCGGTAATGGACAGCGCCCGTACGGCAAGAGCGTAGTCCGTTGCCGTCGCCCGCCGACGCCGTAGGCGCCTGCTGCAGCGCGTCCGCGGACAGGCCTGCCGCCAGGCCGCCACCGGCGTCGTCATCGACATCCGCGCCCGCTTCGGCTCCAGCGCCGCGCCCGGCACCACGGACGGCGCCCGCAGACGCCACCTGACCATCGCCCTGCCATCCGACCACGCGGCTCCTCTCTTCGACGCTCAGCAGGCCCTGCCTCGTTCCAGCCCGTGCGCGCGCAGTAGCCCCTGCAAGCGCTCGTGGTGCTGTCCGGTTGAAGGGATGCCGTCTTGCAGCGGTGTGGCACGCAGTAACTCGGCCTGCTGCAACGGCCTTTGACCTCCCGGCATCGCGGTCTGACCTCTACCCTCAGTAGGGTGCCTTCCGCATCCGCGTCGTCACCTGCGGGACCGCCCCAGCCAAGCCGTCGCCAACGGCTGCGGGCGCGCTGGGCCGACCGGCATGCCCTGCCCCGGACTTTGGCTGCTCAGCCGCGGCGGTGTCCACCATGCCCAGCGGCCCGAGGATCCGCTCCGTCAGGAACTCCGGCAGCGGCTGTCCGGTGACCCGCGAAATCAGTACCCCCTGGAGGACGGAGCAGGTGTCGTACAGCCAGGCGGCGCCCGGTTGGTACAGCAGTGGGATGCGGCCGAGCGCCGCCATCCACTCGTCGGCCGGCGGGAAGTTGCTCGGCACCCGGCCGTCCTTTTGCACCGTGAACAACTCCTGCACCGCCGGCAATGTGAAGTCGGAGGGGAATCCGTACCCGGCCTGGGAGGCCAGCACGTCGAATACGGTGATGGGCCGGTCGGCCGGCACCACGTCGTCCACCGGGCTCGCCGGCGTGCGTACGACCACCGGCTTCCCCAGCTCCGGCAGCCACATCCCGATCGGGTCGTCCAGAGCGATCCTGCGCTCCTCCACGAGGATCAGCAGTGCGGCGGCGGTGACGGACTTGGTGATCGAGGCGACCCGGAAGATGGAGTCCCGCGCCATCGGGGCGCCGCCGCCCACTTCCTGCGCGCCGACGGCCGCCACCTCGACCTGGTCACCCCGGGCCACGAGGCCGACCGCTCCCGGCAGCGTACCGGCATCGACGTGGGCTTCGAGCAAGTCGTGCAGGGTCGTCATGAGGCCGCCTTCCAGAATGTTGCTGTCGGAAGACAGACTCCCGCACGGGCCGGGAATCATCGGCCGAACGGTCGGCATGCAGCGCGTTGAGCGCAGCGTTGTCGAAGTCGCCCCGCCGCTCGTACTCGATCCTCACTCCTCGATCCCACAGCACGTGCTCTGAGAGAGCGGTGAGTTCCGGGCTGTCGGCCAGGACGGCTTTGAGCTGGAGCCGGTCGCCTCCGGGCAGGGCGTCGGGGTGGTGAGGAGCCAGCGCGTGACGGCGCGGGCCGCGAGCGGCCGGAAGCCTACCGGCTGGGGCTTGCCGCGCAGGTTTCTGTTGACGTAGGCGCGCAGGGCCATGCCGAGCTGCCGGGCGACGGATCGCCGCGTACGGCCAGCGCGCGCATGATGAGCGAGGCCGTGCCACCCGGCCCAAAGCCTGGCAGACGGAGACGCCGGAAAGCGCCGACGAGGTAACCGCCGGGCGGCCCGGTTGAGGAGGCGGGGTGGCAGGATGACGCGGTGTCCGACTCTCTGCACGAACCGTGGCTGCGCGGCATCGCCTTCAATCCGGCAGCACCCTCCGACGTCCTGATACGCCTGGTGGATTCAGCGGCCGGTGAGGCCGGCCCGCTGATGTGCGCGGGTCGTGACCTGCCCGACGCCGTCATCGACGCAGCCCTGAACCACCCGGACAAAGTGATCCGCCGCGCGCTCGCGCAGAACCGGCACATCGACCCGGCACGACTCGCCCCCTTGGCGACGGACCCGTCGGGCATCGTCCGCGGGTGGCTCGCCGGCGGCACCCCCGCCCATCTCCGCCCGCGATGGGTCCGACCACTGCCCGACGACATCCTCGTCACTCTCCTGACCGCCCCAGACGGGGGCGAAGACGGCACGCTCACCGCGAACGAGATCGTCGGGGAGCTCGTTTCCTCCCGGCAGATCCCTCTGTCCTTCCACCGCTCCATGGCCGGGCACGAGCACCCCCGGCTCCGTGAACGTGCGACCTGGGAGTGGCAGTCGCTCACCGCCGCGCAGCGGGAAGCCCTGCTCGACGACCCCGACCCCGCGGTGCGGAAGGCGGCGCGGGAGCGCAGCTGGGTGCTGGATCCAGAGCGGGTGGAAGCCAGGCTGCCGTCCTACGGCTCCCGCGGCAAGCCGCTCGTGTTCGGCAGGTGTGCCCTGTCTCCCGCGCTCATCGAGCAGTGCTTCGCGGACGGCACGGTGCAACCCCTGACCCGGAACCCCCACATTCAGGTCGACGCCGTCGCCCGGCTCGCCCGCCATCCCGATGCGAGAATCCGCGAGTTGGTAGCCGCCCGGCCCGACCTGGGACCGGACCTCGTGGCGGAGCTGAGAGAGGACCCGGACGAGGACGTGCGGATGCGCGCAGACCTCCACCCCTTCCCCCGCACCTGGGCCGAGTACTGGGCGATCGACAGGGTCATCGGACACGGCCCGGACTGCACCTGCCCGATCACCGAGCCGACCGACGAGCCCTCGCCCGACTGGTTCGCCGCCTGCGCGGAGTCCAGGGAACCAGTGCTTCGCCGGGTCGCGGCGTGCTTCCCCGGCCTGCCCGCGGAACTCGCCGCGACACTCGCGCAGGACGACGACGAGGAGGTACGGATCCTGCTGGCCTGCCACCACCCCCTTGCTCCGGCCCACCTCCTGCGGGACGTCTTCGTCACCCGCTTGGCCCACCGCCCACACCTGCTGACCCTGCCCGCGTTTCCCCGCACCGGCTGGGCCCACCTCATCGGCCACCCTGATCCCGGCATACGGGCCCTGGCCGCGTCCGACCCCACCCTGCCCGAGGTCCCGGTGGAAGATCCCAATGAGTCGGTACGCCGGGCGGCCGCCGCCAACCCGAGCTTGACACCGGAAGCCCTGGAGGTCCTCCTCTGTGACTCGCGCACCGCGGAGGGCGCCGCGGCCAACCCCTCTCTCCCCGGCCCCCGCATGCACGAACTCCTCGACCACTGCCTGAACGGCGCCGCCACCTCGCCGTCGGCCAAACTACGTCGGTGAGTCAGTTGATCGGATGTGACTGTCCGATCAGTGAGCACTGATGCGATGTGGGACCGGATCGAGCCGCTGATGCCGGCCGATCCGGTCCGTGGACCGCGGTGGGCCGACCAGCAGCGATAACTCCCCTGTCCGCGGCACCGGCGAAGGAGTCACGCAGGGCGGTGGAGGCGCGAGCGGCGGCCCGGGTGCGCGAGGGCCGCCGACGCGGGGACGGAACGGGCGCGTCACCGCGAGAAGATCAGGTACAGGATCGCAGTCCCGATCACGCTGATGAGCAGGGAACCGAGGCAGCCGATCCGGTTGCTGAAGAAGAACATGACGGCCATGTACCCCGGAAGAGCCCCCGGTCGGCATGCCTGACGAGGTCGTGCGGGCGATCACAGTGTGTCTATGGTGACGGCGTCGAGGGGGACGGGGCTGTCGGAACAAGCGGCGCAGGAACCTCTGCCAGGCGTTGATCCAGCGGCCCGACCGCAGCCCCAGGACCGCGCCGAGAATCGCTGACGCGGCGACGATCACTTGCTGGTGTGGATGTGCGACCCGCCACAGCACGCAGGTCACTGTGGGAAAGAGCCACCGGGGAGCGTCGGCGGACCCTCGGAGCCGTCGAGACCACACGGCCACCGGGCGTCTCGCGAGGTGCCGACCGCACAGGTGTTTGGTCCCGGTGCAGGGGGTCAGACGTACCTGGCAGCCGTCGTCGCGGCCGGTGTGACGTCGACGGGATCGTGCGCGATCGATGACAAGGAGTGGTCGTGATGACCGTGGCGCGGCAGGGCGGTGGCGGGGGCGGTTCCAGCGGCCTCTACGACGTCCTGGAACTCATCCTCGACCGGGGGCTGGTGATCGACGCCTACATCCGGGTGTCCCTCGTGGGCATCGAGATACTCAAGATCGACATTCGTGTCGTGGTCGCCAGCGTCGACACGTACTTGCGGTTCGCCGAGGCGTGCAACCGTCTGGACCTGGAATCGGGACCGCGGAAGCCGGCCGGGCTCACCGAGCTTCCGGAGAAGATGCAGGGGGCCGGGTCCCGTGGCGCGGCCAAGGGTGTCCTCTCCGGAGCCGCGGAGGCGATGTCGGAGGCGTTCCAGCAGGCGCGGGAAGAGGGCCAGGCACAGCGACGGTAGTGACGTCACCGGCGAACCGGTCCGGGCCGGCAGGCCGTGGCCGGCGGGGGCGGCGGCGGGCAGGTCGGGCGGCCCGGCGCAGTTGCCCCGAACGTTTCGGTGCGCCTCCTCCGCTGTCCCCCCCGCCGATTTCCTTCACCGTCAGCGCCCTCGGCGCCTCCGCCAGAAGTCGCGGGCGCTTGCCGACTGGGCCCACATGCTGAAAGCGGCCGCCGCGGGCACCGCGAGTATCAGCAGCAGCGAGAGCGCGTTCCTCACCGTACGTCCCTCCTCGTCCCGACTCGCCGTGAGCCCAGGGCCATCAGCACCGTCAGGACGGCGCCGCAGCCCAAGGCCGTGATGCCCAGGACGAGGGGGACGGCCGGCGCGTGACCGCCTTTTCCTGTCAGGGGCAGGAGCACCGCGGTCGCGCCGGCGAGCAGCATCAGCGCCACGGCGATTCTCAACCTCAACATGTTTCCTCCACCTGCGAACGAGACGGCTCGTGCGCTCGCGAGCGGCACGTGCGTCCGCCCTCGATCGTCACGGAGCTGAGGGTGCCCCCGGCATCCCGGGTGAAGCCCCTGAGGTGCCCGTGGTCGCCTCGGACCTGATCAGCTCGGTCCAGGCGGCCGCCACCGTCTGGGATCGGCGTGGGGAGGCCCCTGTCCTCGGCGAAGGCGCGGCCGCGGGCTGCTCGGCGGCAGCCGAACAGCTGCGTCGACCTCATGCTGCGCCGGGAGTTCGCTGCGGATCGCTCCGTAGCCCGACGGGGTTTGCTGAAGCGCCCAGCGTCGGGAAGATTCTCGGCGGTGCACCACGACACGCAGGAATGCCCGCCACGTCGATGCGGGTCTCCGTATCAGCCGCTGGTGTCGGCGTCGCCGTCGTTCGGCGGGTTTCTCTGTCTCCTCCCGGCTGGAGGGGAGCCGTCCCCGTGCTCTTCCAGGAGCGCCGCATCCGCTCTCCTCCGGTCTTCCTTCGTCAGTTCGACCGGTGCGTTGTTGTGGACGGGGACCTCTGGGCCCACCGCGGGGGTCGGCTGCGTCGGTCGCCGATGAGCGCAGACGACAACCCGGAGAACGCCGACGGGCCCGGCGACCCCGAATGACCGCCCCGTGGCCGGAGCCGGTCACGCGGGCCGCGGACGATCCGCATCATGCTCCCCTAGTCCTTGGGCATTTCGGAATGCCATCGGCTCCAGGCGCGCGCGGCTCCCCAGGATGGAGCGACCCAGCACCGTACGGGCCGAAGGAGCCGTCCTGACCGGTCACGCCGCCCCGGCCGCCTGAGGCTCCGCCATCCGCGCGGGGCCCGAGCCGGAAGCTGCCCACCTCCACCCCGTGATCCCGTCACAGCCGACCGCGAGGAGCGGTCAGACGCCCTACGATGGCAGTCGCCGACCGCTGCAGCCCGGCCCAGGCCCGCCCGTACGGTAAGGGGAAACCATGACGAGCGACTCCAGCCCGCGCGTCCTGCTCGTCACCGCCGACGGCGCCTTGCTGGTCGAGGAGGCGGGTGGAGGCGAAGCCGGCGTCACCGTGCCGGTGTCGCTGGGCCTGCCCACGGTGAACCGCGAGGCCGCGTTGATGGCCGGCCTGCGGAAGAGGTACGGCATCGGGGGACGGGTGGCCGCCCTGGTCCGCACCGGAGCGGAAGCCGCGCCCGCCTACGCCTACGTGGTGCGGGTCACGCATTGCCCGGACGCCTCCGGCCTGCGCCCCGCGGAAGCCGGGGGCCTCCGCGGGGACGAGGAGGTCGCCGCTCTGATCCGCCGCGCCGGCGGCGTGCGGGGAGTGCTCACCCTGCCCGACCTGCGTGAGGAGGGTGAGGGCCAGGGGCCGCTGACCGCGGTGGCCGTACGGGCCGCCGGGCTGGCGGCGCGGGCGGTCCGGGACGTGGTGGCCAGCGGGCGGGTCGAGGTCGCCGCCAAGCAGGGGGCGCACGACCTGGTGACGACGGCGGATCGGGCGGCGGAGGAGGCGGCGATCGCCGAGATCCGCGGTCACCGCCCGGACGACGCGATCCTCGCGGAGGAGTCGGGCAGCCACCCCGGCACCAGCGGCGTTGAGTGGATCCTGGACCCGGTGGACGGCACGGGCAACTTCGTCCTGGGGCGGCCCGACTACGCGGTCAGCGTCGCGGCGTACCGCGACGGCGTCCCGCTGGCGGCCGTCATCCGGCGGCCGGCGGACGGCGCCTGGGCCGCGACCGGCGAGCACGGCCCGACGGGCACGCTGCCACTGGCCTGCCGGTCCACAGGCTCGCTGGCCGAGGCGGTGGTGTCCGTGGGCGTCCCGCACGACCCTGCCAAGCGGCCGGTCTCGCTACGGTTGATGGAACACCTCCTGCCGCGCGCCCGCGACTTCCGCCGGATCGGCTCCGCCTGCTGCGACCAGCTGGCGGTGGCCACTGGCACGCTCGACGCGTACGTGGGCGTGGACCTCGGCCGCTGGGACTACGCGGCGGGCATCGCGCTGGTGACGGCGGCCGGCGGCGTCGCCGAGGAGATCGAGCTGGCCGGCGGCGTGCCCGCGGTCGTCGCCGCGGCACCGGGCGTGGCCGGCGAACTCGTCGCCTTCCTGCGGTCCGTTCCGGCGGCGCGGCCGGCGGTCTAGAACGGGTCCGGCATGCCCCGCAAGGTGGGGTCGGGGCGGGTGGAGCGCGTGCGCGGCGGATTGGACCCGCCGATGTCCGCGACGAGCTGGTGGCGCAGCTCGCTGGCCAGCCGCTGCAGGTCGTCCAGCTCGCCCGGGGTCAGGGGCGTGTCCGCCCGGTCCGCCGTCTTGCTGTGGCCGTCCGGCGACCTCACGAACAGCACGTTGTCGAGGGCGTCCTCCAGGGCGAGGTAGGCCCGCTTGGAGCCCTGCGACAGGAACATCCCGTGGGCCTCCTCGGCGAAGTACCAGTTGCGGAAGGAGGCGCGGACCGGCAGCAGGTCCGATCGCATGGGTACCGGGATCAGCAGCCAGTGCCGCGGGATCTGCCGGGTGAGGTGGAAGAGCGCCTGGTGGGCCGCCAGCCGCTTGTCGCGCAGCGTGCGGTCGTACTCGTGCTCCAGGTTGAGCCGCATGGTGGACCTGTTGACGAAATAGGTGGTCGCGACACCGAGTGCCGCACCGAACACTGCGGTCAAAGCGGGAAACAAAGCCGACACGGCAGCAGTGTCCCAGAGCTACCCGGGTGCCCGAGCCGGACCTCGAGTGCGCTACGGACGACGGCGTACGGCGCCGGGCCGGGCGGTCGCAGAGGTGATACGACCGGGGCCCATTGAATGCGGGGCCACCAGGGAGAGGGCAACTCAAGAGCCCCAAGGCGGTTGCGCCTGCACCTCAGCTGCTACCGCAGACAGGTCGGCCCCGGGGGAGGGCTGGCTCGGCGTAGTTCAGCCGACTCATCGGCACCCGAGCCGGAACGACTGCGCGGTGTCGAAGTAGCGAGAACACCCTTGATCCATGAGAGGCCGCAGCCCGCTTTCCGCCGCTCGGTCATCCGGTCTGCCCAGATGCCGGGCCTGCTGCGAGCGGAAGGGCTCAGCGCAGCCGTCGCGCACGCAGCACCAGGTCGTCGGTATGGTGCGCGCCGGCGCCGCCGTCGGGTGACACGCGTGGTCGCTGCTCGTTCACCTCCACCTTCCAGTCGTCGGTGAGCAGGGCGGCGACCATCGAGGGCCAGACGTAGTCAGCCGGGTCGAAGCCGCTCTCGTGCGCCTGCTGGGTGTCCATCCCCGCGTGGTGTACGAGCAGCAGCACGCCGCCGGGTGCGACGGCCGCGAGCAGCGCTCGCTCGGCTGCGGCGTCGGGGGTGCGCAGCAGGGCTGGATACTGCGCGGAGACCAGGTCGAAGGAGGCCGGCGGGAGCGCTGCTTCCGTCAGCTCGGCGTGTACCCAGCGAACGGCGACGCCTGCGTCCCGCGCGTGCCCGGCCGCCCGCTCCAGCGCCACGCCCGAGACCTCGAGCGCGGTCACGTCCCAGCCGCCGCGCGCGAGCCAGACGGCGTCCGCGCCCTCGCCGCAGCCGACGTCGAGCACCCGCCCGGGCGTGAGCCCGGCGACCTCGGCCACGAGCGCACCGTTGGGCCGGCCGCTCCACAGCTGTTGTCGGTCGGCGTATCGGTTGTCCCACTCCGCCCGCACCGCGGGGTCTCCGACGTATCCGTCGCCAGGCAAGGAAGTGTCAGACGCGGGCGATCCCGCTGTGATGTTGTCGGTCACGGGCCCAAGGTCACCCATCGTGGCCCGGTCGCGCCACTCCTGTTGCCGCTTCGGCAAAACGGCGTCCGAGGGGCGAGGAACAGCCGGGCGTGGTCCCATATCTCGGTGGCCATCGCGTCGCTCTGTGCCCGGCGCGGCGATCGAGCGGCTCCGCGAACTCCTCACCACAGCTGCGTGCCCGGCGCCCCCTTGAACGGTCCCCGAACCTCCGAGGTGATCCAGCCGCCGTAGAAGTCGCCCTCCTGCGCCGTGACCACTTCCCCGGCGACCGTGCAGCGGTCCACACGGCTCGGATAGAAGGCGAAGAAGCCGGCGAGGGCCGCGTACGCGGGCTCGGGACGGGGATACGTCCAGGCGGCGCCGGCGCGCACGTCGTCGCCCATGACGACGTCCCAGTACCGGGCCACCCCCTTCCACTCGCACCAGGTCCGCCCCGCGGCCGCCGGGAACAGGAACTCCGTACGGACGTCCTGCGGGGGGACGTAGAACACCGGGGGATGGCTGGTCTCCAGCACCCGGATCGTCCTGCGGCTCTCGGCCACCACCTGGCCGGCGCACTCGACGACCACGACGCGGTCGTCCTGGCTCATGGTGGGCGGCCGCGGGTAGTCCCAGACGGACTCGGGCCCGCGCGGCGCGGATCGCGGCGCGGGCTCGTCCAGCGGATCCAGGTACACCTCGTCCTCGTAGCACCAGGCCCAGCCGCCGTCGCGTGCCAGGCTGCGGACCACCGGGTGCCCGGCGGCCTCGAAGTGGGCCGTGGCGTGGGCTCCGGGAGCGCTGTCGTTGCAGCCCACGTGGCCGCAGGTCAGGCAGAGCAGCAGGTCGGCCGACGCCCGTCCGCGCGCCGCGCAGGCCGGGCACGTCGCGCTCAGCGGCGTCGGATCGGCCGTACAGGTGTGGGAGCAAGGTTTCCCGGACGGCCGTCCGCCGTCGGGCCGGGGCGTCCATCTGGTCACCGGCGATCACCGGCCGGTCGAGGCGGCATCACGCGCGTCCGCCGCCTCTGCTCCCTGCGGGCATCCGTGTCGCTCACGGTCCCTCCTCTGCCGTCATCAGTCCTACACCTGCTTCGCCCCGACACCGCGCTGAGGATGCAGACCGTTGATCCCGGGTGCGCCAAGCGTTCGGGCATTGCACAGCCTGCGCATAGCGCACGAACTGGTCCAGGTCTCAGATCAGCGCGTCACGAGCCACTGGCTGCCAGGACCGGGCACTGACCGACTATGCGCAAGGGTGCGACAGGCACGGCCCGCCGGACTGGTCCTGCCGATATTCCCTGCCCGCGATCGTCGGCGAGCTGGCCAGGGCCCGGGGAAACCTGCACCGAATGACCGACCGCCTCGCGCGCAGGGACGCTGCGGCCCACTCCACCGTCGAACTCGCCCGGTTCCTGCGGGACGGCGCCCGCCATCCCTGGACGCCGCGGGTCGGCGGCCTCCAGGCCGCGCTCGGCCACGACGTGGTACACGGCTTGGACATCACGGTCGCCCTAGGCCTCAACCGGTGTGTCCCCGAGGACCGACTGCGGGTCCTGCTCGACGGAATCCGGCCCAGCGGCCTGAAGTTCTTCGGCGCCGACATCGGCGGAGTGCAGCTGTGTGCCGAAGACCTGGACTGGTCGTACGGATCAGGTTCCCCCGTGTACGGCGACGCCCAGGACCTCCTCCTGCTCGCCTTCGGCCGCAGGCTGCCACCCGGCCGGCTCCGGGGCGACGCGAGCAACCGCTTCACCACCGCCTGAACGCTGACACCGCGCCCCACAGGAAGAACCCTTCATGCGCATCCGGCTCCTCCAGGGAGTGTCCCTGCTCTCCACCGGTCTGCTCGCCGGTGCCTTCGGTCACGGCGCAGCAAACCTGGTCCCGACCTTCAACGCCGTGCCGCTCGACATGAGACTCGCCTTCCATGCCGAGCTGATGAAAACGAACGCGATCACCATGCAGGGAGCCATGGCGGTCTCCGCCCCCAGCTCCCTCGCCCTGGCCGCCTTCACGCGAGGCAGGCCCCGAGTCCTCGCCGCCACGGCTGGGTCCCTGACCGTCGCGTCCTTCCTGACCACTCGCTTCGGGAACGTCCCGATCAACGGCCGCATCAAGCAGTGGGCCGCCACCGGGCCGCCGGCGGACCACGCGGGCATCCTGCGCCGCTGGGAGCTGTTCAACGACGCCCGGACTCTCACCGCCATGGCGGCCTTCGCCCTCCTCACCTTCCTCACTCTGCGGAAGACCACTCCGCACCCGACGGCAGACACAGCGCGGAGGACGGCCTGATCCCGCGGTCGTCCCTGCGCTGTCCGCGCAACGCGGTGGGGTGGGTCATCCGGAGCTGACGCCCGACGAAACGGCCCCCGTGACCGGCTCCCAACAGCGTGCGCGATGCACTGAGCCGGCTGTCGGTGCGGGCCGAGGACCGCACCGGCCTTAAACGCGGCACGTTCAGGCACTGGAGCGGCGCTGCAACACCCGCAGCGAGGTCCTCGAAGCCGAAGCCGTCACCCCGTCCGAACAGGGCCCACGCTGCGCCCCAGCGGCGGCGAGTGGTACAGCCCCTACGGCCTGGACATCGAGCACCTGGTCCCGTTCGCCGAGGCCTGGGACTCCGGCGCCTCCGGCTTCATGCCCCCGCCACCTGGCTGCCCCCGGGTGCCGGCCACCGCTGCCGATGGGGTTCGGACACTTTTGCGGTGATGCTGCGCGGCAGGGACGCATCCGGCACGGTAGGTGCTGGGGAATGGTTGGTGAGGGTTCGGGTCGGTGTACCCGTTCGAGCGCCTGCCGTCACGAGGGATACGGGAGGCGGTGCGCTCCTGGGCCCGCGGCGCGGCGGCGTTGGCGGGCCCGGTCCGGCACCGGACGGGGCCGGCTGATCGTGCGGTAGCGGGCCCGCCACGATCCGCTCGCCCCGGGGCGGGACGCCGTCGGCTGACGCCGACGGCCCTCTGTGTGCCGGCCGGTGGCCGTGGTAGCGCGAGTTTTTGCAGAACGTTCTTCCGATGGGCAGTCGCGGTTGGGGGAGGGAGTGTGCGACGGTGGGCCGTCACCACCGCCGTCAACGGCACGTCCGTACGCATCACACCGCGCGGAGACATCGACTACGACACCGTCCCCCCGCTGCGCGCTGCCATCGACGCGCTACCAGCACACGTGATCGACCTGCTCTGGGACCTGAACCGCTTCATGGACGTCGTCGGCCTCCACCTGCTCTTCGCGCCCGCCCCCCTTGACGCACCTGACCGCAGGACGACCGTGACGGGCCTGCGCCAGCAGCCGCTGCGACTGCTGCTTCTGGCCGCCGGTACGCGGCCCGACACTTTCGATCTGGTGAGCCGCCCGGACGCAGGTGTCACGGAGGCAAGCAGCGCCAGGTGATTGCTGGGCGGTGGTCTGGTCGTCAGCGGCTGCCACCTCCCCACAGCGTCGCGTGCAGCCGAGCATCAAGGGCGACGCCTCGTGACGGAAAGCATGCCCCCAGCTTCTCGCGCTGGTCGGGTGACTCGAAACCCAAGATCGGGGAACCGGAAGAGATGCCCTGCCCCATAAGGGGAGGGCCGGGTCTCCGGACGCCCGGCTCCCTCACCGGAAGAAGGACCATGATGGCGCACGAAGAAGACGGTGGGCAGGCCGTGCCGAACACCCCGGGCATGCGTTCCGACGGCGACGGCGTCACACGCCGCCGTCCGCTGCGCCAGCAGCACGTCGAGGAGACGGTCGAGGTCGCGGTGCCGGTCCGCACGGCCTACAACCAGTGGACGCAGTTCAAGACGTTCCCGCGCTTCTCGACCGTGGTGCGCGACGTCGAGCAGATCAGGCCTACCGTCACCGCGTGGACCATCGGCTACGGCCCCCTGCGGCACCGTTTCGCGGTCGAGATCGTGGAACAGGACCCCGACGCCTACCTGGCCTGGCGTGGCCTGGAGCAGCACCCCACCCACCAGGGCGAGGTGGAGTTCAGGCCGACGGAGTCCGGTGGCACCGCGATCACGGTCCGGATGCTCCTCCAGCCGCAGGGGGCCGCGAAGGTCCTCACCCGCTCGTCCAGGGCCGTGGGGCTGACCGTGCGACTGGTGCGCGGGGAACTGGAGAGCTTCAAGCACTTCATCGAAGGACTCGGTCAGGAGGGCGGTGCCTGGCGCGGCACCATCCGCAACGGCCGTGTCCAGCACGACACCCCGGAACCGCCCAGGAGCCGTGTCGCCCAGTGGCCCGTCGGCTGATCCGCGTACCGCACACGGCAAGAGAAAGGCCAAGCGATGCAGAACCCGCCCGGTGAGGAGCCGGAGACCTCCCTCTCCGTGACACCGCCGAAGAAGTGGGCGGCCGGGGTCCCCGCCGTCATGCACGCGCTGGAGTACTCCCTGGAGCAGACCTCCCCGGGCAGGACCGGGGTCGACCTGCTCACCATGAACCAGGTGGGCGGGGTCGACTGCCCCGGCTGCGCGTGGGCGGACCCCGCCCCGGGCCGGCGCCACCGCAACGAGTACTGCGAGAACGGCGCCAAGCACATCAACGACGAGGCCACCACGCGCCGGATCACCGCCGACTTCTTCCGCGAGCACAGCGTGTCCGATCTGGCGGCCCGTTCCGACATGTGGCTCAACCAGCAGGGCCGGCTCACCGAGCCGATGATCAAACGGCCCGGATCGGACCACTACGAGCCCATCGGCTGGAACGACGCCCTGGGCGTCCTCGCGCAGGAACTCAAGGGGCTGGACTCGCCCGACGAGGCGGTCTTCTACACCTCCGGCCGGGCCAGCAACGAGGCCGCCTTCGTCTTCCAGCTCTTCGCCCGCGCCCTGGGCACCAACAACCTGCCCGACTGCAGCAACATGTGCCACGAATCCAGCGGCTTCGCCCTGAACGAGACGCTCGGCGTCGGCAAGGGCACCGTGAGTCTCGACGACCTCCACCACGCGGACCTGATCTTCCTGGTGGGGCAGAACCCGGGCAGCAATCATCCGCGGCAGCTGTCGGCCCTGGAGGAGGCCAAGCGCAACGGCGGCCGCATCGTGGCGGTGAACCCGCTGCCGGAGGCGGGGCTGCGACGCTTCAAGAACCCGCAGAAGCCGCGCGGGGTCGTGGGGCGGGGCACTCAGATCGCCGACCGCTTCCTGCACATCAAGCCGGGCGGGGACCTCGCCCTGTTCCAGGCACTGAACCGGCTGCTGCTGGAGGCGGAGGACGCGCGTCCCGGCACCGTCCTGGACCACGACTTCATCAACGCCCACACCTCCGGGTTCGAGGAGTTCGCCCGGCACGCCCGCACCGTCGACTGGGACGACGTGCGCGCGGCGACAGGACTGACCCGGGAGGAGATCGAGAAGGTCCGCGACGAGGTCCTGCGCAGCGAACGCGTCATCGTGTGCTGGGCGATGGGCATCACCCAGCACAAGCACGGCGTGCCCACCATCCGGGAGATCGTCAACTTCCTGATGTTGCGCGGCAATCTGGGGCGCGCGGGCACGGGCGCCTGCCCGGTGCGCGGCCACAGCAACGTCCAG
Organism: Streptomyces sp. NRRL S-1022; assembly: GCF_000720135.1. Lineage (GTDB taxonomy): Bacteria > Actinomycetota > Actinomycetes > Streptomycetales > Streptomycetaceae > Streptomyces. The sequence continues at coordinate 97,779 of NZ_JOIU01000011.1, read as the reverse complement.
GGCGACCGCACCATGGGCATCTGGGAGCAGATGCCGGACACCTTCCTGGACGCCCTGCAGAAGGAGTTCGGCTTCGACCCGCCGCGCCCGCACGGCCTGGACTCGGTGAACTCGATCAAGGCGATGCTGGAGGGCCGCGTCAAGTTCTTCCTCGCCCTGGCCGGGAACTTCGTGCGCGCGGCGCCCGACAGCGAGGTCACCGAGAAGGCGATGCGTTCGTGCCGGCTGACCGCCCACATCTCCACCAAGCTCAACCGCTCGCACACCGTCTGCGGCGACACCGCCCTGATCCTGCCGACGCTGGGGCGCACCGAGCGTGATGTCCAGGCCGACGGCGAGCAGTTCGTCACCGTCGAGAACTCCATGAGCCAGGTGCACACCTCCCGGGGACGGCTCGAACCGGCCTCGCGCATGCTGCTGAGCGAGGTCGCCATCCTGTGCCGGCTCGCCCGGCTGAGCGTCGACGGCGAGAAGGACATTCCCTGGGCGAAGTTCGAGGGCGACTACAACACCATCCGCGACAGCATCTCCCGGATCGTGCCGGGCTTCCACGACTTCAACGCCCGGGTGACCCGCCCGGGAGGCTTCCAGCTACCCAACCCGGTCAACGAGGGCGTGTTCAGGACCGAGACCGGGAAGGCCCGCTTCACCTGCAACGAGCGGGTGGTCCCCCGGGCCCCCGAGGGTCACCTGCTGCTGCAGACCTTGCGCTCGCACGACCAGTGGAACACCGTTCCGTACACCAACAACGACCGCTACCGCGGCATCCACGGCAGCCGCCACGTGATCCTCGTCAACCCGGCCGACCTGTCCGAACTCGGCCTCGTCCAGGGCGACCGCGTAGACCTGGTGAGCCTCTGGGAGGACGGCACCGAGCGCAGGGCCGAGAACTTCGAGGTCGTGTCCTACCCCGCGGCCAAGGGTTCGGCCGCCGCCTACTACCCGGAGACGAACGTCCTGGTGCCGCTCGACAGCGTCGCCGACCTGAGCAACCAGCCCACGTCGAAGGGCATCGTCGTCCGCCTCGAACCCACGGGCGACCGATCCCGACCGGCATCCGTCTGACCGAAACCGACGACGCCGCCGCAACCTCCGCCGGAGTCGAGGCGGCCGTCGACCGCGCCGGCGATCGGAACCTGGACCGTCAGCGCTTGTAGAGACGGGAGCGCCGGTACGACACGGATACCGGCCCTCCCGCATCCGGACCAGTACGACGCGCCCACGCTGCTCACCCGCCGCGTCGCCGTAGCACATTTGCGTGGCGATCTGATCACAAAGACCTGACGGAAACTTCGCGGAGTCGTCCGGATGCCTCGGCGAGCCGGCGGCGGCCGTGGTGCCGACGCCCACCAGGCATAGGTGAGAAGTGGCAGGGCATCCGGGGTGAGGATCCGGGGTGCCGCCCGTACGTCATGGGCCTTGAAGGGGTGAGAAGGTGAAGGGCTTCCGCAGTTTCATCCTGCGCGGCAACGTGGTCGACCTGGCAGTCGGCATCGTGATCGGAGCGGCGTTCACCGCCGTCGTCAACGGCTTCGTCAGCGCCTTTTTGACCCCGCTCGTGGGACTGGCCACCGGTGCCACCGGCGACATGGCCCGCAAGACCTTCACGGTAGGCGCCACCAAGTTCCCCTACGGAGCCTTCATCAACGCGGCGATCAGTTTCCTGCTCATCGCCAGCGCCCTGTACTTCCTCGTCGTACTCCCGATCAACAAGGTGCACGAGCGTCTCGCTCCCCACCACGACGTCCAAGCCCCCAAGCGGGACTGCCCCGAATGCCTCAGCCCCGTCCCGGCCCAGGCCCGACGCTGCGCCTCCTGCACCGTCCCCCTGCCCGCGGTGCCCGCCCAGGCCGGGGAGGCAACCCAGCGGGCCGGGTGACCGGCGTCCTCCCCGCCGACGCCGGGGTACTCCGTGGACAGCGTGCTCGCGCGCCTCTTCCCGGACGTCCTCGGCCGCCCTGGACCCGCGAAGGTGGTGCGACAGGTCGGGAGGCAGGGGGAGTCCCACGCCGGGGGCCCCGGCCGCACGTACAAGTTCGCGGCGGCGCAGCGGGTCCCCGGCGATGTGGGAGTCGATGTCGAGTCTCGAGTCAGGGCGGTCCCCGCTTCACGCCCTGCTTGCGCTGGTCGACCGGGGACGGACCAGCGGCGGCCGACGGTGCGGTCGTCGCGGCGGTTGCGGATCGTGGACGCCGAGCACGTGGTGTCGGCGATCGCCTCGTAGGAGCAGCCGAACCGCAACACTTGGTTGAGTTGGTCGAACACGGTCTCACCGATCCGCCGCCGATGACACCCTCGTGGGTGCGCAGGATCGGCCACTGGCCGGGCCACGCGTGCGGCCTCTAGGCCGTCTCGAGCAGCAGCGCGCTGAGCTCCACGGGCATGGTGATCATGCAGTCGTGGCCGGTCGGCAGCTCGCGTACTCGTTCGCCTGCCGGGACAGGACGCCGGATGATGCCCGCGGGCCGGCCCTCGAGGCAGTGGATGTGTGTACGCGGGACCGTGCGCGCGGCCGGGTCGTCCAGCAGGACCGGCTCCCGCAGGCACCGCACCGGCTGGTCCGACAGCATGGAGCGCAACCAGGCGAGGTCGTCGGGATCGGTGACGCCGAACAAGCCGAGCGGCGGCGGCTGCTCGGGCAGCGGAGGAACCCGCCAGCCGTCCACGGCGAGGTCGATGAGCTGCTTGGTGACAGGGAGGACGTCGACAGCGGTCTCGCCGTCTTCGGGGACCATCGCGTCGAGGAACACCAGATGCGCGATCCGCCTGGGGACCCGGTTGGCGACTCCTGAGATGACCATCCCGGCGTAGCTGTGCCCGACGAGCACGACGTCGTGGAGGTGCTCGTCTTCGATCAGGTCGGCGACGTCGTCGATGTGGGTGCCGAGCCCGATCTCGGGGCTCAGCAGGTGTGCCTTGTCGCCGTAGCCGGTCAGCGACGGCGCGAGCACCCGGTGCCCGGCCGCCTCCAGCAGCGGGACCACCCGGTCCCAGCTTCGCCCGTTGTGCCAGGCGCCGTGTACCAGTAGGAATGTGGCCATGGTCGTGTGGTTCCTCCGCGTGCCTCGGTACTCTTTGGTAACCGCGAACATCGTGATCCCCACGACGCTCCCCGGGCAATACGGCACTTTTCGGTGCCCCGGTTCTCAGGAGGTAACCGTGCAGGACCCGTGCCGGGCCCGTGAAGTCCTCGGGATCGTAGGGGACAAGTGGGCGCTGCTGATCGTGCGCATGCTCAAGGACGAGCCGTTGCGCTTCACCGAGCTCAAGCGGGCCATCGACGGCATCAGCCAGCGCATGCTCACCGTGACGTTGCGCGACCTCGAACGCGACGGGATCCTGACGCGCACGGTCCGCAACGTCATGCCGCCGCACGTCAGCTACGAACTGACCGCGATGGGCCGGAGCCTGCGCGAGGCCACCGCGCCGCTGCTCGAATGGAGCATCACACACCTGCCACACATCGACGCCGCTCGCACGGCCTACGACGACCGCTGACGAGCAAGGCGGCTGTCAGCCGCCAGTCGCCTCTCTGGTTCGCCGCCACACCGGGGACACGCTGCGCTCGACCGTCGTCTACGAGCGCGAGTGCGCACGCAGCGGTGCGACGACGGCCCGCGCGGTCGGCGACGAGGTCACCCCAGCACCGTCGCGGCCGAGCACTGGGCCGTCAGGACGAGGACAGCCCGGTCATCGTCGATGTCCGGTGTAGAGCACCAGGCTCTCGGCCGGACGCAGGTGGAGGTGACGTGCCCGCAGGTGCGGATTGCTGACGATGCCGAGGAGTGATCCGTCGCAGTCTACGGGCCGAGGGGTGCGCGTGTCGCCGAGGTGGAGCGGGAGGGTGTGGCCGGCGCGGACGAAGGTGAGGTGGAGGCCGCCGTCGGGGTGGGGGGTGAGGTGGCCGTAGACAAGGGTGACGAAGCCGGTTCCGTGACTGTGGGGGCGGTCGAGTCAACCCCTGGCAGGTGACGACGTCGGCGAGGGTACGTCGAGACCCGAGGTCAGGTCGGTGTCGACGTGGCCCACGGGCCGACGAGTTGGACCGCGCGGTCGCCGCGACGCCGGCGGGCCGGTCGATGAGACGCTTCGCCGGGCTGCTCATCGAAGCGGAGGTGCGCGACCTCGCCGAGCATCCGGATCCGGCCGGACTGAACGTGCAGTTGAACGGCTTCCACGGTGACGGCCGGCCGGCCCCGGCCCGTGGCGGCGGCGTGCTGGTGGGCGCGGACGCTGGTGGAGTCGGTCTGGACGAGCCGTCGATGTCGCCGGCCGCGTCCGCACGGGCCTGGACCTGCTGCAACGCTTGGGTGAACACACCGAGCCGGGTGGCATGAGTGCGCTGGTCCGGGTTTCGTACTCGCAGCAGGTTTCCTGGGCTTTCACCCTGCCCCTTCGGCCTGGCGTCTCACTTTCCGGCCCTGTGTCTTTCTACGGTCGGTGCAGGACGACGAACGGCAGAAGGAGACGGTTTCCCGATGAGCACCATCACCCTGTACGGCGCCACCGGCACCATCGGCTCGCGTGTGCTGGAGGAGGCGCTGCGCCGCGGCCACACGCTGACCGCGGTGGTCCGCGACCCGGCGAAGATGACGGTCACGCACCCGAGGCTGACGGTGGTGGCCGGCGATGTGACGGACGCGGCGTCGGTGGCCGAGCACGCCCAGGGCGCGGACGTGGTGGTCTGCGCGGTCGGCGGCGGCGATGGGCCGGGCCACCAGGCGCTGATCAAGCCGTCCTTCGAGGCCTTGGTGGCGGGTCTGCGCACGCTTGGTACGAATGCCCCGCGGCTGGTCACGGTGGGCGGGGCGGGCTCGCTGCGCGTGGCGGACGGCAAGCGGGTGTGGGACGCCGAAGGCCTGCCGGAGTTCCTGCTGCAGATCATGCACGCGCACGGTGACGCACTGGACTTCCTGCGCACCGTCACCGACGTGCAGTGGACCAACCTCTCGCCCGCCGGCACCATCGCCCCGGGCGAACGCACGGGCGAATACCGCGAAAGCCTGGAAGACCTGATCACCGATGCGGACGGTCAGAGCCGGATCTCCACCGAGGACTATGCGGTGGCGCTGGTGGACGAGATCGAGGAGCCCAAGCACATCGGGGAGCGGTTCACCGTGGCGTACTGAAGACCCTGCCTTCGCACCCCGGGGGCCCAGGCCATTGCGGCCCGGGACCCTCGGGGTGTGATCAAAATGCCTCGGCGTTGACGCGGTTCTCGTACTCGCATCGGGCCTTGCGCTGGGCCGGGATGGCCGGGCGCCCTGGGCGCCGTCGAGTGGCTGGCAGCGATCGAGGAGCTGGCGGTGGACCGCGGGGGTGGTGCTGACGCGCAGGGTGTAGCCCTGGCCTCGTCGTACGGACACCCCTTGGTCGAGCGCGGCTCGCTCGGCGGGCTCCAGCGCGGAGGTGCGGAGGTGCGGAGGTGCGGAGGAAGTCGGCGACCTGGCCCGGCATGTAAGTGGTGACCGGTGGCTCCGGGACTGGGCGGCCTCCTGGTCGGCGGTGTGGTCGGGCATGAGGCCGGCGACTGCTGTGCGGATGGCGCGGCGGCTGACGCCGTGGTTGCGGGCGAGGACGGCGATCGAGCGGCCCTCCAGGTGGGCCGTGCGCACGACGTCAGTCTTGTGGGACGCCACGGCGGGGCGGCGCCCGCCCTCGCTGCCCTTCGCCCCGGCGGCGCGCAGTCCGTCGTAGGTCAGCTCGCGCTCGAAGTCGCTCTGGAGGTCGCGCCATCGTGGATGCGCGGAGCGAGGCGGTCGAGGTGGAGGACGTCGAGCACGTCGAGGATGTGCCCGGTGCCGCGGACGAGGCGGAACATCTCGGAGATGTGCACGGTGTCGCCCGGCCGGGCGCAGCCGAGGAGCGCGCCGAACTTCGGGCGCTTGAGGCAGTGGAGGCGGCTGGAGGTGCCGCCGTCCTCCTTGAAGGTGACCGGGACGCGGCCGTGGCCGTTGGGCGGGCGGCCCACCGCTCATCTGCGGGAGCGTGGCGGGGCTTGGCGGTCTGCGCGGTAGAGGTCGATGGCGAGGGCGACAGCAGCGCGGGTGGCGGGGTGGGGGTCCTGCCGGCGCCAGATGAGGTGGACAGGGACGGGCTCCGCGTCGCGCAGGGGGCGGTAGATGATGCCGGAGGGGCGGTACTGGGCTGCGGTGGCCTGGGGAGTGACGCCGACGCAGCGGCCGGAGGCGATGGCGGCGAGCCAGTCGTCGATGTCGTGGACGTACTCGGCGGCGGGCCGTTCGGTTTCGGGCCACAGGTTCAAGGTGGTGGTGCCGGTGCGGCGGTCGAGAGCAAGGGTGCGGGTGGCGACTTCGGCCAGGCGGATGCTGCGGCGGCGGGCCCAGGGATCGTCGGAGGCGAGGGCCAGGCAGCGGTCCTCGTGGCCGACGAAGGCATGTGACCAGGGCGTGACGTCGAGGGCGCTGCGGATGACCGCGAGGTCGCACAGTCCTTCGGCGAGCCCTCCGGTGGAAGAGTTGTGGCGGACGAGCCGGAGTTCGATGTCGGGGTGGTCGTGCTGCCAGCGGCGCTGGAACTCGGTGGTGTGACTCCCGAAGGCCGACCAGGCGTGACCGATGTGCAGGCGGCGGTGCCCGGAGGCTGCTTCGGCGACGAGTTCCTCGGCGCCAGCCAGCAGCAAACGGGCTCGGGCGAGGACCTGCACGCCCGCCTTGGTGGGCTCGACCGTGCGGCTGGTGCGGTGCAGCAGCCGCACCTCCAAGGTCTTCTCCAGGGCGAGCAGGGTGCGGGAGACCGCGGCCTGGGAGACGCCCAGTTCCAGGGCCGCGTCCGTGAAGCTGCCGGTGTCGACGATGGCGACCAGGCAGCGCAGGTGTTTCAGTTCGAGCCTTGCGCCGTTTCCTCCGCGTGGATCCATACGCTCAGCGTATCGTTAGTGGATTGGATGCATTTTGCGTATCGCGTGACGGGGTGCACGGTGAACGGATGCAGACCTCACATGACCTCGCCGTCGACGCGGAGCCGCTGGGCCGGGGTGGGCACGGATCACTGACCGGCTCGCTCTCGGTACGGCGCGGCTTCGCCTTCCTCGCCTTCGCCGGAATAGCCTGGGGAACCACCGGCGCGGCCGTGGAGGTCATCTACCGGACAAGCGACCTGGGGCCCATGGCCATCTCGTTCTGGCGCTTCCTGGTCGGGGCGGTGCTGCTGCTGCCCGCCTGGGCGCTGCGCCCGTCCCGCAAGGCGCCGCGTGCGCCGCAGCCTGCCGGGCGGCGGATGCTGCTGGTGGGCACCGGAGTCGGGCTGGCCGCTTTCCAGACCGCCTACTTCGCCGCCGTGCGGGACACCGGGCTGGCGGTGGGCACCATCGTCACGCTCGGCGCCGCACCCGTGTTCACGGCCGCCGGCGGACGCCTGTTCTTGGGCGAGCGCATCGGACGCGCCGGAGTGCTGGCCGTCGCGGGCGCGCTGGCCGGACTGACCGTGCTCGTGCTGGGCAACCAGCCCGGTGCCGTGCACCCCGTGGGCGTGGCGATGGCGCTGCTGTCCGCCTCCGGTTACGCCGTCTGCAACCTGCTGGGCCGGTGGACCGGACGGCACGGCACCGGCGAGGACGCCTTCACCCTCACCCTGTGGTCCTTTTCGATCGGCGCGGCCGTGATGCTGCCGCTGGCTTTCCACGAGGGCCTTCTCCCGCAGGGCGGGAACCTCACCGAGGCTGCGCTGCTGATGTTGTACATCGCCGCCGTCACCACGGCGTTCGCCTACCCGCTGTACTTCGCCGGCGTCGCCGTACTCAGGGCCGCCACCGCGTCGGTGATGATGCTCCTCGAACCGGTCAGCGCCGCCGTCCTGGCCGTGCTGTTCCTTGACGAACAGCTCACCGCGGCGACCGTCGCGGGCACGGTGATCCTGCTCGGAGCCGTCGCCGCCCTCGCCCTCGCCGAGTCCCGGCTACAGGCCGAACACACAATGCCGTGAGGTGACGCAAGGCCCTTGTGGTGCCAGCCCTCACCATCGTCGTCTTCGTCGAGCCCCGGTGCCTCCGGGTCGCGCAGCGGGCGCGGGGCGCCGGAGGTCGGGACGCTGGCGGTGAAGCCATAGCGGCCGAGCAGGTTCAGGTTGCGGTGCTTGAGCTGGGACAGTCGGGCGACGTCCTCGTCGCGGATCTCGTGGCCTCCCGCCATCCCCCCACGAGGACCACGGTGAGCACCCCGAAGCCGATGGACTGCCGGGCGTCCCCGGTCAGCGTGGCCAGGAGCACGGGTCACGGGCAAGCAACGAAATACACCAGGCGCAACCACCCGCTGCCGCAGACCGTCCGTCCCGGCGACTGACACAGCCCGCACACAGGGTGCGCCTGACCGACAAGGAACGATCCGCCGTGACGATGACCAGGACGACCGACAACCACCACAGACCCGGCGCCGTTGTCCGTGCGACCGCGACGAGCCTGGCCGCCGCCCTGCTGGCCCTGACGCTCGCGGCGTGCGACGGCGACGGCGACTCCACCGGCTCCGCCGCCGGCACGAAGACGGCCACGGCGCAGCCCTCCGGCGGCGGCCCGGCGACCGGTTCACCCACGGTCGGCGCAGCGCCCGCCGGCAAGTCCACCCCCGGGCGCGCTACGGCCTCCCCGGCTGCAACTGCCGCCCCGACGCCACCGGCACCGGCACCGGCGAAGCCCGCCGCCTCCGAGACCGGGGGCAGCGGCAGCGGATGCGACCACAAGATGCCCATCTCGCCCGACGAGCTGGCGGTCTACCGCTACACGCCCGAGGGGGGCGCCCTGCACCTGATCGTGAAGTACGGCGCCTGGGGCTGCGCACCCGCGGACTCCGACGGCGCCCCGTTCGAGACGGTGGGCAAGGAGATCCCCGTGCCCATGAACCAGGCCGCCTACGTCACCGTCACCAACCCCGTCGTCGCGAGCACGGAGAACCAGCACATCGGCGTGCAGGAGTTCCTCGACTGGCTGGAGGCCCACCCGAACAGCGGGCTGGTCTTCAAGTACCACCTCGGTGCGGACGGGGCGATCGACAAGCTGGAGGAGGAGTTCACCCCCTGAACCCCATCCCACCCCACCCCGCCCCGGCCCGCCTCGGCCGCGCCGGACGTCCGTCCGGGAGTTCGCGGAGCCGAAGCCGTGACCGGAGCGGCGGAGGCGGGTGGATGCGGGTCGCGCAGAGCAGGCTCATCCCAGTTGTCGGCGGCCCGGCCGGGGGAGATGCATGCAGTCCGCTTCGAATGGAGCCCTGCGGCGTCCGAGGAGTGGGGTGAGGCCGAGCTGAAGGCGCCAGATGGGTCGACCGCGGCGATGTCGCGGCTCGTGGGCGTGGCTGTCAGACGGCAAAACCGTCACCCGCATCGTCCGTCTCACGGCCGATGATGCCCTCGACGACGGGGCCACCGTTGCCGTCCGGCTGGAAAGGTCTGCCCTCCCCGCTGCCGGAGACCGTCGCGGCCCTCGTCTGGGCCGGCCGCCAGCGCGGACAGCTGACGAACTCGGTCAGCCTCCAAGTCCACCGTGTTGGCGGGCGTCACGTCGAGACTAGGGCGGTGCCAGCACGCTGGATGGCGCGATCGCCCGGCGCCGTCCTTCACCATCAGCTCCAACATGACGCGGGCGACGCGCAAAGGCTTGCGCAAGCCCCACCCCGCGCTGGACGTCCACACCGTCTCTGGATGGTTTCCGGCCGGGGTGAGGAGAGCGGCGACCGCCCGGCCTGCGGTGATCACGCACCGTAGTGCACGTACGCCGACCAAACGTCGGGACGTTCGGGAACACGGGCGCGCGCCCGCTGCAGGGCCTCGTGGAGAGCTCGGGCAGGTGGGGTCGTGGGGCTCAGGGAGTGGTAGAAGTCCGCAGCGGTGTGCGGGGCTTCGGTGTCGTGGATAGACCACAGGGTGCCGACGACGTTGCGGTAGCCGGCCAGCAGGAAGGCGGAGGCGACGGTGACGGCTTCGTCGGGAACGTCGTAGCCGCCCCGGGCGGTGCTGCAGGCCGACAGGAAGGCGAGCTCGGCGTTCAGGTCGAGCCGGCTGACGTCCGTTACGGGCAGCTCGGTGCCGTCATGCAGGACGAGACAACTCGATGACGGGCTGTAGGGCGAGTTGACGCCGTGGCAGGCGAAGTGCGCCCGGTCGGCCGCGGCCAGCCGCGTGAGGACGCGGTCCGCCGTTGCATCCCGGCTAGCGAGGAAGACACCGTCCGGGAACCGCTCGCGCAGCGACGCCATCTCCGAGGACACGCCGTGCAACGGCGGCAGACCGGGGGCGTCCGGTACGCCCACGCACAGGAACGAGCCGCCTGCCTCGCAGGGTTCGGGGCGGCGGGCGTGGCTGAGGGCCTGGATCGTCGGAGTGAAGGATGAGACCACGCGGTCCAGGACCGTGTCGCCGCAGCCGTGGTGACCGGCCGCGGCGAGCGGGAGGAAGGTGAACAGACCGGTCGGGCACCACCACAGGCGCGGTGCCTCCTGCGGTGTACGCGTGATGTCCAGGCCCAGGGCACTCAGCACGGGCTGGGCGACCTCGTCCCACAGCCATTCGAGTGTCTCGGTCACGCGCCGAGCGGCGTCCGGCCGGGTCGCGGCCTCCGGCTGGTCCCTCAGCAGATCCCCGACCGCTCGCCCGACGTCCTCCTCGGTTAGTGCCAGCCGTACGGCATCGACGTCACCGCCCTGGACCAGGAGCGCGTCGGTCCGGCCGCCGTGCGCCATGACGATCACCACCGGGCCCTCGGTGGTGGCGTCGGACAGCGCCGCACGGGAGATGGGGGCCAGCAGGTCCGGCATGCCGGGCAGCTCGGCCAGCTCCCTGCGCAGCGTGTCCCAGCGCGCGGCCCGTCCATGGCGCTGGACCAGGTTCTCCGGGAAGCGGGCGGCGGCCTCCTGGCGCAGTTGCTGCCACCGCGCTGCCAGATGCGGCGCGTGCCCGCGCGCCGTCGCCAGGGGGCCCCGCAGGTCGATCGCCTGGGTGATGAGCGTGGCCCGCCCCGCTTCGAGCATCCGAACGGCCCGAAGCGGATCGGCCAGCTCCAGTGCACACGACGCGGCGGCGATCGCCACGCCGGTCGTGTCCGGCAGCAGCGCGTCCTGCGTATGCCGATTCAGTCGCGGGCCCACCACGAAGGGCAGTTGCCCGACCGCCAGCGCGTACGCCTTCATCGCAGGGCCCCAGTCGCCGCGTGCGGCGTGGAGTTCGGCACTGCTGCGGCCCGCCAGGAGCAGGTCCTGAGGGGAGGCGTTCGGCGTCCGCGCGGCCTCGTCGTAGGTGTCGAGAGCGGCGTTCAGGTCGGCCACCCGGCCGGTCGCGTCGTGCCGGGCCTTGTACAGCTGGGCGAGTTGGGCGAGGTGGCCGGGCCGCGCGGGGTCGTCCGCCGATTCCGCCTCCGTCAGGGTGCGGAACGTCTCGACAGCCTCATCGAGCGGCCGGAGGTCGTCGTCGAGTCGGGCCTTGCGCATCAGACCGAGGCCCAGGTCCCACAGGTACTGCGGCCGCGCGGTCGAGTCGGACGGTGTCTGCGCGAGCAGGGCACGGGAGATGGCGAGCGCCTCGTCGAGGTGGCGCCTGGACCGGGTCCGGTCGCTGTGCAGCTGGAGGGCTGCGCTGAGCAGCGTGAGCGCGTTGCCATGCCCGCGCGTCCCGGCGGGTAACAGCTGCACGGCCTCACGGGCGTAGCGGATGGCGTCCGTGACAGCGGTAGGCCCCTGGAAGTCGACCGCGTAGATCAGCAGGACGCACAGCCGCTGGGCCACGTCCGCGCGGCTGTGGTCGAGGCCCGCCAGTAGGCCGTGCGCGCGCCGCAGCACGGCGATCGCCTCCGTCAGTGCGACAGGGTCGCCGTAGCTGGCATACAGCTGCATGAAAGGGATCGACTGGGCGACCAGGTACTCAGGCAGGTGCACGTGGTACTGCGTGCCGACCGAGCTGATCTCGGTGGCCGTCGCAATGGCCTCGTCGAGCAGTTCGGGACGCGGGTCGAACTGATGTTGATAGATCAGTGCGTTGGTCAGGGCGACGAGGAACTCGCAGCGCTCGGCCGAGCCAGGCTCGGAACCCCGCAGATGTGTGCGGATCACGGGGACGAGCCGCGCCAGCTCCTCGGGCGCCACGACCTTGGCCGCGACAGCCTCGCCCCACGCGAGGGGCAACAGGCAAAGGACGCTGCCCACGTCGAACCGGTTGGCAGAGAGCGCCTCGCTTGCCACGCGCAGGGCCCGCACGGATTCCTCCACATAGGCCCGCCGTTCGGTACGCCTGTACAGCTCCTGAAGGATCTGCACGTGAACGGCGAGGGCGCTGGGGTAGTCGGGATGTGCGGGGCTCGCGGCGTCGAGGCCTTTGCGTAACAGCCGGAGACAGTCCTCGAGCGTGGCCGTGTCGTGGGTGCCGCGGTCCTTCTCGATCAGCGCCGCGACCAACGCGCCCAGCCGGAGAAGGAAGTGGGCGTGTCCCGGAGGGGTCGCTGCCACCGAGGCGCGGGCCATGCGCAGCGCCTCGTCGGCGTTGCCCGGATCGCCGGTCAGTGCCGTGAGGGTGTTCAGGGCGGCTGCCAGATTTCCTGTGTACAGGCCGTAGTTGACGTGCTCGGGTGGGGTGAGGCCGACAGCGCGGCGTCCGGCCTCGACCGCTCGGGTGAGCCCCGCGATGTCGGTCGTCGGCAGGTAGCGGGCCCTGAGCGCCTCGCAGAGATTGCTGTGAGGCATGCCCGGGTCGGGATGCCCGGGCTCCAGCGGGAGTTCGGCGGCGCGGGTGTACCACTCCACGGCCTCGGCGATGTCCCGCGTACGTTCGGTGAGCCGGTGGCGCATGCTGAGCGACGTCGCGTGATTGCCAGCTCGCAAAGGCCAATTGGGATCGTCGCGGGGTGTCTGCTCGACGGCCTGACGGCCGTACCGTACGGCCTCGTCGATCCGGTCGAGTGCCGACGACAGGGTGTAGGCGACACGCAGGGCCACCGCGAGACGGGACAGCATCCGCGGATCCACGACGCCGGCCGCCCGCGCCCTGCGGACGGCTTCACGGCTGAGCGCGATAGCCTCTTCCGCCGCCGCGAGGTCGCCGTACGACTCCCCTTGGGAGCGCAGGCAGTCCGAGAGCTGGTCGGCCAGCTCCGGCCAATGCTCGGCGGGGCTCCTGGCAAGCGCCGTACGGCATATCTCGACGGCCTGTTCCAGGTGCTCGCGCATACCGGTGCGCAGGAACAGGACCTTGTGGTGCATGGACAAGGCCGACTGGGCGGACACCAGCAGGTCCAGCCACCCCTCGGCGAGCGGCGCCGCCTGGTCGGGGCCGGCCTGCGTGGCCTCCAGCAGGTCCAGGGCCTGGCGCAGCGGTTCGAACTCCCTGGTGACCTGATGCTCCTGGAGTCTGCTCGCGACGAGCGACAGGGCGGGAGACGGGGCGATCGGGATGAAGACCGGCAGCGTCTCGCGGGGCACGGAGGCAGGATCGACCTGGTAGGCCGTGAACAGGATGGACAGCGCCCGGGACAGCTCCGGTCCGCCGTTCTCCCGGTGCTGGGCCACGGCTCGCAGGTACTCCAACCAGCCCAGCGCGGTGATCGCAGCCATGTCCAGGCTGTCCCTGTCGACCTCCTGGCCGGTCCGGAAGCGGTTCAGCGCCACGGTCTCCTGCAACACCGCGAGGGCTCGATCGCTCTCGGCAGACAGGACGGCCGTCAGCAGCTCCTGTGGCTGCTTCGGGCCGCGCTCCCGGCGCACGCGCCGGGCAGCCCGCATGAGGCTGCCCGCCCAGGTCAGGGCCTCCTGCCGGGTCACGCTTCGGCGTCCGCCCGCGGCGGGATGTCCGTGCAGGGCGGCGGGCTGCCGTCCGGTGGGGCGGGGGAGTCGTCGCTGCCGGCCTCCCTGCTGCCGTCGGGCGCGGTGTCCGGGGCGGCGGCCTCCACACTGCGCTCGGGCGGGGCGTCCGTCGGCTCGATCACCCAGATCCGCCGGGCGTAGTCCTTCCTGACCAGCAGCCATGTGTCGGTGTCCGAGGGCAGCCGCAGGCTCAAGATGGCCGCGGTCTCACGGGCCGTCAGATCCGCTGGCAGCTCGAAGACCAGGCGCCGCACGGAGTCGACGACGCAAATCTGGCCCTCTTCCGTGAGGCGCTCTTCGATCTCCTCCGCCTTCCGCCCGGGGAACAGCCCGCGCACCCAGCTGTAGATGTCTTCGCCCGCCTTGCCGGTCACGCCTTGCAGCAGGGGCAGGAGCACCGAACCCGCCATGAAGGTGAGGAGGAGCTCCCCGACCGAGCGGGTGGTCCCCGCTTCCCCCGTCGGCCGCTGTGCGGAGTGCTGTGCCATGCATCCATGGTGCCACGGCAGGGGTGCGGGCGGACTCCCCATGCCATAGCGGGAGTTGGCCCCAAGATCGGCGCCGAGGCCGCGCACACCCTCTTGTCCCCTGCACTGTGCGGTCGAGCCCCCGGCCGCCGAGCCGCCCGCGGGGCCAGCCTGGGCACCAACGGAGAAAGCCAGCAACGCTGAGCACTTGATCTTGGTTGCTTAGCACGGACGATCGGACCGGTGCGGGGGATTGGAGGAAGATCCTCGAACCTGTGATGTTCCTGCGCACAGCCAACGCGATGACGAGCCGCCTTTCGCCATCGACGCAGAGCGGGTCCGTGCCTGATCGTGCCCTACAGCTCTGTGCAGTACCTCGCCTCGCGTGCTCCCGCCGCGGGAGTGGGACTTCACCGGGTCGAGCGGAGCGGCCGCCATGGCCGCACTCCTGGCGGACCGCCCGGACCTGGACGGGGTGTTCGCCGCCAACGACAACATGGGAGCGGGAGCGCTGCGCACCTTGCGGGAGGCGGGCCGGCTGGTCCCCGCCGACGTCGCTGTGGTGGGCTTCGACGACCTGGCCGTCGCCCGGATCGCCGATCCACCGCTGACCACCGTCCATCAGCCCATCACGGTTCTCGGACGGGAGATGGCGTGGATGCTCGTCGCGCTCGTCGACGGGCATTATCCCACCCCGCTGATCCTGCCCTCCGTCTCGTGACCCGGTCCAGCGCCTGACGGCGGTGCCCCGGACTCCGGCCCTGGACGGGGCGATCCCGCCGGGGTCACGTGGAGTGCAGTGTCTTCTGTCCGAATCCGAATGGCGATGTCATGCGTGGCTTCGAGTGCGACCCTTGTGTGCGAATGCAGCCACATCGCCGGAATTAGCCATTCCGATGAGTGTCCAGCGCGGAGCCGCTTCGCTTAAGGGAGGCTTAATCACTCCTTAAGCGACCTTGAGTCTCGACTCACTTTGCAAGTAACCGCAGTTCAGGCGATGTTGAGCGCGCTGCGGACAAGTTGGCCGAGGTAACCGTCGTGCGTACCATCGGGTTCCTCCCGCGGCTCACCGCAGTCGGGAGAGCGCTCTCAAGCGGAACGCTCTGCCTCCTCGTCCGCGGCCCGCCGTACGGGCGGAACCACCTGAATCCCCCACTAGACAAGGTGTCATCCCAGCCATGGCAGCTCATCGCGCTCGGCGGTGGACGCTCGGCGGACTGGTCTCACTGGTCGCCGCCGCTCTCGTCACCGCCGTCCTCATCACAACGACCGGTTCCGGCGCGAACCGGGCCAGCGCCGCACCTACCGCGGTGACCTGGTCCGACGACTTCGACGGCAGCGCCGGAAGCGCCCCCGACCCCGCCAAGTGGACGCTCGAGACCGGTGGTTCGGGCAACGGCAACCACGAGCTGCAGTACTACACGCCGGGCAACCGGAACGCCGCCCTGGACGGCGAAGGCCACCTGGTGATCACGGCGCGCAAGAACACCGACTCCGGACTGCAGTGCTGGAACGGGACGTGCCAGTACTCGTCGGCCCGGCTCAACACGGCCCGCACCTTCAGCCAGGCGTACGGCCACTTCGAGTCCCGCATCAAGATTCCGCGCGGCCGGGGTGTCTGGCCGGCCTTCTGGATGCTCGGCAACGACCTCGGGAGCGCGGGCTGGCCCAACAGCGGCGAGATCGACATCATGGAGAACGTCGGTCACGAGCCCGGCGTGGTCCACGGCACCATCCACGGCCCCGGCTATTCCGGCTCCGGCGGCCTCGGCGCCGCCTACACCCTGCCCGACGGCAAGGCGTTCGCCGACGACTTCCACGTCTTCGCCGTCGACTGGAGCCCGACGGCGATCACCTGGTCGGTGGACGGCCACGTCTACGAAACCCGCACGCCGGCCGACCTCACCGGCAAGAAGTGGGTCTACGACCACCCGTTCTTCCTCATCCTGAACCTTGCCGTCGGTGGCGACTGGCCCGGCAGCCCCGATCCGGCCACCTCCTTCCCGCAGACGATGACCATCGACTATGTCCGCGTCTCGACCTCCGACACGGGCGGCTCGACCGGGTCGACGGGAAAGAGCGGTGCCATCAAGGGCATCGGCGGTATGTGCGTCGACGTCGCCGGCGCCTCCACCGCGGACGGGACGCCGACCCAACTGCACGACTGCACCGGTGCCGACGCCCAGAAGTGGACGCTGGGCAGTGACGGCACCGTCCGAGCGCTGGGCAAGTGTCTCGACGTGCGCGGCGGTTCCACTGGGGACGGCACCTCCGTCCAGCTCCACACCTGCAACGGCAGCAAGGCCCAGCAGTGGACCTACACCGCCGCCCACGACCTGACCAACGTCGGGGCGGACAAGTGCCTGGACGCCACGGGCGGTTCGGCCGCCGACGGCACTCGGCTGCAGATCTGGACCTGCGGCGGCACCGCCAACCAGAAGTGGACCGTGGGCTGACCCGCAGGGCGGACGGCCCACCCCACCACCCCCCACTCGCCTCCCAGAGGCACATGTACCAACGAAAGGCACGACACATGGCAGCACGTCACCAGCGCAGTCTCACCCGCCGCAAGCTGTTCTTCGCCCTGGGCGGAGCGGCGGTGGCCGCCCCCGCCGTCGCGGCCCTCGGCCCCTACGCCCTCGCCGATACGGCGGACAACGGCACGAAGGCCGCCGCGGCGGGCGCGCTGCCGCTGACGATCGTCAACGACAGCGGCTCGTTCGACAACGCCTCGGTGCACGTCTACATCGTCGGCAACCAGGACGGGAAGCAGGTACGGGTCACCCCTGACGGCACCCTGGCCCCGATAGCCCTGTCCGACAACGGCGCGGACGGCTTCACCGATTACGCCCTCTCCCTGCCCGCGAGCGGGGAGGCCACCCTCAAGCTCCCCTATATGTCCGGCCGCATATACGTCTCGCTCGGGCAGAAGCTGAAGTTCAAGGTCGTCAAGGACGGCAACGGAAACCCGGCACTGCAGTACCCCGCCGGCTGGGTGACCTCCGACCCCAACTACCGCGTACTGCACGACTGCGCCGAGTTCACCCACAACGCTGCGGGCATGTTCTGCAACACGACCATGGTCGACATGTTCAGCGTGCCGATGAGCATCCGGCTGACCGGAGCCAAGGACCAGACCACGGGCACCCTGCGCGACGGCGGCCGGGCCTCGGTGTTCAGCGCGGTCAAGCAGGTCGCGGAGTTCGCCCCGCTGGTCGTCGACGACCTGCGCGTCATCGCTCCCGGACACGGCCTGGACGCGGGCCTGTTCGCCAAGGACTACTTCGCCCCGTACATCGACCAGGTGTGGAGCACCTACACCGGCAAGGACCTCAAGATCACCACCAACGCGGGCACCTTCACGGGCCGGGTGCGCGCCGACAGGTTCACGTTCGACGGTCCGGCCCCGGTCACCTTCGGCAAGCCGTCCACCCGCGACGTCCTCTTCTGCGACGGCAACCTCGCCGCACCGAACGACGGCACCACCGGTCCTGTCGCCGCCGTCCTGGGCGCCGGCTTCAACCGCTCCACCCTCCTCAGCAACCCCGACCAGCCCGTCACCGACGCCTCGGCCTTCTACCGGACCGACCTCACCAACCACTACGCGAAAGCCATCCACGCGGCGACCCAGGACGGCAAGGCCTACGGCTTCGCCTTCGACGACGTCGCCGACTTCGCCTCCTACATCCAGGACACCGCACCCACCGGAATCCGGCTGACCCTGACACGGTTCTGACGCGCGCCTCGCCGGAATCGCCGTCGCGCCCATCTGCTACCGCCGCCTCAACGGCACGACTACGCGGCCATATCGCACGGCATGTCGCTCCAGGGAACAGACGCCTACCGGGACGACCACACCCTGCCTGCGCTGGTCCAGCGGGCCGTCGAGGCGGCGCGCGCACGGTTGCGCCGTCTCCCGCAGGCTCGCACAAGGACGTCTGCTCCAGGTACTGGCCGCAGGGGCGCCCGGCGGCTCCGGCCGGGTGGTCGGACGCCTTGTCGGTGAACACCCGCTCGGGCTCAGGCTCGATACCTTCGAATGACTACGAGCTGAATTCCGCCCTGGTCGAAACCTCGTCAAAAGGAATCGCGGTCCAGCCGTGCCAGGACCTCGGTCGCGATGGCATGGACCGATGCGGGTTCGACGTGGGCAAGTGCCTCAAGGCAGCTTCGCCATCCACCACTGAGCAGGGCCCGGGCGAGACGTTGCCGGGCCTTTTCCGGCTGAACGCTCGTGGCCAGGTCGCATAACAGTTGATGAGGTCGGTCGGTCTCGCTCATCGAGCGGGCGAGGGCGTCAACCGCGTCGGCCAGCGCGCCGGCCCGCTTGGCCATGCCCGACCGGGCCAACGCTGCGGCAACACCGGCCAACGCCCGGCCGCGGGAGGTCAGATCAACGAGCGAGTTGCCCAGTTCTTCGGCCTGGTCGATCCTTCCCACACGTCCCATGACCACGGCGATGTCCGTTCGCACGTGATCGTAGGTATGTCGATCCGCCGCCGAACGCATGATCGCTGCTGCCACCTCGACCGAGGCCCGCGCTTGCTCGGTGTGCCCAGCGGCGGAAAGTGCCCGCGCGACATTGGTCAGTACATCTGCTCGCAGGACGGACGGCAGCCCACGCGCGATCTCTTCGGCGGGCTCGATGTCGCCGGCCGCCGCGAATGCGCATGCAACCTCTCTGAGCATCCAGGCCCGTAAATTGGAATTACTCAAGGTGTGCGCGACGGCGTAGGCGCGAGCGGCGTAGGCGCGGGCCTCCTCGGGGCGGCCGGTCGTAGCGAGGGCTGTAGCGATGCGAGCAAGTGTGTCCGCGTCCGGCGTCCTTGACCGGGGCGAAGCGACGAGCGCGTCCGCCCGCTCGATGTCACCCGCTTTGGCCAGTGCTTCGGCGACGCATCCCATGGTCACCGAAGTCGGGATCCAACCGCCGGGGGTCTGAAAGAGGCTTTCCGCTTTGCAGGCAACCACGTGTGCGCGGTCGGTAGCGCCAGCCGCGACCAGGCCGATAGCGAGGTCGGCTAGGTTCTCCACCTGGCGGCTGAGGCTAGCTGAGCGGGCATTCACCTCGGCCCGTTCCGCCGTCGCGCTGGCGCGGTCGAAGAATCCCGCATCGGCCAGGGCGTGGGCGGCACAGGTGAGTGCCGTCGCCCGGTTCATGGGGTCGTCGACCTCCAGAGCGCTTTCCTCCGCCCTGCCGACCAGCTCCATGGCCCGGGTGGCGTCACCGGCTCCTGCCCGTACCCGCGCGGCTCCCGCCCACACCCACACACGCGGGTACGGGCGCAGGAAGACAGCGAGTGCCGCGGCCTTCTCCGCGAGCTCGACCGCAGATGCCGGGTCACGTGTGGCTGCCAGTACCCGCGCCACGTCGACCAGGCAGCGGGCGCGCGTGACGACATCGTCGAGCCCGGCCACGAGGTCCACGCAGCGCTCGACCACGCCCCGGGCTTGCCGGATGCCACCCGTCTCGACCAGCGAAAGCGCTCGTTCGACCAGTGCCACCGTCTGGGCCGCAGGGTCGGCCATGGCTGTGGTGATTGCCTCCGCGCGCTCGGTGGCGCCGATGTAGGTCATCAGCCCGGCGATTTTCACGAGCGCCCATTCGATGCCATGGGCGGCGGTTTCGGCCTCTTCGGCAACGGTCAGAGCCCGGCGCGTGTCGCCGACCGCGGCGTACGCCCGGGCCACGGCGGCAAGCGCGGGCCACCGGTCTCCGCCTGCGCGAAAACGGGCAAGCACCTCGGCCTGCCGGGCGAGGACGGTGGCGCGGTGAGTGTCGCCGGTGCCGGCGATGTGCCGTGCTATGTCCGCCAACGCCACCGCTTGCCGGAGCTGCCTCATCGCCCGGGCCATCGCCTCGGCCCGGGTCACCTGACCCAGCGCACACCAGAGGCCGGGCAGGGCTTCGGGCAAGTACTCGTTGCGGTCCGACAGGGCGGCCCGGGCCACGCTGAGTCGGCCGAGTGCGACCAGATCGAGCCTGCGCCCGGTAGCGAACGCATGGAGAGTGACATTGATTTCTTCCAGAGCAGCGGCATCACTCCCGCTCAGATCAAGCATGCGGTCGTGGCGGGAGGCGTCGACCGCGCAGGCGAACATGCACTCCAGGTCGTCGGCCGCGTGGGCCAGCCGGAAGTACCCGCGCAGCAGGTATTCGGGAGTCTGGGCGGGCCACTCCCGGGCCCGGTAACCGTCGGCCCACGCGTGCAGGCGCAGTCGGTAGGCGTCCAGCTTCGGCTCGCCGATGCGCTCTGTGGAGATCGCCTGTAGTTCCTCGTGACCCAGCACGTACACATCGGGCGCCTCGACGGGGCGCCAGACACTCCTGCGCATCCCGAACGACCGCCCGGCGACGACACCGAGGCGCTCGCTGACCTCCCATGCCGGGCGACCGATCAGCTCGCCCAGATCGCGCGCAGTCAGTCCGCCACCGGCCGCCGTGATGAATCCCAGCAAATCGCGTTCGACAGGGCCGCCACCCAACAGCTCACCCAGTTCACGCAACATGTCCCTGCGGACCACCTTCGCCCGCTCTGACGGGCGAAGGCGACGGACGATGCCAGGATCGTGCAGTGGATGATCCGGCGGTACGTCACCGGGCACGGGCGGGTGGAGACGGCCGGCGAGGATGACACGGAGGCCGGCCGGCGGCTGAGCCGGCAACACCGAGGCGATGCTGTACGCATCCAGCCCGGCGGTGACCCCGCGATCCTCGTCTATGCCGTCGACCACAAGCACCAGCCGCTCGTCGCAGTCGGAACACGCGGCGGCCGCGCGGTCCAACAGGGTGAGAACAACGTAATCCCGGTTGCCGGCCGTGAGCGGCGGAGGCCGTTCGCCGATCAGACCGGCGAGTTGCTCGGCCAGTGCCTCGGTGAACGCCACGCGGTCACTTTGCCCGGCGAAGCGTGCGGTGACGAAGAACGACACCACCCGTACTCCGACCGGTGGATGGAGGACGAACCACGACAGCAATGCCGACTTGCCGGCCCATGCCGGCGCTCGCCACCACAGATACCCGGGGCTGTCGACGGCCGTACTGAACGCTGCCATTTCGGCCAGCTCGCCGTCCCTGCCGACGAGTTCGGCCGGAGCGATCCGCCGGACCTGAGCCAGATACGCAGTCGGGGACGCCGGCACCGGCGCTGCCTGGGGATAGTGATGGTGGTGCTCGTGATGTTCGAGCTTGACATCGCCCATGATGCCGGTATTGGCGACGCTGCCGTGATGAGCAGTGGCGTCGCCGGAGTCGGTGACCCCGGTCCCGTCCGCAGCTGTCGTGCAGGGTGGAGTGTCGCCGCTCGTCACGGCTCTCTCTGGCGGTTGATGCCGGTGTTCGCCACGGAACCCCGCCCGTTGGCGGTCGCGTCGCCCGAACGTGTGACCTGCGCTTGCCGGTCGTCGCTCGGGGTCCGCAGCCCGGTGTTGGCCTGCCCACCGCCCGCGGCACGGGCGGTGCCCGTGTCTTCGACCCGGTCAGGATCGGACATCGACACGCCCCCTGACAACGGCGGGGGTAGCAGATAGGGCGCACCCAGAGCCGTCAACGCCACTACCGCGCTGATACCACTGGCCAGCTTGTCCGCCTTGTCAGGACCCACCACGACCAGGTACACCGCCAGCGCAACAACGATCACGCCGAATGCCACACGTCCGGCCCACACCCACCCCTGACTCCGACGAGGCACAGCCTTCCCTCCGACGCGGAACTCGCTGGCTCCCGGTCCAGTCTACCGGCAGTAGGCACATACGGTAATCGACCAGTAACCTGATCCCGGGGTGTGCAGAGGACTCCGGACCTCCGTGCACACGACTTCGCACATCGACAGCGGGGCCGGTGTCGAACACCTAGTGGGGGAGGCGGGGTACGACTCGGGTCGGGCGGCACTGGGCGCACCGCCGGAGGCCGAGCGCATGGCGTACCTCCCGCACTTCGCCGAGGAGTCCGGGATGCCGGTGGAGCACACGCTGCCCGAGGCGGCCGAAGCGGCCCTGCGCGCCGTGGACTGGCCGGCGTCACAAGTACTGGTGGGCCGGGGAGCCGGGATGGGGCCGTATCAACAGCAGGTCCCCGCCCCAGGCGTCCAGCACCGCCGCGTGGCCGGCGGCCCGGGCAGCCGCCTCGACCCGGGCGAAGAGCTGCTGCTGCGGTGCCACCTCGCCGGTCGCGACGATCCGCGCGATGGTGTCCAGCAGGGCGATGCTCTCCCAGCCGGGCAGCGGGAACCGGTCCAGCTCCCAGGCCAGGTACTTGTCGTAGGGGCGCGGCCGGCGGTCCAGGGCGAAGAGCAGGTCGAGCAGGAATCCGACACTGGCGGCCGCGTCGAGGTGGCTGGCGAGCGGGTTCCCGTCGCGGTGGTTCTTGACCGAGCGGTAGAGCGAGTTGGCGTAGGCGTCCAGCAAGGCGGCGGAGGACCGGAAGGCATCCTCGTCGCCCAGCCGTCCCATCGCGGCGACGATCCGGGTGACCTCCCCGTCGCTGCGGTCGAGCAGCACCCGGGAGCGGACGATGGCGTACCGCTCCCAGTCGGGGGCCCGGCGGAACTGTCCGAGGGTGGTGACGACCAGGTCGAGTCGCGCGGAGCGGTAGCCGTCGAGCGCGGTCGGTTCGCTCGCGGTGTCGTCGACGAGGATGACGTAGAGGTCGTGGTCGGAGTGACGGGTGGTCATCCCCTCGTGGGCCTGGGAGCCCTTGAGGACGAGTCCGACGACGGCCGGGTCGGCCGTTGCCTCGGCGACGAACGCCGCGAAATCCAGCGTCACGGCAGGTCCTTGCACATCAGCGTGCACATCGTCTCGTACCGCTGGAGCGAGCCGTCCTCGGCTTCCACTTCCCAGGAGTCGAGCTCGCGGCTGAAGGCCCGGTAGCCCAGGCGTTCGTAGAGGGCGCGGGCGCGCGGGTTGCTCTCCTCGACGCCGAGTTCGGCGCGGGTCAGGCCCCGGGCACTGATCCGGCGCTCGGCGGAGCGGATCAGCAGTGTGCCGATCCCGCACGACTGCAAGGCCGGGTGGACACTGAGCTGCCAGAGCGTGCCGGCGCCGGGCTTGACCTTGTAGTCGATGCCGCCGACCGCCACCGGGAGCCCGACCGGCGTGCACACCGCCAGGTAGTCGATCTCACCCGCCTCGGCACGGCGTAATTGGTGGACGAGCTCTCGCAGGTGCTTGGGGGAGCCGGCCCAGCCGCAGGACGGCAGGTCCCTGTCGGTGAGGCCGCGCACCGACAGGTGCAGCCGGATCTCGGTCATCGCCGCATCCCTTCAATTCCGACAGCGGCCGTACCCCATTCCAGCAAGCATGTCCCCGTGCCGTCCAAGGGGTTTCGGATCAGCGCCGTGTGCCACGAGCCGGTTCCCGCTCGCTGTCACTGGTCAGCACCATGGGCTGGGTCGCGGGACAGGTCGCGGACGTACCAGCCGAACCGGTTGCCGTCCGCGTCCAGGGCTTGCCTGACGTGGATGAAGCCCGCTCCGAGGGCGACCGCGGCCGAGCCTGGATTCTCCGGAGCCACCTGGGGGACCGCCTCTGCCCAGCGGCAAGGCCCGGCATCTGGAACCGGAGGTCGATCGTTCCCGCGTGGGTCTGCTCGGCGCCCACTCGGATTCCGAAGGCGCGCAACGGTCCCTTGGTGGCCCACTGTTCCATGCAGTGGCGGATGCCATGCGGCCATGGCGTACCGGGCCTCCCATTCCGCGATGGCGTCAAGGCGAGGCAGCAGGTAGGTGGGTTCCGGTACGTCTTCGACTGGTTCTTCGACGGGGCGATCCTGCGGGCGAGAGCATGGGAGGAGGCTGCGTAGACCCAGGCCTTGGGGTAGGTGATGTCGGTCCAGTTTCGGTAGGCGTCGGTCATGGCTTCCTGGGCGATGTCCGCGGCCGTGTGCACGCCGGCGCCGTGGCCGATCAGGAAGGCGACCAGGTGGCGGATGTGCGCGCGGTAGAAGGCGGAGAACTCCTCATCCGTCTGTTGCCGGGCACGGTCATGTTGTCCGGGCGGGCCGGCGGTTGCCGGTGCGGTGGCCGGGTGGTCCGTGCCGTCCGCCGAGTCGTGGGTGCTCACGAGGTCTGGTCCTCCCCGTCGGCGGGCGGGCGGGTGATCGTCACGTGCAGGCGGTGGCCGTCACGGTGCTGGTCGTCCAGTTCGACCCGGCCGCCGGCCGCGACCTTCTCGGTGACTCCGAGAAGGTAGTGGTGCCGGTCCTGTTCGCGGCGTGCCTGCCAGCGCAGGCGCAGCCAGAACGTCAGCAGCGCGAAGGCCTTGGCGGTGACGATCGAGACGATGGCGGTCGTGGCCGAGTCCATCGAAAAATCCCCCCTCTTCCCCATGAGTTACGCGGCCGTTGGGCCGGTCATGAGCCAAGGGGCTGAAAGGGCCTTGATCGTGAACGCCCAGCCCGAATCTTCTTCTGACAGACTTTCAGGTCATCGTCATCTCGGCTCGGAGCCCGGTCCAGCAAGCGACCTCCGGCCGCGGTGCAGGGTAGCCGAGGTCGGCTGTCCAGCAGTCCCTGGGCGGTGTCCGGGCGGCACTGGTCGCCGGCGGGCACGCGGCCGGCCTGACAAGAATCGGCGAGCGCATGCCGCACCGCCGGATCGCGGCGAAGCTCGCATGCGTGGGGTAGGACCTCCTCGATGGCGCAGGCGCGGGCAGTGGTTCGGGCGGGTGATCGGGGTGCCGCGGAATGGGGTCCGCGCATCATTGGACAGATAGTCTTCGCGGAGATAATCTATGGATAGATAATCCAGTTGAGGAGACCACTCATGTGGAAGTACGAGCACAGCATCGAGACCAGCGCCACCCCCGAGGCGATCTGGCGGCTCTGGGCAGACGTTGAGAACTGGGGTACCTGGAACGCCGAGATCGAGAAGATCGAGATGGATGGCCCGTTCGCGGCGGGCACGCACATCACGATGACGCCGCCCGGGGACGACCCGGTACTGCTGCGCATCTCCGAGGTGGTCGAAAACGAACTGTTCGTCGACGAGGCGCGCTTCAACGGCCTGCTGCTGCGCACCATCCACCAGATCGACCGGATCGACCAGAACCGGATCCGCGTGGCGTACCGGATGGAGATCACCGGCATCGGCGCCGATGAGGCCGGCCCGGAGATCGGCCCGGGCATCACTGCCGACTGGCCCGAGACAATGGCCTCGCTGGCCGAGCTGGCGCTTCGCTGATGCCCCTCAGCCCCGGCGACAGCCCCGGATTCCTGCTGTGGCACGCCACCCTGCGGTGGCAGCGCGACATCGCCACAGCCCTGGCCCCGCTCGATCTCACCCACGTGCAGTTCGTGCTGCTCGCCTGCACCTGGTGGCTCAACACCCAAGGCGAGCACCCCAACCAGCTGGCCCTCGCCCGCCAAGCGGGCACCGACGTCAAGATGACCTCCCAGGTACTACGCATCCTGGAACGCAAAGGACTCATCGAGCGTGAAGTCGACCCCGCCGACACCCGCGCCAAACGGCTGCGTGTCACCGACACCGGCGCCGACCTGGCCCCACGCGCGATTGCCGCCGTTGAGCACGTCGACGCGCGGTTCTTCCAACCGGTGCCCCTCGACGACGCGGTAGCCCTGCTCGGCCGCCTGGCCCATCCCGACACCTGAACGTCCCTCACCGACAACTACAGGCCACCGAACCGGACCCGCCGGTCGGTGGCATCTGCAACAGGCCAGCCCCACCACCTCAAATGGAACGGCTGCCCCCCTTGTGCCACATCGGTACCGACCTGGTGTGTGGTGCCGGCTGCACGAGGTCCTCCTGGCCAAGCTGCGCAGTGGGGACGCCCTGGACTGCCCGCGGGCGGCTGTCGACGGCCTCCACATCCGGGCGTTAAGAAGGGGGTCCCAGACTGGACGAAGCCCCGTCGACCGGGGCAGGACGGGCAGCAAACACCACTTGACCACCGATGCCGCCGGCATCCCTCTGGCCGCCATCCTGACCGGTGGTAACCGCAACGACGTCACCCAGCTGATCCCACTGCTGGAGGCGATCCCGTCGGTACGGGGGCAGGCGCGGCCGTCCCCGTCGCCGCCCCGCCGTGGTCCTGGCCGACCGCGGCTACGACCACGACAAGTACCGCCTTCTGGTCTCGGATCTCGGCGTGAAGCCGCTGATCGCCCGCCGGGAACCGAGCACGGCTCCGGACTTGTCCCAGGCGACGTCGGTCGAACGTGAGTGTCCTTGGGTAACCGCGGCGGCGGCCAGCGGGATACTGAGACCTGACGGCGAGAAGCAACACCATCGACGCGGGGTTCACCGGTGGCGGCTGTCCGCCTCCGCCTGGATCAGCATCCGCTTGAGCAGAGCGCTGAGTGCGTCCTGCTCTGCCGGGTCGAGCGGGGCGACCATCGAGTTCTCCGCCTGCCCCCGCAGCTCCATCGCGGCCAGCCAGCAGGTGCGCCCCGCCTCGGTGAGCTCCACGTCCACCCGGCGTCGGTCCTGACTGCTGCGCACACGCCGCACCAGACCTGACTGTTCCAGGGTGTCCAGGCGGCCTGTCATGCCGGCAGGGGAGAGCATGAGTTCAGCCGCCAGCTCCGAGGGGGTGGCCCGCCCCGGGGCCTCGCGCGCGGCGAGCCGGTGCAGCGTGGCGAACTCGAACTCCTGCAGGCCAACCTCGGCCAGGGCGCGGTCTTTGGCTTGGCCGACATGCTTGGCCAAGAGCTGAATGCGGGTGATGATCCCCTCCACCCGCGCGTCGAACGGGGCCTTGCCGCGCCAGCGTGCAAGGTGCACGTCGACGGAGTCGTCCCCTTCCGCGGGCCGCTCCCGGCCCTGACTCTCGGTGTCCATGCCCTCAGTATGCTACGCCAACTTATATTTCGTTGCCAAATGATTAGCTGGCGAAATACTGTGCGTGCATGACGCAACCCATGCGCCGACTGCTGGTCGGCCGTACCTGCGCGGCGCTGGCCACCGCGCTGATACCCACCACGCTCACGCTCGCCCTGCTTCGAGGACACGCCGCAGGCTCGACGGGTTCGGCGGGGGATCTGGGCCTGGTATTGGCATGCGAACTGCTGCCCATGCTGATGCTGCTGCCGGTCGCCGGCGTGCTGGCGGACCGCTTCCCGCCACAGCGGGTCGTGCTCGCTGCCGATCTACTCAGGGGCGCGGCGCAGACCGTGATCGGCGCGGAACTGCTCTGGGGCCTGGTCCGGGTGCCCGACCTCGCCGTGCTTGCCGCCGTCACCGGCGCCGCGGTCGCCTTCGGCACCCCAGCGGTCCGCACCCTGGTCGCGGCGACCGTCGACGCCGACCAGCGGCTGCGGCTGAACTCGCGGCTGGACGTCGCCACCGGCCTGGCCCAGACCGCCGGCCCTGCTACGGCGGGCGGCATGATGCTGATGCTCGGGGCCGGCTGGTCCTCGCTACTGACTGGCGCGCTCTTCATCGGCTCTGCGACCACCCTGGGCGGCCTGCACACCCGCCGGACCATCAGGGCGGCCGACGGTGGCCACGCGGGGTTCCGGGCGCAGTTGCGCGAAGGCTGGACCGAGACCCGGCGTCACCGCTGGTTCCTCACCAATGTGCTGGGCCATGGAGTATGGCATCTGGCGGCTGGCTTCCTGCTCACCCTGGGGCCGCTGATCGCCGTCCGGAGCATGGGCGGTGACGGCGCGTGGGTCCTGGTGGCCCAGCTCGGGACCGTCGGCATGCTGGTCGGTGCTTTTGCCGCAGGACGGCTGCCGATCCGCCGCCCGCTGGTCGGTGTGGCCGTGGGCGCGGCCGTCTTCGCGCTGCCGCTGGCGGCCTTCGGGCTGGGATTGGCGCTGCCCTGGGCGGCGTCTGCGTACTTCCTGGCGATGTTCGGTCTTGGTGTGCTCAGTCCGCTGTGGGAGACCGCCATCCAGCACCGCATCCCGCAGGAGGTGCTCGGGCGGGTAGGCTCCTTCGACGCGCTGATCTCTTTTGCCGCCCGCCCGTTGGGCCTGGCGGTGGCCGTTCCGGTTGCCACCCTCCTCGGCACCTCGGCACCACTGCTGGCAGGTGCGGTGCTCGTGGCAGCGGCGAACCTGGCCGTGCTGCTGCTGCCCGAGGCATGGGAGCACCCGGAGCCGGTCACGGCACGGGGCGATGCCAGGCGCGAACCTGTGACCGCGCCGGGCCAGGGTCAGTCGGAGGCTGGCTCCAGGGCGGCGGACGGCAGGTAGCCGGAGGAATGCTGCCAGACCGGGTGTCGGCCCGTGCCGTTGCCTCACTGGCTGCCGTCGTGCCCGTCTTGAGGGTCACGACGGGTCCCGGTGGGGTGATTGAGGCAACTGCCGCCCAAGAACAGGTCGTCTTGGTAGCCCGAAGGGTGTCTACGCCAACAAGCTGACCCAGAGGGCCTGTTGCCGCGGTGCTACGGCATGGTGGGAGGTGGAGTCCACGTCGGTCACTCTCGCGTGTGACTGCCACTGGTCCGCCCACCCCTCCAGCAGCGTCCGGGCGCTCTGCGCCAAGACCGCCAGGACGGCGATGTCGGCGCCGCCCGCCGCTTCGGCCGGGCCGGTCGTCGCGCGCACGGCCGACGGAAGCGACGCCTGTGGCAGGTAATCGGCGTTCACGTGCGTGTGGTTGATCGCGTCTACCACCGCCTTGCGGCGCCCCCACGGGTCACTCACACCC
This sequence comes from Streptomyces sp. NRRL S-1022, assembly GCF_000720135.1. Lineage (GTDB taxonomy): Bacteria > Actinomycetota > Actinomycetes > Streptomycetales > Streptomycetaceae > Streptomyces. The sequence continues at coordinate 68,907 of NZ_JOIU01000011.1, read as the reverse complement.
GGCGTCGGCCAGGACGAGGGTAGAACGCCGTCCCCCAGGAACCGGCTCCGTAGACGGCAACACGACGAGCCATGCAGTGATCTCCGTTCAGCCCTGGGGGCGCCTCGATGTCACGGGGATGGACCGGTCGCAACGTCGGCACGTACGAGGCCGGGACCAGCCTCGACTCACGACCGACCGGGCCGCATCCGGTCAGGCGTCCCATGTCTCGGGGAGCACCCGCGCAACGAGTGCGTCGAGGTGTTCGTCCAGGACGTGACGGGCGTCGGGTACACGGGACGGCCCACCGTGCACGCAAAGGCGGCCCACCTTCCGTAGCGCCGGTCGGCCCGGGCAGTAGCCGTCCCGCCCTGCGGAAATCGTGGTCAGCGGATGGGGGAGTGGAGTTGAGGCGTTGGCAGGGCAGGCGTTGTCCTGGTGATGTATGTGGTGTTGGCTGTGATGTTCCGGTACAGCGCAGGTGGGATGGGGTGGAGTCCGGCATTGCTGGGTGCTCTCGCGGCGACGCCGCTCGTGCTGTGGATGACTTGGTTGCGTCGCCGTATCAGGGAGCGGGCGCAGGAGTGGGGGCGGCGGAGGTTCCGGGCTTGGCCCGAGGAGCGGCGCCGCTGAGTTTCGACCTGCTGCCAGCGGAGGAGCTTTCAACTGGTGGTGTGACGTCCGGCTGCGCGGGGCCGCGAGGCGAGGTCAACCGAGTGCGGTAGCCGTACCGCCCGTTTCCAGGTGCGAAACCGGTGTTCTGGTGGGGGGGAGCGACCGGGCTCGGGGCCACGCACGATCCGTGTGAGCCGTCTGGCATGCCGCGCGGCGGCCTCCGTATCGTCACCGGCCGGCTGATCGGGGCAGTGCGTGGAATCATCGGAAGAGCATGTCGCACCGGGGCGGGCGTACCGTCCCATGGCGGGGCGGCAGCCCGGGCGCTCCTGCACCGTTGCCCCCGGGGGAAGTGCGTCCATCATGTTTCCAGCCGGCCGGACGGCTGCGGGGCGCTGGTGCGCGGCCGCCCCATGTGGTTTTCTGGCTCCATGACCGTGCTCGTGACCCGCCGCCACGTTGACTACGGGCGTGTCACCACCACGTGTTGTCCTGCCGTGAGCTGAGTCCGCGCTCCGGCCCCCGCCGGTCTTCTCCCCTCCGCACAGAGCCGACCGCCGCCCGCGTTCCGGGTGCGACGGCCGGCCCTGTGGTTCCTCCGCGCCTTCGCGTGCCCCGCACCACGGGCGCCTCGCCTTCCGCACAAGGGAGCACCGCCATGAGCCACCCCATCGACTCCGTCACCGCAGGGCACACCCCTGAGGAGCCGCCCGCCGGGCCCGACACCTCGGCCTGGTCGTTCGAGACCAAGCAGATCCACGCCGGGGCGGTGCCCGACCCGACGACCGGTGCCCGGGCGACACCGATCTACCAGACGACGTCGTTCGTGTTCCGGGACACGCAGCACGCCGCCGACCTGTTCTCGCTGGCCGAACCCGGCAACATCTACACCCGCATCCACAACCCGACCCAGGACGTCTTCGAGCAGCGCGTCGCCGCCCTGGAGGGCGGCGTCGCGGCCGTGGCGCTCTCCTCCGGGCAGGCGGCGGAGACCCTGGCGATCCTGACACTCGCGAGCTCCGGCGACCACGTCGTCTCCAGTACGTCGCTGTACGGCGGCACCTACAACCTGTTCCGGCACACGCTGCCGAAGCTGGGCATCGACGTGTCGTTCGTCGACGACCCGGACGACCTCGACGCGTGGCGGACGGCGATCCGGCCGAACACCAAGGCCCTGTTCGCGGAGACGTTGGGCAATCCACGCGGCAACGTGCTCGACGTACGGGGGGTCGCGGACGTGGCGCACGCGGCCGGACTGCCGCTGATCGTGGACAACACGGTCCCGACGCCCTACCTCCTGCGGCCCCTCGAACACGGCGCGGACGTCGTCGTCCACTCCGCGACCAAGTTCCTGGGCGGCCACGGCACGGCCATCGCGGGTGTCGTCGTCGACGGCGGCACCTTCGACTTCGGGGCTCACGCCGAGCGGTTCCCGGACTTCACGGAGCCCGACCCCAGCTACCACGGGCTGCGGTACTGGCCGGCGCTCGGCCCGGGCGCCTTCGCCGTCAAGCTCCGGGTGCAGCTGCTGCGCGACCTCGGACCGGCCCTCTCCCCCCACTCGGCGTTCCTGCTCCTGCAGGGCGTGGAGACCCTCAGCCTGCGGATCGAGCGGCACTCCGCGAACGCCCAGGCCCTTGCCGAGTGGCTGGAGCAGCGGGACGAGGTCGCCGCCGTCCACTATCCGGGGCTGGAGTCCAGCAGGTGGTACGAGGCGGGCCGGAAGTACCTGCCGCGCGGTGCCGGTGCGGTGGTCTCCTTCGAGCTGCGGGACGGTGTCGAGGCGGGCAAGCGGTTCGTGGACGCGGTGGAGCTCTTCAGCCACCTCGCCAACATCGGTGATGTGCGCAGCCTGATCATCCACCCGGCGTCCACCACGCACAGCCAGCTCGACGAGGAGCAGCTGGCGGCCACCGGCACCTCCCCCGGGCTGGTGCGCCTGTCGGTGGGCATCGAGAACCTCGCCGACCTGAAGGCCGACCTGGAGGCGGGGTTCCGCGCGGCGAAGGGCGCGTCCTGAACACCGTACTGGCACCGTCCGATCTCCTCCCGCCGGCCTCCGGGGCCTGGCGGGAGGGGGACCCGCCCGGACGTCGCCGGTGGTACCTGCGCGACGAGCCCCTCGCCCTGGAGGCCGGCGGTGAACTCCCGGGCGTCCGGCTTGCGTTCGAGACGTGGGGGCGGCTGGCTCCCGACCGTGCCAACGCGGTGCTGGTGCTGCACGCCCTGACCGGCGACAGCCACGTCGCCGGCCCCGCCGAGCCCGGCCATCCCACCCCGGGCTGGTGGGACGGGCTCGTCGGCCCCGGTCGCGCGCTCGACACGGGCCGCTGGTTCGTCGTGGCTCCGAACGTGCTCGGTGGCTGCCAGGGCAGTACCGGACCGGCGTCCCGCACCCCGGACGGGCGCCCTTGGGGCGGCAGCTTCCCCTTCTTGACGCAGCGGGACCAGGTGGCCGCCGAGGCGGGCCTGGCCGACGCGCTGGGCATCGATCGCTGGGCCCTGGTCGTCGGTGGGTCGATGGGCGGGATGCGGGCGCTGGAATGGGCCGTGTCGCATCCGGCACGGACCCGGGCACTCCTGCTGCTCGCCACGGTGGCCGCGGCGAGCGCGGAGCAGATCGCCTGGGCGAACGTCCAGCTCCATGCCATCCGCGGCGACCCGCACTGGCGCGGCGGCGACTACCACGACGCCGGCCCCGCACTCGGGCCGCACGCGGGACTCGGCCTGGCCCGTCGCCTCGCTCACGTGACGTACCGCAGCGAGCGGGAACTCCAGGTCCGCTTCGGCCGTGCGCCGCAGGGCACGGAGGATCCCTTCAACGGTGGCCGGTTCCAGGTGGAGTCCTACCTCGACCATCACGCCGCCAAGCTCGTGCGCCGCTTCGACGCGGGCAGCTACGTCACGCTGACAGAGGCCATGAACAGCCACGACATCGGTCGCGGTCGGGGCGGTACGCGCGCCGCTCTGAGCCGGGTGACGGCCCGGACCCTCGTCGCGGGCGTCGACTCGGACCGCCTCTACCCGCCGGCCCAGCAGGCGGAACTGGCGGCCGCGATCCCCACGGCGGACTACGCCAGGGTGGTCGAGTCCCCGTACGGGCACGACGGCTTCCTCATCGAAGTGGAGCAAGTCGCCGCGCTCGTACGCGAACTCGTCGGTTAGGGGCCGCTGGCCGGCCGCTCGCGGCGCCCCGGGCCCGCCGTGCTGCCGGTCGCCGGATCCGACGCGCCGAGGTCCTCGCCCCCGCGCCCGCGGGGACGGGCGTCGCGCGCACGGCACTGGCGTCGTGCACGGGAGGGCCCCCGCGAGCGTTGGTCGCGGGGCCCCGTCGCCCGCCTGTCCGGTGACAGGTGAGAAGGCGAGGGGCTCGCCGCCGCCTCCGAAGTCCAGTACCGGCACCGAGTGACCGGCGATCTCCCAGTGCACCAGGTCGTACGGGCGCAGGACGGGCGCGCCCGGGGAGTAGTGCATGGTCGAGGCCGAGGCCTAGTAGGTGTCCCCGACGCGGATGACGTCGATGTCCGCGAAGTCCTGCCAGATCACCGGGTTAGTGAACTCCCCGGCGGCGGCGGCCGGCCCCGGGGCGGGGACGGCTGCGGCGCGGGAGGCGGCGACGAGTGGGAGGGCCGCGCCGGCGGCGGGACCCGGTGGCGGCGGCCAGGGCGCGACGACGTTCAGGCCCGCTGAGCCGTCCGAGGTTCCGCCGCGCACGCCCTGTGCCGGAGGACGCCTTGCGCACGCGGCACGTACCCGAGATGTCCGCTTGGAGTGCGGTAAGTGGCCGTCATGCTCCGCGGTCGGCTGCGGGCGGCGGTGTCAGGAGTAGAGCAGCGGGTCGTAGCTGACCAGGTAGGGCGACGGCCGCCCGGGGAGCCGTAACCGTACCGACGGGAGCCGTAACCGTACCGACGATCGCCTTGTCGGTTCCGCGGTCTCCGTGTGGGTACCGGGCTGGCGGGTAGCCGGTGAGCGTGACCGCATCCGCCATCGCCGTCCTCGACATCGACGGGACACTCATCGGCTCCAACTACCACCACGCCCTCGCCTGGTACGGGCACTGCGGTCGGTGGGCGAAATTCATCCGGTATGGCGACTGCACCGGCTGATCGGGATGGGCGGGGATCAGGTGGTCACCGTTGTCGGTGGCGAGGAACTGGAGCGCCGGGTGGGCGACCGGGCCAGGCAGCAGCAGGGCAGGGAGGTCGACGAGCTGCTGAAGGAGATGGCGCCGTTGCCCGGTGCTCGCGATCTCCTCGTGGCGGTCAAAGAGCGGGGTCACCGGCTGGTGCCGGCCAGTTCTGCTCAGCAGCGTCACGTGGAGGTCTTCTTGGACATGCTGGACATGCTGGACGCCCGTGACATCGTCGACGACCGGATCACCAGCGCCGATGTGGAGTCCTCCAAGCCGGCGCCGGATCTGCTGCAGGTGGCGCTGAAGAAGTCGGGTGCGCCGCCCGACGCGTCGAGGGTGATGGCCGGCGACTCGGTGTGGGACGTTGAGGCGGCCAAGAGAGCGGGGATGCCGGCGATCGTCGTCCGTTCCCGCGGCTTGCCGGCGCCATCGCGCTCTATGACACCCCCGGCGACCTCGCGAAGGCACTGGACGACACCCCACTCGCCTGACGCCCCACCGTCGCCGGGCCCGCCCGGTTGCGGTGCCCGACACCGGCCGCGCGGTGAAAAGCATCTACCGTCCCACCCCCAAGGGAGTACCGCCACCGATGACCGCCAATGAGGCAGACCCCGCCACCGAGGCGAAGAGCACCCGCCCTGAGGCTCCCGCCGAGGCCGCGAGCGACGTACCCACCGGCAACCCCTTCCAGCCGCACCCCACCCTCCCCGAGGGGATGGGCAATCTCGACCGCCGCGCGATCGACACCGTGCGCGTGCTGGCGATGGATGCCGTACAGAAGACCGGCAACGGCCACCCCGGCACCGCGATGAGCATGGCTCCCACCGCCTACCTGCTGTTCCAGAAGTGGCTGCGCCACGACCCGGGCGATCCGAACTGGGTCGGCCGTGACCGCTTCGTGCTGTCGATGGGGCACTCGAGCCTCACCTTGTACATCCAGCTCTTCCTCTCCGGCTACGGCTTGGACCTGGCCGACCTTCAGGCGCTGCGCACCTGGGGCTCTGCGACCCCGGGCCATCCCGAGGTCAACCACACACCGGGGGTGGAGACGACGACCGGCCCGCTCGGCCAGGGCGTCGGCAACGCCGTCGGCATGGCGATGGCCGCCCGCCGCGAGCGCGGTCTGCTGGACCCCGACGCCCCCGAGGGCGAGAGCGTCTTCGACCACACGATTTGGGCGTTCGCCTCCGACGGCGACCTGGAGGAGGGCGTCAGCGGCGAGGCGTCATCGCTGGCCGGCACTCAGGAGCTGGGCAACCTGGTCCTGGTCTACGACGCCAACCGGATCTCGATCGAGGACGACACCGACATCGCGTTCACCGAGGACGTCGGCAAGCGGTACGAGGCTTACGGCTGGCACGTGCAGCACGTCGACGACGGCGAGGACCTGGCCGCGGTCGACCGGGCGCTGGCCGCTGCCCGGGCCGAGACCGGCCGCCCGTCGCTGATCGTGCTGCACACGATCATCGGCTGGCCCGCTCCGAACAAGCAGAACACCGGCGCGGCCCACGGATCCGCGCTGGGCGAGGACGAGGTCCGGGCGACCAAGAAGATCCTCGGCTTCGACCCCGACAAGACCTTCGAGGTCGACCCCGAGGTGCTCCAGCACGCCCGCCGGGTCGCCGAGCGCGGCGCGCAGGCGCACGCGACGTGGCAGCAGCGCTTCGACGCGTGGCGGGCCGGCAACCCCGACGGTGCCGCGCTGCTTGAGCGGCTGTCCACCCGTCGGCTGCCGCAGGGCTGGGCGGACGACCTGCCGGTCTGGGACGCCGATCCGAAGGGCGTGGCGACCCGGAAGGCTTCCGGCGAGGTCCTCGCCGCCCTGTACCCGGTCCTGCCGGAGCTGTGGGGTGGTTCGGCCGACCTGGCGGAGAGCAACAACACCGCGGTCAAGGGGGAGGCTTCGTTCCTGCCCGAGAGCCGGCAGTCCAAGATGTGGTCGGGCGGCCCGTACGGGCGCACGCTGCACTTCGGCGTCCGCGAGCACGCCATGGGCGCGATCATGAACGGCATCGCGCTGCACGGCGGGACCCGCGTGTACGGCGGCACGTTCCTCACCTTCTCCGACTACATGCGCGGTGCGGTGCGGCTGGCCGCGCTCATGCAGCTCCCGGTCACCTACGTGTGGACGCACGACTCCATCGGGCTGGGCGAGGACGGCCCCACCCACCAGCCCATCGAGCACTACGCGGCGCTGCGGGCCATGCCCGGCCTGGACTTCGTCCGCCCGGCCGACGCCAACGAGACCGCTGTGGCCTGGCGCACCATCCTCGAGCACAACGACCGCCCGGCCGGACTCGCCCTGTCCCGGCAGAACCTGCCCGTCTTCGACCGCACACAGTTCGCGTCGGCCGAGGGCGTCGCCCGGGGCGGCTACGTGCTGGCCGAAGCCTCCAGCGGCAGTCCTGAGGTCATTCTGATGGGCACCGGAAGCGAGGTGCAGATCGCCGTCGCCGCCCGGGAGACGCTGGAGGCCGACGGCATCCCGACGAGGGTCGTGTCACTGCCGTGCTGGGAGTGGTTCGCGGCCCAGGACCGGGCCTACCGCGAGCAGGTGCTGCCGCCTGCGGTGCGCGCTCGGGTGAGCGTCGAGGCTGGTGTGCCCATGGGCTGGCGGGACTTCGTCGGCGACGCCGGCCGCATCGTCGGCCTTGACCACTACGGCGCCAGCGCTGCCTACACCGTGCTGTACGAGCAGTTCGGGCTCACCGCGGACGCGGTCGTCGCCGCGGCCCGGGAAAGCCTTGGCGCCGCCGAGGCACCGCCGCTAGCCCCCGCCGGCCCGGACAGCGCCGGCGTCCTGCAGGCCCCCACCGGCGATCGCTGACCCGCCCGCCCAGCCCACGGCGGGGCGGGCGCGGCGCACAGCGCCGACGGATCGCCGCCGGCGGCGAGCGCGCGCCGCAGCCGGTCGGACCCCCGCAGCAGGTCGCTGAAGCGGCGCTTCCCGGCACCCTCCCCGGAGCCTGCCCCGGCACCCTTCGTCGGTGCCGTCGGTGTGGTCGGCGGTCGCGGGTGTCGGGATGTTCGGCGAGGGTCCGACCCGCGGCAGACCGGTGGCGCCGGCGTCCATGGTCCGCCGCGCCGCCGTGACGGCGGTGGCGTTGTCGGACCCGTCTGCAAGGGTGGTCGGTGTGCGGCAGGGTGCCGTCGGGCGGGGCGCGGGAGGCGACATGGGGACGGGACCGGGGGACGGCTGGGAGGGCGGCGTCGACTGGGAGGGCTGGCGGGACCACCGGGACATCCGGCGACGGCTCGACCAGGGCGCCGATCCGGAGGCGCTGCCGTGCGGGGAACGGCCCCTGCACCGGGCCGTGGCGTTCGGCTCGCCCGAGGTCGTCGCGGAGCTGGCCGGGCGCGTCGCCGACGTCGACGCCCTGGAGGAAGGTACGACCGCACTGTGGGAGGCGGTGGTCGGCCACCGGCCGGAGATCGCACGGGTCCTCGTCGCTGCGGGAGCCGACCCGTGGCGTCCGGTGCTGGCCGGCTGGTCACCGGGGTGGCTGAGCCTGGCCGGGCCCACACCGGACCTGTTCCCGCTGCCCGAGGGCGGACCGGGGCTCAGCGAGGCGGAGTCCGCAGCGGCGCGGGAAGGCCGGCGGCGCATCGCGGCCCTGGCCGACGTCGGCTACTACGACGGCACGGGACTGGCCTGTGTGGCCGGCATCGACGCGCAGGAGGCCGTACGGCGCCTGGCAGCGGCGCCGTCGGACGCCGGGCTGCTCGCCGAGCTGCTGGACGACCCGTACGGCGTCGACACGGACGACAGCCTGCGCATCGTCGGGGTGACGACCGTGCCGGGCGGTTGTGTCGTCACCCAGCCCTGGGGGTACGGGCCGCAGATGCCGGGCGTACAGGCCCTGCTCTCGGCCGGCACCGTCTGCTACGGCATGTACGCCAACCCCAAGAGCGGCAACCAGGGCAGCCTCGTGCGCGACGGTGTCGTCGAGGGCTGGGACCTGCACCCCGGCGGGGGCCCGTACACCGGTATGCCTCACGAGGAGGTCCTCACCGCGTACATCTACGGCTCCCACGCGATCGCCGAGTGCTGCGCCCACGCGGGCCTCTTCCCCGCCGACCCGCGGCCCTTCACCGGGCCCCCCGACCTGTGGGTGGAACTCCCCGAGCGTGACTACTGGCAGCACTGACCGGCTATCCCTTGCGAGGGCGCCTCCGCGTCGGGCCGGCAGGTGCGCGCAAGCCGCTGCCTGCCCGCCGTCCCCGGATGCAGCGGTCCGTGCGTGCGGCGGTGAGCCGGTCGTAGTCCAGCCGAGCCACCACGGCCCCGGTGCCGTCCGGCGCGCACGCACCCGCACCCAGGGGAGCGGGCGTCTGGGGTCGGCGAAGGCCCCAGCACCCATCGGTCCCGGCTCGCGGTGGGTCATGCAGTCGTCCTGTCTGCCCGTCAAAGAGCCGGGAGCTCGCCGAGCACACCGGCGAGCCAGTCACCGCCGCCGACAACGAGGACCTGGACGCCCAAACCCCCCTAGTCGCAGTCGAGTCCTATAAAAAGGGTGGCCGATGTACTCGACGCGGCCGCACTCGACTTCGACACCGACCTGGTGCGGTCGATGTCGTCCGAGCGGCTGGCGTCGGAGGCGGTGAGCCTTCCCCGCGACGCCGCGACGGAGCGGAGCGGTTGGGACGGGAGCGACCTGGACCGCGTGGGCGCGAGGGCCGCATCACCATCGGACGCGGCGGCCGGTACCTGATCATTTACCTGGACCGGCTCGCCGAGGAGGCTGACGGAGAACAGTACGTCACCGCGCAGGCCGCCGTCAGCGACGCGCTGGAGCAGCCCGCCCCCCTGGCAGGCCCAGCCCGCCCCCTCACCGCCTGGCAGCCCCAGTCCGCCGCGCCCGACGCCTACTCCGCCCCGCAGCCTGGCCCTCACCTCCAAGCCAGCCGCCCCCCAGCGGCCCGCGGCCCCTGGACGACCCAGCTACCACAGCGCTGAACCTCGCCCCCCTCCCAGCCCCGGCCAAGCCCCCAGCTGGGGGCGCGCCGTACTCCACCCCGGGCCGCCCCTCGGCGGCGGTGCCCCCTTGGTCGCACGCCTACCCGTACGCCCGGACGTCGGCGGCCGTCATCAGTCCGACGCCCGGTCCGTCGGCCTCGGCGCCGCTGGCCAAGCCGGAGAGGTGGGCGTCGGGATCGGTGTGCCGGTATCCGTGGAACACCTGGGCGTTGAGTACCCAGGCCCGCTCCCCGAGGCCCCCGCCGGGCACCGCGCTGCTGATTAACGCCGGCCGGTGCCTGCATGCCAGAGCAGCCCGTGTAGCCGCTCGCCGTCCTAGACGCGGCTGAGCCGCCGAACGTGGAGCGGATCGGTGCCGGTGCGGAGCTGCGGCAGTCGGGGGTCACCGAATGCTGCTCGTTCAGGTACGCGACCGGCTGATCGCACGGCAACCCAACCGACGACCGCGCCCCCATCAGCAGCCTGGGTGATGGTCAAGGATGTGCAATCTGGCGGCGGTGGTTGAGAGGTAGGAGCCCGCGCCGACGTAACAGGGTGTACGCAGACACGACTTCCGAAGGGTGAGCCCTTGATCCCGCAACGCATCGTCCTCGCTTCGGCCGCCGGGCTCGTGTCCGCTCTCCTGCTGGGGGCGTGCGATTCCTCCAACGACAGTGCGTCCGGCGCGGGTTCAGGCGCCGCCCCGGTCGTCACGACGGCGTCCGATCCGGCGGCCTCCGCACCGGTCTCGGCTCCGGCGTCCGACGGCGAGGCGGGCAGCGGGAGTCCGGGCGTGACCGTCACCGTAAGGGCCGAGGCGGTGAAGGGCGCGGGCCGTGTGGTCACCGACGATCAGGGCATGGTCCTCTACCGCTACGGCATGGACCGCCCGTCCCCCTCCAGGTGGACTTGCGCCGGTGCGTGCACGCGAATGTGGAGGCCCGTCATCGTGGAGGACCCCGTACGAACCACGGGCGTCGACAAGAACCTCCTCGGCACGGTCCACCGCAAAGGCATGAAGCAGCTCACCCTCGCCGGCTGGCCGCTCTACCGGTACGCGGGCGACGTGAAGGCCGGCCAGATGAACGGCCAGGGCAAGGACAAGGAGTGGTACGCCATCACTCCGTCCGGTGGGGCCCTCCTCGTGACTGGCTGACGTGTCGAATTGCAGAGAAGAGTTCAGTTGCGCGGCAAAGAGCGCAGTAGGTAGTTCAGTTGCGCGGTGATCCGTTCAGTACCGTCAGGTAGCGGGGCGCCGCGTCCCGCCTCACTCAGACGAAGGTTGATATCGAATCGCTAGTCCATCGCCGCGCCTCGGCGTCCACGCAGCGGCCCATCCTTGCTGAACCGGTGCGTCGACGACATCAAACCCCTCCTGCTGCCCGAGACAGCCCCAGTCTCCCAGCCCGGCTACTACCCAGGACGTCGTCACGCTCCGGAGCGACCACAACCGCCAGGTCGCCTCCGGCGTCAATTACCTCGGACCCCAAGACCACGGTGACGAGCTCTGGTGACTGTCATCGTCCTCACCAACTGCCCAGCCGGCCTACGCGGCTTCCTCACGCGCTGGATGCTGGAGATCTCCGCCGGCGTGTTCGTGGGCAACTCTGGAGGTGGCGGCGGTCACCTTCGCCAACGGCGGCGACAACATCGGCGTCTACGTGCCCGTCTTCGCCACCGCCGGCATCGGCGGGATGAGCATGTACGCCGCGGTGTTCCTCATGCTCGTGGCCGTGTGGTGCTTCGCAGGCAAGTTCTTCGCCACCCGACCCGTCATTGCCAAGGCTCTCGCCCGCTGGGCCACATCCTGCTGCCCCTCGTCCTGATCGCCATCGGCCTGCTCATCCTCATCGAGGGCGGCGCCTTCGGCCTGTGACCACAAGCGAGGCATCACCGGACCAGTTCGAATGCCTCGTCTCCTTCGGGTGCCTCCCTGACCGGTGAACAAGTGCTGTCCTTTCTCGTGGTCAGAGCCAGTGCGCTGGGCGGCCGGCGTGCTCGCCCGGTACGGCGCCGTCGTCACCTTCTCCTTCCGCGGCCACGGCGCCTCGGGCGGCCGGTCCGCGGTCGGCGACAAGAGCCGTCTAACCCCGCGTCTCAGACGGCGTCGGCGGCCTGGTGAAAGTGAGCAGCCGGTCGACCTCGATGAAGTCAGCGAACAGGTATGTGCGCAGGGCAGCGGCGAGATCCCACTCCGGGTCGTCATGAGACTCCTCCAGGTAGACGATCGTCTCGCGAGCACCGAACCCGATGAGCACGTCCATAGCGTTGCCCAGCAGACCCAGGGGCAAGTCCTGGCCGCGGGTGTCCGGGGCGACCGTGAGGCTGCGGATCACGCCGACCCCGCCGACAGGATGCTCCACGAAGACCTGGGCCAGCACCCGCCCACAGCGGCGGACCTCAAGACGCTTGCCGGCCGGCGAGACAGTGTCCTTCAGCTCCACGTGCCCGAGGTGGGGCAAGCCTGCGACGGGAAGCTCGGCATGCAGATACCGGCACTGCCCCAGCGCGGTGAAGCCCACAGCCAGGAGAGCTTCGTGCGTGGCCCGGCTACGGCGCTCCGGCAGACCTATCAGGCCCCTGGTGAGGGCGGAGGCGAGTGGGAAGCCACACACGAGACGGGCGCCGCTCCATTCCAGAGCCCGAGCGATCAAAGTCGCGGCCGCCTCGGAGCTGTCACGGCAGTGCAGCCACAAGATCAACGATGCGTCGTCGCAGGGGCGCCCGGCACAGCAGACGATGCCGTCAATGCCGCCATTGGGCGTGCACAGCACCGTAGTGACGAGCCCATCCAGCCCCGCCCACGCAGCCTGATCACCTACTGAGCGGCCGGCCAGCGCGTCAGCGAGCATCAAAGCGGTGCAGACCGGCTGCCCAGGCAGCCGGTCTGCCGCAAGCAACTCAAGCACCGCCGCCTCATCCGCCGACTCATACGGACGCAGACGGGGTGATCCCAACCGGCTCAAGCTGATCACCACGCCACACCTCTCTGGCGCTTTCGGCCCTGTCCCAGCTTCCTCCCACAGGGCCAGCGACGCCAGCCTCCACCAGACCACCGCCAGTCCACAGCCGAACAGCAGGCCGCGTATGCGGCACCCAGCAGCATCAGGTGACGCGGCCGCGGGGCGGTGGTGGGCTGGAAGCCGGCGAATGTGGTCCGTCCCATCACCACACGACGCGGTGGCCGCGGCGGCCCGGCTGCCGCTTCCGCGGCAAGACGGGACAACCACCCTGTCGAGCGACGCCGCGCCACCGGTCGGGCGGCCCGTGGCCGGAGGCCCGCGAGCGGCGAGCGCCGGCCGGGGGACCACCGTGGTGTGGGCGACGATAGGCCCGGCCATGGAGCCGACCACGCCCGGTGGGATCCCGACCGCTCGGGCGTGTCAGAAGTGACACGTAATTCGAACAAGCAATCTAATAGGGGATGGACGCGTCCCCTCGGTGCCGGCGGCACGCACCGAGCTGCACCACCTCGCCCGCGCCGGGCAAGCCGCCCGGGCCGCGTGACCCGGGTCCCGGTGATGCGCTCATGCACGCAAACCCCCGTCGCCGATGATCAGCGACGTGCGGGCGACGACGGCCAGGACGTTTCACGACACCATGCTCCACCAGTAGTGATCATTTGAAGACACTGCCTAGTGGTGCGACCGGAAACCACCTTCACCGGGACTCTGTTCTCGCTAGCGTCGACAGGAGGAGGGATCGGTCGACGATCTGTCGCGCAGGCGATGCCCGTTCTTCCTGACAGGACCGTCGGCCGGACGTGGCGAAGCATTGAGCGGCCGTGAGGGACGGACGAAAGAACTTGCTGAACACGGACAGACAAGGAGGGCTTTGCCATGCAGACTCGCCGCGCCGCCATGCTGTCGGCTGTCGCCGCCGTCACCCTGTCGGCCATCTCCACGCGAACCGCGTCCGCTGCGCCGCACGAGGCCGGGCTTTTACGGCTGACGCTGCCCGCGCTCACCGGTCCGCACCCCGTGGGGACGGTCTCACTGCGCCTCGTCGATGCCTCACGTTCCGATCCTTGGATCACGTCGCAGCCGTACCGAGAACTCATGATCAGCATCCGTTACCCGGCTCGCGCGGCCGGCGCGTACCCGACCGCACCGCAGATGCTCCCCGGGGAGGCCGCCGGATTCGCCGCGTTGAACAGCCTCACCGATGTGCCCAGCGATCAGGTCGACTGGTCGGCCACCCGCACCCACGCTCGTGAAGGCGCCCCCGTCGACCGGGACGGTCGCCCGTACCCGGTCGTCTGCTACTCACCGGGTGCCGGGGACCCACGTTCCATGGGCACCACGCTCTGCGACGACCTTGCCTCCCGAGGCTATGTGGTGGTGACGCTCGATCACACCTACGACGCCACGGCTGTTCAGTTCCCCGGCGGCCGCGTCGAGCGCACCGTTCTGCCCGCGGAGTTCGCCAAGGCATACCCGGACCTGGACCGCATCACCGCGCTCTTGCAGAAGACGATGGCCGTACGGGTGGCCGACACCCGCTTCCTCCTCGACGAACTGCCCATTGCGCTCCCCACGGATCTGCGCGGCACGCTGGACCTTGACCGCATCGGCATGTTCGGCCAGTCGGCGGGAGGCTTCACCGCCTTGCAGGCGATGCACGACGACCCACGCATCGCAGCAGCAGCCGATCTCGACGGCGTTCTCGCATACGTCCAGGACGACAGCACCCCTGGCAACCTTTCCACCGTGGCCGCTGACGGCCTCGACCGCCCCTTCCTGCTGATCGGCAAGGACGGTGACGACCTCGGCACGGTGCCGTCCTGGGACTCCCTGTGGCGGCACAGTCACGGCTGGCACCGGGGGCTCACGCTGCATGGCGCAGAACACGCGACCTACACCGACGCGGAGGCGTTCATCCCGCAAATCGCCCATAGGTTCGGCCTCCCCCGACGGACCGTCGTCGAGAACATCGGCACCATCGCACCGAGGCGCGCGATCAACGCTGAACGGGCCTGCCTCGCCGCCTTCTTCGACCGCTGGCTGCGCGGCCGGGGCGACGAAGCTCTGTTGGACGGGCTGTCGGACCGCTACCCGGAGGTGCGCTTCTTCTCCTGACGATCAGTCGTCTCATAAGGCGCGCGCCGCCGAGACGGTCCGCGGGCCGGCTACTGCGGCGTAGCTGACTCCCCTCACCTGTTGTCCCAAGCCTTACCGAGTGGTGCGCGGCCTCCCGTTCCTGAGGGGTCCTTCCCTTTTTCCAAGGGAAGTTGCGCCAGAGGGGGGCGGTGTAGGTGTTCACGCGGGTCATCGACGCGTGTCCCGCCAGCAGGCGTGATGTCGGACGTGGCCGGGGTCGCAGCCTCGGGCACCGCGTGCGGCAGGTCGTGTCGCAGATGGATCAGCGTGGCCACCAGTCGGTTGACGAAAACCAGCTGGTGACAGGCGCCGGCACCCGCGGCCCGTTTCCAATTCCTCGACCAAGACGCGCGAGATGACGCTGTGAGAACCCCGTAAACAGCCGATGCGCCAGCACCGTCCGATTGACCATGATCGCCACGCCCGGGTCATGCCACCAACGCGGCACGAGCCTCACCTGCTCTCACGCACCGACTCGTCAGACATGGAGTTCTGGTGGGAAGCCGGTCCAGCGGAGCTCGGCCGGGAGATGGCCGGTGTCATTGAAGAGGAGGACCGCCGGGGGGCGGTCGGGTGTGTAGCGGATGACGGTCAGAGCCGCGTTGGCATGGTTGATGCCCAGCCAGCGCCACTTCGGTGCATCAAGGGCGGCTCGGATGAGCCAGCCGGCAAGGAAGTTGTGGGTGACGACAAGTTCGTGCCGCGGTTCATCTCCGACAACAGTTCCGGTGAACTCTTCGAGTGCCGCCGCCGCGAGCCCGGGTCCCTGCTCGCGTTCCTCGGCCGTGAACTGGGCGAGGAACTCGGTCCAGGCGTCGGCTGCCTCCGGCGGCAGTTCCTCGCGCGTCGGCAGGTAGGGGAGGTAGTCGCCAGCCGCTTCGGAACGACGGCAGGGGACTCCGTCGAGTTGCTCACCGACCAGCCGCGCGGGTCTGTTCGGCACGGGCGAGCGGGCCGTGGTGGATCGCCGCCAGCGGGACGCCCTGGAGCCGGTCCCCCAGCAGGGCAGCCTGGCGGCGGCCCGCATCCGTCAAGCCGCTCTCATCCGGCGATGCCTCGCCGTGACGGGCGAAGTGGAGATAGCGGGCGGCCCTACCAGTCATGGATGCGTCCATCGAGTCGCACCAGGCTCATCGACCACACCGCGACCTGGCCGTTGATCGACTCGCAATCCGCCTCGGCCTGCTAAGTGTCCGCACGAACCGCTACTCGGTGCCGGTGGGACTCATCGGCCAAACCGTTCGGGTGATTGCTGCAGGCCTCCGAAGTCGTCGTCTACCGCAGACGCGGTCGCGGCTGGAGGCGCGCAAGGCCGTCGTGGCCGAGCAAACTCGGGGAGGCGAGGGGTCAGCGGGTGGGTGGGACGAACTCGGGCTGGTCGAGCAGGCGCAGCCAGCTTCCATCAGGCTGGCGCCGGACGACCTGCGCCCGGGCGCCGGCACCGTCCCTCGGTGGAGTCGAGGTGAGGGCGATGTCGCCACTGATCAGCGTGGGCAGCGGTTGTTCCTGCTCGAAACGGGGACGGTTGGCCAGCACCTTCTCCCACAGCGCGCGAATCGCCTCCCGGCCCACCGTCTGCTCGCCGGGTGGGTAGGCCATCACCGCACCCTCTTCGTAAAGTGCGGCGACCCCGGCCGCGTCACCGGCGTTGGATCGTTCCACGAACAAGCGGGTGATGTCCTCGGGCCGCATGGCCTTCTCGTACTCCGGCATGGATTCCTCCTGACGTCGGGCTTCGACGCTTCCCAGCGTGGCCGCCGACTGGCCAGAATTCCAACAGATGATTCTTCTGGAAACTAGAATCTGCAGTCATGGAGCTGAGGCAGCTGGAATACTTCGTCGCGGTCGCCGAGGAGCAGAACTTCACTCGGGCAGCCGACCGGGTGCACATCAGCCAGTCCGGCGTCAGCGCCCAGATCCGCCAGCTGGAACGGGAACTCGGTGCTGAGCTGTTCGACCGGTCGGCCCGCACCGTCACCCTCACCGTCGCGGGAAAGGCCGCACTCGAACACGCCCGCGCCGCACTCGCCGCCGCTGGGGCAGTCGGCCAGGCGGTAGGCGAGGTGATCGACCTGATCCGAGGTCGGCTCACCGTCGGAATGGTCATCGGCTGCACCCTCACCCCGCTGTTCGACGCCCTCGCCGCGTTCCACCAGGCACATCCCGGTGTGGAGATCTCACTGCTGGAGGACAGCTCGGACCGGCTCGTCGAGGCGGTACGCACCGGCGCAGTCGACCTGGCACTCATCGGGGCCGCAGCCGCCACCCCCGACGGGCTGCACGCGCTGACCATCATCAGCGAGCGGCTCGTCGCGGCAGTCCCGGCCGGGCACCCCCTCGCGAAACAGCGGCGGGTCACCCTACGCGACCTGATCGCCTACCCGATCGTGTGTATGCCGCCCGGCACCGGCCTGCGCACGGTATTCGACCAGGCCTGCGCCGCACAGAACCTCCAACCCGCGATCGCGCTGCAAGCAAGCGGCGCGGACGCCATTGCCGGCCTCGCCGCCCGCGGGCTCGCCGTCGCCGTCCTCAGCGACTCCATGGCCGCGAGTTACCGCGACCGGCTCACCGCCCGCACCATCGCTGACGTCGATACACCCGCATTGCTCGCCCTGATCTGGAAGAGCACACACAGCCCGGGGATGCGTGAACTGCTCGTACACAGCCGGCAAGCATTCACCAAGCCCGGCCCCGCGACTTCACCGCGAACCTACGGGCCTACCCCCTGACATCAGGGTGACAGACGCGCGCCCAGCCGCGAGCAGGCTTCGCGCACTATGCGGTCGCAACGCCCAGGAAGCGCAGCACTGCTAGGACGCGGCGGTGGTCGGCGTCGGCCTTGGGCAGGTCGAGCTTGGTGAGGATGCTGTTGATGTGCCTGGCGACTGATGTGCTTGGCGACCGCGTTCTCGCTCACGACCAGCTCAGCGGCGACGCCGGAGTTGGACCGGCCGCCCGCCATCAGCTCCAGCACCTCCCGCCCGCGCGGTGTCAGCCGGTCGAGTGGATCGCTGTGCCGGCGCACCCGCAGCTGCGCGACGACCTGCGGGTCGAGCGCGGTGCCGCTCGCCGCCAACACCTCGGGCGTCGGCTATCTGCTCAAGCAACGCGTCGCCCACGTCGAGGAGTTCGCCGAGGCGGTACGCCGGGTGGCGGCCGGCACCGGCGCCGACCCGGACGTAGTCACCGGCCCTGGGGTCAGCGGCGGTAGCGGTAGGAGTCGGAGGAGGCGTCGCCGCCCTGCAGGCGTGTCTGGTGCACGTGCAGGCCGGCGACGTCCTCGCCGTGGGGGAAGAACCGGACGTCCACCGACAGCCCGCCGCGTGAGGTATCGGCGTCCAGCTCGACCAACCACGGCTCGATGCCCGCGGGGTAGAACTGCTCGTCCCAGGCGGCGTACAGGGAATTGGTCAGGTGGACGCGCTGCCCGTCGCGGCTGACCTCGACCATCTGGGCCCCGCACGGCCGCGGTTCGCCTGGGTTGCCGCGGGTCGCCGACGTCGTACTGGATGAGGTCGCCGGTGCCCCACGAAGGACCCTTGAACAGGCTGTCCTACGTGGTGGCGGGCAGGACGTGGTCACCGACCTTGTCGGTGCTGAGGCAGAGCGAGCAGACCACGGCGTCGTGGGTGGCGCAGGCGGTCAGGTCCGGGCGCTCGTAGGGCTGTCGGCAGACGTGGCAGTCGTAGGTGACCGCGCTCGGGTTGCCGTCGGGATCGAGCATCGGCTCGTCGATGCCGTCGTCGGTGCGGCGCAGGTAGTACCGGCCCTTGGTGACGATCGCCATGAGCGGGGTGAGGACGAAGGCGATGATGGCCGCGGCGACGGGGGAATACGGCTGCAGTGGGTCGCCCAGTGCGTGGAAGTACATCGCGATGGACAGGCCGGACGCGGCGACGAAGGCCACCACACCTACCGGGTTGACGGCGTATAGCGTGCCGCGGCGGAACTCCGGCTGGACGGGAGAGAGCTTCAGCAGGTACTTGTTGATGCCGATGTCGGTGGCGACAGTGACGACCCAGGCGATCGCGCAGTTGGAGTAGAAGCCGAGGATGCTGTTGAGGAAGCTGAACATGTCGGCTTCCATCAGGGCGAGTGCGAAGCCGAGGTTGACCAGGACGAAGACCATGCGGCCGGGGTAGTGCTTGGTGATGCGGGTGAAGGAGTTGGTCCAGGCCAGTGAGCCGGAGTAGGCGTTCGTCACGTTGATCTTGATCTGGCTGATCACGACGAGGACCACGGCCAGCGGAAGGACCAGCCAGGACGGCATCATCGCGTCGAAGGCGCCCTTGAACTGCTGGATCGGCTCGGGCGCCACGTCCGGGCCGACCGCAGCCAGGATGTACACGGCGAGGAAGACACCGATGGCCTGCTTGAGCGCGCCGAGCACCACCCAGCCGGGACCCGCCATGACCACTGCGGTCCACCAACTGCGCTTGTTCGCCTCGGTCTTGGGCGGCATGAAGCGCAGATAGTCGATCTGCTCGCCGATCTGCGCGATGAGCGAGAGACACACACCCGCGCCGAGCAGCACGGAGGCCGTGTTGACACCGCCGTCGCCGTCCGTGCCGGCGTAGGCGAGGAAGTGGTCGACGGTGCCGGGGTCGGTGGCCACGAGGTAGACGAGCGGGCCGACCATCAGCAGCAGCCAGATAGGGGTCGTCCACACCTGGAGCTTGCTGAGTGCCCTCATGCCGTAGATCACCAGGGGGATGACCATCAGGGTGGAGACCAGGTAGCCCAGCCAGAGCGGGAGCCCGAGGCCGAGCTTGAGGCCCTGGGCCATGATCGAACCCTCGAGGGCGAAGAAGATGAAGGTGAAGCTGGCGAAGATGACGCTGGTGAGGACCGAGCCGTAGTAGCCGAAGCCGGAGCCGCGGGTGATCAGGTCCAGGTCGATGTTGTAGCGGGCGCCGTAGTACGCCAGGGGGAACCCGGTGACGAAGATGACAACGGCGGCGACCGCGATCGCGACGAGCGCGTTGCCGGTGCCGTGGGCCAGACCGATGCCGGCGCCGATGGAGAAGTCGGCCATGTAGGCGATGCCGCCCAGTGCCGTGGTGGCCACGACCATCGGGGTCCAACGGCGGTAACTGCGGGGCGCGAAGCGGAGGGTGTAGTCCTCCAGGGTCTCCCTGACCGCCTGATCGGCGGAGGTCTTCGACGTGTCCGGCGTCGCCTGCGGTGACTCGGTCGTACTCATGCCACGTCTCCCGGTGGGGCTGGGCGCGGGTGCGCTGAGGCGGTGGAGAGCCCCGAGCGGCGTCATCGGCGGAACGGGGGGAGCCGCGTGGGCCGTTCGTGAGTCGTTCCGGCGGCCCTGGATACGGCTTTGATCCCAGGGCATGTCACGCTAGAAAGCAGCTGTTTCCGGCGATTCCCCTTGATGTGAACACGATGTTTCCGCAGGTCCGGATTTCAGAGCGGGAGGGCGGCGAGAGCGCGCGCCGGATGGCGCGGACCGAGGAAGGCGATGATGCCGTGCCTTCGGGCGAGGGGTGGTTCGCCTGGGTCCAGCCCTGCCGGCGGTAGAAGGCGACGGCGCGCGGCGAGCGGACGGACGTGAGCGGCCAGGAGCGGCCTTCTCGGGCGCCCTCGGTGACCGCTTCGAGCGGTTCGCCGGCCGGGCCCGTGCCGTGAGCGGCGGCCGGACGGCGAGTTCGTCGATCTCGCGGGCCCCGCACGTCTCCGTGCGCTCCGGTTCCAGACCGGCGGCGGCCTGCGGATGGCAGCGGTCGGTGGGGAAGGGGGGCCACGGTCGTCCAGGCGGTGGCGAAGCCGACGATGTCCGCCCCGGCGAAGGCGAGCGCCGCGGTGAAGCCGGGGCGCCGGACGTTGTCCACGAGCCGGCCGCTTCTCACGCGCCAGTGACTCCGTCGACCTGCTCGCGGATGAGGTCGGCATGACCGTTGTGACGTGCGTATTCCTCGATCATGTGCACCATGATCCAGCGCAGGGACACTCCCTGATCGCCGACGTGACCCGCGTCCTGCTCGGACAGGTGGCCGGAGTCGTCCAGTGATGCGTCAGCGATCAGCTCACGCCCTCGGACGACCTCCGCTTGCCAGGCAGCCGTCGCCTCGTCGAGTCCTCGTTGCGACTGAAGGGCGAAGCCGTCGGGGTTGCCCTCCCCGAAGACAGGCGGCACGGTCATACCTGCGAACACACGCTGGAACCAGTTGCGCTCCACCTCGGCCATGTGCTGCACGAGACCGAGCAGCGTGATCGACGACGGTGACGCCGCCGCCAACCGTAATTGATCGTCTTTCAGGCCCGAACACTTCAGGGCCAGAGTCGCACGGTGAAAGTCCAGCCATGCCTCCAGCATGGCGCGCTCGTCGGCATGCGCGGGTGGGATCGGCCGTCCATCCGGTGTTGTATTCATGAGCACACCCTGGCAGCGGCAGCCATGGACCACGACCGTCTTCGCTTGCGACGAACACGTGTATCGCCCGTTTTCCACGGCGGGTCAGTGACATCAGGACTCACTGCATCGGCCTCCACCGCTCAAGCGCACGACTACCGTCCCCCGTTCTGGTCGGCGGCGCTCTTGACCGTGCCCCTGACAGCGGCCGCGGCGGTGGACCGAGGGCGCTGTCTTCAGCAGATCAAAAGGGTCGCGGCTCGGAGCTGAGTGACTCGATGTATCCCAGGGACCACCGTCCAGGAGCGATCGCGCAGATGGCATCCAGATCCGCGCCTGTCCGGCCCCGGGCGTGAAGCCGGCTGTGGACGCGTAGGCCGTCTTGGCGCAGCAGCTTGCCCGAGCACTTTCAGTGGGTCCAACTGCCGGACTACCCGGTGTGGACCGGCCCGGAGTGGTTCCCCGTACGTTGGTTCTCCGCCTTGGGCAACGCCGGCCCAAGAGCGCCTCGCTCCGGACGTCTCGTGAGGCGGCGGCAGGGGGGTCTTGGTTGACGACAAGGCCGGTCCGGGCTCCGGCGAGCGTATGGAACTCGTGCGGTGCCGTCGGCAGCTAGCACCCGAGAACCGCCTCGGCCTGCGCCAGTTCCGCCCCGGGCATGCCGTCGCCCTCGGTCAACGGATCGCCCAAGCACCGGCGAGGCTGCGGATGAGAGCCCATGCCCGCTCCCGATCGGGAATCCCACCGTCCCGAGCGCGCCGACCAGGATGCCGACGACGGTTTCGTCTGCTCCGGGTGGTGGCCAATTGTTGCGCAAAGTGACTGCTGTGGGTGGTGGTGGGTGACATCATCGGCTCTACTCGCGGTGGCCTCGGCTCTGGTGGCTGCTGTGGGGGTGGGCGCTGGTGTGGCGCGCCGAGGGGAAGGACCGGCTTCATCGGTGTGTGGTGGCGGTTGTCCCTGCCTTGTGTGCGGACGTCGAGGGGACCGTCGGGGATGTGGCACGAGCACGTCTGGCTGGGCCGGTACGCGTTACCTGCGGTGGTGAGCGCCGCGATTGCATGGCTTGGGCTGTTGCGGGATTTTGCGCGGCGGGGCCGGTTGCTGGGGAGCCGGCAGTCGGTCGGTCTGCTGGTCCTGATGCTGGGGATGCTGGGCGGTGTCACGGTGATCGCGGCCGCGCTGCTGCCTCATGCCGGGGCTCTTCCCCCTGTGGTGGCGGGCGTCGCCACGGGAGCGGCCGCGGTGCCGAGACGGAAGCAGGAGGAAGGCACGCCGCCGTACATCAAGTTCATGACCTTGGGAATTGCCCTGGTCAGGGAGAGGCTGATCGACCGGGTGCATCTGGACGCCCGGGCCTGGTCCGACACGTTCCTCGAGGGCATCCACAGCTCGGCACAGCTGCGGGTGTTCATCTACGACCTCAAGCTGTACCTGCTGGACCGGCACGAGCTCAGCGGTGACGTCAAAACGGTCAACACCCTGTACGCCGATGCCGAGAAGGCCCTGGACGCAGCCCTGGAAGTACAGACCAAGATCGCCCAGGACTGCCGGGAGCCCGGTATGCCGTGGTCGCGTGAGCCGAGCGAGGACGAAGCCATCCGTGAGCGCCGCGCGTTCGCGGAGGCCCGGGCGCAGTGTGGTCATCTGCTGCTCTTCGCCTATATCCACGGACGCCGCAGCGAGTATCCGCAGCTCACTGCGTTGCGCGAGAAGGCCACCTCGAACGATGCGTTCCACAGTCCGAGACTGCCGCCACAGCGCTCATTCCTGAGCCGCTGGCGTGAGCGCAAGCAGGAGACGAAGCCCTAGGCCGGTGCGGCAGAACGACTTTCGGACAACCGGCGAGTCACCACTCAGTGATGAGACCTGAGGCTCGCGCTTCTCAACGGTGACGAGTTCTGCCCGTCGGAACGGTTGCTGTCTGCCTGGCGTGGCCGGAGGTGGAACGTGATCTCCACCTCGGCGTCGAGTGCCTCGGCGGCCGCGGCCAGGGTGCGCACGGTCAGGTTCGCGTCGCCGGACATGATCTGGCTGATCCGCCCGGGACTGACCCCCATGGCCTTTGCCAGGTCCGAACGGGACCGGCCCAGGCCTGCCAGCAGGCCGGCCAGTGAAGCGGAGGCCTGCCTGGCCAACCGGGCAGCCGCTAAGTCCGTGGTGTTTTCGGAGCGAGCAAAGATGCTCACAGATCTACCCCCAACTCACGCAGCGGCAACGAGTGTTGCCTCTGTACGAGGATGCCACCTTTAGCTGAAGCTAAAAACTCGGTTGGGGCAAAAAGTGTTCGCTACTGCCTGCCCAGGCTCCCTGAAATGGTGCTTGACCTGCGGTTTTGCCGCAGCGGCAGTTGACGCGAAGTCACCTGGTCGGTGGAGGGGTGCGGACACCCGTCTGAGGCTTCTCCCTCTTCATTGCGGACAAGCTTGACTTGCTCCGACACCACGACCGTTGCCGGGGTCCCTGACCAGGACGACGACTTCGGCCGGTTCGGGGACCATCGCGACGCGCAGCTGGACAGCCTCGCCGTGTCCCTCCCGCCGGCCCCGTGTTGATCAGGCGGCATTGAGTGGGGTGCCTTCGTAGGTCCATCGGTAGGGCTTGGCGGACTCGTCATGCCCGATGACGTATGCCTCCAGCTTCTCGATCAGGTCATCGCGGCTGGTGAAGTTGCCGTGCCGCACGCCCCGGCGGGTCGGGGCGGAGAAGAACAGCTCGACCTGGTTGGGACAGGAGGCCTGTGGTGGGGTCCAGCGGACGTGCCGGCGCGGGTGCTCGGCCAGCCACGCCTTGGTGTGCTTGGCGGTGTGGGAGGAGCCGTTGTCGAGCACGACGTAAATCGCCTTTCCTGGAGCGATCGCCTGGTCGAGCTGGGCCAGGAAGGCGGTGAAGGCCGACGCGCTGTCGCGGGCGATCACCTCTATGAGGACCTCACCGGTGCGCACGTCGAGAGTGGTGACGAGGGAGGCTGGTGGCCTGGGAGATCCCGGCATCCCGGGCCAAGCAGTACATGCAGCCACGAGCGCGGAACCAGCGCAGTACCAACACCGCCGGTGGAACGGCCCCAGCGCCCGGGAGCCCTTCGGCGTGCCGATGCGACGGCGGTGGGCGGCCAGCAGACGTGCGAGGTACTGCACCACGTGGCGCGGAACATCGAGCGTGGCAACATAGGTGACCCCATGGGGAGCCTTTGGTAGTTGCGGACATGATCTTGTGGTGAGGCCTGTCCTGCCAGGGGCTTCAGGCCTGCCTCCGAAGGGGGCTCCCGCATGCCGTCTCATCGCGTGCTGCGCGCGCGGTGGAGGTCGCCCAGGGGACGCCGTCTGGACCGATTCCGTCGGCGGCGTCCCTGTACCCATCGGGCAGCACATGGCCAACAGGATGCGCGGCCGGATTCCCGTACGTCTCTCAGCGGGTCCGCGGACGGGGTTCGGGGGTGGCTTCGGTGAGTTCCGGCTCCAGGCCGTCCCTCACCGGGGTACGGCTCCGTCCGGCGTCGACGCGCCAGGCCTCGAAGGCCCAGGCGGTGAGGGCGACGATGGTCAGGCCCAGCAGCCAGCCGCCCAGGACGTCGCTGAACCAGTGAACGCCGAGGGCGACCCGGGTGAAGCCGGTTCCGAGGACGCAGAGCACGGCGACGCACCAGCCCGCGATGCGCCAGGCCCGCGGCATCAGGGGTGCCAGGATCAGCATGAAGATGGCGAAGGAGGTCGTCGCCGTCATCGCGTGGCCGGATGGGAAGGAGTAACCCGGGGCGTGTGCCACCGGGTCCTGCAGCACGGGCCTGGCCCGGCCGACCATGGACTTGACGAGCAGTCCGACGAGCCCGCCGGCCACGGCGGTGACCGCCGCCCAGGCCGCCAGGCGCCAGGCGCGGCGGTACACCAGCCACGCCGTCAGCAGCGCGACGGCCGCGCGCAGCGTCACGGGGTCCCAGATCCGGTCGGAGAGCAGGTGCAGCACGGCCGTCCACTCCCGGTGGCGCATGGCGTACCGGTGCAGGTCCTGCGCGGCGAGGGCGTCCACGTGCGAAAGGGGCCGCCACTGGCCCTCGACCAGGGTCAGGAGCAGTCCGAACGCGACCGCGGCCACGGCGGCGACGCCGGCGGCGGCCAGCAGCCGCGCGCCGAACCTGCGGTCGGCCTGCCGGCGGCGTTCACGGCGTGCTCGGCGGTCGCGGAGGGGCCGCAGGGCGGTCAGGTCGTACATGTCAGACTCCGGGATCGGCTTGGATCGGGGCGGGGCGGCGGCCGCGCGCCGCCTCCAGCTGCGCGGCGAAGGCCAGCCCGAGGAAGAGGGCGACGGACGTCAGGTAGGCCCACAGCAGCAGGGACATGAAGGCGCTCAGGGGGCCGTAGACGGTGTCGAACGAGCCGCTGAGGTCCAGATAGAGGCTGAGCAGCCAGGTCAGTGTCATCCACAGCACCAGGTAGACGGCCGCGCCGAAGGCGAGCCAGGTGTAGCCGGGCTGCTTGCGGCGCGGAGATCGGCGGAAGATGACGCTGGCGGACAGGAGCGCGAGCAGCAGCCCGAAGGGCCAGCGCAGAACGTCCCAGGCGGCCCGGGTGCTGTCGTGCAGGTGGTAGACGTCCACCGCCGCCGAGGCGAGGTCGTCGCCGGCGATCATCACGATGAACCCGAGGCCGAGCGGGAACCCCGCGCCGAAGGACATCAGCAGGCCGCGCAGGTACTTGAGGTGGAAGGGGCGGTCGCGTTCGTTGCCGTAGATGCGGTTGGCGCCCCGCTCGATCTGGCACATGGCGGTGGTGACGTTGACGAGGGAGAAGGCGGCGCCGAACCAAAGGGCGAGGGCGGCGCCGTCGCCCGCCGTGCGCCGGCTGCGGTCGAGGGCGTCGTCGACCACGTGGGCGCTGGGGCCCTGGGCGATCCGGTGAATGGTCAGTTCGGCCAGTCTGCCGATGTTCTCGGTGTGCAGGGTGGTCGACAGGCCGACGAAGGCGATGGCCAGCGGGATAACGGACAGCACCGTCTGCAGGGCGAGGGCGCGGGAGTGCGTGAAGCCGTCGGCGTAGCGGAAGCGGAGGAACGCGTCGCGCAGCAGGGACCAGCCGCCGTAGCGGCGCAAGGCCGCCCATGCCTCGTCGCCGGACAGCTCCTCCCCGTCCATGTCCCGCGTCTCGGGGACCTTCGTCGCGGTGCCCATCTCACTGCTCCCGCGCCGGCAGCAGCACGGTGAGGGCGCCCGGCCCGACCTCGGCTGTCAGGTGCCGTCCGGCGGTCACCGGATCGCCGTCCAGCTCGCGGGGCAGCTCGGTGTCGAAGGTGAACTCCGCGCGGCGGAAGCTGAAGAACTCCACCGGTGCGCCGCCCTCGCCGCCCTCCCGTGACGCCGTCGTGCCGCCGCGCAGCAGCGTCCACAGCGCGGACAGCCAGCCGCCGATGCCGCGGGGGTCCAGGATCAGCAGGTCCAGCCGTCCGTCGTCGGCCCGGGCGTCGGGCAGCAGGGTCACTCCGCCCTGGACGGTGCCGATGTTGCCGACCAGCACCATGCGGGCCGTGCGGCGCAGGGCGGGCGCGCCGTCGAGACGGACGCTCACCCCCGTGCGCGGGGTGCGCAGTTCACGCAGGACTGCGAGCACGTAGGTGGGCCAGCCGAGGACGGCCTTGGCGCGGTCGTTGGCGTTGGCCCGCCGCATCGTCGCGGCGTCGAGGCCGGCGCCGGCCATGGCGGCGAAGTGCGTGGGGGGCAGGCCGTCGCCCTCGATACGTCCGAGGTCGACGCGGTGGGCGGTGCCGCGCAGCGCGGCGTCGAGGGCGTCGGCCGGTGCGAGCGGCAGACCGAGGTTGCGGGCCAGGAGGTTGCCGGTCCCGCAGGGCACCAGGGCGAGCGGTACGTCGGTGCCCGCGAGGGATTCGGCGGCCGCGCGGAGGGTGCCGTCGCCGCCGCAGACCACGACGAGGGTCGCGCCGTCGCGGACCGCGCCGGCCGTCTGGCCGCCTCCGGGGTCCTCGGCGGTCGTCTCGACGAACACCGGTGCGGTGTGGCCGTGGTGTTCCAGGACGCGGCGCAGGGTGTCGCGGCCGGCCTCGTCGGTGACCGTGGGGTTGAAGATCACGGCGGTGCGGCCGGGGGCCACGGGCCGGGACGGGCCGGCCGTGGGCGGGGACGCGGGCGCGGGGGGAGCGGCGACCGCGCCGTCCGTGAGCAGTGCGCGCCGCGCGATCAGCAGGGACAGGGTTCCGTTGACGAGGCCGCCCATGACGTCGGTGGGGTGGTGCATGCCCCGGTAGAGGCGGGCGAGGCCCACCAGGAGGGGCAGGACGCAGAGCAGGCAGGCCACGACGGTCCGCCACGGCCCGCGAAGCCGGGACAGCGCCAGCAGCGCCAAGCCGCCGTAGACGGCGGTGGCCGCGCCGGTGTGACCGGAAGTGTAACTGGACGTGGGCAGGGAGCCGTCGAGGCGGTGTACCTCGGGGCGGTGGCGGTCGACCGCGAAGGTGATGACCAGGAAGACCAGCGACTGCAGGGATACGGCGACGGCGAGGAACACGGCCTGCCGCCACATCGGCAGCCGCGGTATCAGGATCAGCCCCAGGCAGCTCGCCAGGGTGACACCGATGACCGTCCCGGTGTTGCCTCCTTGCGAGGCGACGGAGGACAGGATGGTGAGCGTACCGGTGCGCAGGCGCACGAAGGCCTCGTTCACCCGGTCCTCGGCCGTGAGCGGCCACAGGTGGCGAGCCGGGCCGGTGATCAGCAGCCCGAGGCCCACCATGAAAGTGGCCTGACAGACGGCCAGCGCCGCGATCCACCGCACGGACCAGCCGATGCCGCGCGGCATCGCGGGACGGCTCCGGGCGACGGGTCCGGGTCCTTCGCCGGGTCCGGCGCCTGGCAGTTCGGCGGTGAGCCCGGCTGGGCTCCCCGGCTCGGCGGGTCTCTCCGGCACGGCAGTCGACATCGGGTACCCCTCTTGGCTCGGCGCTTGGCGACGCGTTCGCCGGTGGCTGTCTTCCTCCCCCGGCACACCGCCGTATGCCCGCTCTGCCGAGGAGCAGACGCGCGCCGGCGTGTAGCGGGCCTCGGACGACGGGTCGTACTTCGGGGAACACCAAGGCGGCGCCGGTACCGGTACAACCACGCGGCCATCGAGTCCGCCACCGTCGAGCTCACCGGCGACTGCCGCCTCGTCCTCGTTTCCGACGGCGCCCACGAACCGCACGAGGAGGCCGGGCACGACTGTTGGGGCCGAGATCCATGGTCGCGTGTCGTAGCGGCATCGTTGCCCCGTGGGTGAAGACGGGTGGGCGAGGTGGAGGGTGCTCGTTTCGGCGGCGGCCAGTTCGGGGGCGTTGCGGATGCTGTGCGTGGTGCCCGCGCGCTTGCGGCGCAGGAGCAGGCCGAGCGGGTACAGGAGGATCGCGAGCCGCGACAGCGAGGGCGAGCGGGTGAAGGTCCATCGGATGCTCCTGCGGTCAGTGGCCGATTCGGGGAAGGTCCGGCCGGAGCCGATGAGTTGATGAAATCCTCTCGGGGTGTTCAGCGTGGCGATGTGAACGAGGTCGTACGGACGGATTGGGGGACGGGTGCCCAGGCCCAGTACGGGGACGCGCAGGAGGAACTGACCGAGTCGCTGAAGGCGGCGATGACCGGCCGAGACTGAGGGCAGGCCGAGTTCGCCAAGGCGGCCGAGGTCTCTCCGGCCACGGTCAGCAACGTCCTCACATCCAAGACGGTGCCGAGCCGGGCCGCCTTGGAGGGTCTTCTCCACGCACTCGGGATCACCGGGGAGCGGCGGGAGGGAATGTGCGCGCTGCGGCAGGGGCGGACTCGCGCACCCAGCGCCTGGACCACTATCTCGCCGCCGCCGAGGGCGCCGTCCGCGATCACCCCTACGCGGGGGTCCTGCCCGGCGACGTGCCGCCGCTGGCGACCGTGTACGTCCGGCAGTTGGTCCGTCGGGAAGTCTCCGGCAGCGGCGGTGCGGCCGGAGCGCAGGCCCCGGCGGGGTTGCGGCCGGCCGGTGAGTTGCTCGCGCAGACCGACACCTGCGTGGTGGTGGCCGGTCCGACGGGGGGGGGGTCCAGCCTGCTGCGGACCTACCTCGCCGACATCGTGGCCGGCTGGCGGGCGGGGAAAGCCGGGCCCGTGCTCGCGGTTCTGGTGCCCGCCTCCGCCCTCCTCGGCGCGCCCCTCGCGGATGCACTGGCCAAGTACTGCAGAACGCGAGTTCAGCCATCCCCTCCATACCAGGAAACGACAACCGCCGGCTCAGGACACGAACCGCTGCTGGGGTACCAGGACCCCGTCGGCGCGCCGGGGCGGCTCGGCCCCGCCGGCGCCCCGTCCCCCGCGCCCCGCCCGTTCCCGGGGACGTCCCCGGTGTCCCACGGGACGGCGGAACGGCATTCTGACAGCTCGTCACGGAAACGCTGGCTGTCGTGATCACGGTGCGTGGTCACGAGAACGACAGCCCGGAGGTTTCCATGATCCGACGGACCCTGCAGAGCGGCATGCTGGCCGCGGTTGCGGTGCTCGCCATCCTGCCCACGGCGGCCGGTGCCGCCCCGGCGGGCGGCACCACCCCCTACCCCACGCCCGCCGCCGGCGTGCGGCACACCCTCCCCGCGCTGCTGCCGGCTCCGACCCGGCACCAGTCGGCGAAGCACCGTACCGCCCGCCACCACCGCAGCGTCCACCGAGTGGACCGCAAGCACCACGCCGGGCGTCGCCTCCACTCGGCGCACCGCACCCACCGGCTCCGCCGCGTCATCGTGCAGACCGCGTCGTACCGGCGTGGCATCCCCGCCGTGGGCCGCGTGGTCACGCACCGCCTCACGTTGAACGTCCGCTCCGGCCCGGGCACCGGTTACCGGGTGGTCGGCCACCGGCACCACCACCGGCTT
Organism: Streptomyces sp. NRRL S-1022; assembly: GCF_000720135.1. Lineage (GTDB taxonomy): Bacteria > Actinomycetota > Actinomycetes > Streptomycetales > Streptomycetaceae > Streptomyces. The sequence continues at coordinate 38,887 of NZ_JOIU01000011.1, read as the reverse complement.
GTGGCCCTCACCTGCAAGCGCTACGGCACCGGGGTGTTCGGCAACCACACGTGGTACCGGCTGTCCCACCACAGGGGCTATGTCTCCGCCCGTTACGTCAGGGTCGGCGCCACGCTCCCGTGGTGCTGACGGTCCTCCGCCGCCGTACCCCCTGAACCACCGTCCACCCCGACCGTCGAGGTCTGTTCGAGGACCACGTGTCCCCGAACAGGCCTTCGACGCGCTCATGTGCCTCACCATCCTCACACCTCACTGAGTGTTGCAACCGCCTTCCCCTCGGGAAGCCATTCCGGCATCAAGGGCGAAGCGCCCATAGTGGAAGAGGAGTCGAGGGACGCACCATGCCCCACCCCGAAAAACCGACCGCGCCCGACGAACCGTTGTTGGTCAGACTGCGGGAACTGAAGGACGGTACGGGGCTGAGCCTGGCGGCGCTGGCAGCGCGCACCGCGTACAGCAAGTCCGCCTGGCACCGCTACCTGACCGGTGCCCAGCGGCCGCCGCGCCCGGCCGTGGAGGCGCTCACCCGGCTGGCCCGCGTCGATCCCGACGCGGTACTGGCCCTGTGGGAGGCCGGCGAGCACACCGCCGACGGGCCGTCGCCCGCCAGCACCCCGGACGGGACCGGACCCCGGCGCTCGGGCGGGCGGCGGTGGCTGCCACTGTGTGTGCTCGCGCTGGCGGGGGTGACGGCCGTGGTGGGCGCCGCCGTCGCCGCGCACGACCAGGGCGGTTCGACCGGTACGCCGGTCGTAATGGCGATCCCGCACTGCCACCGGCCTTCCTGCCGGGGCGAGTTGCCCGACGCGACGGCCTGCGCCCGCGACGCGCGGACCACCAGCACCGTCACCGACCCCGCCTACACCGTCCGGCTGCGCTACTCCCCGGTCTGCGGTACGGCCTGGTCGGAGGTGCGGGTGCGCTCCCCGCACGCCCGCGAGGTTTCGGTACGCGCGGGCCGGGACGTCCTCTCCACGACCTACCCGGCCGACGACACCACCGGCTACACGAGCCCGATGCTCTCCGTACGCTCCCCCCGGGGTGTTGAGGCCTGCGCGGAGGTGGCCGAACAACTGGCCTGCACCGGCATGGACGTACAGGATCCGGACGAGGGCTGATCCCCTGCCCGGGGGCGGGCGACGGTCCACCCGCCGAGCTCCCACGATGCCCTCAGGCCGGCAGTTCCTCCTTCAGGAGCCGTGCTCCTGCTCTCAGCTCTCCCCGACGCCCTGTCCTGCTTCCTGACCCGGCGCACCGCCCCGGTTCACAGCTCGATCTGCAGGTCGACGATGTCCTTGAATTCCACTTCGAGGCCGTGGGCAGGGCGGCCGTCGTCGCGGAAGTAATCCTCGCCCAACGCCTCGGCAGCGATCTCACGGAGGTCGTCCTCGTCAACCCCGGCCTCCTGGGTTTCGACGAGGCGGGTGGCGTGACGGGGCTGCAGGGCGAGGGTGAGCGGACTCGGCCTCGGTGACGGGGTCGGACAGGGCCATCGACCCACACCCAACCCATGCGGGCCCCGCGACGCACGGCGCGGTCGTCCACTGCGGTGCCGAATCTTCCAGCAGGCCCGAGGGCACCCCCGGGCCAGGGCCCCCGGCAGCCCTCGTACGCTTCTCCGATCACTCACAGCGGAGGAGACGACGGAACCGATGATCGCCAGCTTTGTGGGGCTCGTGGTGATCCCCATGGTCATGGCCGGGCTGGCCCGGTGGGCGGCGGCAAGGAGGCGGCGCGGCCTTGCAGCGGGCCGGGCCGTGCACTTCCGCTGCCGACTCGACGGCCACAAGGGCCGACTGCTGGTCGACCCGCGGCTCGACGGGCCCGTCTTCCTGGACCGTTTCGGGAACGTCACCGCCCTGCCACGCGGTGGCGAGGCACTGGACGCGACAGTCTCCACCAACGGCCGGCCCCCCTTCGAGAAGGTCAACCTGCGCTACCGGACACCCGAAGGCCAGGTGCTGCGGCTGCGCCTGGCCACGCACGACGCGCGGACCCTCGGCGCCTGGCTGGGCGAACGGACCCGCCCGGTTTCCGCGCCCGCCCGACGGCTGCTTCTGCCGGCCGCACCGCCATGGGCGATACTCGCCATCGCGGCGTTCCTGTTCGTGGGGCTGGCCACCGCGGACGTCGCGCTGCTCGGGAAGCACACCGCCGCCGAGGTCGTCCGTGTGGACCGGGACGACGACAGCTGCACCGTCGGCTGGGACGGCGGCGCACAGCGGGCGGCTGTGGACTGCGACACGACAGACGTCCGCTCCGGCGACCGCATCCGGATCACCACCCTGCCCTGGCCCTTCCTGGGTGAGGCCGTGAACACGCGAACCGCCCTGAGTGTGGTCGCCGGGCTCGGAGGCGGCCTCGGCCTTGTCGGCCTGGGCGGTGCGTTGATGGTCAACCCGCTGGCCTGCGCCCGACGCGTCCGGCTGGCGCGCCGGGCCCGGCCGGCGATCCCCCCGCGGGCGGCCGCGGGCGGCGAGGCGGGCGAGGACAGGTGGCCCGCCCTCGATGACGACCTGAGCTACGCGAGCCTCGCCGCCGCGGCCCGGCACGGCGATCGCCATCGCCCGGGCCCCCGGGTGACCCCGCCGCGCCGCGGCTTCGGCCGCACGTCCATGTCGCCGCGCATCTGGGTGCTGACCACCGCCCTCGGCACCAACGCCTGGTACTGCCTGGGGTTCTCCTCCGCCGCCGTCCTCGAAAACCACTTCCAGCTGGGGCACTGGCGCTTCCTCGTGTTCGGCACGGTCGGCATCGCGTCCCTCGTCCGGATCGGCTGGGTCGCGACCGACCGCTCCGCCCTGTGCGGTCCGGTACTGCGTGCCGCGCGTTCGGAAGCCGGGAAGGGCACATGGCAGCCCATGCGCTACGTCCGTCTGTGCCGGGATCCCGGCGAGATGGTGCTGGTCCTGTTCCGACCGGAGGGCGGCGAGGTGACAGCGCCGCTGTTCCTCCAGCCGATCTCCCGATCCCGAGGGAGTGAGGGCCGCACCGTCGGCGGTCCCGCTCCGGTCGGCGAGGCCCTGGTGCTCGACACCGGCGTGGGGCCACTGATCTGCGAGATCGACGGCGTCCGTTTCCTCCCCAGAGGCCGTGCCACCGAGGCCGCGACCGACCCCGCACGAACCCGCGACGAACTGCGCAGCTTCGCCGAGAGCCACCTCCGGCCGGTCGGGAGCAGCTAGTTCAGAGCCACGCAGCCTGGAGACAGCAGACAAGCATCGGCGGTGCTTCTGTCTCCTTCGGGGAGGGACCCAGCGATGCTGCCGGATCCGGCGGTACCTGCTTCGCTGCTCGCCGTGTGGGGGTTGGTGCGGGGCTGCTATATCGCTCCCACCTTCACGACCTTCTCCTCGCTGGTCTCATGACCGCGCCCACGTGTTCTTCTCCCGCGCCCGGTGGAGCCCGGACCTGCTGGGCGTGTCCCTGTCCCACCTGATCGTGCGCCGCCTGCTGCCCGAGGGCGCGGTGCTGACCGTCGTGGCGGACGACACCCTGGTCAAGCGGCGCGGGGAGAAGGTGTTCGGGGCGGCCTGGCAGCACGACGGCGCCGCCAAGGGTCCCCTCGCACTTCGTACACCCCCGATGCCCTCGGCCACCGCCACACCACCGACCACGTCGAAGAAGACATGCGGAACGCCATCAGCTGAGCCTTCCCGCGCCTCGAGGACTCGGCCGAGGACCTGACGACAACACGCCGGTCTCCGGCACGACGAGCCGGAGGCCGGCGCCGTGCCGCCTCCTCGCTGTCCGGCGCCCTCATCTCCAGCCGAGGCTGGAGATGCCCGGGTACGGCGGGAACCCGGTCAGCGGACTTCCGTGAGCCTGCCCGTGGCCACGTCGAAGACGAAACCGCGGACGCGGTCCTTGTGGACGACGAACGGGTCGGCCTTGATGCGCGCGACGGACTGCCGTACGTCCTCCTCCAGGTCGGGGAACGCCTCCGCCGCCCAGGGCGGACGGATCCCGGTGTCCTTCTGGACCGCGTCCTTGAACCCGTCATCGGTGAAGGTCAGCATGCCGCAGTCGGTGTGGTGGATGAGGATGATCTCCTCGGTGCCAAGAAGGCGTTGGCTGATGGCGAGCGAGCGGATCTCGTCCTGGGTCACCACCCCGCCGGCGTTGCGGATGACGTGCGCCTCGCCGTCGTTCAGGCCGAGGATCGCGTAGACGTTCAGCCGGGCGTCCATGCAGGCCACGACGGCCAGTTTGCGGGAGGGCGGCAGCGGGAGCGGACCGGAGAAGGTCTCGGCGTAGCGGGCGTTGTTGGCGAGCAGTTCATCGGTGACGGACATGACGGACCTCGGTTCTCTCGTACGGGGAAGGGCACGGACGGGGTGATGGCGCGGAGCGGGATCACGAGGCCCGGCTACAGAAACCGTCGAAGAGATACACACGACGCGAGGGCCAGAAGCCCGTCAACGTCGCGACCAAGGTCGGCATCACACCAGTGAACTCCTCAACGCCGGGCCGGGCAAGAGAATGAATGTTCGGCGCCGGGCCGCGACGGCCATCGGACCGTCGTTGGATTCGACAGATTCACCCCGCGGCGGCGAGCCTGTCCGTACGCCCGCCCAGCCCAGCGGAGAACTGGTCAGTGACCCGCTCCCACGCCAGTGCGGCGGCCGGTGCGACGGGCGACATGCCGCCCTCTGCGGCGATGTCCTGGTCGAGGCTGAACCAGCCCTGCACGATGTGCGCCGCCCCCATGGAACTCCAGCGCGGGGCGCAGGGCGTAGTCGATGGCAACGCCGGCGCCGAGCAGCGCCTCGGGTGGCAGGGCGCGCACCTCCAGCGCAGTCACCTCGTACCCTGCCGCCGAAGCCGGTCGTCCAGGTGACGCAACAGCCGGGTGGTGCGGGAGGTGGGGGAGGGGCTTCCGGACACGGACAGGATGGCAGCCATGAGAGACCATCCGGGGGACGGGGTTCAGACGTGCGAACAACACCGCCTACGTCCGCACGTCCTCCGGAGTGGAGGCCTGGCCCCGGGCGGCGCGGGAGGTCGCCTGCAAGTGACCGGTCACCGGCTCCGGTGCAGTGCGACCAGCAGCTGCCAGACCTGGTCCGCGACTTCCTCCGGCGCGGCCCGCAGCAGCCCGTGCAGCCAGTCCGCGAGCACACCCGCGAAGGTCGCCGCCACCGCCGACGCGACCAGCGGGGCGTCAGCCGCGCCGGCCAGTTCCCGTTCCTCGAGGCTGCGGGCCCGCAGGTCCCGGTGCAGCACCCGACCGAGCGGCCCGCCGCCGCCCGGCGCGAGCAGCGACCGGTACAGGGCCGCGTGCGTGGCCAGACCGGTGAAGAACTCCCGCAGCGCGGGCGGGGCGTGGACCGGATCGGGCCGCCCCCGCCAGGCGTGCAGCGCGTCCACCGCCTGCCGTACGACGTCCGCGCACGCGTCGACCGCCAGCGCCTCGATGCCGTCGTAGTGCACATAGAACGTGGCCCGGCCCACCCCGGCCCGGCGTACCAGCGCGGCCACGGCGACCTCCGCCGGCGGTCGCTCGGCGCACTCGGCGAGCAGGGCGGCGCGCAGCCTGGCGCGGGTGCGTGCCGCCCTCGGGTCCTCGTGCGACGCCCGGCTCATCGTGCGGCGAGTACGGCGGCCAGCGCGAGCGCGCCGGGCAGCGCCTGGGCGAACAGGATGCGGCGGTTGGCCGTGGTGGCGCCGAACACGCCCGCCACCACCACACAGGACAGGAAGAACACCTGGACCCGGAAGCCGGTCGGGTCGGCGGCGAGAAGCCCCCATACCAGTCCGGCCGCGAGGAAGCCGTTGTAGAGGCCCTGGTTGGCGGCCAGCGGAGCGGTCGCCCGGGCCGTCTCCGGGCCGAACCCGTGCAGCCCCCGCCCCGGCTTCCGCTGCCACAGGAACATCTCCAGCACCAGGATGTACATGTGCAACACGGCCACCAGGCCGACCAGCATGTTCGCCACGATTTCCATGAGCAGCGAGTCCTCCCCTTTTTGGACAGGTGTCCAGGATAGCTGGACACCTGTCCATGAAATCACCAGGTCCCGCTGACGCCCGCGCCCACCTCGTGGCGGCGCCTCGTCTCCGCAGCGCTCCCCCCCGGAGCCGTCCGCCGCATAGTCGGCCTGCTGGCCGACCTTGCGGTGACCTGGTCACAGCACGACTGGCAACCGCCATCGGGAACCGGGCGAGGTCGCGCGATAGAAGAGCGCGGTCCAGTACTGGGAGCTGCTTGGCGGCCTGCCGGAGCTCTTACGGAAGGCGGGGCGCTGGCGTGCCGGCATAGCGGGCCAGAGCGTGGACGACGGCCAGGCCCAGTTGAACGACGCTGAATAGAGCGAAGGCCCGCAGGCCAGCGGATCCGGCCAGGCCGGCGGTGGCTGTGTCACTTCCCGCAGCGCCGCGGCGGTGGCGTGGTCCAGGCCGATGGCGATCCCCGCCACTAGGCGGCCGCCCGCTGACCGTGCGCAGCGCCGTATAGGACGGAGGCGAGCTCGGCGCGGGCCAACTCGGCCCGGCCGGCGTACTCCGCCTGCGTCGGAGTGTCGGTTCGGTGAAGTCCTGCAGTGCCAGCCAGGAGACCTGCTCAGTTATCGCCCGAAATCCTCGGACGGACGCCCGCGCAAGCCTTGACCCGACGGACCGCGGACTGCTGGCGCCCCCATCAGCGTGCACCGCAAGCCGCGGTCGACCACGACCTGGCGCAGCTTGCCGGCGGGTGCTGACCCAGCGCTTCCGACTGGTGAACACGGTCTGACCCGAACGCCGGGGGAGTCTTGCCTCGACGGTGGCGCTGCCCCGCTGAGCCCGGCCACCATGGACTGCGCCCTGACGAGCTCGTCCGGTCAAGGGTTCTTATTTCGGCAGGAGGCACCCGCCGGAACGGTTCGTCATTCTTCTTGCCGGCGATGTTCATTCAGATGAGCGAGTTGACTCGGTCAGCCTCGCCGCCGGCCTCCACGGGGCTGCGGTCGGCCAAGGGGCACGTGGCTGCGATCGTGCCAGGGAGCCGCGTGCCCGGCGCCGGGCCGCGGCACCGGTGGAGCTGCTACTCGCGGTACGGCTGCTGGACTGGGACGACGACTGCGTGCGACTCAAGGCCGCGCATCTCTTCCGTCATACATTGCAGCAGGTCACAGCGCACGGAGCGCGTAGGAAGTCTCCGGCTGGGCATGTGGGTGCGGGGTGGCAGGAAGCGACGCGGCGGCATGGCACCGATGACCGTGCGCCTCTGAGAAAGAGGACGGCATCGGGTGATCGCGGATGACGAATGGGGCGCCTACGCGGCATGCCGCAGCAGCGCCCCGGATGAACTGTTCGTCGAAGGGGCAGCCCAAAACGATGCGAAAGCCGTGTGCAGCGGTTGCCCAGTACGCACGGAATGTCTGGCATTTGCCCTTGACCGTCGCATCGAGCATGGCATCTGGGGAGGAATGACAGAGCGAGAACGCCGTGCCCTGCTGCGCCGGCGGCCTACCGTGACGTCCTGGCGCAGCCTGCTCGAAGCGGCCCGTTCCGAGCATGCGCGCCGCGCTTGGTCGGCTGACCGGGCTGAAAGAGCGGCTCATTGACCGAGGTGGCGCTGCCCTGCCCGCGACGGGCACGTGGTCCAAACCCCGGTAGGGGCGGCGCCCAGGCGGACATCGTCATCCATCGCGGTCACCGGCAGCCCGCCCGGCAGCACACCGAACGGGACTGGTGGATGCCGAGCCACACTGCCATCCACCGGTGACCCCCATCTCCGGCCGTTTCCACCCGACCGCGCACTCCGCCGGCCGGCCGGTCGTGCACGGCTGGTGGAACGACCGGGCGGTCGCCATCAGGAAGTTCACCCCCTTGGACCCGAGCAGACAGCAGGGTCCCCGAAAGGCCCGCACATTCGCAGGTACAACCCGTGCCGGGCTACCCATCAGGATGCCCCGCCGCTATCGCGTCCTGCTCGGGGCCGCGAACAGTCCCACAATGGAGATCATCACGCTGCAGTCCCGGGCTACCACCGCCCTGCTCTCCTCGAATGCGGGGAGCTCTCCCGCCGTCGTCTCGCCACCGCAGGCCGCGGCGAGCGGCGTGCGACCAGTTCGGCCCGCTCGTCCAGCCGTGTTGGGCGGTCTCGGCCGTGCGATCAAGCGCTCGCTGCCGAAGCGTTCACGATCCGACCACACCCGCTGGCCGAACTTCTGACGACTGTCCACAGGCGATGCGTGATCTCTGGGAGGTATGAGCGATCACGAGCAGCGCGGTCGGCCTCGAGCCATCGGCGGGATCCACGTCTTCGCCTGCTCCCTCCATCTCGCCAACCATCCCGAGAGCGCCCGATTCTGGTGGGGGTTCGCCGCGGGCGCCGGCCACGGCGCGGCCGCCTACTGTCTGCACCTGCAGCACCTCCTACCGTCTGCATCTGCACAGCACCTCACCAACGGAGAGCTAAGGGAAGCAGACGTCTGGTGGGAGCGGGTCGAAGACGCCCTGGCCGACACGGAGGGCGACGCCCGCAACATCGGTGAGAGGACGACGCTGATCTACTGACCCCACCCACCGCTGAAGGGAGTCTCCCGGACCCATTACCACCCGGGAGGCTCCCTGCCTGGCTCGCGCACACCCTGGCCGCGCATCGCACTACCGCGACCCGGCCGCCCGCGAGGCCGCCACCGGTCCTCGGGCACGCCGCGCTGCTCAGCCGGACTCGCCCGCCTGATCCCCGGCGCCGGCGCCGAGCAGGGTCAGCACACGGGTGAGGGGATGCGACATGGATCACTCGGCATTTCAGGGCGGATTCTGTCCTGTATCGACTTTACGCTCCCCCCAGCACCTACTCCTGGGAGATCACATGGCCACCTTCGTACTCGTTCCCGGCGCTTGGCTCGGAGCGTGGGCCTGGGAAGACACCGCCCGAGCTTTGCGAGAGCACGGCCACACGGCGCTGCCGCTGACACTGACCGGCCTGGCCGAGCGCGCAGACGAGGCCGAACCCGAGACGGACCTGAACACGCATATTGCGGACATCACCGGCTTCATCGAGCGGAACGATCTACGCGACGTCACGCTGGTCGCCCACAGCTACGCGGCTGCCCCGGTCACTGGGGCAGCCGGACGTCTCGGTGACCGGCTCGAGCGCGTGACCTACGTGGACAGCGCCCCGTTCGCCGCGGGCATGTGCATGCTCGACCTCATGCCGCCGCAGGCAGCGGGCCAGCTGCGCCAACAGGTCGACGCGTCTGGCGACGGGTGGCGGCTGCCGATGCCGACGTTTGAGGTCCTGGGCTTGTCCAGCAGCCTCGACGGGCTCGATGAGGGCCAGCAGGACGTTCTGCGCTCGCGTGCCACCCCTCAGCCGTTCGGCACCTACACCCAACGCCTCGTCGGCCCGGCCGAGCCCGGCCCCGGTGTAGACCGTGTCCTGATCACCTGCCACGACTTCACGGGACTGCTGGATGGCGGGGTGCCGATGCTGGCCGACCTGAACCAGCCGCCGTGGCGGCGCTTCGGCCTGCCCACCGGGCACTGGCCGATGCTGTCCGCGCCCGCCGAACTCGCCGACGTCCTCGACAAGGCCGTCTCCTGACCGCGCTGGACGAGAGACACGGCCCGATGCAGGACCACGACTGCCTCCGCCGGCTGCGCGCCTGTGCCCAGGCCCTGGCCGGCGGAGCACGGGAGGCTTCTGCCGAGGCGGTCGTCCGACGGGTCTTCGCCATCCAGGCCCAGGACGCCACAGCCGCCGATCTGGGCATCCGGGTACGCGGCCGGGACATCACCGCCCAGGCCATCCGCACGGCATACGAGAAAGAGCGGAGTATTGTCCGCGGCTGGTACATGCGCGGCACCCTGCACACCATTCCCAGCGACGACGCCCGCTGGTTGTTGCCGTTGCTGTCCCCGCGGACCCTTGCCGCAACCAAGCGCCGCTACCAGCAGCTGGGCCTGGACGACGATCTGCGTCAGCGCGCCGACCATCTCATCCGGCGCGCTCTTGCCGCGCACGGCCCGCTCACTCGGGCCGAGCTGACCGAGCACCTCACCACCCTCGGTATTCCGCCGGACGGGCAGGCGCCGTTCCACCTGATCCGCCACGCAGCACTCACCGGCATCCTCTGCCACGGCCCACAGCGCACCGGTGAGGCCACCTATGTACTGCTCGACGACTGGCTGCCCACCACGGGGCGCTTCCGGTGGGAGGGCGACGCTGCCCTCGCCGAGCTGGCCCGCCGCTACCTGGCCGCGTACGCCCCCGCCACCTTGGAAGACTTCGCCGCCTGGTCCGGGCTGCCGGTCACCTGGGCCCGCAGGACCTGGAAAACGCTGACGGAATCCGGCGAGATCACCGAGTACGGCGTGTTGACCATGCTCGCCGGGCGGGTGAAAGAACTCCCAGGCTCGTCTGACACCCCGGACGTTCGCATGCTGCCCGCCTACGACAACTACCTGGTCGGCTACCGCACCCGCGAGGTGTCCGTCCCAGCTCCCCACCAGGCCCGCGTCTGGCCAGGAGGCGGCCTCATCCGGCCCACCGTCATCGCCGACGGCGTGGCCATCGCCACCTGGGCCCGTGGCTCCGGCTCGCGCTCCATCCAGGTGGATGCGTTCGAACCTGTCCCGCCTCAGATCGAGCAGGGCATCGATATGGAGAAGGAGGCCGTCGTCGGCTTTCTGCGACCCACCGCATAGCCGACCCGCATCCCGATCCCAAAAAGGCGGCCACGTGGGCGAGAACGTTGGGTCAAGCGCTGTCCTGAGCACTTACGGCTTCGGCTCAGCTCAACGCGAGGCCCCCTTGGCTTCGCCATGGACACAATGTGGCTGCCGACGTCACACTGCAAACCCTGTCACCCACAGGGAGGCACTTGAAGGCGCGACGTTGATGCCCACCAACCGAGACAGCCGCCCGGATCCTCCGAAAGACGGCAAGCGTCAGCTTCCCTGCGGAAGTGAGACACCAACGAGGGTGGACACGGCCTTCGCCGTGTTAACCCAGAGGTCGCCGACGGCGCTGGCGGCGCGGGTCAGTCCGAGCAGGGCGGCGAGGACGGCGGGACGCTGCATGGTGAGATCTCTCTCCTGAACTCGAAGCGGGTGAAGGAGGCAGGCGGCTGGGCCCTATGCCAATGCGCGGCCGTCCTGTACATGTGCTGTCGCCCCGGCCTGCGCCGGGGCGGGGCGATGGTGGGTGCGGTTCAGAACGGCGGCTCGTCGGCCCAGGGATCGCGAACCGGCAGGAGCCGGAGCCTGCGCGTGGGGCGGTCTCAGCACCAGCACAGCTCGCCGCCCGGGTACGGGCCCTCGGACCACCAGCCGCCCTCGCCCTTACAGTCGGGGCAGCGTGGACGGGGCCTGGAGGAGAGCCGGATCTCGTGCCGGTTGGCGGTCAGCTCCCAGCCGCTGGCTTTCAGTGCGACAGCGCCCGCCGTGGCGACGACCTGGGCGGCGGCCGCGAGCAGCAACAGGGTGGTTCGGGCGCGCACCGGGTCAGCTCCGCCGCGGGTGCGGCTGGACCAGGAAGCGAGTGCCGGTGCCGGTGGAGTACGGCTCGGTGGTGACGAAGTCGGGCTCGGCCTGGGCGAGCTGGAGCATCGTCTCCTTGATGAAGTCGGCCGGGCGCTGGAGGTCGACGCGGTCGACGTGGAAGTCGCTGAGGCTGATGTAGCGGGCCTGGTTGGCGCCGTACTGGCACAGGCTCCACAGGCGGTCTCGCACGATCTTCGCGGCCTCGGTGCCGTCAGACGTGCCCGGGACACCGCAGTTCATCGCGCGGCAGGTGGCGGCGTGGGCGTTGGCGAGGCCGGCGGCCCTGTGCTCGTCGAGCTTCGCGGAGCCGTCCCGGTCGGCGCGGTAAGTGCAACCGAGGCAGGCAGTGGCGTAGTAGGTAATGCCGCGGTCGCCGTCAGCGGTGTATACGAGGACGACTGCGCCCTCCGCCGGTTCGAGAACGTTTCGGTAGCGCTGGACGACCATCGTTCGTGCCCGGCGGCGCCCAGGTCGCCGGGTCCTGCACGTCGGGGCGACGGGTGAACAGGCTTAAGGTCGCCGCGCAGGGGCCATCCCCGCGAGCGCGGAGAGCACATGGTGGCCGGCCGCCGTCTAACCGGCCGGAGGACGAAGCACAGTGGCCCCTCAGCTCCCCGTCAACGACGTGATGCTCCTCCTCGAGCGCGACGGTGCCGTGTGCCTTGCCGAGAGGCAGGGCACCGGCTACGCCGACGGGATGCTGAACCTTCCGTCCGGGAAGCTCGACGAGGGCGAGGACGTCTACGACGCCGTCATCCGGGAGGCGTTCGAGGAGACAGGCGTCGTCGTCCAGCGGCACGCCCTGCGGATTTCAGTGCAGCCGGGGTGCTGGTGCTGCACGAGGAAGTCGTCGCCGCCCGCGCCGAGCAGAACGCCGACACCCGGCAGGCCGAGTACGTCCTCCGGGCCGGGGTCGAGGGCACGATCAATCAGGCCTTGGACGTCACCGGGCTGCGTCAGGCCCGCTACCGCGGCCTGTCCAGGATCAGCCTGCAGCACGCCTACTCGGTCGCTGCGATCAACGTCACCCGTCTTGATGCCCACTGGTCCGAAGGCCCACGACGCCCCCGGGCCAGCCGACTCACGCGACTCGCTCACCAACTCGCGGCCTGCCCCAGCGTGGTCGCGATAACCGGCACCGCGTCGTCGTAGACCCGCCAGCCGTCCTCGCGGGTCCCACTCCGGATGGCAAAACCGGCAAGAACCCGCCGCCCGGGGCGCTCGCTCAGGCCGCTGTGGCGATTTCCCGGGCCGGCTGCGTCTGCTCGTAGGCGTGGCCGACCCGCACGAGCGTGGGCTCGCCGAGGGGACGGCCGAGCAGCTGCATGCCGATCGGCATGCCGGCCGAGTCGTCGCCGACCGGAACGGTCAGGGCGGGCACTCCGGTGATGTTGGCGGGGGCGCAGAGGCGTACGTAGGCGTCGGAGACGCCCTCGACGGTGCCGTCGGGCCAGGTGACCGTCGCCTCGTCGGAGCCGACCGCGGGCATCGGGACGCTCGGGGCGGCGATCACATCGACCTGATCCAGCATCCGTGCCCACTGGTCGCGCATGAGCGTGCGGGCGCGTTGAGCGCGCACGTAGTCCCCGGCGCTCATCAACTCGCTTGCCTCCAGGAGGATGCGGACGTCCTCCTGGTACAGCTCGGAAACCGTGCGCAGGCTGCCCTCGTGGTAGGCACCGGCCTCCGGCACCATCAGGCCCCACTGGGTGGCCTGGATGTAGCGGGTCATCGGAATGTCGACCTCGACGAGCCGTGCGCCCAGGGTTTCCAGCTGCCCGATGGCGTGCCGGACGGCGGCCTCCACGTGCGGGTGGACGTGGTCGAAGTAGTAGGTGCGCGGCAGGCCGATGCGCAGCCCCGTCAGGTCCGTGCCGGGACCGGGCCGGTAGTCCGTGGTGGGCACGGTCAGCGAGGCGGGGTCGCGCGGATCGTGTCCGGCCAGTGCGGTCAGGACCAGGGCGGCGTCCTCGACGGTACGGGTGATCGGGCCGACGTGGTCCAGCGACCAGGACAGGGAGGTGACGCCGTGGCGGGGGACGAGGCCGTAGGTCGGTTTGAGGCCGACGACCCCGTTGAGTGCGGCGGGCACCCGGATCGACCCGCCGGTGTCGGTGCCCAGGGCGAAGGTCGCGGTGCCCGATGCGACGGCGACCGCGGAGCCGCCGCTGGAACCGCCGGCGACCCTGCCGCGGTCCCAGGCGTTGCGGGTCTGCGGGGTGGTCAGGCCGAACGCGAACTCGTGGGTGTGGGTCTTGCCGAGCAGGATGGCGCCGGCAGCGCTCAGACGCGCGGCGACCGTGCTGTCCGCCGTCGCGCGATGGTCGGCGCGGACCCGGGAGCTGGCCGTGGTGGCCATCCCGCCGACGTCGATCAGGTCCTTGAGTCCCATGGGGATGCCGTGCAGCGGTCCCCGGTAACGGCCGTGCGCCGCTTCGTGTTCGGCCTCGCTCGCCGCCCGGCGTGCCTGCTCCGCGGTGACCGTGACGAAGGCGCCGAGGTGCGGTTCCACTTTCTCGATGCGATCGAGGACGGAGTCGACCAGTTCGACGGGGGACAGTCGCCGGGCACGGATCGCGTCTGCGGCGGCGGCGAGGGACAGCTCATACGGCTGCATCGTGCGACTCCTGTCCGGCGCGGTAGGCGGCGGCGGGCGGGACGTCCGCGAAGTCCAGCTCGCGCAGGACCGCGACGACGCCGTGGATGTGGTTGGCGACCGCGGCGACCGCGGCGTGGCGTTCGGCAGGCAGCACAAGTCCGGCGCGGGCGGCCCAGCGGGCGGCCTCCGGCGGTGTGAGTTCGACGGTGGACATGGATGTTCTCCTTCTCGGTCGAGGTTGGGGCGGCGGAGTAACCGAGGCCGTAAAGGCCAATCGTTTGCTTTAGGTAGCTGCAGGCGCCGGAGTTGCTCGGGGCCCGCGCGGGGCGGCCGGGCGGCACCGGCCGCGTGATCAGGCCGCGGTGGGGATCTCGACGCCCGGCTCGGCGAGCAGCCGGTAGCGGCCGTTCTCCCGGCGAACGGTGCCGGCCGTGGGCTGCGGGAAGTGCGTGCCCAGCAGCAGCGCGTCAGTGTCCGCCATGCCGTCGAGAAGCCGGGCGCGGGTGCGGATCGCCTGGGCCGGGTCGGTGTCGACGCAGCTGTGCACGTGGGGGTGGGACAGCTGCACGGGGTGGTGGATGCTGTCGCCGGTGATCAGCGCCCGCCGGTCGCTGCCGCGCAGTTCGACGGCAACCTGTCCAGGGGTGTGGCCCGGGGCGGGGACCAGGAGGACGCCCGGCGCCACCTCGTGCCCCTGCTCGGGCACGTCCACGGGGTCGTACTGTCCGGCGTCGCGGATGGGGTGGACGGAGTCGCGGAACATCTGGGTGCGGGCTTCGTCCAGGTCGGTGGTCGCCCAGTGGTCCCATTCGGTGCGGCCGGTGAGGTAGCGGGCGTTGGGGAAGGTGGGGACCCAGTCCTCGCCGGTGAGGCGGGTGTTCCAGCCGACGTGGTCGGTGTGCAGATGCGTGGTGATCACCAAGTCCACGGACTCGGGCGGGAAACCGGCCGCCGCTAGGCGCTCCAGGAAGTCGGTGTCGAGACCGTTCCATGCCGGGTTGGCGCGCGGCTTGGCGTCGCCGATGCCGGTGTCCACGACGATCCGCAGCCCGCCGGCCTCCACCGCGAAGCTGTGGCTCGCCAGCCGCGGGACTGTGGCGTCGGCGAAGTCGGGGCGCAGCCAGGACGACTCGTCCAGCACCTCCCGGGTGGCGTCCGGCAGCAACCAGGGTCCGGTCTCCCGTGGCAGTTCGATCTCGTCGACGCGGCGCACGGCGATGTCGCCGAGGCTCCATCCGGTGGTGGTGAGGGGGGTGCTCTGACGGGGCGTGGTGGTGTACATCGGTGGGTCTCTTCCGGGTGGGCGGGGTAGGGGCGTGCGGGGCGGGCGGCACTCGGTCAGGTGGTGCGGGGCCGCCGCACGGCGCGGGTGAGGCCGGTCAGGGCCAGCAGGACGACGGTCACGGCGTAGAGCGAGACGGCGGTCTGCAGGCCGTACAGGTTGGTCAGCAGTCCGGCGAGGACGGCGGGGATGCTCATGGCCAGGTAGCTGAGGACGTAGTAGGCGGCGAGCGTGCCGACGCGTTCGGCCAGGGCGGCCGGGGGCAGCGGCAGGCGCAGAGCTGCCTGGATGACGGCGCCGAAGCCCGCACCCGCTACCGCGGCACCCGCGAACAGCGGGAGCAGGCTGTGCGGTCGCGGGCCGCTCAGGGTCAGCAGGGCTCCCGGGATCAGCAGCGCGGCGCCAGCGAGACTCACGGTGCGGGCGGGCAGCGCCCGGGCGGCGTGGCCGGCGAGGCCGGCCGCAGCCGTCATGGTGAAGAAGACCAGGCCGCCGGTGGCGCGGGCGGCGTGCGGGGCGATGAGCCGGGCGAGCGAGGGGCCCAGGGAGGAGCAGAAGTCGCCGAGGGCCCAGGCGGCGACGATGCCGGGCGTGGCGAGGGCGAGGGCCGGCCGGGAGGCGGGGGCGACGGTGACGGCGGGGCGCAGTGAGCGCCGAGCGCCGGGGTGGGGGTGGGCCCTCTCGGGGGTGAGCAGGGTTGCGGCGGCCTGCGCGGTGAAGAGCATGAGCAGCAGCAGGTAGACGGTGCGGGTGGGGGCGGGGGCGTACTGGACGAGGGCGGTGGCGGCCGGCACGCCGAGCGCCATGCCGGCCACGGGGGTGATGCCGTTGGCGGCCGTTGCCCGGCCGGGGCGGCGGGGGTCCTCGAAGTCGAGCAGGGCGGCTCCGGCGGCGCTGGTGGCCACGCCGGTGGCCAGGCCCTGCAGGATCCGGGCGGCGATCAGCGCGGGCACCGCCTGGGCGGTGGCGAAGACGGCCATTGCGACGGCCTCGGCCAGCAGCGCCCCGGCGGGGACCGGGCGCCGGCCGAGGTGTTCCGAGAGCGTTTCGGCGGTCAGCAGTGCCAGCAGCAGGGAGAGCGCGTAGGTGCTGAACACGACGGTGAGCGTCATGGCCGAGAAGTGCCAGGCGGCCTGGTAGAGCGCGTAGAGCGGGGTCGGTGCGCTGGACGCGGCGAGCAGGGCGACCAGGACCGAGGCGTGCAGCGGGAAGGCGCCGCGGCGGCTCAGCACGGGCAGGCCGCGAGGCGGGACGGCAGGGCGGTGACGCTGGTCATGGAAGCACCTTTGAGCCTTAAGGCCAATGCTTTGCACTAAGCACTTTAGGCACCCGGAGTCCCATGACGCAAATAATTAGCTTTTAGGTGCCGGAGGGGGCACGGCACTGCCGAGCGCCGCTGCGACCAGGCGGGCGGTGTAGGCCTCGGACAGGTCCGCGGGGCGGAACAGGATCCGGTACATCAGAGGGGCGACGATGATGTCCAGAAGGGTCTCCACGCCGGGCACGGCCTCCCCTCGCCCGGCCGCGCGCACGCCGACGGCCTTCAACTGCTCGGCGGCGTAGTCGGAGCAACGGACCGCGTTGCCCTGCCCGGGGTCGCCCAGCAGGGCGTCGCGGATGTACGTGCGGCCCGCCGTCGAGGACATCTCCTCGGCGAACTGCACGGCCCACGCCTCCAGGTCCGCCCGCAGGCTGCCGTGGTCGGCCGGCGGGGCGTCGGGGCGCAACCGCTCGACGGCCACGTCGGACAGCAGTTCCCGCAGGTCCCCCCAGCGCCTGTAGACGGTGGACGGCGTCACTCCAGCACGGGCGGCGATCAGCGGCACGGTGAGCGCATCCCGCCCCACCTCCGCCTCCAGATCACGGACGGCTTGGTGCACAGACTGCTGGACGCGGGCGCTGCGCCCGCCGGGGCGTGTGGTCGCTCGGGAACTCATGCAAACAGCTTAATGCGAAGAAGTTGCGTCTGGCTGGACGTCGATCTGTTCTACGGATGTGGCCATCGAGTGTTCAACGCCCGCATCCGCCAGCTCATGGGACAGCCGCGAGCAAAGCCCGGACTCAGGCCTACTACGAGCTGCTCGCCGAGTGGGACGCCCTGGTCCAGGACGACGTCGAGCCGACCGCCTGAAGCAGGCCGCCCCCGCCCGGTAGCCGGACGGGGGCGCAAGGTCCAATGATCGACGCAGCCAGACGCATCGGAATGGGACTCACGGTACTCGCGGGGTCGGACATCGCTGGTTCAGCGTCCGGGGTGTGCCTGTGCGGACTGGCCGGCGATCGCGCGCTCAATCCGCGCCCGGAACGGCTCGGCGCGGGCACTCGCCTGATCGGTGAGGGCGCCGGAGAGCCGGGCGGGCTCTAGCGGCACGACGAGCGGCTGCACAGCCGCGTCGAGCTGTGACCGCTCGTCGTGGTGCCAGCCACAGCCGAGCCGACTCCGGCATACCAGCCAAGGCGCGCTCCTGAGATGGGCGCTGCCCCTCGCCATCGTTAGGAGGATGCAGCGGTAACTCCGCACCTGCGGGGCCACGGCCTGATCAATAACCCGTGGGTGCAGATGACGCTCGCCTCCAACATGAACAACGTCCTCACCGAGCTGCACGCCGTGCTACTGAACAGCGATCTCGCCGACATGGCGGACAAGCCCGAGAACACAGAGCGGGAAGCGGCGCTGTCGATGACACTCGGCAAGCGGGGCCATCGACCGCCGTGGCCCCGCATGGCGGGGGAGGCCGCCGCTTGGCAGACACGTCAAATCCAGGAACTGCTGCGGCAGGCGGAGGTCCTCGTCATCTCCCCGGCCGCGCACGCCGCAGTCATGGCCGCGGCCGCCACCCTCGAACCGGCTGACATCAGCACCCTGCACCGCGACCGGGACGTCCTCATGCCGACCGGACTGCTGGTGCTGCCCGAACCGATCGTGGTCGTCAATCGGACCGGCTCACTCTCGGACACCAGGGCATTCGGCTGGCAGTTCATCACCCAGCACCAGATCCTGCCCACAGCCCGGTATCCCGGAGTGCTGGTGACGACGTTCATGGACCGCGACGGCCCCGTGCAGCCGGCCGGATGGCGACAGGCAGTCTCCCAGGCACGTGCCTCTGGTAATTCGCTGCCCCCGCTGATGCCGGACGGCATGTACGGAATGCGGGGCGATGCCTGCCTCGCGGAGGAGAGCAACTGGCCAACTACGACGCTCAGTCACACTTCCTCGGCCCGCTCGCTCCGCCGACCGCCGACCCTGCCCGGCCGGCCCGCGCTCGACGAACCGCACCGTCCGGGCCGCCCGCCACAAAGGACCAGGGCCTTCTCCGCCGGATCGAGATACAGACCGACAACGTCGCGAACCCTGTCGATGAACAGCAGGTCGATGGACAGCTTAAAAGGGGAGGAGGTCACTTCGGCGGACGTCCACGATGCATGGGCCGCCTGGATGAAAGCCACGATCCGGATCACGCCGCGCTCGTGCCGTTCGATGAACTCGCCCCGGCCACCCAGCGCGATGACGTGCCCTATCTCGAGGCCATCCATGCCGCTGCCCGGGCTACCAACGACCGGACCACTCCGCCACCTCCGTGACGATGACGAGGCCACCGTCGCCGACGCAGGCGACGACCGGTTCATGAGGATGGACGGCGATCGCGTGCACTCGGCCGGCAATGGGGAGCCGAGCGAGGATGCGACCGGTCGTGCGTTCCCAGAGGACCAGTAGGCCGTCAGCCCCGCCGCTGACGATGACGCTCCCCGAAGGGGTGGCGCCCAGTGCGTAAACCGGCCCGCGGTGAACCCGGCGACACCATGAGGACGCATCGACGTCAATCGGCAGGTGCGCAAGGCTGCCGTCGGCACCACAGCTCACCACGAAGCCGGGGTTCGACCAGAGGACGGACGTCACGGGTGAGCCCGGGTGGTGGCCGAGCGCCCGCCGGGTCCAACCCGTTCGCGGGCCGGTGAGCTCGACGTGTCCTTCAGCGTCTCCGACGACCACGATGTTCGCGACCCCGCAGGTGATCGCAGTGATCGCCGCTGGGTGCTGCTGCGGGTCAGTGATCAGAGCGCCGCTGAGTGGATCCCAGAGATAGAGCAGTCCCGAGTCGCCGCCTGAGGCCACGAAGCCCCCGCCTACCGAGGTCGCGCACGTCCGGACGGGCGAACGGTCCCACATGACCTCGCGGACCATGACAGAGCGCCGGACGTCCCACACCTTGCATGCACCGTCGAGACCTCCGGTGACGACCGTCCCGTCGGGCAGCGGCGCCAAGCCCCAGACCTCTGCTCCGTGTTCGCCGACGACCGCTGGTGCCGGTGCCGGCTCGTCCGAGACAGACGGAAGCGCTGTGCGCAGCACCGTCCCCGTGTTCCCGGCAACGAGCGTGATCTGCTCGTCACCGGGCCGGGCGTCCTGGTGCAGCATGAGGACGGTCGAGCCCGGGTGTGACACGGCAGAGCCAATCTCCTGCCCGGTGGTGGCGTCCCAGCGCCTCACCGTGCCGTCGACCGAGGCGGTCACGAGCCACTCACCCTCGCGGGTGAACGAACACTGCTGGACGAGGCCGTCATGCCCCCCGGGGTTCGAACCACGGGCCGCCATGACGTCCCAGATGCACGCCATGCCGTCCGCGCTGACCGATGCCAGTGCTTCGGCGTCCGGAGACAGTGCGCACGCCACGGCCGTCGTGGTGTGGGCGTTCAGCGTCGCCAGATGGCGCATCCGAGGCGGTTCCCAGAGCTGAACCCGCCCGTCATCGGTGCTCGTGACAAGTAGGGAGCCCTTGGTGCTGAGCACGCAGTGCTCAGCGGACGAGGGCAGTTGCCGCACAGTGGCAGGGGTCCGGGCGGAGAGATCCCAGCTGACGATACGTCCCTCCAAGCCGTAGGCGCCAGCCATGCCGACGGCGACGAGTGAGCGTCCTTCCGGCCCCAGCGCGACGGCAGTCAAAGGGTCTCCCTGGCCATAGACCATTTCGGTGACCGGTCCGGTCCTGTCCACGCTCCGCATGTACACCACGCCCTCCCTTCCCCCGTAGGCCACGGTCTGCCCGTCGGGGCTGACGGTGCCGCAGGTCAGGGGCTCCGGTGCCGGGGGGAGTTCACCGTCGACAGCCAGTTCGGGCAAGGTCCAGCGCCGGATCCGTCCGTCGGTGCCGAAGGTCAGCACCGCGCTGCCGTCGGGAAGAACGGCGCAGGCTGTGCAGGAAGGCTCGTGAGCGGTCCGCCAGGCGACCTGCCGGCCTGTGCGAACCTCCCACACGTGAACCGTGCCGGCTGGATTCACGGTCGTGGCGATCACGTACTTCCCGTCCGGGGTAGCGGCACAGGACTGCGGGACGGCTGGCATGTCCGAGAGAACACGCACCCGGCGGCCCGTCCCGACATCCCACAGACGGACAGTCCGGTCCTCGCCCGCGATGGCCAGGAGGCCACTACGGGGCACGAACGCACAAGAGACAAGTCGGCACCTGTCCCCAGCCTCCCTCAGGCGGCGTGTCAGCAACTCGGACTCGTGTGGACGGGTGCGTGACCGCAACGTTGGAACACTGCTCCCGTCGCCCCGCCGACGCGCCTCGGCGCGGACGAGCCGTGCCGCTCCAGACTCCCACTGCAGCCGGTTGGCCAACTGCTGCCAGGTAAGTTCGGGGTCCGCGGCGAGGTTGTGGGCCTCCAGCCGCAAAGCCCTGGCGAACTGGGCCATGATTCCACGCTGTCCCGCCATGGCCGGTGTGCCGGTGCGGTCCTGCGGGACGTTCGCCAGACCGCGCTCCCCGTCCCGGCCTGCCTGCGGCCACAGCCGCATGGCCAGTTCGTAGTCGTCCTGGAGCGCGTGGACACCAGCGTGCCTCCGGACTTCTCGGCATTGCGCGTCGAGTTCCGTTGACACACCCACTGCTCTGACCTTCCGCTCCAGGAAGCCGAAGTCGGTAAGGGTGGCCCAGAGCTCGTCCCAGGAGCCGCACAACGTCTGGTGGTAAGGGAGTTCCGCCGCCTTCCGGGCATTGACCGCAGAGCGCGGTCCACCAGGCGTATCGAGCGGTTGGGCGCCGAAATAGTCAGCGAGACGCCGGTGCAGGGCGGTGGTTTCTTCCTTCGTGAGGTACCTGCTGGTCACGGCTTCGGTCAATTGCCGGTGGTAGAAGCCGAGCAGCAACCGGCCCTCGTTCCGGCGTACGTTGAGGTACGGCTCGAGATCGGTCCGCAATCGCGCCCACAGAACGGGAGGAAGCAGTCCTCTCGGTTTAGGGGACCGCGGCATGTGTGACTCGACCTCCTCTAGCACGAGCGGGTCCGCGGAGAGCAGGTCGAGAAGCTCCGGTTCACTGAGTCCGTTCCGGGAAACGGCCAGGAGTCCGAGAGCCCGGCACACCAGGACCGTGCCGTGCTCCTTCTCCAGACGCTCGAGCAACCGTCCAGTCATCCCCGGCACATCCAGGGGGACAGAACCGGGCTCAACACTCGTGTAGGAAGCCCATCGCCGGGCTTCCTCGAAGGCAAGCCGCAGGTGCAGCGGATTCCCGCGTTCGGCGAAGGCCTGCAAGACCTCGGCCCGCTGAGCCGGTAACAGTGAACGCCCCGCCTCCTGGAGCCATTGCCGGAGAATCCGGCAGCCCTCCGCCCGCCGGAGAGCCGGCAGCCGCAGGAGACGCGACCCAGCCGCGAGCGCCGCTGTGGCGGCAGCGCTCCCCTCCTGGGCCGAGAGCACCATCCGCACCCCCGACGGCAGCTCGTCCGGCAGCCAGCTCAGGTCGACGTCTCCGGACAACTGATCAAGGGCGTCGAGAACAACGACGAGTCCCGGTTCGGACGGAAGGGCGGCCAGCGGTTCCCGCACCGCCTCGGCCAGGGAGTACGGCCGTTCAGCCTGGCTGCTCCCCGGTCGGCCCAGCCGCTTGAGGCTCCTGCGCAGATCATCGAGGAAGGACCGCAGGTCGGCCGATCGAGGCGTCGCGCCGATGAAGCGAGCGAGGACTGGCCGCCCACCTGTCTCCACACGAAGGCGGTGCGCGACCTCGGCGAGCAGCGAAGTCTTCCCGCCCCCGGACTCCCCGATCAGCAGCAACGGACGGCGATCGTACGTGTCCAGATAGCTCCTGATCCGCGCAATCGTGTCCTGCCGGCCGATGAAGTGAGCTCGGCGCTCGGCTGCGAACTCCTCGTGCGCCTGCTCTTCGTAGTGATGCTCGTCCGTCTCCGCCGCCTGCAGCTCGTCGCGGATCACTTCGGCGAGCGAGGCATAGACGTCCTCGCAGAGGCGGTCGATGTGCCCGGTGGTGGGCCGCCCGAGCTCAAAGTCCCACGCCGCGCGGTAGTCGGTGACGCGCAGGCGCGCGGCACCCATCGCGGAGAGCCGGTCACGCAGGAGCTGTTGCGCGGCAGCCGCCTCGGTGTCCGGCCGTTCATCGAGGAAATCCCGGTAGGGGGCGGCTGAAGCGTCCTCAGGGAGACCGAGGATCGTGCGCTGAAAGGCGAACGCTGCGCCGTGCTCGGGACCGTTCTCGGGGATCCCGCGCAGGATCTCCTGCTCGGTGATCGATGTCCGCAACAGCGCGACCGCTTCCCGCTCGGCGGGATCCTGGAGAGCGGCAGCGGTGAGCGCCTCACTCAGGGCGCGCTCCGTGGGACGCCACAGCGCGTCATCGCGATAGCTGCCCCGCCGCGGCTGCAGAACGAACACAGCCGGTACGTGGTTGCGGTCTTCGACGTACCAGCGATTCACCAGCCGCCCCTGCTCTGCCGTGAGTCTGGCGCACAGGCGTCGGAACATGGCTGCGTCGATCCCCGGGGGAGCGGGACGCGCTCCGTACCGCTGCCCGAGCAGCACGAGGAAGTTCGGCCGTCGGGTGATCTGCCGGCACCGATCGATCTCACCTAGGCAGATCTCTGCGACCCGCTGCTCGATCGCGGCCTCTTCGGAAACACCCCAGCGCAGATCGATGGCCTGGAACTCGGCATCGGCCTCGGAGCAGAGCGCGCGCAGCCGGGGGAAGACCCGTTCGTGCAAGGCGGCGCGCTCCTCGGCCAGGTCTCCGAACGTGGAGCTGACAAAGACGCGGAAGGTGTTCACTGCAACCGGCACTTGGCTCTCCCACGACAGTTCGCATGACCCCATCGGCTTGGACCCTCACCGGTTCCGCTCGCTTCCCGAAGGCAGCGACACCAGTGGGCATCCGCGTACCAGGAGGGCCATGCGGAGGTTCAGAGGCCCGGCCCCCCGGGGCCGGACTGGGTCATCGAACGCGGCCTCAACCGCGACAGTCCGCCCGTCACTGTCCACGTTGCCGGCTGCAACACGGCCGGGAAGCGAGCACGGGGCGTACCGCGCAACGACGCGCCGCCCAGCAGTGACTGCGGGAGTCCGCGCTCGGCCTGGAGCTTGCCGGCGAAGGCCGAACGTCCCTGTGCGTGCGAGGCGACCCGCGAAAACATCAACATGCTGCTCGCGGACAAGCTGTGGCACGAGGCGCTCCCTGGACCAAGGCCGGCTCACCCGTTCCCCCTCTGCGACCGTCTCCCTGTCTCCGGCAAGCGCTCCAGGATCCGCTGGACGGGTCCGAGAAACCGTAGCGACCACGCGATCCGGCGCGAATCCCTCTCCTCGGGCGGGGCGTTCAAGACCGTGACGATCTGGCGCAGGACTCTGACCGTCCCGAGGAGCAGGCGGGGGCTGGGCCGCAGGGCGAGCACGGAGGTGATCTGCCCTGCAAGGCCTGGCCACTGCTGCTGCCAGGCTAGTTGCGCGGTGATCCGTACGGCCGCAGTGATGGCTTCCCGGTTGGCGGGCAGATGGTCCTGGAGCAGGGCTATGACCGGGCGGGCCAGGTCGATCTTTGCGTCGCTTTCGGAGAGGGCGAACTGGATGGCGAACGCCTTGGCCAGGGAGTCGGTGGCTTCCTCATAGCGCCGCCCGTACAACTGGACCACTGCGCGGCCGGCCAGGCTCCACGGGTAGCTGGGGCTGTCCGACAGTGCCCGGTCGAATGCAGCTTCTGCTTCGTCCAGGCGGCCCGCTTGCCACAGGAGCCATCCCCTCTGGGCGAAAATCTCTGCTCGCGTGTTGTCCCGGGTCTCGGCGCGTTCCAGAGCTATCAGGGCTTCGGTGTCCTGCCCGAGACTGTGCAGGGCCCAGGCCCGCACGACATGGGGCCACGCAGCGTCGTCTGCTCGGTCCTCGCCCGTGGCGGCCAGCGCGGAGTCGATCTCCTCGAGCGCCTGAGAGTAGCGTCCGGTGCTCAGCAGGGCGTCAGCGAACCAGACGCGTCCCCATACATCGTCCGGAACCACCTCGACGTACCGGCGGAGGTCGCGGATTGTCTCGTCCCACCGGTCCAGCATGCGCAGGCACAAAGATCGCTCGTAGTACGCCCATCCGTACCGGGGGGCGATCGCGAGCGCGCGGTCCAGGCAGGCGAGCGCCTCCTCGTACCGCTCGCTCAGGCGGAGGAGGTTGCCTCGCATTGCCCATGCTGCGTTGTGTTCTGGATCGAGCTCGATGGCGGTGGTGAAGTCTTCGATTGCGCCCTCGGAATCACCCGCCCACCGCCGCGTGTGTCCCCGGCACAGATGCACCCAGGATGAGTTCGGGTCGAGCCGGACGGCTCGGTCCATGTCTCCGAGTGCTTCGTCGCGGCGGTCGAGTCGGATGTGGGTGAAGGCCCGGTCGATGAATAAGCTGCTCCGTTGGGGATCCAGGGTGATAGCGGCGGTGAAGTCGGCGAGTGCTTGTTCAGGGCGATGCGCGTCCAGATGTGCCTGGCCCCGGACGGCACGGGTGCTCGCTTCACCCCTGGCTGTCAGGCCGGGGTGGCCGAGGAGGGTGTCCAGGACGGGAACGGCGTCCACGGTCTGTGCCTCGCCGGAGGCTTCAGTCAGGCGGTGGCCCCATTCCGTCAGCGGGACGTCGTCGGTGTCCTGACCTGCCTGCAGGAGCATCTGGGCCCAGCGGCGCACCAAGCCGTCTCTCAGCCCGCAGGTCTGCGCAGTCTCCAGGAGCGCGCAGGACAGGGCGCGCTGCGGATCGGCGCACAGGAGGTGGTAGGTCTCGTTGAGGCGGTGGGTCCGCCACTCCGCGTCCTCCCAGTGGTCGTCGGCAAAGGACTCGGTCTCCCGTGCTTCCCGGCGTTCACGGTGAATTGCCGCGAGTGCCTCGTGCGCGGCGCGCCAGCGGGCGGGTGACTGGACCCGCTGGAGGCGGAGCATGGAAGCGCGGACCACATGGTGGTATCGGCACTGGCCGTTGCGATCGCTGACGAAGGCAAGCGTACGAATCCAGCTGTAGGGGGCCGCCGACGCGTCCGGCACGGTCTTGCGATAAATCTCCTCGTCGAACTGGAGGGGTAGGGCGCACAGTCTCGCCGCCGCCCGGCGCGCGGGGTCCTGCTCCCATTTCAAGAAACGTCCCACCGCCGTCGCCGACGGGTCATTCACGTCCCCGGCCGAGCGGGGGCGGCTCTGGGCCAGCATATGGACAAGAACCGGCAGTCTGCCCGACAGCCGTAAAATCACCTGCACGACCTGCTCGTCTGAGATGCCCTGGTGGGCGAGCAGTGTCATCGCCTCCGCCTCAGTGAACACGTCCAGAGGCACATCCACTGTCAGGTCGCGTACCGCTTCCCAGCATAACGACGTCAGTGGTCCTTGCCCGGACACCACAATCTGCACATTCAGCGGCAGCTCCACGGTCGACTCGGCAGCCGCGACAGCACACAGCCAGTCGTCCAGGGCGGCCCCTGACCGTTCGTACACGTCGAAGATCAGGACTATCCACGGCCGGTCCGATGCCGCCCCGGCCAGATCCTCCAGGAACACTGGAGTCAGGCGCCCTACCGGGTCGAGAACGAGCCGGACGTCGTCGTGAGATCTCATCCGGGCGCTGACCGCCGCTCTCATCCGGTCGGCGGCCTGAGCCACCGGCGCCGGATCGATCGCGCCCGCCAGAGCTCCCACCACCGGAAGCGTCCCGAGGCCGGCCAGTCCCGCCTGCACGAGGAGCGTGCTGGACCCCGACGCCTGGGTAACTTCCCCGCCTGCACCGTCCTCGGATTCCTGTTGCTCAGCGGCGAGGGCGATCTGCGCCTCGTGGGCGCTCTGCCGGAATCTGCTTAGCATCTTGTCGAACCGTTTCAACTCCAGTCCCTGTCGGGCCAGTTGCGCACTGACCGTCTCCATCGCGCTCAGCGGGCTGTGCACACTGTCGTCGAGGTACGCGGTCACCGCGCCTGCCTCGGCCGCGGCGGCCTCCCACTGGCGCACCAGCCAGGTCTTGCCCACACCGGCGTTGCCGTGGACATGGAAAAGGAACTGGTAGTCGGGGTCACCGGGCTTGCGGGCCAGATTCTCCTTGAACACATTCAGCTCGCTCTGCCGTCCCACAAAGCCGGTGCTCCGCCGCCGACGGATAAGTTCACGCCGCGACGGACCCTGCTCAGTCATACGCCCCACCCCCGGCGGACAGTATGCCGAGGGGTGTGTCATCGCCGGAATGGGTCAGCGGGATGAAGAGGCGCTCGTGGGACCCCGAACACCTCGACTACGTCCGCCGAGGCCGTCGACAAGACCAAACGCCGCCGTACACCGACCGTCGTCACCCGCGCCGAGGCCGATGTCCTGGACGTGCCCGAACTGTCGCCCGCGATGCTCGTGGAGCGGCTCACCAGTGACGTGACCGGACGTCCCGTCGAGTACGTGCACTCGCTGCACCGCGGGGACCGCTATCGCATCGTCTCCCGTCTCACCTTCGGTCCCACCGCGGCCTGCGCGGAGCTGGTGGGGGACCACCACCAGGGCATCCCGCCCAGCGACTTCGGCCGCCTCGGCCCCGTCGCCTCCTCCACCCGGGGCGACGTGCAGCGCACGCCGGCGCACCCCCTGGAGGGAGCTTTGTCGGGCACGCGTCCTGCCGGGTGGACACCGAACTGGAGCTGGGGTGTCGTTGTGTCACGCGGATACCGGTCGGGCGAGGTGTGGCCACTGTGCGGGAGCACCCACGCGGCGTGGGGGTGTCGTGGGTCGTGTGCCGGCCGACGGGGCGACCGGTACACCGGCACCGTCTATACCGTCGACCGGACGGCGGAGATGTCGAACTGCAGCCGGACCTTCTCACTCACCATGGAGCCGCCCGCCTTGAGGCGCTGGTTGTAGACCAGGCCCCACTCGGTGCGGTCGATGGTGGTGGTGCCGTCGAAGCCGGCTCGTTCGTAGCCGAAGGGATCCACGACCGAGCCGAGGTAGTCGAGTTGCAGGTCGACGGGCCGAGTGACGTTCCGGATGGTCAGGTCCCCGGTCATGCGGAAGCTCTCTCCGCCCTCGTGCACGGTGGAGGTGCTGCGGACCACCGATCTCGCCGGGCGGTGCCCGACGACACCGTGAATGCGACCTTGCCCCCGGACTACACCACGCTCCTGTGTGTTCGTTCCGGCCCCTTTGGCGGCGGCCGCAGTAGTCTCTCCGACGTCCACGCGGCGGTAGCGCGGCTGTCGGAGGACAACCGCGCGCTGCTGGCCGAGCCGGCCTTCCACTACGGGACCTTCTTCGACCTGTTCGGTGTGGGCGAGGAGTACAAGCCGTTTCCGGTCCTGGACGCCTCCGACCCGGGCAAGGGGTTCGTCCGGTTCACCGCCAAGATGCTGGGGAGGTCGGAGCTGGGCCAGGCGCACGCCGACGCTGCGAGGGAGCTCGCAGAAGAGCTCGTCCGGGAGCAGGTGCGCTTCATGCTCCAGCCCGGGGACTACCTCATCGTGAACCAGCGCCGTTTCCTGCACGGTCGGGAAGCGCTTCACGTCGGTCAGGAAAGTGTTCCGGCCGCCGATCGGCGGCTGCTCCTCCAGTTGTTCCTGCGTGCGGGGGCCGGCGCCCGGCTCGGTCGCGTAGCCGGCCGACGCCACCGGTGACCCACCGAGTCCCGCTCCTGGGTCCAGCCCTCAAGCACGCGGCTCGGCTACCGGGGCGGGCCTGGTTGGGCACACCCAGAAACGGCTGCGTACCGGGCTTCCCGGGCCCGCACGCGTTAGATGCGCGAGTTGCGCAGGGACTGCCCTACAGCACCGGCCAGCGCCCGCGTCGCCTGCGGGACCGACAGATCCTCGTGCTCGCGGTACAGCGACCAGTTGTACTTGACCAAAGACATCTTGTTGGAGGACAGCGATCCCGTCTGGCCCGCTCGGTACACGGCGAGCGGTTCGGCCAGTCCGCGGGCGTCGGCGCCGTCTCGCATGATGCTCAGCCACAGTGCGTAGTCCTGGCGCTTGCGCATCTCGGGCATCAGCCGGGTGCCCAGGGCGTTGCGGTCGTACATGGCGGTGAGGGCGCCGATGTAGTCCCGGCGCAGCATCGCGCGGTAGTCCACGTGCCCGCGCGCGGATCACCCGCCCGTTGGGGACCCGTCGGTGCTCTCGCCGTCGTAGTCGGCGTCCATCTTGTAATAGCTGGTGAACGTCAGCGGCGCATCGCCCTCGGCGGCGAAGGCGAGCTGCTTCTCGGTCTTCTCCGGCAGCCACAGGTCGTCGGAGTCGAGGAACGCGACGTAGTCCCCGCGGGCCCGCTCGATCGCGAGGTTGCGGGCCCGGCCCGCACCGCCGCGCTCGGGCGCTGTCTTGGGCAGTACGCGCTCGTCCTGGGCGGCGAACTCCATCAGCAGGTCCATGGAGCTGTCGGAGGACTGGTCGTCGGTGACCAGCAGCTCTACGTCAGCGTGCGTCTGCGTGAGCACCGATCGGACGGCTGCGCCGAGGGTGGCTGCCGAGTTGTAGACAGGCATCACGACAGACACCAGGGGCACAGCACTTCTCTTTGCCAGACCAGGAACGACGGTCCATTCAAACACCGCCATCGAGCAGGAGCTGCCATGCAGATAGTTTGCTGGTCAGGGCTACGTAGGGCTCCCCTGGCCGTACGCGCCGCAGAGGTGGGGCACCGTGTCGTCGGCTACGACGTGAACCCGCACCGCGTCCAGCGGCTCGCCGCCGGCCAGTCCTGCGTGCGGGACGTGGCCTCCTCGCGGCTTCGCCCAGTGCTGGACTCCGAGGCCTACTCCACGACCGCCGATGCTGCCGCGCTGGCCGGCTTCGACATCGCGGTGATCACCGTGCCGGCCCCGCTGCGGGACGGCGTGCCCGACCTGACCTACATCGAGTCCTGCGCCCGGACACTGGGTGAGTACCTGCGCCACGGCGCGACGGTGGTCCTGGAGTCCAGGAGCTATCCCGGCACCACCGAGGAGCTGCTGCTGCCGACCCTGGAAGAGGCCTCGGGCCTCAAGGGCGGGGCAGACTTCCCGGCCGGCTTCAGCCCCGAGCGGATCGGAAACAAGCGGTGGTCGCTCGACGGGACGCCGAAGCTGGTGTCCGGAATCGACGCCGCATCGCTCAACGTGATCAAGGACTTCTACGACGGCATCTTCCAGACCACGGTGCCGGTGTCGGGGCCGAAGGCCGCCGAGCTGGCCAAGCTGCTGTAGGAGAAGGCCAGGCTGGCGCGGGCGGTGAGGGTGAAGGGGTGGTCGCCACCCAGCAGACGCTCCGCGTTGTCGGCCATGCTCTTCCAGTAGGTGGCAGCGGTACGGGCCAGGCCTGCGTCGGCTCGCCGGCGATGGCGTGGGTCGGGTCCCGCAGGGAGGCGCTGACCTGGACCGGCCCCGGAGGTGAGCCGACCTGGCACTCAACCTGGCTTCCCCGAACCACTGAGGGAGCCCCGTCATCAGGTGACGGCACGATCAGTCCAGAGCCGAATGGTTGGTATGGGGCTGGAGAACGGCTGCGAACTGCCCGTGTTGGCTAGGCCGAGTTCGACGGCTGAGTTTCGGCGCCCAGGGGCGGGGGATCCTCGCCGCATGGGACGTCCAGCGCGGTGGGGGGCCGTCGTTGTAGCGACGGCCGTGATATTCGGAGTGTGTTTCGCACTCGCCCGGGAGGATCCGTTCGGCTGGCTGCCGGAGAAGGATGCCGGGGCCTTCGCGGGTGCCGTGGCCGCAGCCGTCGTGGCCTGCGGGTCCTGGTGGGCCGGCGGTTCCGGCCAGCCTCGGAGGTCCGTGGTGATCCGCGGCGAGGCGGATCGTCGTGGCGAGGTGCTTCAAAGGGGGTGGGGCGCTGGTGAGGAGAACGTCGATCTGACCGGTCGGGCCGACCGCAGCGGGCGCGTGGTGCAGGACCGGGAGGGCAATGGAAGAGCCGCCCCGCCGGACCGGGGTGAGCAGGGTGGCTCGTAGTGACTGCCGACCGGCGGGGCAAGCGGCCTGCAACGCAATGGGACGTGTCGATCAAGGCCGACCGGGGCGGCAGCGCTCAGTTCTTCGCGGGGAACGCGTACCAGTCCTTCCCCGCTCCGCCGATCACCGCGCTGAAGGCACTGCCCGACGCGCCGGACGTGCTGGTGGGCCGGGACCAACTGGTCGGAGAACTGCTCGGGATCCTGGAGCCCGGTGGGCCGAGAGCCGTGCTGGTGGCCGGGCTGGCCGGGGTCGGAAAGAGTGCCCTAGCGCTGACGGTGGCCCAGCGGGCCTTGGAGCGCGGTACGCCGTGCCCTGCTGCGCCGGCGGCCTACCGTGACGTCCTGGCGCAGCCTGCTCGAAGCGGCCCGTTCCGAGCATGCACGCCGCGCTTGGTCGGCTGACCGGGCTGAAAGAGCGGCTCATTGACCGAGGTGGCGCCGCCCGCGACGGGCACGTGGTCCAAACCCCGGTAGGGGCGGCGCCCAGGCGGACATCGTCATCACCGCGCCCGAGGACAGGGTGCCGCTGCTGTTCGTGGAGATCGACAACTGCTTCGAGTCCGCGCAGGTCCTAGCCGCGAAGATCGACAAGTTCATGCGGTCTGGCCAGCGGAAGATGAAGGACGTCGACGGCCGTGAGCGGCCGGCTGCTGCCGCTCGTCTTCAACCGCGTCGGCTCGCGCAACCCGAACACCGTCATCGCGCAGCTGGCCGAGCTGACCCGCCGGCATCGGCAAGGTGAGGCGCACGACGGCTTCCGCATGTACGACGGCAAGCTCCCCATCGTGGTCACCGGCAGCCTGCCCGGCAGCACACCGAACGGGACTGGTGGATGCCGAGCTGTCCGTGCGACGCTGCAGAGACGAACCAGCCTGGTCTGGTGAGGGGCCCCGCGCCGCCCTTCAAGGTCACCGTGCCGGTGACCGGGGCGCGGTGCGGGTTGTCTTGCTCGGCTGTACGCGGCCCCATGTCGCGTGCTTGACGCCCTCCCCGTGAAGGGCGTGATGGGCTCGACCCCGGAAGGGGCGAACCATGAGCGATTTCACCGTGCTGACACAGCAGCACCCCGACTGCACCCTGATCACCGTGAGAGGGGAAATGGACCTGCAGTCCTGTCCCCAGCTGGCGCGGGCTGCGGCCATCATCCCCTTGGGCGACAAGCCGCTGTGCCTGGACCTGTCAGGGGTCTCCTTCATGGACTCCAGCGGGCTGAACCTCCTGGTGATGCTGCGCCGGCGCCTGCACGCCGAGGGCGGCCGCCTGGCCGTCACCGGGTTGCAGTCCCAGCCCGCGCGGCTGCTGCAGATCACCGAGACTTATGACCTGTTCGCGGCCGACTCCGGCCAGGCTCTAACAGGATGAGCTGAGGCGCAGCGAAGTTCAGCCCGCCGGCGTGCCGAGCACGGTTAGGTCAAGCGCGACTCCCACATGCATGGCACCGTATGAGGCCGCCGAGTGCGCGTGACGGCCCGTCCTGTCTGAGCGCTGAGTGTCGCGTGAGTGTGCGGTCGTGCGGTTTCGGGGCGGGTGTGTGGCTGTGTCGTGGTCATCGTCGGGACCGAGGCGACAGCGCGGGCGGTCTCATATCCGACGACATACCGGGTCGATGGTTACTCGGGTGGAATGATCGAGCCCAGGCTCCCGGCGAACGTCGGCCACTACGAAGACGTCTTCCGGAAGATCGACGGCGTCTGGTTACTCGCCAGCCGCACTGCCTTCCTTCCCTTCGGCGGCGGAACGGAACGGCTCCCCGTCGCGGATGCATCACCCGCCTGACAACACCGCTTTGCGGCCCGGCGACCGTGCCGGCGGGAAGACCTCAGGTCAGGTGTAGACGTTGCGTCCGTACTCCTCGCGGCTCACCTGGAAGTCGTCCGGCCGGTCGCAGCGGAGCTCCTCGTACCGGACCCCGAAGATGTCGATCGCTTCGTGGAGCGTGCAGCCAAACGCGTCCATTATCGCCTTGAGCGCCAGAACGATCCGATGGTCCAGGATGTGGCGGTCCACGCTCTCGGGCAGCTCTTCCATGGGCTGACCGTACCGACAGGCGTTCGACCGCGCCGGTCAATATCGCCTTCCATCCCGTTACCGGCGAATGCGGGCGCGCCCCTGCCGGAGTGGTCGCTGGGCCTGGTGATCAGCACCTCGGTGGTGGTCTTCACCCGTGGCTCAGCCTTTCGCTCGCCTGGGCGGTAAGGCGTTGGGGCCGGCCCTGGAGTCGGAGCGGGACGTTCTGCAGCACGCTTCAGCAATTGGTGTCACTGGGTGGCAGGCCTCCGGTCTTCAGGTAGTAGTTGACTGCCTCGTCGATACAGCGGTTCTTCGGGGCGAAGAGACCGGCGTAGACGGTGTGGTGGAAGGCGCCGCGCAGGGTGACCAGGCGGGAGTTCTTCAGGTCATGGTGTGCCGCCAGTTGGCCCTGGTAGGTGGTCGCCGGGTCCCCGGTGGCTCCCACCATCAGAAGGGGCACGTCGTTGTGGACTTCGGTGGGAGGCTCCGCGGGGGTGACCGACCAGAAGGCGCAGGGTGTCACGGTTCGGGTGAGGGGTCCGAAGATGGGATCGTCGGCGCGGTGTGCCTGGATGTTGCGGTAGTAGGTTTCCGGGTTGCGGGAGGTGGCTGCTCGGTCGGCGCACTGGATTGCGGTCTGGACGGCAAATGTTCCGTCCGTGTCCGGGGCGGTCAGGTCGGTCAGGACCTGGTCCAGGGTTTGGGTGGGGATGACTTTGTGGCCGTGAGATGCGCTCACCAGGACACGGACGTCCGCGGAGTAGCTGGCGTACGCCTCGTCGCTGTCCCCCGCGGTGGCGTTCCACAGGAGCTGGGGCAGGTTCTGGCTGTTGACCGTGTGGCTGCCGACCTGGATCGGGGCGAGGTTGACAATCTTGTTGAGTTCGTTGATGGCGTTCATGACCTCGGTGGCGGTGGAGCCGAGGTGGTAGGTGCGGTCGTGGCGAGCCGCCCAGGCCGCCCAGGCCTGTAGTACTCGGGTGACGGGCGGGCCGAGGGTGCTCGTCAGGTCCGGTCCGTAGTCGTCGGCGTTCAGGGCGCTGTCGAGCACCACCCGGTCGACACGGTTCGGGAAGAGCTGTGTGTAGACCTGTCCGAGGTATGTGCCGTAGGAGGAGCCGAGGTAGCTGATCTTTTTCTCGCCGAGGGCGGCACGGATCACGTCAATGTCGCGGGCGGTGTTGCGTGTCGAGGCGTGGGGCAGGACGGATCGGTGGCTGTCGCAGCGGGACGCCAGGTCCTTGGCCAGCTTCACGGTCTTCTCGAATGTGCCGCGGTCGGGTCCGGCGGAGCCGATGCTGACGGTCGGCCAGTGGCAGTTGAGGGGCGTGCTGCGTCCGACGAACCGGGGGTCCATTCCGATCACGTCGTAGTTGGTGGCCAGCACGGGTGCGGCATGCCGCAGCTGGAGGGCGAGGTACCTGACGGGCACGCCAGGGCCTCCGGGGTTGTAGAGCAGTGTGCCGTGCCGGTGGGCGGTGTTTGTGGCCCGCAGCCGCGATATGGCGACCTTGATGGTCCGGCCGTCGGGGTGCTGGTAGTCCAGCGGCACGGTGATCTCGGCGCACTGGGCTCCGGCCTTGTCCAGCTCCGCGCCCTCGGGGTCCTTCGGTCCGTTCTTACAGCTGTGCCAGGCGATCTCCTGGTGCTCGAACCTGGCCGGCCCGTCGTCCCCCGCGGCACTTTCGTTCTGGGGCGTGCACGAGGTGATCAGGGACGTGCTCGCCAGGGCCGCCGCGGCGGCGGCCGCGGCTCTTCTGCGTACTCGCAGCATGATCTCTCCTTCAAACTCTTCGGAACAGGACGGGAGACACCATCGACAGCGGTCCGTCAGCTGCTCCACCCGTCGAATGCCGAAGCTAGATCGTGGGACGAGACCGGCACATCAGCTCTCGGTCGGTCGTTCGGAGGCCATGCCGACGGCGGCGCACTCCTTACGCCGGATGCCCTGTAACGGGTCACGACCTGCGGTTTCGGCGGCAGAGCCGTACCCCGTCGGGGAGCTCTATCTACGACTGAGGGCTGAATTCCGGGCGGACGGGGGCGCCTGGGCGGCGCCCGGGCCACCGACGCGGCGGAGCGTGAGCGCAGGCCAGCGGCCATCTTTGCCACTGGGGTAGGTACCGCGACTCCTTCTGAGGTGGCAGTCCCAGAGGGGCTTGTTCAGACGATGGGCTCATGTGGGCGAGAAATCGGCGACCTAGCGTTGTGCACCGTCGCAACCGTCAGCCCTGAGGAGACAAAAGCGTGATCACAGCTAGAGCACTCACCAAACGCGACGGGGAGAAGACGGCTGTCTCGGATCTCGCCTTCTCCTGCGCCCTGGCGTCGTGACCGGGTTCCTCGGGCCGAACGGCGCCGGCAAGTCCACCACGATGCGGATGAACCTCGGCCTGGACGCCGCCCACATCGGGCCGGGTCACCGTAAACGGCAAGCCCTACGCCGCACATCGTGCGCCGCTGCACGAGGCCGGGGCCACGCTGGAGGCCCGGTCAGTGCATACCGGCCGGTCCGCCTTCTACCATCTGCAGGCGATGGCGGCGACGACAGGGATCCCGCGCAGCCGGGTCGGGGAGGTCAAGACCGATGACACTTCAACGGTTCGCCGACACGCTGCTGTCCGCGCGAGCAGTAAAGGCCGTGCTGAGCGCCGGTACCCGGGTTCCGCCCTTTGCCTGGGATTTCCTTCTGGTGGCCCTCCTGTCCATGGCGACGCTGCCTGTGGTGGCCGGAGAACCAGTGGCGGTGACGGTCAGCGCCGGGCTCCTGCTGCCCCTGATCTGGCGGCGCCGGGCTCCCTGGGGGGTGTTCTGTGCCGTGGCCGCAGCGGCGTTGGCCCAGTGGCTGGTGGGCTACCAACTGCCTGCGGCGGTCACTTTGCTGGTGGCCCTCTACACGGTGGTCGCGCACTCGACCCGGCACTACCTGGTGGTGGCTTGCCTCGTCATGGAGGGCGGCATACTGCTGGCCTGCCAGCGCTGGGCGGCTGAGGGCCGTTTCTTGTCCTCCGCCGTCGTGCTGAACGCGCTGGCCGCCGCTGCTGCCTTGCTCGGAGCGAACACGCGCGCACTCAAAGAGCGGGCAGCATATCTCGAACACGAATGGGACCAGCAGGCGCGGCTGGCGGTGGCCGAGGAGAGGGGACGAATCACCCGTGAGATGCACGACATAGTCACCCACAACCTGTCCGTCATGGTTGCCCTGGCCGACTCCGCTCCCTACGCACAGTCGGCCGACAAGGCCTCCGCCGTACTACTCCAAATCTCCGAGACGGGCCGACAGGCTCTGACCGACATGCGGCGTGCCCTGGGTATCCTGCGGGCGGACGAACCGGACGCGGAGCGTCACCCCCTGCCTGGCATGGCCCAGTTGGAGGACCTCGCGGACCAGATGCGCGCCGCCGGAATGCCAACGCGCCTGGAAGTCCGGGGCGACCACACCACCGTTCCCGTCACCGCGCAGCTGACGGTCTACCGCTTGGTGCAGGAAGCCTTGACCAACACGCTCAAACACACGCCTCGCGGCACCCAAGCACAGGTGAGGATCAGTTGCCAGGCCGAAACCATCACGGTCGACGTCATGGACGACGGCCCCTACCGAGGACACCCCGACGCCCCGTCCGGACACGGTATCCGCGGCATGCGTGAGCGAGCGGCCGCCTATGGCGGGGCACTCCAGGCCGGACCGCTCCCGAACGGCGGCTGGCACGTCTGCACCCGCCTCGACCTCAGCAGTGGAGCGGACGTGGCCGTATGACGATCCGCGTCCTGCTCGCCGACGACGAGGCGCTGCTGCGCATGGCCTTCACCACGGTCCTCGACGCCCAGCCGGACATGAAACCGGTCGGCGGCGCCGCGGACGGTGACGAAGCCATCCGGCTCGCCCGACAACTGCGTCCCGATGTCGTCCTCATGGACGTCCGCATGCCCGGGACGGACGGAATCGAGGCGACCCGGCGGATCATCCGGGTCTCGCCTCAGAGCAGAGTCCTCATCCTCACCACCTTCGACCTCGACGAATACGCGTTCGCCGGGCTCAAGGCCGGCGCATCGGGCTTCCTGCTGAAGAACGTCCGGCCCGAGGAACTGCTCACCGCCATCCGCAACGTCGCCGCGGGCGACGCGGCGGTCTCGCCCCGCATCACCCGCCGCCTGCTGGAAAACTTCTCCGCCCACATCCCCGGCGGCGGCAGCGACCGGCGGGAGGAACGGCTGCGTCTGCTCACCACCCGCGAGCGCCAGGTACTCGTCCAGGTGGCCCGCGGCCTGTCCAACGCGGAGATCGCGGCCACGCTGTACCTCGCGGAGGCGACCGTGAAGTCCCACCTGGGACGAATCCTGCAGAAGCTCGAACTGCGCGACCGCGTACAGGCTGTGGTCTTCGCCTACGAAAGTCGTCTCGTTCACCCCGACTGAAATCGAAATCTCCGCGGTGGCAGGGCGCTGTGGAGATCAGGCTGAAAACGGCCCCTGGCGGAAACCAGGGCCGGCTGCGTCGGTAGAACTGCGCAGTGGGCTACTGCACCTCAGAGCATCGACACCACCGAGCGCGACGCACTGGCCGACCAGCTCGGCCAGTGCTCCAACACACCCATCACCGTTGCCCTCGCCCGCTAGAGCGTGTCTTCTTGGTGGGTTGATCAGTTGATCGGATGTGTCTGTCCGGTTGGTGATCACTGATGCGATGTGGGACCGGATCGAGCCGCTGATGCCGGCCGATCCGGTCCGTGGACGACGGTGGGCCGACCACCGCCGGACCTTGGAAGCCATCGCGTGGAAGTATCGCACCTGCTCACCCTGGCGCGACCTGCCAATAGAGCTCGGACCCTTTCAAACCGCGCACAAACGCCTGATCAGATGGGCCATGGACGGCACATGGGCACGAGTCCTGACGGCGGTCCTTGCAGCAGCGGATGCCGGTGACGACGTGGGCTGGACCATCTCGGTGGACTCCACCGTCTGCCGGGCTCACCAGCACTCTGCCGGAGCCAGAAAAAGGGGGCGCCTGGCCGGTCCGAGCCCGAGGACCACGCACTCGGACGTTCCCGCGGCGGATTGAGCGCGAAGGTCCACCTGGCCAGTGACAGCCGGGCACGGCCTCTGTCCATCCACGTCACCGCGGGGCAGGCCCGTGACACGCCGGCCTTCGAGGCGGTCATGGCCGGGATGGGTCCCGCGGAGCGGACTCGTCAGGCCAAGAACCCGCCCTGCTGTCGTCCTTGCGGATCGCGCTTACTCTGCCCGCGCGATTCGTGGGCACCTCCGTCGACGCGGCATCCGTGCGGTCATCCCGCAGCCCGCCGACCAGATCGGCCATCGACTGCGGCGAGGTCGCGCAGGAGGCCGCCCACCCGCCTTGGATGCGGAGACATACAAGGAGCGCAATGCCGTCGAGCGGTGTATCGCCCGGCTAAAGCAGTGGCGCGGCCTCGCCATGCGGACGGACAAACTCGCCATTGCTTACCAGGCCGCCCTCCACCTCGCCGCCATTCTGATGTGGACCCGCACCTGACGAAGCCACAACGAAGTAGCTAGGAGGAGCCGTCTTCCTCGATGTTGGCAATCATCGTGCGCAGCACCTTGAGTGCGGCCACGTACTCCTGGTTGCTGATGCCCTTGTGGATCTCCGTGCGCAGCTCCGTAGCCAGCCCGCGCAGCCGGATTCTGGCAGCTTCGCCTGCATCAGTGAGGTGCAGGTTCTGTCCGGCGTCGATACTTAGCCAGCCGCGGTGGAGCAACTGGTCGATGACCCGAGGGATCTCTTGCTGTCCGTCCGCAAGGGGGGTCAGCTGGGTGACCACCTCTTCACGACTGGGTGCCGTGGGGCCGCCAGTAACTCGGTTGAGTACCCAGTACTGCGGCTGGGTGACATCGATCCTGGCCATGGCGTCACGCAGACGCCGCGTCACAGTCTCGTGGACGAGGCCAGCCCAATAGCCGATGGGCTGGCTGGCCAACATGTCGTCTGGGGCAGCCGGATCAGCCGGCGCCTGGTCGGTGATGCTGCCGCTTAACGGTTTCATGATCGCGACGCTATACCCCCATTGTCTCCGTGGATACTGCCGACCGCTGGATCTCTGCCTCCAGCACTGCGCGGCCTGGCAGGGCGCACCGAAAGGCTCGCCAGCGTCGCCGATTCACCCATCTCGCCTGTAGTTCGTATCGCCTCCCCGCCAACCAAAGAGACATGCCCTAACGAGCTCGTGCACGGTAGGCGGTGAGGCGTCGTGTGCCTCGGTGGGACCTGGCGTTTCACATTGTTCGTGCCGGGGCCAGGTCGGCGGTCTGCTGGTGGGACAGCAGGGCGGCGACGGCTTGCACGG
>NZ_JOIU01000010.1 GCF_000720135.1 Streptomyces sp. NRRL S-1022 | reverse complement strand
TTCGGCGCCACCCGGGACGGATCCGCGATCTCCGGAACGTCCACCGCACGTCCAGCGGTCTGCACGGTCGTCGTCACCATCATGCGCCCCTCCCAGTACATCAACTCTGCCGGCGCCGGTCTCTCGTCCGGCAAGCCGCGTCTACCCCGGTCATCGGCGGCCACGCCTGGAATTTTTTCATTCCCCGCTCGTCTCTCCGTGGCTCCGCACGATTTCCTTCACCTTGGCCACCGCGAAACCCCAGCCCTGCTCGACGGTCGGCTTGGCCGGTACGGCGATCTCGTCGGGGTTGGTGAGGACGTCGAGCAGGACCGGGCCCGGGGTGCGGAAGGCACGTCGTACGGCGCTCTCCACCTCGTCCGGGTCCGTCACGCGGATGCCGGTGATGCCCATGGCCTCGGCCACGGCGGCGAAGTCGGGATTGTCGAGGACCGTACCGAACTCGGGCAGACCGGCCTGCTCCTGTTCCAGTTTCACCATGCCCAGCCGGCGGTTGTCGAAGACGACGAGCTTGACGGGCAGGCGGTACGTCTTCAGGGTCATCAGGTCGCCCAGGAGCATGCTCAGCCCGCCGTCGCCGCAGAAGGCCACGACCTGGCGCTCGCGGTCGAGGACCTGCGCGCCCAGCGCCTGGGGCATGGCGTTGGCCATCGAGCCGAGGTTATACGAGCCGATCAGCCGCCGCTCGCCGCGCATCTCGACGAACCGGGAGAGCCACACCGTGGCCATGCCGGTGTCCGAGGTGAAGACGGCGTCGTCGGCGGCGATCCGGTCCACGGCCGCCGCCAGCGCCTCGGGGCGGATGTCGTGCGTGCGGTTGTCCAGCGCGGAGCGGATGCGGCCCACGAGGCCCTTGTCGTGCGAGGGGTCGGCGAGCCGGGCCTGACCGGCGCGCCACTGGTCGAACCGTTCGCGCGCCTTCTCCAGGTGCGAGCGGTCCCGCGCGCCGTCCGTCCCGGCGGGCGGGGCGGCGAGGTGGTCCAGGAGGTCGCGTACGGTGGCGCCGGTGTCCCCCACCAGTCCGACGTCGACCGGTACCCGGCGCCCGATGTGGGTGGCCTCGGTGTCGACCTGGATCACCTTGCGGCCCTCGGGATACCAGTCGCGGTAGGGGAAGTCCGTGCCGAGCAGCAGGAGCGTGTCCGCGTCCTGGAGGGCCGACGCGGCGGCGGGGTTGCCGATCAGACCCGTCTGGCCGACCTGGAAGCGGTTGGTGCCGCCCTCGAAGCCGGCCTTGGCCTTCAGTGTGAGCACCATCGGCGCGGCCAGGCGGTCGGCGAGGGCGAGGACGTCCTCGCGGGCGGCGCGGGCGCCCTCCCCGACGAGCAGGGTGACGCGCTCGGAGCGGTCGAGGAGTTCTGCGGCGCGCCGGACCGCCTGCTCCTCCGGCCGGCTCACCGGGGGGTTCAGGGAGAACCGGGCCGGCCGGTCGGCCGTCAGTTCCCGCTCGCCCAGGTCGCCCGGCACGGTGAGGACGGCGACCCCCTTGCGGCCCAGCGCGTGACGGACCGCAGTCTCCAGCATCTGCGGCAACTGGTCGGGCGAGGTGACGGTCGCGCGGAAGACGGCCACGTCGCTGAAGAGGGCGTCGTTGTCGACCTCCTGGAAGTAGTCGCTGCCCAGCTCGGCGAGCGGCACCTGACCGGCGATGGCCAGGACCGGGGCGTGGCTCTTGGCGGCGTCGTACAGCCCGTTGAGGAGGTGGACGGAACCGGGTCCGACCGTGCCCATGCACACACCGAGGGTTCCGGTGAGCTGCGACTGGGCGCTCGCGGCGAAGGCCGCCGCCTCCTCGTGCCGGCAGCCCACCCACTCCACGCCCTCGGTGGTGCGGATGGCGTCGGTCAGGGGGTTGAGCGCGTCTCCGACGACGCCGAACACCTGGCGCACGCCGAGTTCGCTCAGCGCGTCCACGATGGCGCGGGCAACGGTACGGGCCACTTCAGTCCTCCAGGTCACGCGGTTCACTCGGTCACGGGTCTACGCGGTCGGCGCCGTTCGCACCGTTCACACGGCGAAACGGCCGGGGTCGGCGGCCTTCCAGTCGGCCGCCCAGGAGGCCGGCGGCTCCGCGAGCAACTGCCCCGGCTCCAGCCACTCGTACAGCTCCTCGTAGGAGCGCTCGGTGAAGGGGTCCACGCGCTGGCGGAGCATGTGCGGACGCAGATCCGCGGGATCGGTGACGCCCATCGACGCCATGATCTGCAGCGCGCTGGCCACGGTCGCCTCCTGGAAGCGCCGCACGCGCGGCGCCTTGTCGCCGACGTCCAGGGCGCGCGCCCGCCGGGGGTCCTGGGTCGTGACCCCGGTGGGGCAGGTGTTCGTGTGGCACCGCTGGGCCTGGATACAGCCGACGGCGAACATCATCGCCCGGGCCGCGTTGCCGTAGTCCGCCCCCTGCACCATGCGTTTGACGAGGTCGGTGCCGGTGGCGATCTTGCCGCTCGCCCCGATCCTGATCCGGTCGCGCAGGCCCGTGCCGACGAGGGCGTTGTGCACGGTGAGCAGGCCCTCGGTGAGCGGGGCGCCGACGTGGTCGGCGAACTCCATGGGCGCCGCGCCCGTCCCGCCCTCGCCTCCGTCCACCACGATGAAGTCGGGTGCCGTCCCCTCCTCCAGCATCGCCTTGCACACGGCGAGGAACTGCCGGCGCGAGCCGACGCACAGTTTGAAGCCGGTCGGCTTGCCGCCCGCCAGGTCCCGCATCCGTGCGATGAACCGCACCAGTTCACGCGGGGTGTCGAAGACCCGGTGGTACGGCGGCGAGATCACCGTCCGTCCCTCGGGCACGTCCCGCACCCGCGCGATCTCGGCATTGACCTTCGCGCCCGGCAGCACCCCGCCGATGCCCGGCTTGGCGCCCTGCGAGAGCTTCAGGGACACGCACTTGACGTGCTCGTGCGCGGCCTTGTCGGCGAACTCGGCCGGGTCGAAGTCACCGTCCCGGGTGCGGCAGCCGAAGTACCCGGTGCCTATCTCCCAGATCAGGTCGCCCCCCGGCCGCAGGTGGTAGTCGGACAGGCCGCCCTCGCCGGTGTCCTGGGCGAATCCCCCGGCCTTCGCGCCCGCGTTGAGCGCGAGCACTGCGTTGGCGGACAGCGAGCCGAAGCTCATCGCCGACACGTTCAGCAGCGCCATGTCGTACGGCCTGGTGCAGTCCGGTCCGCCCACCCGGACCCGCGGCGGGGTCTCGGGCACCGGGCAGGGTGCCATCGACGGTACGAGGAACTCGTAGCCGGGCTGGTACACGTCCCGTTCGGTGCCGTAGGGCTGCTCGGCGTCGGTGCCCTTGGCCCGCTCGTAGACGATGGTGCGTACGTCCCGGTCGAAGGGACGGCCGTCGAAGTTGCGCTCGACGAAGTACTGCTGGAGTTCCGGACGGATGCGCTCCAGCAGGAAGCGGGCATGCCCCAGCACGGGATAGTTGCGCAGCACCGAGTGCCGGCGCTGCAGCAGGTCCCCCGCGCCCAGCAGACCGAGCACGGTGAGCGGCACGGCGGCGAACCACCACCACGGGGAGACGACGACCGCCGCCACGAGCGCCGACGCGCCGGTGAGGAGGGCCAGGACGACGATTGCGATGCGGGTCACCCCACGCTCATTGCCGTGCGGGCGCTTCCCAGTCCTGTGACTTTCCCGGGACCGGCGTACGAGCCGTCCCGCGGCCCGGAGGAGGCGTCACCCGGGCGGTGGGCGGCCCAGGGGGAGGAACCCTG
Organism: Streptomyces sp. NRRL S-1022; assembly: GCF_000720135.1. Lineage (GTDB taxonomy): Bacteria > Actinomycetota > Actinomycetes > Streptomycetales > Streptomycetaceae > Streptomyces. Next base: position 199,397 of record NZ_JOIU01000010.1, on the reverse strand, counting down.
CCTGATCGGGTCCCGGTACCAGTGGGAACCGTCCTTCGGGACGCGCCTCCGGGTGGCGTGGTCGACGTACACGAGACCGAACCGCTTGCTGTACCCGTAGGCCCATTCGAAGTCGTCGAGGAGGGACCGGACGTAGTAGCCGCGCACGTCGACGCCGTCGGCGATCGCGGCGGCCACGGCCCTGAGGTGGCCGTCGAGGTAGACGATCCGCTCGGGGTCGTGGACAGCCCGTCGGAGGCGCCGCCGCAGGCCGACGAGCAGTTCGTGCAGGGCCTGCGGGGCGACCGGCCAGCCCATGGCCGTGTGCCGGGCCTCCGGTATGCCGACGCCCTCGAAGCGGTTGTCGTCCGCCGTGCGTGAGAGCGGCTCCGGTTCCCGGTAGGGCGCGTGCGCTCCGCTCGGGCCCGGAGGAGCCCGCCCTGCGGGACGCCTTCTCCACGCTCCTCTCCCTGTCCCCCGAACGGCTCGCGGAGGTCGACGGCGCGCTGGCGGAGGGTGCCCGCCGGCCCGGTCCCCTCCGCGAGATCCTCGCGGTGTACGCCGGGATCGCCCGGGCCCACCCGGCCGATCCCGGCGTCCCGGCGGCTCTCCTGATCAGACACGTCCGGCTCGCGTCCGGTGAGGCCCTGTTCCTGGGGGCGGGCGTACCGCACGCCTGTCTGCGGGGGCTGGGCGTGGAAGTGACGGCCGCCTCGGACGACGTCCTGCGCTGCGGCCTGACGAGCAAGCACGTGGACGTGCCGGAACTGCTGCGCGTCGTCCGCTTCACCTCCCTCCCGGCGCCGGTGGTCCGCCCCGTGCCCGGGGTGGCGGGCGAAGAGGTGTACCCGGCACCCGTCGACGACTTCCGGCTCTCCCGCCTGGTGCTGGACGTGCGCGACGGCGCACGCGCGCTGCCCGGACCCGGGCCCCGGATCCTGGTGTGCACCGCCGGCACGGTCCGGGTCACCGGTGCGCGGCACGAGGTCGTCCTCACGCCGGGCGCGTCCGCCTATGTGCCGGCCGGCGAAAGGGTCGCCGTGTCCGGCGAGGGAACCGTATTCGGGTCCACCGTCGGCGGCCCGGTGGCCCACGACTGAACTCCTACTAAACTTAACCGGTTTGGTCACCATGGTTGAACAGGCGGACCAATCGCCCTAGCCTCTCTCCCAGTCGCCGATCGTGAGGCCTGACCGAGCCGCTTTTTTCCGTGGCGAGGTCCGTACGTGGTCTCCGCCGGTGCTTTATCGTCCCGCTGCCCGGTGAGCCGCTGAACACCACCGGGCGGCGGGATTCCACACCGGCTCGCACCTTTCCCATTCCGGCTTTCCGGCGCACCGCCGGGGCCGGCGCGAGCCGGTGGCCCGGTCACACAGTGAAACGGCAGTGCCGTGTCGCCGGCACGTCCCGGCCCGGCGGCACGCACCACCCCCTTGGGAGCATGCATGAGGAAGAGACTGGCCACCGCGGCGGGAGCGTTGCTGGCCCTGGCGGCCTCGATACTGGCCGCACCCGCCCCGGCGCAGGCGGACACAGGGACCGCGCCGGGGTTCCACGTCGCCGACGGACGGCTGCTGGACGCGAACGGCAAGGAGTTCGTCCTGCGCGGCGTGAACCACGCCCACGCCTGGTACCCCACCAGGACGGCGCAGGCACTGAAGGACATCAAGGCACTGGGCGCCAACTCCGTGCGCGTGGTGCTCGCCACCGGTGACCGCTGGAGCAGGAACGACACCGCGGACGTCGCGGCCGTCGTCGCACAGTGCAGGCAGAACCGGCTCGTCTGCGTCCTGGAGGCGCACGACACCACCGGCTACGGCGAACAGGACGGGGCCGTCACCCTCTCGCGCGCCGTCGACTACTGGATCGGCGTCAAGGACGCGGTGCAGGGCCAGGAGAAATACGTCGTCCTCAATATCGGGAACGAGCCGTACGGGAATTCCGGGTACACGGCATGGACCTCAGACACCAAGAACGCCCTCGCCCGCATGCGGGCAGCCGGATTCCATCACACGCTGATGGTCGACGCCCCCAACTGGGGCCAGGACTGGTCCTTCACGATGCGCGACCACGCCGCGGAGGTATTCGCCGCGGATCCGGAGCGCAACACCGTGTTCTCGATCCACATGTACGGCGTGTTCAACAGCGCCGACAAGGTCAAGAGTTACCTTGACCGGTTCACCTCACAGCATCTCCCCATCGTCGTCGGCGAATTCGGCAACATGCACTCGGACGGCGACCCGGACGAGGACGCCATCATGTCCACCGCGCGGCAGCTGGGGGTCGGCTATCTCGGGTGGTCCTGGAGCGGCAACGGCGGCGGCGTCGAGTACCTGGACATGGCCACCGGCTTCGACGCCTCCCGGCTCACCGCCTGGGGACAGCGCATCTTCTCGGGACCCGACGGGATCCGGCAGACCGCTCAGGAGGCCAGCGTCTTCACCGGCACCGGTTCCGGCAGCGGAAGCTGCGCGGTCGGCTACCGTCTCAGCGACTGGGGCAGCACGTTCAACGCGGACGTCACCATCCGCAACACCGGCACGACGGCCGTCAAGGGCTGGCAGCTCGTCTTCGCCTTCCCCGGCGGGCAGAAGCTCGGCTCGGTGTGGAACGCCAAGGCCGTGCAGCAGGGCGGCGAGGTCCGGGTGAGCAACGAGTCCTGGACGGAGACGATCCCGGCCGGCGGCACCGTGAGCTTCGGCTTCAACGGCTCCTCGGCCCCCGGCACCAACGGCGTCCCGGCCGCCTTCAGCCTCAACGGCACCCCCTGCGCGACGAGCTGACCACTCCCCCGGCACGCCGAAGGGCCGCGTCCGCCGAGGACGCGGCCCTTCGGCATCGTCAGGACTGACCCGCTCCCGGCGCCGGCGCGGTGGAGCCGCGCGGGATCAGTGACGGTGTCGGCACCTGGTGGCCGCCCGTGTTCGTGCCGGCGACCACGTCGAACAGCACCCGCGCCACCTCGGCGCCGAAGTGGTGCACGTCGTGGCTCATGGCCGACAGCGTGGGATGGGTGATCCGGCACAGCTGCGAGTCGTCCCAGGCCAGCAGCGACAGATCGTCGGGGACGGTGAGCCCCATCTCCGCTGCCACGCCCGCTCCCGCGACCGCCATGATGTCGTTGTCGTAGACGATGGCCGTGGGCCGGTCGGCGGCGAGCAGCAGGGTCCGGGTGGCGCGTGCGCCCTCCTTCTCGTCGAACCCGGTGCCGATCTGCCGCGCCTCCTCCAGGCCCAGCTCCCGGATCGTGTCGGCGAAGGCACGGGTTCGGATGGCGCTGTGTCCGAGGTCGGCGGGGCCGCCGACGCGGGCGATGCGCCGGTGGCCGAGGGCCGCGAGGTAGCGGACCGCCTCGGCGACCGCCGACGCGTCGTCCGTCCACACCGCGGGGAAGGGTCCGGTGAGGGAGGGGTGGCCGACGGCGACGGCGGGCATGCCGAGGCCCTGCAGGGAGGACACCCGGGGATCGTCCTGGCGGAAGTCCACCAGGATGGCGCCGGCGATCATCCGGCCGCGCCACCACTCCTTGTAGAGCGAGATCTCCTCGTCGAGGTCGCGCACCAGCCGCAGCAGCAGCGAGCAGGACCGCTCCGCCAGGATGCTCTCGATGCCGGAGATGAAGTCCATGTAGAACGGCTCGAGGCCGAGCAGCCGGGCGGGGCGGCACAGGGCGAGCCCGACGATGTCGACCCGCCGGCTGGACAGGCTGCGCGCGGTGGCGCTGGGGGCCCAGCCGAGCTCACGGGCCACCGCGAAGATCCGCTCCCGGGTGGCCTCGGAGACCCCGGGCTTGTGGTTGAACGCCAGCGACACCGCGCCTTTGGACACCCCGGCGCGGGCCGCGACGTCCTTGATGGTGACGCGTTCCGGTGAGCCGCTCACACCACGTCCACACAGAACAGGGCGGCCTTCGCCGCGTCGGCCGTGACGGAGCCGCAGCCGCTGACCCGGATGCGCGTCCGCTCGCCGGGCAGCAGGGTCTGCCGGCCGCTGTCGCAGACGGCGGCCGGGTCGAGCCGGTCGGGCTGGAGCAGGAGATCTCTGACGAGGGTACGGGCGCTCACCACGACATCGACTCTATCCCCCTGGCCTGGCACCGGCTCCACGGTGACGTCATAGGCCGGGCGCGGCTGGGCGAACTCCTTGTCCGGCACCGGGAAGTGCAGGGCGCGCAGGACTTCCCCGTCTTCCCGGCTCTCGCCGTCGTGGGGGCGGGGCGACTCCCAGGCGTCGGCCACCAGGAACTCCTTCGCGGACCGCTCGTCGGGCGTGAGCGCCGCGGGGACGGCGAGCCGGGCCACGGAGCGCGGCTCGGCCGACACCTCGACGACGGCTTCGCCGACCGTGGTGCCGTCGGCCGCCATCCGCCGCAGGGTCACCGAGGTCCGCCAGGGCGTGGCGGCCTGGTTGATCACGGCGAGCACCAGGCCGCCGGCGTCGGGGCGCAGGGTCAGCAGCCGGTCGGCGTAGACACGGCGCAGCTCGTGGTGGAGCGGCTTGAGGCGGCCGTCGCCGTCGACGGCGGACCACGAGGTGACCGGCCAGCAGTCGTTGAGCTGCCAGACGATCGTGCCGGCGCACACCGGCCAGTGCGAGCGCCAGTGTTCGATGCCCTCCGCGACCGCGCGGGCCTGCACGAGCTGGGTGAGGTAGTGCCAGCGGTCGAAGTCGTCCTCGGGCAGCGGGAAGTGCCGGGCGACGCCGCGGCTCAGCTTGCCGTTGCCGTCCTCGGCCTTCTGGTGGTGGAGCATGCCGGGTGCATCGGGGGCGAGGTCCTCGCCGGGCAGGGCGCGGTGCAGGGTGGCCAGGGCGGGCGGCGCCTGCCAGCCGAACTCCGCGACGAAGCGGGGCACGCTCGCCCGGTACTCGGCGTAGTCCTGCCGGTTCCACACCTCCCAGGAGTGGTGGGTGCCGTGGGCGGGGTCGTTGGGGTGGTGGTCCCAGGACCCGGACCACGGGCTGCCCGCGGTGTAGGGGCGGGTGGGGTCGAGCTCGGCGACGATCCGCGGCAGCAGGCCGAGGTAGTAGCCCTCCCCCCAGGAGTCTCCGGCGAGCGGGGCCTCCCAGTCCCAGTCGCGGAAGCCCCACAGGTTCTCGTTGTTGCCGTTCCACAGCACGAGCGAGGGGTGCGCCATCAGCCGGACAACGTTGTCCCGCGCCTCGGCCTCGACCTCCCCGCGCAGCGGCTGCTCTTCCGGATAGGCGGAGCAGGCGAACAGGAAGTCCTGCCAGACCATCAGGCCGAGTTCGTCGCACGCGTCGTAGAAGGCGTCGTTCTCGTAGATGCCGCCGCCCCACACCCGCACCAGATCGGCATTGGCCCCGGCGGCCTGGGCGAGGCGGGTGCGGTAGCGCTGGGGCGTGACCCGGGAGGGGAAGGCGTCGTCGGGGATCCAGTTGACGCCGCGGGCGAAGATCCGGACGCCGTTGACGACCAGGGTGAAGGCGGTGCCGTGCTCGTCGGCCGAGCGGTCGACCTCGATCGTGCGGAAGCCGATCCGCCGCCGCCAGGTGTCGAGCGGGCCGGTTGCGTCGCCCAGGGTGATGTCGAGGTCGTACAGGGGCTGCTCGCCGTAGCCGCGGGGCCACCACAGGCGGGGGTCCGGGACGTCCAGGCGGAGCACCGCCTCGTCGCCGCTCAGTTCGGCCTCGGCGTGCACACCGGCCACTTCCGCCCGGGCGCGCAGGACCCGGTCGCCGCCCTGTGCGGTGCGCTCGACCCGCAGCCGTACTTCCACCCGGCCGGTCCCGTCGGCCACGGTGACCAGGGGACGCACTTCGGCCAGGCGGGCGGTGGACCAGTGCTCCAGCCGGACCGGCCGCCAGATGCCGGCGGTGACGAGCGTGGGTCCCCAGTCCCAGCCGAAGTTGCAGGCCATCTTGCGGATGTACTGCGAGGGCTCGGGATAGACGTTGGGCCGCTCCCCCGTCACGGCGCGTACGGCCGCGGCCTCGTCGTAGGCGGAGGCGAAGCGGACCTCCAGTTCGCCGGTGCGTCCGGTGACGTCGAACCGGTACGTGCGGTGCATGTTGCGCGTGGTGCCCAGGGGCCGGCCCGCCAGCGTGAGGTACGCGGCCGTGTCGAGCCCCTCGAAGACGAGATCGGTGCGCTCGTGGGCGCTGTCGTGGCCGAGGTGCCGGACGTATGTCCAGGCACGGCGCCCCACCCAGGCGACGTCGGCTTCGTTACGGCCGAGGTAGGGGTCGGGGATGACCTGAGCGGCCAGCAGATCGGTGTGGACGCAGCCGGGGACCGTGGCCTCCAGCTCGTCCTCCCCGTGGCGCAGGCACCAGCCGTCGGTGAGCTGGGTGACGTCCTTCATAGTTGCGGCTCCAATCGCCTGACGCAGACCGGTCGACGGACAACGGCGGACAACCTAACCCGCTGATCAACACCCTGTCTATAAACCGGTCTATCTACGTCCCCGTACGGAAACTCCTGGAAAGTCGCACGTGAAGCCAGCGTGCGACATCAGATGATAACGATTGAGTATCACCATCGAAATTCAAGCTTTACCGGTTCACCAGCGACTGACATAGTGCCGACATCCCACCCACGGAGCCGAGCCGCCATCCTGAAGGAGTTGGGCACATGAGGACGAGAAGGACGTTCACGGGAGCGCTTGTGGCGACCGCGATACTGAGCGCCGCCGGATGCGGGGGCGGGGGCACGGCCTCCGGCGAGACCGCCAAGGCACCCGCCGACCCGGCCGACGCCTCGGGCACGATCAAGGTGCTGACGGCCCGCACCGACCTCGTGCAGAACGGGACGATGGCCCGGTACGCCGCCGAGTTCAACAAGACCTACCCCAAGGTCAAGGTGAAGTTCGAGGCCCTCACGGACTACGAGGGCGAGGTCAAGATACGGATGAACACCGAGGACTACGGCGACGTCCTGATGATCCCGGCCGCCGTCGCCAAGAACGACTACCCGAAGTTCTTCGCCCCCCTGGGCACCACCTCCGAACTGAGCGGCAAGTACCGCTTCAGCGACAAGACCGACGTCGGGGGCAAGGTCTACGGCATCGCCCAGTTCGGCACCGCCAACGGCTTCGTCTACAACAAGGCCGTCTGGAAGAAGGCCGGCGTCACCAAGTGGCCCGCCACGCCCGGGGAGTTCCTCGCCGACCTGAGGGCCGTCGAGGCGAAGACGGACGCCCTGCCGTACTACACGAACTTCAAGGACGGCTGGCCGCTGACCGCCTGGAGCAACAACATCGGCTCCGTCACCTGCGACGGAGGGGCCGGCGACAGGCTCGCCGGCGCCGTGTCCCCCTGGCGGAAGGGCGGCGAGCTGAACACGATCGACTCCCTGCTCTACGACATCGTCAAGGGCGGCCTCTCCGAGAAGGACCCGAGCACGACCAACTGGGAGGCGTCCAAGGGCATGATCGCCCAGGGGAAGGTCGCCACCATGCAGCTCGGCTCGTGGGCCATCACGCAGATGCGGGACGCGGCGCAGAAGGCGGGCAGGAACCCCGCCGACATCGGCTTCATGCCCTTCCCGGTGCAGAAGGACGGGAAGTACTGCGCCGTCCTCGCCTCCGACTACCAGCAGGCGGTGAACATCCACTCCTCGCACAAGGCGGCAGCCCGGGCCTGGATCGACTGGTTCACCGACAAGTCCGGCTACTCGGCCAAGGAGGGCGCCGTCCCGGCCGTCAAGTCCGCCCCCATGCCGGACACCCTCAAGGACTTCGCTGACAACGATGTCAGCTACGTCGAGCGCTCCGAAGCGAAGACCGGCGAGGTCAACGCGATCGACAACGCGGCCGAGATCGGCCTGAGCAAGCCGGACTACCGCCAGAAGCTGGTCGACCTCGCCCGCGGCGCCCAGAAGGGCAGCCTCGACGACTACTTCGCGGACCTCGACAAGCGGTGGGACGAGGCGGCCCGGACCGCCGGCTCCTGACCGGCGCCCCCTCCTCCTCCCCGTGCACACCGCCATCGGCCGGGCCCCGTCCGCGCCGGACGGGCCCGGCGGCCGGTGCGCACCCGCGAAGACGAAAGGTCCGGCATGACCGAGACGACCCACACGGCGCCCGCCAAGGTGCCGCGCGACACCGCACCGGCCCGCACGCCGGTCCCGGACGGCGCACGCCGGGGCGGGGGCCTGCTGCGCCGGCTCACCCCGTGGCTCTTCCTGGCCGTCCCCCTGGCACTGCTGATCACGTTCACCTACGTGCCCGTCGGCAACATGATCTACTACAGCTTCACCGACTGGGACGGCGTCAGCCCGGACCGCCACTTCACCGGCGTCGACAACTACGAGCAGATCTTCACCCGGCCCGAACTGTTCCGGGTGTTCTTCGTCAGCTTCTACTACCTCGCCGCCTCCGCCGTACAGATCGTGATCGCCCTGTACTTCGCGAGCGTGCTCAGCTTCGACCTGCGGTTCCGGAACCTCTTCAAGGGGATCCTGTTCTTCCCCTACCTGATCAACGGCGTGGCCATCGGCTTCGTCTTCCTCTACTTCTTCCAGGACGGCGGCACGCTCGACTCCGTGCTGTCCTGGTTCGGCGCCGGCTCCGACCACGCCTGGCTGGGCGACCCCGAGTCCGCCAACACCTCCCTGGCGGGAGTGTCCGTCTGGCGCTTCACCGGCCTGAACTTCGTCCTGTTCCTCGGCGCGATCCAGTCGATCCCCGGCGAGCTGTACGAGGCGGCGCAGCTGGACGGTGCCACCCGCTGGCAGCAGTTCCGGCACATCATCGCCCCGAGCATCCGCCCGGTGGTCAGCCTTAGCGTCATCCTGGCGATCTCCGGCTCCCTGTCCGTGTTCGAGATCCCCTACATCATGACCGGCGGCGCGACCGGCACCACGACCTTCGTCATCCAGACGGTGAAACTCGCCTTCCAGTTCAACAAGACCGGACTGGCCTCGGCCGCCGCCGTCGTCCTGCTCCTGATCATCCTGCTGATCACCTGGATCCAGCGCCGCCTCGTGCCCGACGAGAAGGTGGACCTCGTATGACCACGCCCCTGCCCGCCCGGCGCCGCCTCGCACCGGCCCTCACCTACCTGTCGCTGATCGTCGCGTCGCTGGTCGTCCTCGGCCCGCTCGCCGTCGTCTTCCTCACCTCCCTGAAGACCTCCAAGGAGGTCACCGACGGCGGCCCGCTCTCCCTGCCGGACGACTGGCTGAACCTCGACAACTACGCGACGGCCTTCGCCGACGGCAAAATGCTGTCGGCCTTCTTCAACACCACCGTCATCCTGCTGTTCTCCATCACCGGCACGGTGATCATCGGTTCGATGACCGCGTACGCCATCGACCGCTTCGACTTCCGGGCCAAGAAGCCGATCATGGCGCTCTTCCTGATCGCCACCCTGGTGCCCGGCGTCACCACGCAGGTCGCGACCTTCCAAGTGGTCAACAGCTTCGGCCTGTTCAACAGCCTCTGGGCGCCGATCCTGCTCTACATGGGCACGGACATCGTCTCGATCTACATCTTCCTGCAGTTCATCCGGGGCATCCCCGTCTCGCTCGACGAGGCCGCGCGCCTGGACGGGGCGAACTCCCTCACCATCTACTGGAAGATCATCCTTCCGCTGCTCAAGCCGGCGATCGCCACGGTCGTCATCATCAAGGGGATCACCGTCTACAACGACTTCTACATCCCCTTCCTCTACATGCCGTCGGAGGACCTGGGCACCATCTCCACCGCCCTCTTCCGCTTCAAGGGCCCGTTCGGCGCGCACTGGGAGGACATCTCGGCCGGCACGATCCTGGTGATCGCCCCGACCCTCGTCGTCTTCCTCTTCCTCCAGCGCTACATCTACAACGGCTTCGCGCAGGGTGCGACCAAGTGACCTCGCCGGGATCCGGTGCCGGACGCCGGCCGGGCATGACGGTCCGGTTCCCGGCGCGTCACCGGCAGGCTGCCGGCGCGGTTCAGGACCCCGCCGCGTACCGCACGAACCTCGCCCACCCGTCCCGGCCGACGGCGAGGTGAGGACGTGCCACGTCCTTGGAGTCGCGCACGTGCACGGCCTGGTGGGTGACGGCGATTTCGATGCAGCTGTCTCCCTGGCTGCCGCTGTAACTTGACTTGAACCAGGCGAGTTCAGTCGCGCTCATAGTTCTCCTCGGAGTCGCTCCAGCAGACCCCGCGAGTCCTTGGTGTTCAGGGCCTGCGAGCGCAGTGTGTCATAGCGCTGCCGCAACAGAATCACCTCTTTTGGGTCGGTGATCAGGCGGCCGTTCTGCTGCCCCTCGGAGTAAGCAAGTTGCTGGCCTTTGGGCGTCTCCAGCAGTTGGAGGGGTCCATCCAGGCAAGCATGTAGTCCAGCCTCCAGCGGGACAAGCTGCAGCATCACATTGCGCGGCGTGCTGAGCTCCAGCACGTGGTCGAACATCTCCCGCATCTGCCCGGCGTCACCGAACCGCCGCCGGAACACGTGCTCCTCCACGATGAAGCTGAACGGCGTCGTCGGCCGCTCGAACAGCATCCGCTGCCGCTCCATCCGCCTGGCCATGAAGTCCTCCAGCAGATGGTCCGGCGCCACGGGTACGGTCCCCTCGAACACCGCCCGCGCGTACCCCTCCGACTGCAAGAGCCCCGGCACCAGCCGGCACTCGTACGTGCACAGACTCACCGCGACCTTCTCCAGCCGGGCCCACCGCCGGAACCACGCTGCCAGCCCGGTTTCACCCCGCGTCAGGAACTGCGCTGCCCTCCTGAGCGCCCCGGTGTTGCCCAGAGCCTGCTCCGCCCGCTCCACGAAGGACTCGTCCGGCATCCGCCGCCCCAACTCCACGGACTCCACCGTGTGCTTGGAGAACCGGACCAGTTCCGCGAACTGGGCCCTGCTGAGTCCAGCATGTTCACGCAGGGCCTGGACGACGGCTCCGAACGTCCGCAGACTGTCCGACGGATCGGGCTCGCGCTCCCCCTCACCGGCCGGGACGTCCTCGCTCTCCCTCACGCCAACCGTCATCCGCGGCCACCTCCAGATGCGTACGAACCGTGCCGTGTTCCGCCGTCGGCAGCACCCAGGGTGACGGCAAGGCGGCCGTACCGTCCACAGAACGTGTCCGTACGCTGACGCACCGTACGGGCCGCACTCCTGGCACACGGCCCCGCGCGCCCGTCACGGTGGGCCCATGCACGTAACCCCACCCCACCTCGCGCCCTGCGTCCGCGCCTTCTCCCAGCTCCTGTCCTCCACCCGCCGCGGCGCCCGCCTGGCGCGGCTGCTCGCGGTCGGACAGCTCCGGGCCTGGCAGGTACCGCCCGCGGCCATCGAACGGGCGGAGCAGATCGTCGCCGAACTCGCGGCGAACGCCGCCCTTCACGGCCGCGTCCAGGACCGCGACTTCCGGGTCTCGCTCACCCTCGACACGGCGACCGGTGCCCTGCGCATCGCGGTCACCGATGCCCGCGGCGAGCAACCGCCTCGCGAGAACACGAAGCCGGAGCCGACGCCGGATGCCGAGGACGGCCGTGGTCTGCTCCTCGTCACCGCCCTCGCCGACCGCTGGAGCACGGACCCGTATCCAGCCGGGGGCAAGACCGTCTGGGCCGAACTCCGCGTCCACGAGCCTTTCCCGGGCTGAGGAGGCCCGGCCGGTTGCGCTGCCGGCGACGGCGCCTCCCCGGCTCCGAGAACCATGCGTCCCGGACCGGGGCCGGCCTCGGACACCTGCCGGGCCGACTGGACATCGGGAACGACTCGTCGCCGGGTTTCACCTCGTGCACATCGGCGTCCGGCCCCGGACGCCTGCCCGGTACGGCTCAGGCGTCGATGATGACGGGGATGATGAGGGGCTTGCGGCGGTGGGTGCGGAACGCCCAGTTCGCCACGGCGCGGGCGAGGAGTTGTTCGAGCTGGCGCGCGTCCCCGACGCCTTCCTCGGCCGCGGTGGCCAGGGTCTTCTCGATGACGGGGATGACCGGCTCGAAGGTGGCGTCGTCGTGGACGAAGCCCCGGGCCAGGAAGTCGGGGGCCTCGGCGAGGGCGCCGGTGTCCGCGTCGACGATCGCCACCACCGTGACGACGCCTTCGGCGGCGAGGGTGAGGCGGTCCTTGAGGGACGCCTCGGTGGCGCCGCCGACTTCCATGCCGTCCACGTAAACGTTGCCCGCGGGGACCTTGCCGGTGATGGACGCGCGCCCGTCGACCAGGTCGACGACGACGCCGTCCTCGGCGATGACGACCCGCTCGGGGTCGACACCGGTACGGATGGCGAGGTCGCCGTTGGCCCGCAGGTGGCGCCATTCACCGTGCACGGGCATGACGTTGCGGGGCTTGACGATGTTGTAGCAGTAGACGAGTTCGCCGGCGCTGGCGTGCCCGGAGACGTGCACCTTCGCGTTGCCCTTGTGGACCACGTGGGCGCCCCACCGGGTGAGCCCGTTGATCACCCGGTAGATGGCGTTCTCGTTGCCGGGGATGAGGGAGCTGGCGAGCAGGACGGTGTCGCCCTTGCCGATGCGGATCACGTGGTCGCGGTTGGCCATCCGGGACAGCGCGGCCATCGGTTCGCCCTGGGAGCCGGTGCACACCAGAGTGATCTTGTGGTCCGGGAGCTTCTCCAGCTCCTTGGTGCTCACGACCAGACCGGAGGGGACCTTCAGATAGCCCAGGTCACGGGCGATGCCCATGTTGCGGACCATCGAGCGGCCGACGAAGGCGACCTTGCGGCCGTGCTGGTGGGCGGCGTCCAGGACCTGCTGGATGCGGTGCACGTGGCTGGCGAAGCTGGAGACGATGACCCGGCGTGGCGCGGTGCGCATCACCTGCTCGATCGCGGGGTTCAGCTCGCGCTCGGAGGTGGTGAAGCCGGGTACTTCGGCGTTGGTGGAGTCGGTGAGGAACAGGTCCACACCCTCCTCGCCGAGGCGGGCGAAGGCGCGCAGATCGGTGATGCGGTCGTCGAGCGGGAACTGGTCCATCTTGAAGTCGCCGGTGTGCAGAACCATCCCGGCCCGGGTGCGGATCGCGACCGCGAGACTGTCGGGGATGGAGTGGTTGACCGCCACGAACTCGCAGTCGAAGGGCCCGAAGCCACGCCGGTCGCCCTCCCGCACCCGCACCGTGCGCGGCCGGATGCCGTGCTCCTTGAGCTTGGCCTCCAGGAAGGCCAGCGTCAGCTTGGAGCCGACCACGGGAATGTCGGAGCGCTCGCGCAGCAGGTACGGCACGCCGCCGATGTGGTCCTCGTGACCGTGGGTGAGGACCACGGCCACGATGTCGTCCAGCCGGTCCCGGATCGAGGTGAAGTCCGGCAGGATCACGTCCACGCCGGGCTGCGTCTCCTCGGGGAACAGCACCCCGCAGTCGACGATGAGCAGCTTGCCCGCGTGCTCGAAGACGGTCATGTTGCGGCCGATCTCACCCAGGCCGCCCAGGGCAATGACCCGCAGCCCTCCTTCGGGAAGGGGCGGTGCGGCTTTCAACTCGGGGTGCGGATGACTCATACCCTGACGGTACCCGGAGAGCGGGGCTGGTTGATCCATCACCTGTGCGGTCTCTTCCTCCCGAACAGGGCCGGGGCACCACAACGGGTGTCGGAGGGGCGGACCGGAGCACCGTCTCTGCGCGCCACGGCCCGGCCACGCGCGGCTGTAGCCCGCCGGTGCCGGCGGGCCCGCTCACCTCAGGCCGCGGCCGACGGACTCGTCGTCGAGACGGCTCAGCGACTCGTCCGCCGTCATCTCACCTCTCTGTGGAACGCGTGGCGGGGCCTTGGTGCCGTGTGGCACCAAGGCCCCTCAGGAACTGCGACACCAGCCGCCGGCCCTGGTGCTGCGCCGGCCTCCGGCCGGTCTGCGGCCACGCATCCGCGATCCCGGCGCCCACGCCGGTGGGCCGCACTGCTCCGTTCGGCTCACACCTGTCCGTAGGTCAGGCGGTCAGGGGGAGTGCCGAGCGGTGCGGAAGCCGGCTCGTACGGCCCGGCCAGGGGGGCGGACGCGGCGTCGGGGCCGGTGCGGCAGGTGAAGCCGAGTCGGGTCATGGCCCTGAGGACTTCGCCGGTGCTGAAATCGCGGCGGTCCTGGCGGGTGATGACCTGGCCGACCTGCTTGGCGGGGTAGTGGCGTCGCCCGATGACGACGAACTCACCGGTGACCGGCTCAGGAGTGACGTCCTTCATGGATTCCACGACGCCGCTCCTGGTCAGGTCGAACGGGAAGCGGGCGATGACACAGCGCATGATGCCTCCGGGCAGAGGAGAGGACGGGGCCGGGCAGGGGCGAGGGCGGTTCAGCAGGAGAGGGCGACGACGCCCAGGGCGCTGCCGTGTCCGTCGGCCACGGGCGGAGCCCCGAGCCGGCGGCAGCGCATCGCGCGCTCGGCTTCGGCCCTCGTGGCCGGGGGCGCGGCGAAGGGCCCGATGACGTCGGCGATGTCGCGCAGGCGGATCCGGTCCGTGTATCCGGAACCGTCACGAACGGCCGTGAGCCGGTCCCGGGTGACCAGGCCGGTGCCCGTACCGTCCTCGTCGCAGACGACCAGATGACCTGTACGGGCGGCGGCCATCACGGACAGTGCCACCTCCACGGTCATGTCCTCCCAGACCTGCGGTCCGGCCGCGTCCATGGTGTCGGCCACCGTGCCGTGCGCGGAGTGGGCGCTCGCCGGGCGGAACTGCGTCTGGTCCAGCGTCAAAGGGTGCCTCCTGCGGAGTTGGGCCGGCTTCCTGATCACCAAGGTTCTATGCCGCCGCACCGGCGCCGGACTGCCGTGCGGGCGCGCGGCGGGCCGCCGGGACGGCGCGGCGTCGGCCTCGCGAGGGGGCGCCGCGCTTCTTGGAGCGCTCGGCCACCGGTGCGGTGATGACGACCGGGATGCCGGAGGGGGCCTGGGCGCCGGTGATGCGGTGCAGGGCCTCCTCGCCGGCGCGGACCTGGGTGGTCTGCGGGACGATGCCGGCCGCTGCCATGAGACGGGTCATGCCGCGGCGCTGGCTGGGGGTGACCAGGGTGACGACGCTGCCGGACTCTCCTGCGCGGGCGGTTCGGCCGCCGCGGTGGAGGTAGTCCTTGTGGTCGGTCGGCGGGTCGACGTTGACGACGAGGTCGAGGTTGTCGACGTGGATGCCGCGCGCCGCGACATTGGTCGCCACCAGCACGTTGACGTGCCCGGTCTTGAACTGGGCCAGCGTGCGGGTGCGCTGTGGCTGTGACTTCCCGCCGTGCAGGGCGGCGGCCCGTACCCCGCTGTTCAGGAGGTGCTCGGTGAGACCGTCGACGGCGTGCTTGGTGTCGAGGAACATGATCACGCGGCCGTCACGTGCGGCGATCTGGGTGGTGGCCGTGTGCTTGTCGGCGCCGTGAACGTGGAGCACGTGGTGCTCCATCGTCGTGACCGCGCCGGCCGAGGGGTCGACGGAGTGCACGACGGGGTCGGTGAGGTAGCGGCGCACGAGCAGGTCGACGTTGCGGTCGAGAGTGGCGGAGAACAGCATGCGCTGGCCTTCGGGGCGGACCTGGTCGAGGAGGGCGGTGACCTGCGGCATGAAGCCCATGTCGGCCATCTGGTCGGCCTCGTCGAGGACGGTGACGGAGACCTGGTTCAGCCGGCAGTCGCCGCGGTCGATCAGGTCTTTGAGGCGTCCCGGTGTGGCGACGACGACCTCGGCGCCACCGCGCAGCGCGCTCGCCTGCCGGCCGATCGGCATTCCGCCCACCACCGTGGCCAGCCGCAGCCTCACGGAGCGGGCGTACGGGGCGAGCGCGTCGGTGACCTGCTGCGCCAGTTCACGCGTGGGCACGAGGATCAGCCCCAGCGGCTGCCTGGCCTCGGCGCGCTGCCCGGCCGTACGGGCCAGCAGCGCCAGCCCGAAGGCGAGGGTCTTGCCGGAGCCGGTACGGCCACGGCCCAGTACGTCGCGGCCGGCGAGGGAATTCGGCAGGGTGGCGGCCTGGATCGGGAAGGGTACGGTCACGCCGTTCGAGCTGAGCGCACCCAGCAGCGCCCGGGGCATGTCGAGATCGGCGAAGCCCTCCACGGCGGGGAGCGCGGGAGTGATCGTTTTGGGCAGCGCGAACTCCCCCTGGACCGCGGCGGGCCGACGTCCAGGACCACCGGAACGGCTCCCGGCCGACGAACCGAATCGGCGGCTGCCACCCCTTCCGGATTCGGCACTGCCGTTACGGGTGCGGGCGAAGCGTTCGTTCGTGCGTGTGCGGTTCATGCGGAACCTTCCTCGATGCGGCACATGTCAAGGAATTCCCGCAGCGATCAGCAGCACAGAGAATTGCAAGAATGAGCCGGTGGAATGCGAAAGCTCATCTGACCGACGAAGAATCTGTGCGGGCACAGGAGCTGGATGAGTGGTGCGCACGGACGCGGCGTTCGGGAGTCCAGCGCGATGAATCCGGGCAGGGATGCGTACACCCCTGAAGGATGCTCCGTATGCGGTGAGCCTACGGGCTTCCTGGTTGTCGTCCGCAGGCGAAAACACTGCGGGAAAATGCGAGTAGCCGGGGCCCGCACCCCGAAGGACGCGGGCCCCAGCTACAAATACGCGACAGTCAGCGTCAGGCGGGAACGATGTTCTCGGCCGTCGGGCCCTTCTGGCCCTGCGCGATGTCGAAGCTCACCTTCTGGCCCTCCAGCAGCTCGCGGAAGCCCTGGGCGGCGATGTTCGAGTAGTGGGCGAACACGTCGGCGCCGCCACCGTCCTGCTCGATGAAGCCAAAGCCCTTTTCCGCGTTGAACCACTTCACGGTACCCGTAGCCATGTCATTTCTCCTTTGGGGCAGTGCATCGGGATCCGCACTGCGCGGACCCCGTGTCGCCGCGATGATCACCCCGTCCGGAAAAAGAGCCGGATAACAAAAGCGCTTCCCGCGGCACAGGTGCCGACCGGAAGGCGCTTGAAGTTTGGGAACCACAACTGCAACTGACATCGACAGTAGCATGCCGCAGCGGTCTGTGTACGGTGCAGAATCCCACTCCGGTTAATGCGACAGAGAATCTGTCCGGCTGTTCCGTTGAAATCTCTGCTCGCGGGCACAGATATTGACCCGGCGGGAGCGCAGCGTCTCGGGAGGCATCACCTGCGTGCCGTCGGGCCGGCGGTCACTGCGCGGGGCAGGTGGCGCAGCGCCTGGGACAGGAGCCGGTAGCGCAGACTCGGGATACTGATCGTGCGACCGCGTTCCAAGTTCTTCAGGGCCGCGGAGACCACCTGCTCGCTGGTCAGCGGCCTGCGAGCTGGGGGAACGGGCGCGCGGGCCGCCGGAGACCGTGCTGAGCCGACCGACCTCCGGCCATCAGGTGGACGCGGTACAGGCGTATCCGCACCGAGCGGCAGAGGAGCACGCTCGTGTGGTGGTCATCGGAGCCGTGTCCTCGTTCGGCCGGCAGGGCGCCATGTCACCGTGCACACCACGAGCCCGTCGAGCCGGCTCGCGCCGCAGTTCGCCGCTCTCGGTGTGGACGACCTTCGTCTGGTGCGCCCCGCGTTCACCCTGCGTCGGTGAGAACACCCATGCGGGGTCCGCCCGGCCACGGTGGCGGGCCGTGAAACGCGCCGCCCACGACTCCGGGTCACGGGCGCGGGAAGCGGGCGCGCACGGCGTCGATGCAGGTGTCCCGGGACGTGGGTCCGCCGAACCGGAGACGGTCGTAGGCCGTGAACGCCGGTTCCAGCGTGTCGAGTTCGTCGACCAGAGCGTGCAGCCGGTCCAACCACCGCGCTGACCTCGCATCCGGCTCGTTCGCTGCGGCACCGATCGCGGTCGTCAGGTGATCCTTGCGCTGAATGGCGGCCGGGGTCACCGAGTGCAGGCACACGTACTGTCCGCTGAGATACGCGTTCCACTCCGCCTTCCCGGCGACCGGGTCGGCCCAGTGAGCGGTGAACCACGCTTCGAGCAGCTCCACCCCGCCGGCTTCGTCGGCGAGAGCGAACAGATCGGCCGGCACCATCTCCGCACCGTCGGAGCGCAGGTATCCCGGAAGCGGCAGACGCTGCTCCAGCATCAGCCGGCGGACCGCATCGGCATCACGGCCATGGACTGCGCACAGTTCCTCCAGAACAGCGAACTGCGCGCTGACGTACACGTCGTCGGCATCGGTCATCGGATGGTCTCCGTTGATTTCGCGGAACCGCTCGACGAGCTGCTGCTTCAGGTCCGTCTCCGGCATCGGGTCGCCTCCGGCGTCACCAGCGCGGGTCCCTCCCGCTCAGGACCTGGCACGGTACCGGCCGGACGGTTCGGCGCTCACCGAACCATCGCGTCCGTTCGCCCTGGCCGCCCCGGACCGCGGCGGACACGCCCGGGGCGCCGCACTCAAGGCGGTCACCGGCCTGGCCGACCCCGGCCACATCGCCCTCGGCGGCCACCTCGCCAACTGGCCGCCCTGGCTGAGGCCCGGCATCGACGCCCGGCTCGGGCTGCGCCGGACCGTCTTCCTGACCCCCGTCACCGTCATCCCCGAAGCCCTCGGCGCCGACGCCGCCCTCACCGCCGGACGCGAACAGATCCTCGCCAACCCCACGACCGCACCCCGGAGCAGGTGACGCCGGAACGCGACGGGCGGCCCACCGGACCGAGTGCGGTCGACACTGTAAAAAAACCGCAGTTCAGCGACTCGCGAGGCACAAAACGGACTCAAGATCAATGTGGATTACGTGCGCTACGGGCGCTTCGTGCAGCCTCTGACGCAGAACCGAAGGGCAATCGAGGCTCTGCGCCGCCGTGGATCTCGCCCTATGGCATTTGAAATGCCATACTCGTGTCATGGCTGACGACGACACCGACTTCCTTCCCGGCGACGGTCCCAGCAGTGGTATCTCCGTCTCTTTGACCGCCGGCACCCTGCAAGCGATCCGCGAGCGGGTCGGCAAGCGGGGCGTGTCCGCGTACCTGGAGAAGGCCGCGCAGCGGCAGATCGAGCGTGACAACCTCGACGAGCTGATCGCCGACTTCGACAAGACCCACGGCCCCGCCGATCCCGAGGGCGTGGCCGCCAAGCGGGCCAGGCTCACCGGCGGCACCTCATCGGACGCCGGGGCGGCCGCGTGAGCGGCGCGCTCGTCCTGGGCAGCGAGGGGCTGGCCAAGGCCGTGCAGCGCGACCGGGAAGTCCACGAGTGGCTCACCGCCGCTCGCGACGCCGACCTTCCGGTGCTCACCTCGGCTGCGGTGCTCGTCGAGGTGATCCACCCTCGGATCAACGACGCCGCCCTGAAGTGGACGCTGTCGCGGCTGCGGGTAGAGCCGGTGACCCAGGCGATCGCCCAGTCCGCTACCGCCCTGCTGCGCAGGGCCGGACTGCACGGCCACAAGTACGCCATCGACGCCATGCTCTGCGCCACCGCCCTCGCCCAGCCCGGCCGCGTCACCATCCTGACCTCCGACATCGAGGACATGGTCATGCTCACCGCCGACCACCCGCGCGTCACCGCGGAGAAGGTCTGACTCCCGATCCGCAGGAACGCCTGGACGAGCGGGGCGACCGGCACGTCCGGGGAGATGACCTGCGAGCCGAAGTGGACGGCGACGAGGTCGAGACCGGGTGAGACGAAGAGCCGCTGGCCGTGGGCACCGCTGGCCACGCAGGAGCCGCAGGGGCCGTTCGGGATCCACCACAGGCCGTGGCAGGAGAGCGTGGCCGGTGAGTCGGGCGGTGCGGCGGGGAACCGGACGCGCCGGGGATAGCCGTCGGGGACGCCGCTGGTGATCGTCGTCGCCACTTCCTCGGGTACGACCTGCCGGTCGCCGACCGCTCCGCCGCAGCGGGGCATCTCGCCGAGCCGGGCGACGTCACGTGCCGTGGCGCTGAAGCCGCCGCACGCCGCCTCGACGCCATCGCCGTCGAGGATGTAGTAGGACTCGCTGACCCGCTGAGCTCACCACCCCGGTTGCCCGACGTCCCGACCCGCGAGCCGACGACCTAAGGCCCTTCCTCGGGCACTGGAGCCCTTACGGACCGACCTATTGAACTCGGCCGAGTTTCCTTCAAGTTCCGGCAAAGACAGCCCGGCGGGAACGCGCCCTCCACCTGGCATGACCTGCATGATCAATCAGGTGACATCCCGTCAGGAAGAGCGTCATTTCAGCATCAGGACAGCCCCCGTAACGCCCACACCGCACACAATGCCCACACACAAAACCGCAGGTCAGCGGCCCTTTTCGGCAGGCTCCAGGATCGCCACGCACTCCACATGGTGCGTCATCGGGAAGGTGTGCAGGTTACCCCAGTCCCGGGAAATATGCAGATCAGAGACGTTATTGAGGGCGGAATTCAGGCCCCCTGAAGAGCCTCGTGCGTCAAACGTGCGTCACTGCCACAGCCGTGCGTCAGATGCGCCCGGATCCCGATCGATGCCAGGAGCGCAGGCTGCGCCGTGGCAGACCGTGCCGCTGCGACTGTGCTGGTTGCCGTCTCCCTCTCTCGAACCGCGGCGGAATCGAGGGGCCAACGCCAGACGCCCCTTACCACTTCACTTATCCCCGATGTCGCACTGACCTCAACAACAAAGAGACGCGAGCGAAGCCAGTCACCGGCCTGCGCCTGCGCATGCTGCGTGAACCACTTAGGAGGCTTGACGGCCTCCGGCGGAAGTTCGATGCGCCGACACGGTGTGACTGCGATCAAATCCTCATCAACCGCATCGCGCAGCGTCGGAGGTGCTCAACCGCTTCGCCGCGAGCTGAGCCCGAACGGCCGACGCGTCCCGCCCGCGGGTGCCGGTCGGGCCGCTATGGAGTCCAGTTGCTCGGCCGCCGGGCGTAGCGCCCACAGGTCACCGCCGGGCGGTGCCTCCAGGAGGGGGACGGCCTGCTGTGCCCGTTCGTCTCCCGCGTCGGCCGCGGCGTGGACGACGTCGGTCGCCGCGTACCGGAGGAACTCCATCTCCGGGTGCGGCCAGGCGGCGGTTCCGGTCGCGGCCGGGAGCAGGTAGTCCACGGCCTTGAACAGGCTCTGCCCGTCCGGTCCCCGGTAGTCCCACAGGTTCACGTCGACGCGCTCCCCGATCGCCGCGAGCCGGGTGTGGGCGACCAGGTCGAATGTCGAGTAGTGCCAACTCCTGGTCCGGGTCAGCTCCTGCGGCTGGCTGCCGTCCGCCGCGATCTGTGGGTCGATGCGCTTGACGCGTGCGTCGAGCACGGTCCGTCGGGCCAGGTCCTTGTCGCCGGTCGCGTACGCGAGGGCGGCGAGCTGCATGTCGTGGAAGGTGCCGTGGTTGTTGGCCGCCGTCTCCTCCTCCTTGCCGAAGTCGCTGTTCCTCAACCAGTCGAGGAAGTCGGAGTTCCACCGGGACATCACCGTCCGGTCGGCCCTCGTCCAGCCGGGCGCGCCCGTGTCGAGGATCGCGACGGCGTCGACGACGCTGGTGTACGACTGCGAGAAGTCGATGACGCCGATGGCGCGTCCGTCGTACTTGCCGGGGATGAACTGGGCGTGGTTCAGGTGCGGGTTCATCCGCGTGGCCGGGTCGAGGAACCAGGTGCGCAGGACCAGGGCCGCCTTCTCGGCGTACACCTGCTTGCCCGTGTAGTACCAGGCCAGGGACAGGTCGTACGTCGAGTCGAAGACCTTCTCGAGGTTCTGGCGGTCGGTTCCGGAGTCGACCTCGGGGTTGCGCTGTCCGTCCCGTTGGACGTACGGGCAGCCCCAGGGGTTGTCGGCCGTCGGAGCCTCGGTGGGCCACCAGTAGGGGGCCTGGCTCAGGTAGTCGTGGACGTCGCCGCCGGGTGCGGGCCTGGGCTTGTCGACGACTGTCCAGGGGCCCTGGTCCAGCCACCGGTCGGCGCGGGCCGTCAACGCCTCGGCGGCTCGCCGCAGTTGCGGGTCGCCTTGCTCCAGGCGGACCCTCGCCTGCTGCAGCCGGGTGCCGTCGAGGACGGCGGTGTCCGGGGCCTTCATTGGTCAACTCCGATCAGCCAGGTGAAACAGGGAGCGAAGGCACGAGGCCGCCCTCCGCAGGAAGGGCGGCCCCTTCACCTCAGCTGTGCGTCACTTTCACTCCGTACAGGGCGACCTCGCCGTAGTTCGAGGAGTCGCACGGCGAGGAGTTGTTGCAGTTCGCCTGGGTGTAGTCACCCGCCTTGAAGTAGCCGCTGTCGAACGCGGCGGCCACGGTGGCCTTGAGGGCACCGTTGTAGTAGACGTCGACCTTTCCGTCGTGGGCCACGAACTTCCCCTGGAAGCGGGTCCCGAGCTTGTAGTTGGAGGTCACCAGCTTGTAGTGGGTGGTGTTGTACGAGGTGATGTACAGGCTGGTCCCCTCCAGACGGAACGACGTGACGTCGCTGTCGGAGTCGTGTATCTGCCCGGCCATCACGTGCGGCTTGGTCTTGGGGAGGTGAGTGATCGCCTGGTCGACGACCATGGTGTGGGTGCCCGATGTGGACGGCCAGCTCCTGGTCGCCGTCCCGTCCGCGTTCATCTCCCGCAGCTCGGACCGCGGGTAGCCGGAGTTGCTGGTGGTGGCTCCGCTGACGGCGGCTCGGAGCAGGATCGCGTTGCAGCTCGCGTTGGTCGTGAACCAGGGCGCCTTGGCATAGGTCGCCAGAGCGGGCTGGAAGATCTCCTGGGGTGAGCCGGTGCTGTTGGGGATGGGCAGCTGCAGCTTCCAGGCCTTGCTCAGGCCGATGGCCGCGGCCGGCGCGGGGCAGGCGGCGGCGTTCGCCGACGCGCTGGGTACCGCGGCCAGGACGCTGACCGCGAGTGCGGGTGCTGCGAGCAGGCAGAGAGCGCGGCGGTGAGACCGGCGCGTTGTCGATCGACTCTTCATGAGCGGCTCCTTCGTGTGACGACACGTCTCCATGTCAAGGTCATGACAGTCCCGGAAAGGTCATGACGGTCCAGGTCATGACAGATCCAGCTCTCGTACGATCCCTTCGTCGATGCCGATACCGAGGCCCGGGCCTGACGGCACCTCGGCCACCCCTGCGCGGACCTGGATGACAGGGCCCGTGGCGTAGGGGCTGATCAGGAACTGCCGACCGTTGAGGTCGGCGGGTGCGATGAGGTCGTGGGCCGCGAACAGGTGCAGCGAAGCGGCGAGGCCGATGTCGGACTCGGTCAGCCCCGACCCCATCAGGGCCACGCCGCAGTCCTCGGCCAGCTGGCACTGGCGCAGGGCCAGGGTGAGCCCGGCGCAGCGCTGCACCTTCGCGACGGCGATGCCGATGGCGCCCATCCGGACGAACGAGGCCAGATCCGTGGGGTGCCGCAGGCTCTCGTCCACGGCGATGGGGACGGGGCTGAGATCGCGCAACCGGCGCAGTCCGTCGATGTCGTTCGCGGGCAGTGGTTGTTCGAGGGCGGCGATGTCGAGCGGTGCGAGGCTGCGGGCGAGACGGAGCGCGGAGTCCTGGGTGCCGGCCTGGTTGGCGTCGACGATCAGCCGGGCGTCGGGGGCGGCCTCCCGTACGGCCGTCACGCGGGCGACTTCCGCGGCCTCGTCCTGACCGGGTGTGAGTCCTGTCTTCACCTTGAAGTGCCGATAGCCGTCGGCCTGTCCCTCCGCGACGGAGTCTCTGACGGCAGCCTCGTCAACTCCCGTGACGACCCAGCAGAGTTCGACCGTGTCGTGGCGACGCCTCCCCCACAGCTCGCCGAGGCTCACCCCACGCGAACGCGCCAGGGCGTCGTGCCAGGCGACGTCCAGGGCGGCCCGGGCCAGCGGCATTCCGGTGGACCAGCCACGCCGGATGGCGCGGTCGCAGGCCAGCACGAGCCCGTCGAGGTCCCACAGCGGCAGACCGGTCGCGGCCGGCGCCAGGTAGTAGGTCAGGGTGGACACGACGGACTCGGTGGTCTCGTACGTCCAGGACGGGATCGGTGTCGCCTCGCCCCACCCGGTGCTCCCGTCCGACGCCGTGACCTTGACGAGTACGCGGACGGCGGGCCGGCCCCGGGTGGTGACGCCGCCTCCCGCGACCGCGAAGTCCCGCAGCGTCGGCAGGGCCACCGTGAAGGTCTCCAGGCGCTCGACGGTCACGGCGGCGCGGAGGTCGGCTTCCGGGGTCGTCAGAACCATAGCGACTTGTCCACCACGTTGATCAACGGCCGTCCGTCGGCGAACCGTTGCGCGTTCTCCGCGAGCACCTCGAACCGTCGCTCCGCCGCATGCGGTCCCACCCCGGCCACGTGCGGGGTGATCAGCGCTCTGGGATGGCGCCAGAGAGGGTGCTCCGGCGGCAGCGGCTCCCGCTCCAGGACGTCGAGGGCAGCGCCCCGCAGACGTCCCGTGTCCAGGGCCGCGACCAGGTCGTCGAGACGTACGGTCGGACCGCGGCCCACGTTGACCAGACAGGCCCCGTCCTTCATCGCCGCCAGCCGGCGCGCGTCCATCAGCCCCTCCGTGTGGGGGGTGTGGGGCACGGCGAGGATCACGATGTCCGCAAGGGGCAGTGCGCGATCGAGGGCGTCCGGCGGCAGTACCCGTACAAAGCCGGGCGGCGCAGCGGTGACCCGGGCGTCGATGCCCTCCACCTGGGTGCCGAACGCGGCGAGCAGTCGTCCCGTCTCGGCACCGATCGCACCCGTACCGACGATGAGCGCACGCGCCTCGGCGAGCGGCACGACCGCCCCGTCCGACCAGTCCGGCGCCCAGGTGGCAGCCGTCTGCTCGCGTACGTAGCGGGGCAGCTGCCTGGCGAGGGCCAGGACCAACGCCATGGTGTGCGCGGCGACATGGTCGGTGTAGGTGTCCCGCATGTTCGTCACCTCGACCGGATGACGTACGAGCGCGGGGTGGTAGAAGCCGGGGGGCGGACCGGCCTGGGGAGCCTGTAGCCAGCACAACTGCTGTGCCACGTCGAGGAGTTCGGGCGTGAGCGTGCCGTACGCGGCGTCGGCGTCGACCAGCGCGGCGCGTACGTCCTCGGGGGTTTCGGGACAGAGCACCTTGATCCCCGGCACGGCCAGGCCGAGCCGTTCGGGCCAGGAGTGGGTCTCCGCCGGCAGGGGCGGGACCATGACGAGGGTGTACGGGATTGTGGTCATGCGGCATGCTCCATCGACACGGCGGCCACCTCGTGCCGCAGCGGGCGCTTGGCGACGTACCGGGCCAGTTCCTCGGCCATGGCCGCGCCCAGCAGGCGCCGTTCCGGACCGAGGCTGCCGGCCAGATGCGGCGTCACCACCACGTTGTCCAGCGTGAACAGCGGTGAGCCGGGGTGGGGCGGTTCGGGGTCGGTGACGTCGAGCACGGCGAACAGGTCGGGCCGCTCTCCGAGTACGGTGACCAGCGCAGGCTCGTCCACGAGGCCGCCGCGCGCGGTGTTGACGAGCGTGGCGTCCGGGCGCATGGACCGCAGCAGCTCGGCGTCGACCATGCCGCGGGTCTCGTCCAGCAGCGGGGCGTGCAGACTCACCACGTCGCTCTGGGTGAACACGCCCTCCAGCGTGGTCGGTTCGACGCCCAGCACACGGGCGTCGGCGTCGGACACGTACGGGTCGTGGGCCACCACGCGGACACCGTGCCGGGCGAGCAGACGTGCAGTGGCCCGCCCGGTGGCGCCGAGTGAGACGAGCCCGACGGTGGCGCCCGCGGTGCCGAGTTCGCTGCGGCGGGGCACCGCCACGGCCGTACGGCGCGCGGTCAGGACGTAGCGCCAGCCGTGCTTGAGCGCGTACAGGATCTGGGCGAGCGTGAAGTCCGCGACCTTGTCGGCGATCACCGCTCCGCCGGAGGTGACCCGCACCCCGCGCGCCCAGGACTCCTCGGTCACCAGCGGCCGCACCGATCCGGCGGCGTACAGCACGAGAGCCAGCCGCGGTGCGCTGTCCAGCAGTTCGGCGGTGAGCCGGGGTGCGCCCCAGCCGGTGACGAGCACATCGACGTCGGCCAGCACGTCCGCGGACAGGTCCGTCGCGGAGAGCCGGGGCCGCTCGATCGTCAAGTGGCGTTCGATGTCGGCGCGTTCGCCCGGCCCGTACACGTCGTCGAAGAGCGCCGGGTCCATTACGTACAGTCCGGTGAGCCGCTCGTCCGTCATGCTGCTCCCTCCGTTGTCCGGGTGGCTGTTCGCGCGTTGGCCGTGCGCAGGGCTCTCAGTCGGGCCGGGGAGGCCAGGCCCGCGTGGTAGTAGCGGATCTGCCGCGCCCCGGCGGCCAGCAGCCGTGCCACCCGGCCGGCGAGTTCGGCGGGCCGCTCTTCCAGCACGGACACATTGGCGATCACCGGCCGTGCGCTGTCCCGGACCGCTGCCTCGACGCGGGCCACGGACCGGTGAACGTCGTCCCAGCACTTGATGACGACGGCTGTGGCCCGGCCGCCGAAGCGGGCCAGGTCGAGCCCGCTGTCCGGGCCGGTGACCTGCGGGTCGCCGTCCGCCATCAGGAGCAGTTCCCGGCCGGGCGCCACCGCCGCCACCTGCCGTGTCAGGTCCTCGATCACCGACTGGCGATGCCGCAGTACGGCTTCCGCCGCCCGCTCACCGAGCGACTCACCGAGCGTGCCGGGTGCGCGTACGCCGTTGCGCAGCTCGGCGTCCACGGTGCGGCGCACCGCCTGCGCGACACCGTCGGCGTCTGCTCCGGCGGCCTCGATTCCCTTGCGGCAGGCAGTGCACAGGCAGATCGACAGCAGGGTGCGGCAGCCCTCGCTGAGGTCGGCGCCCGCCGTCTTCTCGTGGTGGCTGCCGTGCTCGAAGCCCAGCCATCCGCAGGCTTCGAGCATCAGCGCCGGTACCTCGACGGCGTCGTACCGTACGCAGAAGGAGCGGACCAACTGGGTCGCGTACGCTGTCACTTCGGGCTTGGCGGGGCAGAGGGCGTACGTGTATCGCTGGTCGAAGGCGTTGCGCACCGTCAGGTCGGGTGCCCGCTCCCCCATCGCCGTGCTGTGGGTGAGCACCAGCCACGCTTCGACGCGGAGTCCTCGGCTACGCAGGGCCGTGGCGGCCGTGCCGAACCGGTCCGCGGCGTCCACGGCCCAGTTCGGTGTGGCCGGTCTCAGGCGCGAGCCGCGCCAGTCGCGCGGGTCGAACGGGAAGTATGCGGCGGCGTGCGTGGCGTGGACCGTGCGGTGCGCCGGGTGGAAGGGCGTCATGGCGCGCACCGAGTGGTAGGCGGCCTGCAGGACCACCGCTTCCACGCCGAGCGAGGCCATGCGTTCGGCCGCGGCCGGGTCGCCCACCAGGTCCCAGGTGTAGGCGAAGGTGCCGCTGAGGTCGGCGGAGCTGGACGGCTCGGTTGTCACGGGGTTCACTCCTTGGTGGCGCCGGCCAGACCGCGCACGAAGTAGCTCTGGAAGAAGATGAAGACGATCAGCATGGGAATGACGGACAGGGTCATTCCGGCAGCGAATCCCGTCCAGTCGACGGAGTGCTCCCCCTTGAACGACAGCATTCCGACCGCCAGGTTCTGCAGATCCGGCTGGCCGAGTGTGAAGACCAAGGGGATGTTGAACTCGTTCCAGTTGCTGATGAACTGGAAGATGACGACCACCGCGATGACGGGCTTTGCCAGCGGAAGGACCAGCCGGAACGTGCGCAGGAATCCGGCACCGTCGAGCTTGGCCGCGTCGAACAGGTCCTTCGGCACTCCGGAGAAGAACCCGATGAAAAGCAGCACATAGAGGGCGCCCGCAGCGCCGGACATGGCCAGCACGACCCCGGCGCGGGTGTTCAGCAGGCCGAGACTGTCCACCAGGACGAACTGCGGAATGATGATGGAGGCCACCGGGACGAACAAGGTGGCCACGATCAGGCGGTGCAGCGTCTTTCGTCCCGGGAATTCGTAGCGGGCCAGAATGTATCCGCACAGGGCGGACTTGAACAGTTCGACGACGGTGGATGCGACCGCGTACAGCACCGTGTTGAAGAAGAACTTGGAGAATCCGGCGTCCACCCACGCCCGGCGGAAGTTGTCGAAGTTCCACTGGTCGGGCATGAGGCCGGCGCCCCCGGTGAAGAGTCCCGTCTGCGTCTTGAACGCCCCCGCGACGACCCACAGGAACGGATAGACCCAGATCAGACCCACCACGATCAGCAGGGGCAGCGCGATGAGGTTGGCTCGCGCGGGCCGTGACAGACGCGCCATCAGACTCCGTACTCCTTCCGCAGCTTCTGCGCCCGGCGCACGAAGAGGCCCTGACTGGTCACGAGGAGGAACGCCATGACGGAGAACAGCAGCGCGGCCGCCGACGCGTATCCGTACGCGAAAGGCATCGAACCGAATGCCTGCTTGTAGATGAAGTACGAGACCACGTAGGTGCTCGTGCCCGGACCGCCGCCGGTGAGCGTGACGACGAGTCCGAAGACGTGCATCGCGTTGACCAGAGCGAGCATCACGATGACCACGGCGACGGGACGGATCATCGGAAGCGTGATCCGGGTGAGCTTCTGCCATTCATTGGCGCCGTCGAGTTCCGCGGCTTCGTAGAGCTCTTCGGGCACGTTCTGCAGAGCAGCCATCCAGTAGATCATGTACTGCCCGAAGACCTGCCAGACGGAGATGAGGATCAGCGCCAGCATCGCGGTCCAGCGGTCGGCGAAGACGTCGGGCGTGCCGTCGGTCAGACCGAGTCCGTGCAGCGCCGAATTGAGCGCGCCGTTGGAGGGATTGAGCAGATAGGTGAAGATCAGACCGGCCATGGCGACGGGGATGATCAGCGGCGCGAAGAACACCGTCCGCAGCGCCTTCTTCCCCCGCAGCCACTTCCTCGTCATCACCAGCGCGGCAAGCAGCGACAGTGGCAGCTTGATCAGGGTCGTACCGAGGGCGAACAGCAAGGTGTTGACGACGGCCTGCCAGAAGAGCGGATCGCCGAGGATGCGGCTGTAGTTGTCGCCGCCGACGTAGTTCTCGAGCGGTCCGATGCCCGACCAGTCGAAGAACGAGTAGTAGACCGTCGCGGCCAGCGGCCAGAGGGTGAAGCCGAGATAGAGGACGAGAAAGGGCAACAGGAAGGCCGCCACCCACAGCCGGTCGAGTCCCTTGGCACGCTCTCGGTTCTCTTCGGGCGGGCTCGACCGCCCGGGTCGGCGCGGCGTCCTGCTCGGGCGGGGCGCGGTGGTCGGGGCTGCATCTGGCGGACGCGGGCTGGTGGGGGCAATCGCCATGTGAGGTCCTTTTTTTGCGGTCCTGGCCGATGTCCGTCGTTCAGGGCGGGAGGGCTAGTCGGCCGGGCGGTAGTCGGAGGTGTACGACCAGTCGGGGAAGGTGAAGCAGTCGAGGGAGACCTTCAGGCCCTGGGCCGCTTCCTTCTCGAGCTGGGTCTTGAGGGTCTTCTGACGTTGCGCGACCAGCCGTTCGGCCTCCGGCTTCAGCGACTTGCCGCCGCTCAGGGCCCCGGACATCGCCTCGTACTCCCAGGTGGGCCGCTCTCCGATGGCCTTGACGTAGGCGGTGGACTTCACCAGGTCTGGGCACTTGGTGACCGGGAGCGGCAGATCGACCCGGTAGCCGGGCCGGTCGGCGATCTGCATGATCTGCTGCATCGCCGGGTCCTTGATGTAGCGGGCGTTGTCAGCGAACGCCAGCGTCCCGAAGCCGCTCTGCAGGTACTGCTTGGCGAAGTAGCCGTCGGGCTGGGTCATCCAGTCGAGGAAGGTCCAGGCGGCCTTTGACTGCTTGGTCTGCGCGCTCACCCAGTACTTGTTGCCGTCGGGCTGACTCCACAGGGCGCCCTTGGCCCCCGAGTCGGGGACGGGGTGCGCGGCGACGGAGTACTGGGAGGAGTCCATGCCGAGGGTCTTGAGCACCGAGGGCAGCCAGGTGCCGTCCATCGTGATTCCGGCCTGCCCCGCGGCGAACTGCTGCCGGGAGAAGTTCTTGTCGTTGGTGCCGGGCGCCAGATAGCCGTCCTTCTTGAGCTCCTGGATGAACCCGAACACCTTCTGCGCCTGCGGTTCGGCCAGCGAGAACGTCCCCTTCCTGTAGTCGAAGAACCAGTCGTTGATCGTGTACTCGCCGGCGGCGAGGGCGTAGAAGGTGCGCTGGAGGTCGGTGTCCTTGCTAGGTGCCGCGATGCAGTACGCCTTGGTCTCGGCCTTGATGCGCGCGCAGGTGCTCTTCAGCTCGGACCAGGTCGTCGGCGGCTTGGCGGCGTCGAGCCCGGCGTCCTCGAAGACCTTCTTGTTGAGGAACATGTAGCCGGGGCCCCAGTAGGTGCTCTCGGACAGGGGGAACCCGTACGTCTTCCCGTCGAGTTGGTTGACCCCGTCGACGAACGACCCTTCGGGCCATCGCTTGGTGAAGTTCGCGGGCAGCGCGGAGCCCCCGTTCAGCGGCTGGATCCACTTCTGTGCGAGCAACTGCGACATGGCCAGCGGACCGTTGTCGCTCCAGTAGAAGATGTCCGGGCCCTGACGGCTCTGGAAGGCCAGCGGAAGTGTCCGCTTGTACTCGTCCTGGGCGATCGACTGCCACTCCACGGTGATGTCCGGGTGCTGCCGATGGAACTCCTCAGCGACCTTCTTGTGGAAGTCCGTCTGCTCCGCCGAGTAGTCCCAGATCTTCAGGGTGGTGCCGGAGGAGCCGGAGCTCCCACCGCATCCCGCGAGCAAGGGCCCCACCAGCAGTGGCGCGAGCGCCAGCCTGCCGATCCGGGCTGCTCCAACTCTGCGTCCTGTCCCCATCGTCAGCTCCCGCTGTTTGGACGTGGCGCCCCGAGCGGCTCTCGGGACCGAGGCGCGGATGACGTTAGGGATTCCCTGGCATCTGAGCAAGCGTTTTCACAAGCTCAATTTTTGACTCACTCGGCAGGCCTTGAGATATAGGGGCTCTGAGCTGGCAGTTTATGTGAGCGACCGATCTCCGGCACGGCATGAGGTTAGACTCAGGGAGCGCTTTCACAAATGAACCCATCGGGAGGAGCACGCTTTGCATGTCCTCGTCCTCACCAAACCGTTCGGCGCCCTGCCGCCCGGGGAACTGGCCGCCCGGTTGGCGGAGGCCGGCGCGGACGGCGCCGATCTGCTGGTCAGGGACGGCCAGACGGTCACGCCGAGCACGTCACGGCGGCTGGCGAAGACGGTACGAGCCCTGCGTGCCAACGGGCTTGACCCCGGCCTCGTCAGCACGGACCTGACCTCGGCGGACGGTGAAGCCGAACGCGTCATCGGGCACTGTGCCGAGGCGGGCGTGCCGCTGATGCGCGCCGGGTTCTACCGCTACGACGCCGGACTCGACCACGCCTCCGAACTGAACCGGGCCCGCCGCGACTTCGCGGGCCTCGCCGAGCTCGCCGCCCGCCACGGCGTACGGCTCGTCCTCGCACTGCACCACGGCACGCTGCACCCCTCGGCCGCACACGCGGTCCGGCTGCTGGCGGGCGCGGATGTCCTGGTCCACCCCGACCCGGGCAACCAAGCCAAGGAGGGGAGCGAGGACTGGCGGCTCACCCTCGACGTGCTGGGCGGGCCGGAGCGGGTGGGCTGCGTGGGCGTGAAGAACGCGGTGTGGAGACCGGGCGAGGCGCGGGGATCCTGGAACTGCGACTGGCAGCCGCTCGCTGACGGGGGCGTCGTCCCCTGGCCCACGATCCTGCCCGGCCTCACGGACCTCGGGTACACCGGCCCGTTCTCCCTGCACGTCCACTACCCGACCGACGACCCGTTCGCGGCGGTCCGCCGGGACCTGGGTTACCTGCGTGGACTGCGGTCCGAACCGAGAATCACATCGTCCGCACGCTGAGCGACGAACTACGCTGGCGGCGGACCGACGGCGACTGGGAGCGGGATTTTGGCAACGTCGAACGTACCGGAGATGGCGGACGATCCGAGCACATCCACGGAGCCGGACCTCCCGCACGACGGAATGCCCGAGTCACCAAGCGCCGTGAGTGGGACCGTCACCGGGAAGGCGGCCCGCCAGCGGCGGGTGACGATCACCGACGTCGGCACGGCGGCCGGGGTCTCCACGTCCACCGTCTCCCGGGTCCTCAACGGCACGGCCCGGGTCGACCCCGAACTGGTGCGCCGGGTGCAGAGCGCGGTCGCGGATCTGGGCTACCGGCCCAACGCCGCCGCCCAGGGCTTGGCCCGCGGTGAGGCCGGCGCGATCGGAGTGCTCGTCCCCGACCTGTCCAACCCCTACTTCCCCGACGTCCTCAAGTCCGTCTCCGCCGTCGCCCGCTCGCACGGGCGGCGCGTGATGGTGATGGAGTCGGACGAGGACGCGGCGAGTGAGCACGAACTCGCCGAGGACCTGATGCGCTGTTGCGACGGTGTGCTGCTGTGCTCCCCGCGCATGGACCGCGCCGCGCTCGTCGACCTGTCACTGCGCGGCCACCCACTGGTGCTGGTCAACCGGATCGTCCCCGGGCTGAGCATCCCCTCAGTCTCCGTCGACTTCTACGGCGGGATGACCCTGGTCTGCGGTCACCTCACCCAGCTCGGGCATCGCCGGCTGGCGTATCTGAGCGGCCCCGAGGCGTCCTGGGCCAACGCCGAACGCATCCGGGCCTTCGACGCCGCTGCGGCCTTCGGGGTCGACGTCACGGTCATCCCCTGCGGCCACACGGCACGGCACGGGTACGACGCCGCCGACGCCGTGCGCGATTCCGGGGTCACCGCCGTCGTCGCGTACAACGACCTGGTGGCGCTCGGCGCGATGACCGCGCTGGAGGAGTCGGGCCTACGGGTCCCCGAAGACATGTCCGTCATCGGCTGCGACGACATCTCCCTCGACGACCTGCCCGGTACCCGCAGACTCACCACGGCCTCACTGGCCCGGCACGAACTGGGCCGGCAAGGAGCCCAGACCCTGGAGGCGCTGATGGCCTCCCACGCCGACACCGAACCCAGGGTTATCCGCATGGAACTGCGCGTTCGCCACACCAGCGCACCGCCGGCGGTCCTCCCGGGCTGAACCGTCGGCCGGCGGCCGGGACGGCGCCGGCGCCGTCCCGTAACGTGGTGCGCCGTGGAAGCGCGTCACCACGTGACGGGAAGGCTCCTGACCCGGAACACCAGCGAGTCGGTGTGGTGCTCGATGTCGTCGAAGGGGGACCGCGAGCCGCAGGTTCGGGAGGCGGCGGAACAGGGCGGACTGCGCGAGACCGAGCTCGATGCGGGCGAGTTGCCGGCCGATGCACTGGTGCCTGCCGTGGCCGAAGGCCAGATGCGGTACCGGCTTGCGGCGCAGGTCGAGTTCGCCGGCGGGCCTACTCCGCGCCGACCCGATGCGGAGCGGGCCGCTCATCTGCTCCGGGAAACCCCCAGACGGAGGCCCCAACCGACCCGGCTGTCGGAGGCGGCGGACGTGATCGCCTGGCCGGGGAGCGGCAAGCCCGCGGCCGCGCAGCTCGCCGAGTCGGCGCTGGGCGTCGGTGCGATCCCGGCTCTGGGCAACGACCCCGTCGACGCGGCGCTGATGGAAGCTGCCGGGCCCTCGCTGGAGGTCGTCGCGCTGGCGAGCATGGGCTTCGGGGCCGCCGCGGCCGAGCGCGGCATCGTGGTCACCCACACGCCGGGAGTGCTCGCGTCGGCCGCGAGGTCGCGCGGCGCGTGGCTCCCCGGGGTCACGGCAAGATCGTCTACATCTGCTCGCTCCAGAGCGAGGCGGTCCGGCCGGGCATCGCCCCCTACTCCACCACCAGGGGCGGCCTGAAGACGCTCACCAAGGGCATGTGCGCCGATCTCGGCCCGCTCGGCATCCAGGCCAACGGAATCGGCCCCGGCTACTTCGACACCGAACTGACCTCCGCGCTCGTCGCCGACGACGAGTTCAGCGCCTGGGTCCGCAAGCGGACCCAGGCCGGCCGCTGGGGCGACGTCGGCGGCCTCGTCGGCGCGCTGATCTTCCTCGCCTCCCCCGCATCCGACTTCGTGGGCGGGCAGGTGCTGTACGTCGACGGCGGCATGCTCTCCGTCCTTCGACCCCGTTCTGCGACCCTTCCTGCGACCTCTAGGAGCCCCATGCACGCATGTGTCGTCCACGGAGCCGGCGATCTACGGATCGAGGAGCGGCCGTACGACGGTCCCGACCCCGGTGAGATCGCGGTCGCCGTCGCCCTCGGCGGCATCTGCGGATCCGACTTGCACTACTACCGCCACGGCCGGGTCGGTGACTGCACCGTCCTCGAGCCGATGGTGCTCGGCCACGAGATCGTCGGCCACGTCGCCGCCCTCGGGCCCAGAACCGCGGGACCCGCCGTAGGCACCCCGGTGGCCGTCCACCCGGCCACCCGGCCACCCGGTGCAGCCGGTGCGCCGAATGCGCCGCGGGCCGCCGCAACATCTGCGCGAACACCCGCTACCTCGGCAGTGCCGCCCGGACCCCGCGCGTCCAGGGCGGCTTCGCCCGGCTCATCACCGCGCCCACCGCACAGATTCGCGTGTTGCCGCCCGAACTCGCCTTGAACCGCGCAGTGTTGGCCGAACCACTGTCGGTGGCCCTGCACGCCGTGCACCGGGCCGGTGACGTGGCCGGCAGGCGGGTGCTGGTCACCGGGGCCGGGCCGATCGGCTGCCTGGTGACCGCCGTCCTGAGCCACCGGGGCGCCGCCGAGGTGATCGTGAGCGACCTCCTCGACACCCCGCTGGGCATCGCCGTGGCCTCGGGGCCACCGCCACGGTCCGGGCCGACGCACCCGACGACGGGGCCTGGGCGGAGCCCTTTCCTCGGTCTGCTGCCGCCCCGTGAGGTCCCCTTGCTCGGCAACGTCGCCGTGACCCGCGAACTGGAGTTGCGCGGCGCGTTCCGCTTCGACACCGAGTTCGACGAGGCGATCACTCTGCTCGCCCGGGGTCTGCCCGTCGACGCGATCGAGACCCACACGTTCCCGCTCTCAGAGAGCCGAGCCGCTTTCGACATCGCCCATGACCGGGCCATGGCCTCCAAGGTCCTGCTCGACCTGAGCGGGGTATGAGCGGGACCTCCGCACCCCCGGACCACCACCGCCGAGTCGAAGGACCAACTGCCGGGCGCCACGGCAGACCGACTGGGCCTCGGCCGTGCCGTGGAAGTCGGCGGGGCGTCGGGCTGCCCCCGAGGAGGTTGGTGAAGGCCTGATCACGTCGTGCGGCGCAGCCAGCCGACTCGTCTCCGCACCTGCTCTACGCCCTTCATTCGTGCGTCACGCCGCAAGAACAAACGGGCTCCGCCACCGCCACGCGCCCTCCCCCTCAGGCGAATGCGCAGGTCACGCGTCGTCGTCCGCCTTCATCTGTTCCCACCCCGCGAAACAGGTCGAGCCCGCGAAAGAAATCGGAAACCGCAGGTCAAGAGCCCTTTCCAACGGGTTCCAGGATCGCGACGCACTCCACATGCGCGGTCATCGGGAACAGATCGAACGCCCGGAGCGTCCGCACCCGGTACCCGCCCTCGCGGAAGTACCCCAGGTCCCGGGCCAGCGCGGCGGGATCGCAGGCGACGTAGGCGATGCGGCGGGCGCCCAGGGACGCGAGGTGGGCGACCGTCTTGCGGCCGGCGCCCGCGCGGGGCGGGTCGAGGACGATGAGGTCGGCCTCGGTGATGCCGGTGCGCGGCAGGACCGACTCGACCTTGCCCTGCTCGATACGGACCCGCGGGAAGCCGGCCAGGTTGTGCCGGGCGTCCTCCACGGCCCGCTTGCCGGACTCGATGCCGAGCACCGCGCCCTGCTCGCCGAGGCGGTCGGCGAGGGCGCCGGCGAAGAGGCCGACACCGCAGTAGAGGTCGAGGGCCGTCTCGCCCTTGCGGGGCAGGAGGCCCTGCATCACCGCCGTGACGAGCGTGTCGGCCGCCTTCGGGTGGACCTGCCAGAAGCCGCCGCTGCCGACCCGGTAGGTGTGGTCGTCGGCGCGCTCGCGTACGAACGCGCGGCCGTGGACGCGGTGGACCCCGCCGTCCCGCTCGTCGACGCGCATGACGGAGACGGGCCTGTCGAGCTCGACGAGGGGCAGTCGGGCGCCGGGGCGCGGCTCCAGGATGACCATGCGGTCCTGGGACCCGGTCGCGGCGATCGCGTCGACGGAGGCCATGCCGGTCCAGTCCCGCTTCTCGATGCCCAGCTCGCTCACGCCCGCCGCCGCGATCATGCAGTGGTCGATGCGCTCGACCTCGTGCGAGCGGTGCCGGCGCAGACCGGCGTGGCCCTCGGCGTCGACGGCGTACTGGACGCGGGTGCGCCACTGCGGGACCTGGCCGGCGGGCAGCTTGTCGCCCTCGGCCGGAACCACCGTGCCGTCCCAGCCGGCCTCCTCGGGGGTGAGGCCGGCGAGCCGCAGGAGCTGCTCGGCGATCACGTCGGCCTTCAGCCGGCGCTGGGCGCCCGGCTTGGCGTGCTGCCAGTCGCAGCCGCCGCAGCGGCCGGGGCCGGCGAAGGGGCAGGGGGCCTCGATGCGGTCCTTGGACGCCTCCAGGATCCGTACGGCGTCCGCGCGCAGGAAGCGGGCGCCTTCCTCCCCCTCGGTCACCCGGGCCACCACCCGCTCGCCGGGCAGCGCGTGCCGGACGAACAGCACCTGGCCCTCGGTCGTACGGGCGATGCAGTGGCCGCCGTGGGCGACGGGGCCGATCTCGACCTCGTACTCCTCCCCCACCAGCGACTTCTTCGGTTCTGCGGGCATGGTGGGGTGACTCCAGATCGAGAGCGGGGGCGGCCCGCACCGGCGGGCCCGACAACAGCCCACCAGTCTACGGCCTCCCCGCCCCGCCTCACTCCTTGGTGGACGGCTCCTTCGGCCGTTCCACCGCCGGGCCGCGGCGGACCGCGCCGGGCGCGTTCCAGTCCTGCCGCCTGCGGGCCCGCAGCTTGGCCGCCTCGGAGGACTGCAGCTGGTACGGCACCGAGGTCACCATCACGCCGGGGGTGAAGAGCAGGCGGCCCTTCAGGCGCAGGGCGCTCTGGTTGTGCAGCAGGTGCTCGTACCAGTGGCCGACCACGTACTCGGGGATGATCACGGAGACCGCGTCGCGCGGGGACTCCTTGCGCAGGCCCTTGACGTACTCGATGATCGGCCGGGTGATCTCGCGGTACGGCGAGTCCAGGACCTTCAGCGGTACGTCGATCCCGCGCCGCTCCCACTCCTCGCGCAGCGCCTTCGTCTCGGCCGGGTCGACGTTGACGGTCAGCGCCTCCAGGGTGTCCGAGCGCATCAGCTTGGCGTAGGCCAGGGCGCGCAGCGTGGGGCGGTGGATCTTGGAGATCAGGACGACCGAGTGCACCCGGGAGGGGCGGACCATGTCGTCGCTCGGGCCCTCGGGCGCGGCGATCTCGTCGGCGACCCGGTCGTAGTGCTTCCGGATCGCGGTCATCGTCGCGTAGAAGATGCACATGCCGAGCAGGGCGACCCAGGCGCCGTGCGTGAACTTGGTGACCAGGACGACGACGAGCACCAGGCCGGTGAAGAAGGCGCCGAACGCGTTGATCGCGCGGGAGCGGATCATGTGGCTGCGCTTGGCCGGGTCCTTCTCGGCGGCGAGGTGGCGGTTCCAGTGCCGGACCATGCCGGTCTGGCTGAGCGTGAAGGACACGAACACGCCGACGATGTACAGCTGGATCAGGCGGGTGGAGTCCGCGCCGTAGATGAACACCAGCAGCATCGCGGCGCCCGCGAGCAGCACGATGCCGTTGGAGAAGGCGAGCCGGTCGCCGCGGGTGTGCAGCTGGCGCGGCAGGTAGCGGTCCTGGGCGAGGATCGAGCCGAGCAGCGGGAAGCCGTTGTACGCCGTGTTGGCGGCCAGGAACAGCACCAGCGCGGTGGCGGCGGCGAGCAGGATGAACAGGAAGCTGCCCTTGCCGAAGACCGCCTCGGCGACCTGGGAGATCACCGGGTTCTGGACGTAGCCGGAGCCGAGCGGGACGCCGTTCCGCAGCAGGTCGCTGGCCGGGTGCTCGGCCATGCGGACCTTGGTGACCATGGCGAGCGCGATGATGCCGCAGAACATGGTGACGGCCAGCAGGCCCATCATCGCCAGGGTGGTCGCCGCGTTCTTGGACTTGGGCTTGCGGAAGGCCGGGACGCCGTTGGAGATCGCCTCGACGCCGGTGAGGGCCGCACAGCCGGAGGAGAAGGCGCGCAGCAGCAGGAAGACCAGCGCGAAGCCGGCGAGCCCCTGGTGCTCGGCCTTGATGTGGTAGCCGGCCGTCGGGGCGCGCATGGTGTCGCCGAGGACCAGTCCGCGGAAGGCGCCCCACGCGATCATGATGAAGACGCCGCCGACGAAGACGAACGTCGGGATCGCGAAGAGCTTGCCCGACTCCTTCACGCCGCGCAGGTTCATGAGCGTGAGCAGCACGATGACGGCGGCCGCGCAGAGCACCTTGTGCTGGACCACGAAGGGGATCGCGGAGCCGAGGTTCTCGATACCGGAGGCGATGGAGACGGCGACGGTCAGGACGTAGTCGACGAGCAGCGCGCTGGCCACGGTGAGGCCGGCCTTGGGGCCGAGGTTGGTGGTCGCGACCTCGTAGTCGCCGCCACCGCTCGGGTAGGCGTGCACGTTCTGCCGGTAGGAGGCGACCACGGTGAACATCAGCACCACGACCGCGACCGCGATCCAGGGGCTGAAGTGGTACGCCGACACGCCCGCGATAGACAGGACCAGCAGGACCTCCCCCGGCGCGTAGGCGACGGAGGACAGCGGGTCGGAGGCGAAGACGGGAAGTGCGATGCGCTTCGGCAGGAGCGTTTCGCCCAGCCGGTCACTGCGCAGTGCGCGCCCGATCAGGATCCGTTTGGGCACGTCGGTCAGTTTGGACACGAGAGAGGATCGTAAGCCTTCGAACAGGCAC
Organism: Streptomyces sp. NRRL S-1022; assembly: GCF_000720135.1. Taxonomy (GTDB): domain Bacteria; phylum Actinomycetota; class Actinomycetes; order Streptomycetales; family Streptomycetaceae; genus Streptomyces. The sequence continues at coordinate 160,829 of NZ_JOIU01000010.1, read as the reverse complement.
CCGCCCACCCGGCGTGCTGGATATGCCTCACGAGTGAAAACGAGGGCGCACGGAACTGCGGAATCCGTGGTCCATGTGCCCCCCGTGCCTAGATGGCAAACCCCGCCTGTCATCGCACTTCGGAGGTTCCATGCCCGCGACCGCGGAGCTGATCGGGGCGCTGCTCGCCCTCGGCGGCCTCGGAATCCTGACCCTGTGCAGCGTGCGCAGCATCACTCGCCGGCGGCTGCGACCGGCCCCGGCACGGGGCTGCCCGCCGCGTGGCGCCCGTGTGTAGCTTTGGGCGTCGGTCTGAGACCCTGATGCTGAGCAGTAACTTTTGGACACCGGAAGGACGGTCGTGCACATCGTCATCATGGGCTGCGGGAGAGTGGGTTCCGCTCTCGCCCAGACCCTGGAGCAACAGGGACACACGGTCGCCGTGATCGACCAGGACCCCACCGCCTTCCGCCGGCTGGGCCCGGGATTCGGGGGCCGCCGGGTCACCGGCGTCGGCTTCGACCAGGACACCCTGCGCGAGGCGGGCATCGAGGAGGCCGGTGCCTTCGCCGCGGTCTCCAGCGGGGACAACTCCAACATCATCTCGGCCCGCGTGGCGCGCGAGATGTTCGGTGTGGAGAACGTGGCCGCCCGCATCTACGATCCCCGCCGTGCCGAGGTCTACCAGCGTCTGGGCATCCCTACGGTGGCCACGGTCCGCTGGACCGCCGACCAGATGCTGCGCCGGCTGCTGCCCTCCGGGGCCGAGCCGCTGTGGCGCGATCCCACCGGCGGGGTGCAGCTGGCCGAGGTGCACGCCTCCCCGAAGTGGGTGGGTCACAAGATCAGCAAGCTGCAGGACGAGACGGGTGTCCGGGTGGCGTTCCTGACCCGCCTCGGCGAGGCGGTCCTGCCCACCTCGCAGACGGTGCTGCAGGAGGGCGACCTCGTGCACGTGATGATGCGTACGGACGACGTGGACAAGGTCGAGGCGGCGTTCGCCGGTGGCCCGGAAGAGGAGGGCGGTCACTGATGAGGGTCGCCATTGCCGGGGCCGGCGCGGTCGGCCGCTCGATCGCGGGCGAGCTGCTGGAGAACGGCCACGAGGTCCTGCTGATCGACAAGGCGCCGACCGCCATCTCGGTCGAGCGCGTCCCGCAGGCGGAGTGGCTGCTGGCCGACGCCTGCGAGATCACCTCCCTGGACGAGGCGGCGCTGCAGCGCTGCAACGTCGTGATCGCCGCGACCGGCGACGACAAGGTGAACCTGGTCGTCTCCCTGCTCGCGAAGACGGAGTACGGCGTCCCGCGCGTCGTCGCCCGCGTCAACAACCCCAAGAACGAGTGGCTGTTCAACGAGGCCTGGGGCGTGGACGTGGCCGTCTCCACCCCGCGCCTGATGTCCGCCCTGGTCGAGGAGGCGGTGAGCGTCGGTGACCTGGTCCGGCTGCTCCGCTTCAGCCACGGCGACGCCAACCTCGTCGAGCTGACCCTGCCGGAGGAGTCGGCCCTGGCCGGCACCCAGGTCGGCGACGTCGAGTGGCCTCAGGACACCTCGCTGGTCACGATCATCCGCGGCACCCGTGTGCTGACGCCCTCCAAGGAGGACTCCCTGGAGCCGGGCGACGAGCTGCTGTTCGTGGCCGCGCAGGCCCGGGAGGAGCAGCTGGAGGACCTGCTGTCGGTGCGGCGCGAGGACTGACCCGGCGGCACGGAGAAAAGGGCGCCCCTGGCGGCAGGGGCGCCCTTTCCGCGTCGTGCGACGGACCGCTCACGCGTCCCGGCGGTGCCGTCCCCCGGTCGTCTCGCCGCTCTGCGCGGCCTGCGCGGCCTGGCGCTCCTGCTCGGCCTTCTCCTCGGCCTCCAGCTCCGCGAACACGTCGATCGGCGCGGGCGCCTTCGCGAGGAAGACCCAGGTCAGCCAGACCGCCAGCAGGAACGGCGGGATCTTCAGGGTGACCAGGACCCAGCCGAGCTGCGCGGTGTCGGCCCACCAGTACAGCGGGAAGAGGATCGCGCACTTGGCGAGCAGGATCAGGCCCCAGGCCCAGCTGGCCTTGGCGTAGGCCTTCTTGCGGCCGGGGTTGCGGGTGCGCCAGGAGAGGTTCTCCTTGAAGATCGGGCCGAGGATGAGGCCGATCAGGGGGACGCCCGCCAGGGTGGTGATGATGTAGGCCAGCGCCATGCCCAGCGTGTAGAGCATGCCGGGCAGGTAGAAGTCCTTGGCGTTGCCGGTGAACATCGCGAACACCACGCCGAACACCACGCCGAAGACACCGCTGAAGGCGTGCTTGACGGTGTCCTTCATGGCGAGCCGGACCACGACCAGCACCAGGGAGACCGCCAGCGCGGCGATCGCGGAGAGGTGCAGGTCCTTGTCGATCGTGAAGATCGTGACGAAGAGCAGGCCCGGCAGGACCGTCTCGACCATGCCGCGGACTCCGCCGAAGGCCTCGAACAGCGCCGCCTCGGTCACCGCGCGGGCGTCGTCGGGCTGAGTCTGGTCGGTGTCTTCGGTCGGCTTGTCGAGGGACGTCACCGGCTACTCCCGTCCGAGGGGTCGCAGTTCGTATTTCGGGTTGAACAGCACCCGGCGGCCCCGGCTCATCGAGATCCGGCCCGATGCGATCAGCTTGCGCCCCGGTTCTATGCCCACGATGGAACGCCTGCCGAGCCAGACCACGTCCAGCGCGGCGGAGCCGTCGAACAGCTCGGCCTCCAGGGCCGGGACTCCGGCGCGCGGCCGCAGGGTGACCGTGCGCAAGGTACCAGTAACGGTGACGATCTGCCGGTCCCGACAGTCGCCGATCTTCGTACAGCCGGCCGTCTCGGCGTCTTCGCGCAGCTCCTCGGACTCCAGGTCCTCCTGCGACGAGGAGAGCCGGTCGAGCATGCGCCGGAACCGGCCGGCCGGCTTTTCGGAACGAGGAACAGCTGTCATATCTGAAGCGTACCGGGGACCACCGACAGGACCGTAAGCCCGCTGGTACCGGCCCGGCGGCCTACTTCTCGAACCGGTAGCCCATCCCCGGTTCGGTGATGAAGTGCCGCGGGTGCGAGGGGTCCGCCTCCAGCTTGCGCCGCAGCTGGGCCATGTACACCCGCAGGTAGTTGGTCTCGGTCCCGTACGACGGCCCCCACACCTCCTGCAGCAGCTGTCTCTGGCCGACCAGCCGGCCGGTGTTGCGGACCAGCACCTCCAGCAGGTGCCACTCGGTCGGGGTGAGCCGTACGTCCCTGCCGCCGCGGTTGACCTTCTTGGCGGCGAGGTCGACGGTGAAGCCCGCGGTCTCGACGGTGACCAGGTCGTCCTCGCCCGGCCCGGCCGGCTCGGCCCTGCGGACCGCGGCCCGCAGCCGGGCCAGCAGCTCGTCCATGCCGAAGGGCTTGGTGACGTAGTCGTCGGCGCCCGCGTCCAGCGCCTGGACCTTCTCGTCGGAGGAGTGGCGGGCGGACAGCACCAGGATCGGCACCCGGGTCCAGCCGCGCAGGCCCTTGATCACCTCCACGCCGTCCATGTCGGGCAGGCCCAGGTCGAGGACGACGACGTCGGGGTGACGGGAGGCGGCGAGTTCGAGCGCGGTCGTGCCGTCGGGCGCCGCGTCGACCTCGTACTTGCGCGCCTTGAGGTTGATCACGAGGGCGCGCACGATCTGCGGCTCGTCGTCGACCACGAGCACCCTCGTGGGGCTGCGGGGGGTCCCCCCGTCCGGGGTCAGCATAGGGTCCGCCTCTCTGGTTCGGCGCCGGAAGCCCCGGCGGGTAGGGGCTCGGGACGTGCTCCGGCCGCGCGGAGGGTGAGCACCATGGTGAGCCCGCCCCCCGGCGTGTCCTCCGCGGTCAGGGTGCCGCCCATGGCCTCGGCGAAGCCCCGGGCGACGGCGAGGCCGAGCCCGACGCCGGCACCGCGCGGAGCGTCACCGTACCGCTGGAACGGCTCGAAGATACGATCCTTCGCTTCGTCCGGCACGCCCGGCCCGCGGTCCACCACGCGCACCTCGACGCGGTCGGCGAGGGCACTCGCGGCCACCAGGACGCGCCCCCCGCGCGGGCTGTACTTGACGGCGTTCTCCACCAGGTTGGCCACCGACCGCTCCAGCAGCCCCGGGTCGACGGCGACCATCGGCAGCGTCTCGGGCACGTCCAGCCCGACGCTGTCCTCGGGTACGCCGCCCAGGGCCATCGGTACGACCTCGTCCACGTCGATCTCGCGGATCAGCGGCGTGACCGTACCGGTCTGGAGGCGGGACATGTCGAGCAGGTTGCCGACGAGGTGGTCGAGCCGGTCGGCGCCCTCCTCGATGCCCTCCAGCAGCTCCGCCCGGTCCTCCTCGGACCAGGCCACGTCCTCGGAGCGCAGGGACGACACGGCGGCCTTGATGCCGGCCAGCGGGGTGCGCAGGTCGTGGCTGACGGCGGCCAGCAGGGCGGTGCGGATGCGGTTGCCCTCGGCGAGCGCGCGGGCCCGGTCGGCCTCCTCCAGGAGCCTCCTGCGGTCGAGTACGACAGCGGCCTGGGCGGCGAACGCGGCCAGCACCCGGCGGTCCTCGGCGGGCAGCACCCGGCCGGTGAGCGCGAGCGCCATGTGCTCGCCCACCGGCATGTCGACGTCGGCGTCCTCGGGCCGCTCCAGCGGCGGTCCCACGCCGGCGCGGCCCGCGCAGGTCCAGGGCGCCACGTCGCTCTCGCGTTCCAGCAGGGCGGCCGACTCCATGGCGAAGGTCTCGCGGACCCGTTCCAGCAGTTCCTCCAGGCTGGTCTCGCCGCGCAGCACGTTCCCGGCGAGGAAGGACAGGATCTCGGACTCGGCGCGCAGCCGGGCGGCCTGGTGGGTGCGCCGGGCGGCGAGGTCGACCACCGAGGCGACCGCCATGCCGACCCCGAAGAAGATCGCGATGGCGACGATGTTCCGGGGGTCGGCGACGGTCAGCCGGTGCAGCGGCGGGGTGTAGAAGTAGTTCAGCAGCAGCGAGCCGAAGGCCGCCGAGGCCAGCGCGGGCAGCAGACCGCCGAGCAGGGCCGCGGCGACCGTGACGGCCAGGAACAGCAGCATGTCGTTGGCGAGGCCCAGGCCGGCGCCGGTCAGCAGCACCGCGAGGACCGCGGGTCCGGTCAGGCCGACCGCCCAGCCCCAGACGATCCGGGCCCTCCCGAGCCGGCCGCCGCGGGCCACGGGCAGCCCCCGGCCCTTGGCGACCTCCTCATGGGTGACGATGTGCACGTCCAGGTCGGGGCCGGAGTCCCGGGCCACCGTGGCGCCGACACCGGGCCCGAAGACGTACTGCCAGGCCTTGCGGCGCGAGGAGCCGAGCACGATCTGGGTGGCGTTCACCCCGCGGGCGAAGTCCAGCAGGTCGGCCGGGACGTCGTCGCCGACCACGTGGTGGAAGGTGCCGCCGAGGTCCTCGACCAGGGTGCGCTGGACGGCCAGTTCCTTCGGGGAGGCCGAGGTCAGCCCGTCGCTGCGGGCGATGTAGACGGCGAGGACCTCGCCGCCGGCGCCCTTCTCGGCGAGCCGCGCGGCACGCCGGATCAGGGTGCGTCCCTCGGGGCCGCCGGTCAGGCCGACCACGATCCGCTCCCGGGAGCCCCATATCTTCGAGACCCGGTGCTCGCTGCGGTACGCGTTCAGGTACTCGTCGACCCGGTCGGCCACCCACAGCAGCGCCAGCTCGCGCAGGGCGGTGAGGTTGCCGGGGCGGAAGTAGTTGGACAGGGCCGCGTCGACCTTGTCGGGCTGGTAGATGTTGCCGTGCGCCATGCGGCGCCGCAGGGCCTGCGGGGACATGTCGACCAGCTCGATCTGGTCGGCGCGGCGGACGACCTCGTCGGGGACGGTCTCGCGGCGGCGCACCCCGGTGATCGACTCCACGACGTCGCCGAGTGACTCCAGGTGCTGGATGTTGACCGTGGAGACCACGTCGATGCCGGCGGCGAGCAGTTCCTCGACGTCCTGCCAGCGCTTGGCGTTGCGGGAGCCGGGGACGTTGGTGTGGGCCAGCTCGTCCACCAGGGCCACGGCGGGCGCCCGGCGCAGCACGGCGTCGACGTCCATCTCGCCGTGGACGGTCCCCCGGTACTCCAGTTGCCGGCGCGGCACCTGCTCCAGGCCGTGCAGCAGCACCTCGGTGCGCGGCCGGTCGTAGTGCTCCACGAACGCGACGACGCAGTCGGTGCCCCGCTCCACCCGGCGGTGCGCCTCGGCAAGCATGGCGTAGGTCTTGCCCACGCCCGGCGCCGCGCCGAGGTAGATCCGAAGCTTGCCGCGTGCCATGGCCCCATTGTCTTCCCGTGCCTGTTCCCTGCGCAGGGCCGACCTTACGGCCGGAGATCACGGCGACCGGGACGGACGGGCGAGCGGCGGGCAACTTTGACGCGACCCTGACGGGCAGCGCGGCGGGCCGGGGCCCGGTGCCCGGTGATCTCCCCGTCGCGCAGCTCCCGGCACCCGGCCGGCCGGGTCCAGCAGGGCCGTGTCATGCGTGGCGACCAGGACGGGTGGGGCCCCGCGCGTGAGCGGACAGGACGGATGGAGGAGGTTCCCCCGCGTGAGCGGAGCCGAGCGCGGCGGACCGCTCGCTGCGGACGACGGCCGCAGCGGCTCCATGACGGCGTGCCCGGTCTCGCCGTGGAGCCGGCCGGTCGGCTCGTCGGCGACGAGCAGCGCCGGCCGGTTGGCGGGGGCCCGTGCGATGGCGACCCGCCGCTGCCGGCCGCCGGGCAGCTCCCCGGGCCGCTGGGCCGCGTGCGCGACCGCAGGGGTACGCCCACGTTCTCGGCGGTGGTCGGGAGGGGTCCGGGACCGAAGGACCGGACGACGAAGCCGCTCCGGTCCCTGCGCGGCCGCAGCAGCCCGCTCTGGCCGAGCCGGGCGAGCCGGGCGAGATCCCGGCCCTCGGCCTCCACCCGGCCCTGGTCCGGGATGTCCAGCCCGCCGACGATGTTCAGCAGGGTGGTACCGCCGGACCCCGACCGCCCTTCCAGGGCCACGAGCCTTCCAGAGCCACGAGTTCCCCGCGGGACACCTCGTGGGGAACTCCGCGCAGCGCGCGCACGACGGCGGTCCCCGTCTCCGGCGACGGCCGGGCGTCCCAACGGCGCGCCGCCGCAAGAGAACGGACCGCACCCCCTGGGAGGCACGGCCCGTGTATCGCTGCTGACGCCGTCAGCGGACCTCGGTGATCTCGGGACCCCGCTGCAACTGCCCCATCCCGCCGGAGAAGCGCGAGCCCTCCTCCTGCTGGACCCCCTCGGGGACCATCTGCGCGTCGTTGGGCAGCTTCAGGACGATCGGGTCGCGCGGGGCCATCGGGCCCTCGCCGCGGACCACGACGGTGTCCCGGAAGATCTGCTCCAGCAGCCCGGCCGCCTGCGGCTGCACCGCGCCCTGGCCGGAGATCACACCGCGCAGGAACCAGCGCGGACCGTCCACGCCGACGAACCGTACGACCTGGAAGCCGCCGGTGCCGTCGGGCAGCTGCACCGGCACCTGGGCCCGCAGCTCCCACCCGAGCGGGCCCTCGACCTCGTCGACGATGCCACCCTGCTGGGTGATACCGGACGCGATCTCCTCGCGGACCTCGCCCCAGATGCCCTCGCGCTTGGGCGCGGCGAACGCCTGGAGCTGGATGGCGCTGTCGCGCAGCACGACGGTCGCGGCGACGATGGCGTCACCGGCGACCTCGACCCGCAGCTCCATGCCGTCGACGCCCGGCACGAACAGACCGCCGAGGTCCACGCGGCCCTCGGCCGGGTCGCGCACCTCGCTGCTGTCCCACGGACCGTCGGGCCGGGGCCCGGGCTCCAGCCGGACGCGCTCGCGCCCGGCCTCCTCCTCGTCCGCCTCGGTGTCGACGCTGTCGACGACCTGCTCGGCCTCGCCGGCCGCGTCCTCGGCGGCACCCTTCTTCTTGCGACGTCCGAACACGTCACTGTCCTTCCCGGTCGGATACGACCGAAGCGTATCGATTCCCACCCGTCGGACCGCCCTCGGCGGCCTGACCGCTTGTGCCGCTCCCGCCGCCCACCGCGGCGTGGCCGCCGGTGGACCCGAAGCCCCCCTCGGCCCGCGCCGAGCCGGGAAGCTCCGCGACCTCCTGGAAGCGGACCTTCTCGACCTGCTGGACGACCAGTTGGGCAATCCGGTCGAAGCGCTCGAACCGCACGCTCTCGCGCGGGTCGAGATTCACCACGATCACCTTGATCTCCCCACGGTACCCGGCATCGACCGTCCCCGGGGCATTCACGAGGGCGACACCGCAGCGGGCGGCGAGGCCGGAACGCGGATGCACGAAGGCCGCGTACCCGTCGGGCAGGGCGATCGACACCCCCGTGGGCAGAACGGCCCGCTCACCGGGCTCCAGCTCGCACGCCTCGGTGGTGCGCAGATCGGCTCCGGCGTCCCCGGGATGCTCGTACGCCGGAAGCGGTACGTCCGGATCGACGCGCCTGATCAGCACGTTCAGCGGGTCGCGGCTCACGGGTTCACCTCGAAGGCGCGGGCGCGCCGGATCTGGTCGGGGTCGCTCATGGCGGCCTGGATCTCCTCCTCGCGGCCGTGGTCGATGAAGTGGTCGACCTTGACCTCGACGAAGAGGGCGTCGGCGCGTACGGCGAGCGGTCCGCCGGGGCCGTCGAGGCGCCCGGCGGCCGTGCAGTAGATCTTCCGCCCGGCAACGGCCGTGACCTCGGCCTCCAGGTACAGCGTGGTACCTACTGGCACGGGCCGCACGAAGTCCGTCTCCAGCCGTCCGGTGACGGCGATGGTCCGCAGCAGCCAGTTCAGCGAGCCGAGGGTCTCGTCCAGGGCCGTGGCGAGCACTCCCCCGTGCGCGAGGCCGGGGGCGCCCTGGTGGGCGGGCTGCACGGTGAACTCGGCGGTCAGCGAGACGCCCTCACCGGCGCGGGCCTCCAGGTGCAGTCCGTGCGGCTGTCCGGGGCCGCACCCGAAACAGTGTTCGTAATGGGCGCCGAGAAGCTCCCCGGGCGCAGGCGCGTCGGGGTGCCGTACCGGTTTCCCCGCGTCGGCGGGAGGCTGAAGAGCTGCGGAACTACCACTCACAGCCGCAGACCTTACCCGCCCGCCCGTCACCCACCACCGCCCTGTACGGCAGCGCTGCGCGCTGAACGCCCCGACTCCGGCGGTGTGCGGATCCCGTGCCAAGCTTGGCTCCATGCAGCTCTCCGCCACCCCCTACGAAGAACGCCTCACCGCCCCCCGCTCGTGGTGGCTGATCAGCTTCCTGGTGGGCGTCTCGTTCGCCCTGATCCTGCTGCCCTTCGGCACCCTGCCGCTGCTCGGCGGCCTGGTCGGCGGTACGGCGGCCGCGGCCGTGGTGGCCAGCGCGTACGGCTCCCCGCGCATCCGGGTCGTGGGCGACTCCCTGATCGCGGGCGAGGCGAAGATCCCGGTGGCGGCGCTGGGTGCGATGGAGGTGCTGGACGCGGAGGAGGCCCGCGCCTGGCGGACGTACAAGGCCGACACCCGCGCCTTCCTGCTGCTGCGCGCCTACATCCCGGGGGCGCTGCGGGTGGAGGTCACGGACCCGCAGGACCCGACGCCGTACCTGTACCTGTCGACGCGGGAGCCGGAGCGGCTGGCCGCGGCCATCGAGGCGGCACGGACGGCGCAGGCCTGAGGCGCTAGAGACCGCCGGGCGGCTCGCGCAGCTCCAGGGGTTCGGCCGGCTTCTCCAGGGGCGGCAGCTCGGGGAGCGCGTCCCAGGGCACCTGGATCTTGCGCAGGTCGGCCCGGACACGGGCCGCGACTCTTCTGGTGTCGCGGCGGTTCATGACCGCCCCGACCGCGGCTCCGACCATGAACGGCATCAGGTTGGGCAGGTCGCGGACCATCCGTTTCATGATCTGCTGGCGCAGTCGGCGCTTCATCCGGCCGCCCAGGGCCGTGTCGTACGTCGACGGCTTCATCACGTCGACCCCGCGCTCCTCCGACCAGGAGGACAGATACGCGGTGGTGCGGTCCCTGAGGGCGCCCGGCGGGCGGACCCCGTAGACCTCGTGCAGTTCGGCGATCAGCTTCAGCTCGATCGCGGCGACCCCGGTGATCTCGGCGGCCAGCTCGGTCGGCATGGCCGGCGGCACGGGCAGCATCGCCGCCGCTCCGATCCCGGCTCCGACCGCGGAGGTGCCACCCGCCGCGCCCGCCACCAGTTTGTCGGCGAGTTCCTCGGGGCCGAGCCCGGGGAACTGCCTGCGCAGGGTCGCGAGGTCGCGTACGGGGATGCGCGGGGCCATCTCGATGATGCGGTCCGCGAGGTACGCCAGCCCCGCGCGAGCGTGGCTGCCGCCCCTGCGGGCGCCTTCCCGGGTCAGTTCCCGGGCCTTCTCACCGATGGCCGCCGCCCGGCGCCGGGCGACGGGCGCGGGATGCCCTGCCGGCGCCGGCAGGCCGTCCCGGTCGGGCGCCGGCCCGAGCGAGGCTCCCGCTCCGGATGAGCCCCGCCCGTCGTCACGCGTGCCGTGCGGGCCGTCCGCCGGCCCTTTGTCCGCTTTCCACAGGGGGAAACGGCGCTTCCGAGGAGGGGTCGAGCCAGACATGGCCGACCCGTCCTCAGTCGCAGTCGCGGCAGATCGGCTGACCGTTCTTCTCTCGGGCCAGCTGGCTGCGGTGGTGCACCAGGAAGCAGCTCATGCAGGTGAACTCGTCCTGCTGCTTGGGCAGCACCCGGACGGCCAGCTCCTCGTTCGAGAGGTCGGCTCCGGGCAGTTCGAGGCCCTCGGCGGCCTCGAACTCGTCGACGTCCACCGACGAGGTGGACTTGTCGTTCCGCCTGGCCTTCAGCTCTTCAAGGCTGTCCGAGTCGACGTCGTCGTCGGTCTTGCGTGGAGTGTCGTAATCGGTTGCCATATCGCTCTCCCCCTCTGGGTGTCTGCGGTGTCTCCAGCGCACGTAACGCGTGAGAGGCCGGACTTGTGCCCGACCTGAGGCGGAGATTTTGCCTCACATCAAGGTCTGTTACTCAATCGACACCCAACCCGACCTCTGAAGACTGATCGGCTTGGATGGCGGTGAGGACCGTACACGGTTCGAATGCCGCACCTCAAAGGCGCCTCACCGTGTACTTCCCGTGATCAAGAGCCCTGAAAACCAGGACTTTCCCGGCTTTCCACCTTCTGTCATGATCACTGTGCGTACATGGCCGGAATTCCGCCCATGTGATCGATCACACAGGAAGAACTCCGTCCGACGGTCGGAAAATTCCGCGTGAAGCGAACATCCTCCGCGTGTGTCGTTTTCGGTCACATCGGGAAGGTGACGCGCATCACCAGACCACCGCCTTCTCGGGGCTGGGCCTGGATGTGGCCGCCGTGCGCCCGGGCCACGGACCGGACGATCGACAGGCCGAGACCCACCCCCTTGTCGCTGCCGGTGCGCTCGGTGCGCAGCCGCCGGAACGGCTCGAAGAGGTTGTCGATCTCGTACGCCGGCACCACCGGTCCCGTGTTCGTGACCGTCAGCACCGCCTGTCCGTGCCGGACCTCGGTGGCCACCTCGACCCAGCCCTTCTCAGGAACGTTGTACCGCACGGCGTTCTGGACGAGGTTCAGCGCGATCCGCTCCAGCAGCACGCCGTTGCCCTGTACCACGGCCGGCTTGCGCTCACCGCGGATCGCGACGCCCTTGGCCTCCGCCTCGGCGTGCACCTGGTCGACGGCCTGGGTGGCGACCTCGGCCAGGTCGACCGGCTTGCGCTCGACGATCTGGTTGTCACTGCGGGCGAGCAGCAGCAACCCCTCGACCAGCTGTTCGCTGCGCTCGTTGGTGGCGAGCAGCGTCTTGCCGAGCTGCTGGAGTTCCACCGGCGCGTGCGGATCCGACAGGTGCACTTCGAGGAGCGTCCTGTTGATCGCGAGCGGGGTGCGCAGCTCGTGCGAGGCGTTGCCGACGAAGCGCTGCTGGGCGGTGAAGGCCCGCTGGAGCCGCTCCAGCATGTCGTCGAAGGTGTCCGCCAGCTCCTTCAGCTCGTCGTCCGGGCCGTCCAGCTCGATACGGCGGGACAGGTCCGAGCCGGCCACCTGCCGGGCGGTGCGGGTGATGCGGCCGAGCGGGGACAGCACGCGGCCGGCCATCGCGTAGCCGAACGCGAAGGCGATCACGGCGAGGCCCAGCAGGGCCAGCAGGGAGCGGCTGAGCAGGTTGTCCAGGGCCCCCTGGCGCTGCTGGTCCACACAGTGGGCGATCGCGTCGTTGAAGTCCGACAGCGGCACCGGACCGGAGTTGATCGCGGTGACCGCGGGGCAGTTGTCACTGGTGACCTTGATCGCCGAACCACTGACGATCTTGAACAGCGGCTGGTTGCCGGTGCTGATCGCCTGGGCGGCGAGCAGGTAGATGATCGACAGCAGCAGGATGCCGGCGATCAGGAACATGCCGCCGTACAGCAGCGTCAGCCGTATGCGGATGGTCGGGCGCAGCCAGGGGAAGGGCGGCTGCGGTCTCCTGGGGTCCCAGGTGGGCTTCGGCGGGGCCTGGGGCGGGGCGGGGGTCGTGGCCACGGGGATCAGATCCGGTAGCCGGAGCCGGGGACGGTGACGATGACGGGCGGCTCGCCGAGCTTGCGGCGCAGGGTCATCACCGTCACCCGCACCACGTTGGTGAAGGGGTCGGTGTTCTCGTCCCAGGCCTTCTCCAGCAGCTGCTCCGCCGACACCACGGCCCCCTCGCTGCGCATGAGCACCTCCAGCACCGCGAACTCCTTGGGCGCGAGCTGGACCTCCTTGCCGTCCCGGAAGACCTCGCGGCGGTTGGGGTCGAGCTTGATGCCGGCGCGCTCCAGGACCGGCGGCAGGGGCACGCTGGTGCGGCGGCCGAGGGCGCGCACCCGGGCGATCAGCTCACTGAAGGCGAACGGCTTGGGCAGGTAGTCGTCGGCGCCGATCTCCAGGCCCTCGACGCGGTCGCTGACGTCGCCGGACGCGGTGAGCATCAGCACGCGCGTGGGCATGCCCAGCTCGACGATCCTGCGGCACACGTCGTCGCCGTGCACGAGCGGGAGGTCGCGGTCGAGGACGACCACGTCGTAGTCGTTGACGCCGATGCGCTCCAGGGCGGCCGCACCGTCGTACACGACGTCGACGGCCATGGCCTCCCGGCGCAGTCCGGTGGCCACCGCATCGGCGAGCAGTTGCTCGTCCTCGACGACGAGTACGCGCACGTCGCTTGTCCTTCCTCATGTCCACCCGCGCAGCGCGCCGTGAGCGCCTGCGGGCAGGGCTGTCCGTGGGTTGACCCCCATCCTGCCCTTTTCGGCCATAAGTCGGCTGTAAGGCGGGGTCCGGGCGGCAGGAAGGGCTTCCTGGGGCGGGAATACGAGAATTTCTGCGCCGGTTGAGGTTTCCGCGGAAGGGAGCTGGGGGAGGACGGCTTTACACCCCGCGATCACGCTCTGCATGTGCCGCAGCACCGTGCGGTACCCCGCCATCCGTTTCGCAGAGCGGGCGCGGGTGTCCGGCACCGTCGCCGCCCGGCCGGGCAGCGCTGGGCACCTGCGAGAGACGTGATCGCTTCTTCCCTACGGCACACCCCCGTGCCACCGACCCACGACCCTGGACGAGGGGGCGCAGCATGGACGCTTTCACCGCAGGACTTCTGCAGCGCATAAGGGCGACCGAGACCGACCTGTCGCGGGCTCGTGACGAGGGCGACGACTTCCTCGCCGAGGTGGAGCAGTCAGAGCTCGACGACCTGCGACGCCTCGCCGCCGAACACGGTGTGGAGGTCGGCGCGTCACGCGTCTGATCGGCTCGGAAGCGCAAGAAGGGACCCCGGCGAATCCAGCGCCGGGGTCCCTTCGCGTGCGGCTGCCGCGGTGCCGGTCAGTCGTGCCAGGCGCCGAAGTCCTCCAGGAGCCGCTGGAGGGGCTCGAACACCCCGGGCGTCCCCGCGACGGTCAGGTCCCCCGAGGGGCGCTCTCCGGGCCGCCCACCGGTCAGCGCGCCCGCCTCCCGGGCGATCAGGTCACCGGCCGCGACGTCCCACGCGTGCAGACCCCGCTCGTAGTACCCGTCGAGCCGGCCGCAGGCCACGTCGCACAGGTCGACCGCCGCCGAACCGCCGCGCCGGATGTCCCGCAGCAGCGGGACGAGCCGGGCGGCCACCTCCGCCTGGTGGGTGCGGACCTCGGTGACGTAGTTGAACCCGGTGGAGACCAGGGCCTGGTCCAGCGGGGGCGCGGGGCGGCAGGCGAGCGCCCGCTCGCCCTCCCATGCACCGGTCGCCCACGCGCCGCCGCCGCGCACGGCGTGGTACGTCTCGCCGCGCATGGGGGCGGCGACGACGCCGACGACGGTCTCGCCGTCCTGTTCCGCCGCGACGGACACCGCCCAGGTCGGCAGGCCGTACAGGTAGTTGACGGTGCCGTCGAGCGGGTCGATCACCCAGCGGATGCCGCTCGTGCCCTCGACGGAGGCGCCCTCCTCGCCGAGGAAGCCGTCGTCCGGCCGCCGCCCGGAGATCAGGTCGGTGATCAGCTTCTCCGCCGCGATGTCCATCTCGGTGACGACGTCGATGGGGCTGGACTTCGTCCTGGCCACGGCGAGGTCGGCGGGGCGGCCGTCGCGCAGCAGCTCGCCGGCCCGGCGGGCGGCCTCCCGGGCGAGGGCAAGCAGGTCCCGGTGCAGGGCGTCGGTCACGGGTCTCCTCACGCGTAGGGGCTGTCGGCGCCGGCGGCGGCCGGGCGGGGCGCACGGGCGGGGCAGCAGCCGACCGGGCAGACGTTGTGGCTCGCGCCCAGCGTGCCCAGGGCGCACGGGGTGACCTCCTGGCCGCGTTCCACGGCCGCGCGCTCCGTGACCAGCTCGCGGACGGCCGCGGCGAACCGCGGGTCGGCGCCCACGGTGGCCGAGCGGCGCACCGGCAGGCCCAGCTCCTCGGCCTTGGCCTTGGCCTCGGTGTCGAGGTCGTAGAGGACCTCCATGTGGTCGGAGACGAAACCGATGGGGGCCATGACCACGGCGGGCGCGCCGGACGCGTGCCGCTCCTCCAGGTGGTCGCAGATGTCGGGCTCCAGCCACGGGATGTGCGGGGCGCCGGAGCGGGACTGGTAGACGAGCCGCCAGGGGTGGTCGGCGCCGGTGCGCTCGCGGACGGCGTCGGCGATCAGCCGGGCCACGTCCAGGTGCTGCTCGACGTAGGCACCGCCCTCGCCGTGGGCCTCGGCGGGGCCGGAGGTGTCGGCGGCCGAGGTCGGGATGGAGTGGGTGGTGAAGGCGATGTGGGCGCCCGCGCGGACGTCCTCGGGGAGGTCCTCCAGGGCCCGCAGCACGCCGTCGGTCATGGGCTCGACGAAGCCGGGGTGGTTGAAGTAGTGCCGCAGCTTGTCCACCCTCGGCAGCTCCAGGCCCTCGGCCTCCAGGGCGGCCAGCGCGTCGGCGAGGTTCTCCCGGTACTGGCGGCAGCCCGAGTAGGACGCGTAGGCGCTGGTGGCCAGGACGAGGATGCGGCGGCGGCCGTCGGCGACCATCTCGCGCAGGGTGTCGGTCAGGTACGGCGCCCAGTTGCGGTTGCCCCAGTAGACCGGCAGGTTCAGGCCGTGTTCGGCGAAGTCCTTGCGCAGGGCGTCCAGCAGGGCGCGGTTCTGGTCGTTGATGGGGCTGACCCCGCCGAACAGGAAGTAGTGCTGCCCGACTTCCTTGAGGCGTTCCTTGGGGATGCCGCGCCCGCGCGTGACGTTCTCCAGGAACGGGACCACGTCGTCCGGGCCTTCGGGGCCGCCGAAGGAGAGCAGGAGCAGGGCGTCGTACGGGGTGGCATCGAGCGCGTCTGGCATGAGTCGATCCTGCCACCCGGCACCGACAGCGGGGAAACAGCGGGGTGAGGGGTCGGTTCGCGCCGGTTCGGGACGTTTTTCTCGGGCCTCGCACCGGGTGCGATTAGGTTGCCCTAACTCGTAAGCTGTATGAGCCGCATTCGCGCCTTACCGAGCCGTTCCGGAGACCACGTGCCCAGCCCCTACAGAGCCTTGTTCGCCGAGCCCGGCACCAAGGCCTTCTCCGCCGCGGGACTCATCGGCCGGATGCCGCTGTCGATGATGGGCATCGGCGTGGTCACGATGGTCTCCCAGCTCACCGGGCGGTACGGCCTCGCGGGTGCCCTGTCGGCGGCCATGGCGCTGTCCGCCGCCGCGGTGGGGCCGCAGATCTCCCGGCTGGTGGACCGGCACGGGCAGCGGCGGGTGCTGCGCCCCGCGACCCTGGTCGCCCTGGCCGCGGCGGCCGGACTGCTGCTCACCGCCCACCTGCGGGGGCCGGACTGGCTGCTGTTCATCTGCGCGGCCGGGATCGGCACGGTGCCGAGCCTGGGCGCGATGATCCGGGCCCGCTGGGCGGCGCTGTACCGGGGCACCCCGAAGCTGCACACCGCCTACTCGTTCGAGTCGGTCGTGGACGAGGTCTGCTTTATCTTCGGTCCGATCATCTCCATCGGTCTGTCCACGGCCTGGTTCCCGGAGGCGGGTCCCCTGCTGGCCGCCTGCTTCCTCGCGGCCGGCGTCCTGTGGCTGACCGCCCAGCGCGCCACCGAGCCCGAGCCGCACCCGCGCGAGCGGGACGGCGGCGGCAGCGCCCTGCGCGCGCGGGGGCTCCAGGTGCTGGTGGCCACCTTCGTGGCGACCGGCGCGATCTTCGGCGCCGTGGACGTGGTCACCGTCGCCTTCGCCGACGAGCGCGGCCACAAGGGCGCCGCGAGCGTGGTGCTGGCGCTGTACGCGGCCGGTTCCTGCGTCGCGGGCGTGGTCTTCGGACTGCTGCGCTTCAGCGGGGCGCCGGAACGCCGCTGGCTGCTGGGCGTGGCGGGGATGGCCGTGAGTATGATCCCCCTCCTACTGGTCGGAAACCTGCCGCTTCTGGCCGTGGCGCTGTTCGTTGCGGGGCTGTCCATCGCACCGACGATGATCACGACGATGTCCCTCATCGAAGAGCACGTACCGCGCGCGCAGCTCACCGAAGGCATGACCTGGGTGAGCACCGGCCTCGCCGTCGGCATCGCGGTCGGCTCCTCCGTGGCCGGCTGGGTGATCGACGCGGCCGGGGCACGGGCCGGGTACGGGGTTCCGGCCGTGTCCGGAGCCGTCGCGGTCGCGGTCGGTTTCCTCGGGTACCGCCGGCTGCGCAGGCCGGCCTCGGGTCGGGGAGGCACCGTTGGGCAGCACAGCGAGCGGGATGAACGGCACCTGGCGTAACTGGGGCGGGAACGTCTCCGCCCGGCCCGCCCGGCAGGTCGCGCCGGCCTCGGTGGAGGAGCTGGCCGCGGCGGTGCGCCGGGCGCGCGAGGACGGCCTGAAGGTGAAGGCGGTCGGGACCGGGCACTCCTTCACCTCGATCGCCGCCACCGACGGTGTATTGATACGCCCTCAACTGTTGACCGGTATACGCACCATCGACCGGGCGTCCATGACGGTCACCGTGGAGGCGGGTACCCCGCTCAAGAGACTCAATGCCGCCCTCGCGCGCGAGGGCCTGTCGCTCACCAACATGGGCGACATCATGGAGCAGACCGTCTCGGGAGCCACCAGCACCGGCACGCACGGCACGGGACGCACGTCCGCCTCGATCGCCGCGCAGATCAAGGGGCTGGAGCTCGTCACGGCCGACGGCTCGCTGCTCACCTGCTCCGAGAAGGAGAACCCGCAGGTGTTCGCCGCGGCCCGCATCGGGCTCGGCGCCCTGGGGATCGTCACCGCGATCACCTTCGCCGTGGAGCCGCTGTTCCTGCTCACCGCGCGCGAGGAACCCATGCCCTTCGAGCGGGTCCTCGCCGAGTTCGATCAACTGTGGGCCGAGAACGAGCACTTCGAGTTCTACTGGTTCCCGCACACCGGCAGCACCAACACCAAGCGCAACAACCGCAGCGCCGGCCCCGCACAGCCGGTGGGGCAGGTCGCCGGCTGGTTCGAGGACGAGTTCCTCTCCAACGGCGTCTTCCAGGTGGCCCAGTGGATCGGCCGCGCGGCCCCCGCGACCGTTCCGGCGATCGCGCGGATCTCCAGCAGGGCCCTGTCCGCGCGCACGTACACGGACATCCCGTACAAGGTCTTCACCTCGCCGCGCCGGGTGCGCTTCGTGGAGATGGAGTACGCCGTCCCGCGCGCGGCGCTCGTCGCGACGCTGCGCGAACTGAAGGCCATGGTCGACCGCTCCGGGCTGCGGATCGGCTTCCCGGTCGAGGTGCGCACCGCGCCGGCCGACGACATCGCGCTGTCCACCGCTTCGGGCCGCGACAGCGCCTACATCGCCGTGCACATGTTCCGGGGCACGCCCTATCAGGCGTACTTCACCGCCGCCGAGCGCATCTTCACCGCGCACGAGGGGCGCCCGCACTGGGGCAAGGTGCACACGCGCGACGCCGAGTACTTCGCCCGCGTGTACCCGCGCTTCGGCGAGTTCACCGCACTGCGGGACCGCCTGGACCCGGACCGGCTGTTCCAGAACGACTACCTGCGGAGGGTGCTGGGGGCGTAGAACCCGCGGAGGCTGGGGCGTTGAGCCTGCGGAGGGCTGGGGGCGCAGCCGGACGGACCCTTTCGTTCCGTTTCCGGCGATCGCGTGAAGTCGGCCACTTTCATGATCGGTAAAACCGGTTGCGCCGGGCCAAGTCCCCGCCCTTGCCAGAAGTTGGGCGGCGCGCCGATCCACGCAGGTGGTCCGAATGGAGTACTGTTGCGAGCCCTGGGTCCGGCCTCCCACCAGGGTGCCCGCGGCCTTGCAGGACCGCCGGGAGGGGGCTAGTTGCACAGGGTGACGGAGTTGGTCACTTAGCGTTGCGAACAGGTAACCGTGCCATAACGGCGATCTCGGGCCCGTGCCCGACACGCCGGGCAACTCGGCAAGGTTGTGGCAGGCTGCACCCGGGCAGGCCACACTCGACTAGCGGAAGCAGCGACGCACGTGACGTCGGCAGGCACCACCCGGGAGGTCCCCATGCCCGAACTGCGTGTCGTGGCCGTCTCGAATGACGGCACACGGCTGGTGCTGAAGGCTGCCGACTCTACGGAGTACACCCTTCCGATCGACGAACGCCTGCGCGCCGCCGTGCGCGGCGACCGTCCCCGTCTCGGCCAGATCGAGATCGAGGTCGAGAGCCATCTCCGCCCGCGTGACATCCAGGCGCGGATACGGGCCGGTGCCACCGCGGAAGAGGTCGCCCAGCTCGCCGGCATCCCGGTCGACCGGGTACGGCGGTTCGAGGGTCCCGTGCTCGCCGAGCGCGCCTTCATGGCCGAGCGGGCCCGCAAGACCCCGGTCCGCCGCCCCGGCGAGAACTCCGGCCCGCTGCTCGGCGAAACCGTGCAGGAGCGGCTGCTGCTGCGCGGCGCCGAGAAGGACACCGTGCAGTGGGACTCCTGGCGCCGCGACGACGGCACCTGGGAGGTGCTCCTCGTCTACCGGGTCGCGGGCGAACCGCACTCGGCGAGCTGGACGTACGACCCGCCCCGGCGGCTCGTACAGGCCGTGGACGAGGAGGCGCGCTCGCTGATCGGCGAGTCCGACGACCTCGCCGTGCCGGAGCCGAGCTTCCCGTTCGTCCCGCGCATCGCCCGGCTGCCGCGCGAGCGCTCGATGGACCGCGCGCTCGAACGGATCGACCGCGAGCGGCCCGGCCTGCCCGCGCAGCCGTCGGAACCGGACGAGGACGACGCGGATGAGCGCGACTCGCTGACCAGCCTGCTGGAGGCCGTACCGAGCTTCCGGGGCGACCTGGTGGTCCCGGAGCGGCCGGCGGAGCCCTCGGAGGAGCCCGACGACGAGCCGGTCGCCGAGGAGCCGCCGGCGCCCGCCGCGTCCGCCGGCTCCGCCTACGCGGACGTCCTCATGCCGCGCTCGGTCAGCAGCCACCGCGACCGGCTGGTCGGCGCGACCGACCGGCAGGCCGAGGCCGACGGCGTCCGCCCCGGCCGCCGTGCCGCCGTGCCGAGCTGGGACGAGATCGTGTTCGGCACCCGCCGCAAGAAGCAGGAGTAGGCCGCCCGTACGGATGCGGGAGGGGGCACGCGCGCGTGCCCCCTCTTCGGGCCGCCCGCTACTGCGGATCCGCTCCCACCGCCACCGGCCGCGCCGGGTCCGAGGACCACTCGGACCACGAACCCACGTACAGGGCCGCCGGGACGCCCGCCACGGCGAGTGCGAGGACCTCGTGGGCGCCGGAGACGCCCGAACCGCAGTACACGCCCACCTCGGTGTCCTCGGACACCCCCAGCGCCTTGAAGCGGTCCTTCAGCTCCGCCGCGGGCAGGAAGCGGCCGTCGGGGCCCACGTTCTCCGTCGTCGGCGCCGACACCGCGCCCGGGATGTGCCCGCCGACCCGGTCGATGGGCTCCACCTCCCCGCGGTACCGCTCCCCCGCGCGCGCGTCCAGCAGCACACCCGTTCGGGCCAGGGCCGCGGCCCCGTCCGCGTCCAGCAGCCCGGCGGCGGCCGGCTCCGGGACGAAGTCGCCCTCGGCCGGGGCCTCCGGCTCGCCGGTGGACAGCTCGCCCCGCCAGGACGGCAACCCGCCGTCGAGCACCCGCACGTCCGGGTGACCCGTCCAGCGCAGCAGCCACCACGCGCGCGCGGCGGCCCAGCCCTGCCCGCCGTCGTACACGACGACCGGCCGCCCCGCCGACACGCCCGCGCGACGCATCGCGGCACCGAACTCCGCCAGGTCGGGCAGCGGATGCCGGCCCTGCGCTCCGGGCGCGGCGGCCAGCTCGCGGTCCAGGTCGACGAAGACCGCGCCGGGGATGTGCCCGGCCGCGTACGCGGCCCGGCCGTCGAAGGCCGGCGCGCCCGCCGCCTTCGCCGTGCTGAGCTGCCAGCGCACGTCCAGCAGCGTGGGCGGGGCGTCCCCGGTCAGCTCGTGGGCGAGATCGGTTGCGGTGATGATGGCTGTCATGGCGTCCATCCATACGCCAGGGGTGGCCGCGGCGTCCAGGTGCGGCTACTCTGCTCGGCCGGACAGGCTCGATCACCGGGCGTACCGGATCGAGCACGTGCTGTACAGCCGACGGGCTCCCGTCGGCATCGTCAGGAAGCGGCGAAGACGGCAGATCGGGCATCCTCCCGGAGTGACGGCCGAGCGGCGCGGTACGGCCCCGCGGCACCGCCGGAGGATGCGGGCACCGGCACGGGCGTACGCGCCAGCGGCGTGGACACCCCTGCCGGGGAGCGGAAGCGACACGGCCACCGCGAGGGGCCGGGGAGAGAGTGATCGATGACCGAGGCACCGGAGTCGGACGGTCCGCACGCGCGGCGCGTGCCCGGCACGCCCAGCTGGGTGAGCCTGATGGCGCACGGGCTGGACGGCACCGAGGAGTTCTACGGTGAGCTGTTCGGCTGGGAGTTCCGGCCGGGCCCGCAGCAGCTCGGCCCGTACGTGCGGGCGCTGCTGGACGGGCGGGAGGTGGCGGGCATGGGCCAGCTGCCGCCGGACCGCCGGCTGCCGGTCGCCTGGACGCCGTACTTCGCCTCGGACGACGTCGACCAGACCGCCGACACCGTACGGCTGTGCGGCGGCACGGTGGCAGTCGGCCCGCTGGACGCCGCCGAGGCCGGGCGGATGGCGATCGCCGCCGACCCCTCCGGGGCGGTGTTCGGGATCTGGCAGGGCAGCGCGCTCTTCGGCACGGCGATCAGCGGCGTGCCCGGCACGCCCGTCTGGAACGAACTGGTCACCTTCGAGACGGAGAGCGTCGCGAAGTTCTACAAGAGCGTGTTCGGCTACGAGGAGGAGCCGGTGGTCTCCGCCGGTTTCGACTACCTGACCCTGCTCCTGGACGGCCGGCCGGTGGCCGGGCTGCACGGTGTGGGCCACGCCCTGCCCCGGGACCGGGGGCCGTTCTGGCAGACGTACTTCGAGGTGGCCGACCTCGGTGCGACGCTGCGGCAGGTCACCGGGCTTGGCGGACGGATCCTCCGGCAGGCCCACGACAGCCCGCACGGGCGGGTGGCGATGGTGGCGGACCCGGAGGGCGCCGAGTTCTCGGTGGTCCAGGACCCGCGCTGAGCCCGTGCGCCTCAGGGGGCCGGGACGGGCAGGACGTCCGGGGACAGGGCCGCCGCGCGGGCGGACGCGGCGGTCATCCGGCGCCGGTGGTGGCGGCGGCACAGCACCTCGTAGCCGACCTCGCCCGCGGACTGGTTGACGTCGCCGACGACCACCTGGGCGCCCTCGACCACCATCTCGCCGCCTACCGTGCGGGCGTTGTGCGTGGCCCGGGCGCCGCACCAGCACAGCGCCTCCACCTGGAGCACCTCGATCCGGTCGGCCAGCTCCACCAGCCGCTGCGAGCCCGGGAACAGCTTGGAGCGGAAGTCGGTGGTGATGCCGAAGGCGAACACGTCCAGGCCGAGATCGTCCACCACGCGCGCGAGCTGGTCGATCTGCTCGGGCGCGAGGAACTGCGCCTCGTCCGCGATCACATAGTCGGCCCGGCCGCCCTGCGAGAGATGGTCCACGAGGTAGGCGTACAGGTCCTGGCCGTCCTCGACCTCCACCGCGTCGGTGACCAGGCCCAGCCGGGAGGACAGCTTGCCCTCGCCCGCCCGGTCGTCCCGGGTGAAGATCATGCCGGCCAGTCCGCGCGCGGAGCGGTTGTGCTCGATCTGCAGAGCCAGCGTCGACTTCCCGCAGTCCATCGTTCCGGAGAAGAACACCAGCTCGGGCATGAGGGGTTGAGCACCTTTCGGTGAGTCGTCGGGCGGGGGCGAGGTGTCAGGAGCGTACTTCGAGCAGCGGGACCAGCTGCTCGGCAGGGGTCATCGAGCCGTGGTTGCCGACCAGCGCCGACTCCTTGGGCTCCCGCTCGGAGGCGATGATCAGGACGTCGTCGTGCGCGGCGGCGAGCACGTCCCCGATCCGCGGGTACACGCGCTCGTCCACCCGCGGCCCGAACCAGCCGGCCGCGATCGCCTCGTCCCGCGAGGCCACCCAGAACTGCTCGCCGAGCACCTCGCGCCAGACGGTCAGGACGTCGTTCTCGGCGCCCGGGACCGCGTACACGTGCCGGGCCCGGCCCTCGCCGCCCAGCAGGGCCACGCCGGCGCGCAGCTCCCAGTCCTCGTCGAAGTCGATGCGGTGCTGCTCGTCGAACGGCACGTCGACCATGCCGTGGTCGGCGGTGACGTAGAGGGCGCTGCGCGGGGGCAGCTGCTCCGCGAGGCGCTGGACGAGCCGGTCGACGTTCATGAGCTGGCCGCGCCAGGTGTCGGAGGCGACGCCGTAGCGGTGCCCGGCGCCGTCCAGCTCGGAGTAGTACGTGTAGACCAGCGAGCGGTCCCCGGCGGCCAGTTGCGCGGCGGCCAGGTCCATGCGGTCCTCGCCGGTGAGCCGGCCGTGGAAGCGGCCGCCGCTGAGCGCCACCTTGGTGAGCGGGGTGTGCTCGAAGGTGGGCGAGGACACCTGGGCGGCGTGCACGCCGGCCTCGTGGGCCAGCTGGAAGACGGTGGGGTACGGCTGCCAGCGGCGCGGTTCCGTGTACGGCTGCCAGCGGAGCTGGTTCATCAGCTCGCCGGTGCCCGGGTTGCGCACGGCGTACCCGGGCAGGCCGTGCAGGCCGGGCGGCAGGCCGGTGCCGACGGAGGCGAGGGAGGTCGCCGTGGTCGCCGGGTAGCCGGCGGTGAGCGGGCGGCCGGTGCCGCCGCGCGAGCTGCCGAGCAGGGAGGTGAGGAAGGGGGCCTCGTCCGGGTGGGCCCGGAGCTGTTCCCAGCCGAGCCCGTCGATCAGGAAGACACAGACCCGGTCGGTGGCGGTCAGTTCCCCGATCGTGGCGGTCAGGCCGGGCACGCCCATACCGGCGGCCAGGGTGGGCAGCAGGTCGGCCAGGGAGCCGGTGCCGTACTCGGGCAGCGGCGCGGTGTCCAGGGCGAGGGGTTCCGGGTGGTCCCAGGCGGAGAGCTGGGACATCAGCGCGTGAGGTCCGCGGTCGCCTCCGAGATGGCCTGCGCGAAGGCGAGCGCCTGGCGCACCGTCTCCGGGCCGTCGCCGGCCTCGCTGACGCGCAGGCTGAGGTCGTCCGCCGTGGAGCTGCCCGTGTAGCCGTGGTCGGCGTCGCAGTTGGGGTCGCCGCAGGCGGCGGGCTCCAGGTCGATGCGGCTGACCGCGCCCCAGCCGATGGTCAGCACCACCTCGCGGGGCAGCGTGCCCGGCGTGTACTGCTCCGGGTTCGCGACGACCCGGCTGACCACGACGGAGGAGATCCGGTCGAGCTTCACCGACTCGGTGGAGGTGGTGGCGTACGGCGTCGGGGACGTGCTGTCGGCGGCCTGCTCGTCGGTGTGGCTGACGATGAAGCGGTTGCCGGTGAGGACCAGCACGGTGACGTGCCGGCGCACCTCGTTCTGGTCGAACGTCGTCTCCTGGTGGACCAGGTACGACCGGACGGGCTCGCCACCCACCGCGGCCTCCACCGCCTCGGCCACGAGGGCCGGGTAGTAGCCGCTGCGCTCGATCGCCGCGCGCAGCCCCTGGGTCGTCGTACTGGTCTTGGCCATGGCGTCCATCCTAATCCGTGGGCAAGGGCGGTCCGGGCCAGTCGCGCGGACCGGGGGCGGTCCACGCGCCCGCGCCCGGCGGTCCCGGCACGGGCCCCGGCCGGGTCTGCGGTTCTCCGGCGGCCACCGGGCGGCGGACGGCCCCCGGCCCCCGGCCCCCGGTGTCCGCCCCGGATGCGGCGCCTCCCCGGGGGTGGGCGGACGGAAGACGGGGTCCTGGAAGCCCGGCGGGCCGGAGAGGAGGGGACGGAAGGGGAGGGTCGGTGGAGACCCTCTCCGGGCCGTGGCGGCGGGTGAGGCCGTGGCCGGCGGCCGGGCGCAGCCGCCCCGCCGCGCAGGCGCCGGTCCGGCCGGCCGCCCTCGGGCGGCTCCCGTGCGGCGGTCTCCATGCGGTCCCCCGCCCGCTCAGTAGGCCGGCAGGGTCCGCGGGCCCAGGTCGTCGCGGGCCGGCGGGGGTGCGAGCCGGACGGTGGCGCCGAGGACGCTCACGCCGTGCGGGGCGACGACGACCGGCTCCAGGGTGACCGCGACCACCTCGGGGTGGTCGTCGACCAGCCGGGACACCCGCAGCAGCAGCTCCTCCAGGGCCGGGGTGTCCACCGGCGTGGAGCCGCGCCAGCCGAACAGCAGAGGGGCCGTCCGGATGGACCGCACCAGCGAGGCCGCCTCCCGGTCGGTGACCGGGACCAGCCGGTGGGCCATGTCACCGAGCAGCTGGGAGGCGGCGCCGGCCAGGCCGAAGGACAGCACGGCGCCGGCCGCCGGGTCGATCACCGCGCGGACGACCGTGTCGACGCCGCGCGGTGCCATGCCCTGCACCACCGGCCGCAGCTCCTCCGGCGGTCCGAACAGCTCGGTCAACTCGGCGTACGCCCGCAGCAGTTGCTCCTCATCGGCGAGGTCCAGGCGGACCCCGCCCAGGTCGGCGCGGTGCCGCAGGTGGGGGGCGGTGGCCTTGAGGGCGACCGGGTAGCCGAGCGCGCGGGAGGCCTCGACGGCGGCCCGGGGCGTGGGCGCGGGCAGGGCGCGGCGCACGGAGATGCCGTACTTGCCGAGCAGCTCGCAGGTCTCGGCGTCGGAGATGGTGAGCCCCTGCCCGCGCGTGAGCAGCTCGCCGATCAGCCGCGCGGCCCCCTTCTCGTCGATGTCGTCGTACTCCGGCACCTTCCCGGGCTCGGCCGCGTCCCGCCGCCACCCGGCGTACCTGACGGCTTCGGCGAGGGCCCGAACGGCGCGTTCGGCGGCGGGGTAGGCGGGGATGAGGTGGGTGCCTTCGGGTGGGGTGGTCAGGGGGGCGGGGACGGCCGCTCCAGCGGGGCCGGGCGCGCGGTCGCCGGCTCCGGGGGCGGTGCTCGCCGCGGCCGACAGGGCCTCGGCCAGTCCGCCGAGCTCCACGTGCACCACCAGCACCGGTTTGCCCGGCACGGCGGCCGCGGCCGACCGCAGCGCCTCCGCCAGCTCGGCGTCGCCCGGGGAGCCCTCCCCGATCGCGGGGATCGCCGTGACGACGACGGCGTCGTTCGTGCCGTCGGCCAGCGCGGCGGCGAGCGCCCGGTGGAAGTCCTCCGCGGTCGCCCCCGTCGTCAGGTCCACGGGCCGGGCCGGCCGCAGCCCCTCGGCCAGGCACCGGTCGTACGTCAGCACGCCCAGCGACTCGGAGTTGCCGAGGATGGCCACGCGCGGGCCCGTGGGCAGCGGCTGGCGCGCGAGCAGCAGCCCCGCGTCGACCAGTTCGGTGATCGTGTCGACCCGGATCACGCCGGCCTGCCTGAGCAGCGCGGAGACGGTCGCGTACGGCAGCCGGGTGGCCCGCACCGCGTGGCCCTGCGGTGCCGTGCCGGTCCCCTGGACCACCACGAGGGGCTTGGCCGCCGCCGTCCGCCGGGCGAGGCGGGTGAACTTGCGGGGGTTGCCGATGGACTCCAGGTACATGAGGACGACGTCGGTCTCGGGGTCGTCGTACCAGTACTGCAGGACGTCGTTGCCGGAGACGTCGGCGCGGTTGCCGGCGGAGACGAAGGTGGACACGCCGGTGACCCCCGTGACGCCGCCGCCGCGCCGGTGCAGCCGGGACAGCAGGGCGATGCCGATGGCGCCGGACTGGGCGAACATGCCGATGCGGCCGGGGCGGGGCATCTCGGGGGCGAGCGAGGCGTTCAGCCGGACGTCCGGGGCGGTGTTGACGAGCCCGAAGGCGTTCGGGCCGATGATCCGCATGCCGTACGCGCGCGCGGCGCGGACCAGGGCCCGCTGCCGTTCGCGCCCCTCGGGGCCGCTCTCGGCGTACCCGGCGGAGAGCACGACCAGCCCCTGGACGCCGTGTTCGCCGCACTCGGCGACCACGGCGGGCACCTGCTCGGCCGGTACGGCGACGACGGCGAGGTCCACAGGCCCGGCGATGTCCCGCACCGAGCGGTGCGCGGGCACCCCGTCGACCTCCTTGAGGTCCTCGGGGAAGAGCTTGTTCACCGCGTGCAGACCGCCGGTGTAGCCCGCGTCGCGGATGTTGCCGAGGACGCCGCGGCCCACGCCGCCGGGGGCGCGTCCGACACCGACGACCGCGACCGAGCCGGGTGCGAGCAGCCGCCGTACCGAGCGGGCCTCGGCGCGCTGCTCCCGCGCGCGCTGCACGGCGAGGGAGCGGTCGGTGGGTTCGAGGTCGAACTCCAGGCGGACGACGCCGTCCTCGAAGCTGCGTTTCTGGGTGTAGCCGGCGTCCGTGAACACCTTGATCATCTTGGTGTTGGCGGGCAGCACCTCGGCGGCGAAGCGGCGGATGCCCCGCTCGCGCGCGACGGCCCCGATGTGCTCCAGCAGGGCGGAGGCGACCCCGCGGCCCTGGTGGGCGTCCTGCACCAGGAAGGCGACCTCGGCCTCGTCGGCGGGCGCGGAGGCGGGCATGCCGTCGGTGCCGATGCGGTCATAGCGTACGGTGGCGATGAACTCGCCGCCGATGGTGGCCGCGAGTCCCACCCGGTCCACAAAGTCGTGGTGCGTGAAGCGGTGGACGTCCTTGGCGGAGAGCCGTGGGTACGGCGCGAAGAAGCGGTAGTACTTCGACTCGTCCGAGACCTGCTCGTAGAAACTGACCAGGCGGTCGGCGTCGTCAACGGTGATGGGCCTGATGCGCGCGGTGCCACCGTCGCGCAGCACCACGTCCGCCTCCCAGTGGGCGGGGTACTGGTGCCGGTCATGCCGGTCCGCCGAGCTCTGCATGGGCCCCAGAGTACGGCTCGCGTACGACAGCGGCGCGAGGCAGTCTGTGGAGGACGGGAAGCCGGACCGAGGCCGCGGTCCGGTGCCACGACGGAAGGGGACGGACGTCCCCTCCGGGCACGCTTCACGATGTGGGAAACTGGTCTAGACAACCCTGAACACCGAAGGGCAGCAACACATGGCTGAGCGCCGCGTCAACGTCGGCTGGGCCGAGGGCCTCCACGCCCGCCCCGCCTCCATCTTCGTCCGAGCCGCCACGGCCACAGGCGTCCCGGTGACGATCGCCAAGGCCGGGGGCAACCCCGTCAACGCGGCCTCCATGCTCGCCGTTCTGGGCCTGGGCGCCCAGGGCGGCGAGGAGATCGTCCTCGCCTCCGACGCCGAGGGTGCGGACGCCGCGCTCGACCGGCTGGCCAAGCTGGTCTCCGAGGGCCTGGAGGAGCTGCCCGAGACCGTCTGAGCGAGTACCGCGCAGAGCGCCGGAGCCGCGTTCGCCTTTCGGGGCGGGCGCGGCTTCGCCGTATCCGCGTCATCCGTGATGCGTCATCCGTGCCGTTGATTCACCCGATTCCCGGTCCCCGGTTCCCGGAAAACCGCACGAATTACCGCACCGATGAATTCGGGCAGCGGAGAACATCCCGCGAACCCCCGCCCCGTAATAACTCTCCTTTGTATACGGCCCCCGTGTTAATGCCGCTGGCCCGACATGTTTACGGCTCGTTGCGAAGTCCTCACACGCTCCGCGGCACCGGAAAAGCGCAGCCGGTGCGAGCCCGTCGCGCGCTCCGCGTGCAGCGTGGTGAGCGCCCGCGCGCGCTCGGCGTCCCCGCGCGCCACCGCGTCCACGATGGCGCCGTGCTCCGTCCAGGACTCCAGCGGGCCGGCCGGCGCCTCCACCGTGTACATCCAGGCAATCTTGTGCCGCAGCTGGGTCAGCATCGAGGTCAGCGAGGGGCTACCGGAGGCCTGGGCGAGGGTCTCGTGGAACCAGCCCCCCAGCGAGCGCAGGTCCTCGCTGCCGCCCCGCCTGGCCCGCTCCTGGCCCAGCCGGACCAGGCCGCGCAGCACCTTCAGATGGGCCTCGGTGCGCCGCTGGGCGGCCCTGGCGGCACCCAGCGGCTCCAGCAGCATCCGCATCTCCAGCAGGTCGGCGGCCTCCTGCTCGGTCGGCTCGGCCACGCACGCGCCCGCGTGCCGGCGCGTCACCACGAAGCCCTCGGCCTCCAGGGTGCGCAGGGCCTCACGCACCGGGACGCGGGAGACGCCGTACCGGCGTGCCAGGACTTCCTCGGTAAGGCGGCTGCCGCGCTCGTAGACGCCCGCGACGATGTCGTCCCGGACTGCGGTGCACACCGAGTGCGCCGGAATACGCATGACCGACCTCCGCCTTGATCCCCGTATTACGCCGACGATGGACGCGTGTTCCGTGACTCTATTCCAAGGGACCGGAATTTCCGATGGCAGGCCCTCGTCGATGGATATCTTTTTGGTCGGCGGATCCGGCGGACACCCCGATAAACGGCGAAAGCCCCGGCTCGGGGAGCCGGGGCCTCGGAGGGTCGTGCGCGGGCCGTCAGACGTGCACGCCGTGCTTGCGGAGGTAGGCGATCGGGTCGATGTCCGAGCCGTACTCGGGGGTGGTCCGCGCCTCGAAGTGCAGATGCGGGCCGGTGACGTTGCCGGTGGCGCCGGACAGGCCGATCTGCTGGCCCGGGACGACCTTCTGGCCCACCGTGACCCCGATGGACGACAGGTGGCCGTATTGCGTGTACATGCCGTCCGCCATGCGGAGGACGATCTGGTTGCCGTACGCGCCGCCCCACCCGGTGGACACGACCGTGCCGGAGCCCACCGCGTGGACGGCCGTGCCGCTGGCCGCGTGGAAGTCGATGCCGGTGTGCGAACCGGAGGACCACAGCGAGCTGCTGGCCTGGTAGCCCGTGGAGACGTACGAGTGCGCGATGGGGGCGACGAAGGTGTTCAGCAGCTTGCGCTCGGCCTCACGGGCGGCACGGGCCTTGGCCACGCGCACCTCCTCGGCCCGCTTGGCGGCGGCCTTCGTCGCGGCCTCCCGGGCCGCCTTCAGCTCGGCGGCCTGCTGCTGGGCGGTGGCCTGCGCGTCGATCTGCTCGGGCACGTCCTCGGTCACGGTGAGGACGGGGACGAGACCGGTCTGCTCCGTGGGGTTCTCGGCGGCGAGCGCCGGGGAGGCGGCGAGGGTGCCGATCACGCCGGTGGTGGTGAGGGCGGCGACGCCGGCCGCCTGGGCGGTGGTCCGCTTGACCCGGCCGGGCTTGCGGTGCTTCCCGGTGGCGCACATGAACGCCATGAAGTGGCTGGTCCTTTCCTTCCCTCTCGCCTACCGGGTTAGCTGACGGGTTCGGAGCAGGAAGGTCTCCTACGGGCCCCCTCGCAGCCGCGCGGGCGCCCGATTCACCCCAGGGACGATGGGTCCCCGGCTCCCCTGGCTCGCGCCGTACGGGGACTCGGCGATGACTGTCCGGTGCCGCGGGTGCGGCGCACTGCCTGACGAACAGCCTGGACGAAGCTACGGTGGCGCGCTTTCAATCCTCAAACGCAGCCGGGTTTTTGTAGCGCATCCCACAGGGCAGACAGGCAACCTCCGCCCCAAAACGGGCATCTGAGGGGGCGAGTGGAACAGCAGGGCCCTGACGACCCGTAGGTCGCCAGGGCCCTCGCGCGCGTGCCGTTACTCGGCCGCCACCACGGTCACTTCACCGATGCCGAGCGCCTCCACCGGCGCCTTGATCCGGGCCGCGTCACCGACGAGGACGGTCACCAGACGGTCCACCGGGAAGGCGTTCACGACGGCCGCGGTGGCCTCCACCGTGCCCGTGGCGGCCAGCTGCCGGTACAGCGTCGCCTGGAAGTCGTCGGGCAGGTGCTGCTCGACCTGGTCGGCCAGCGTGCTCGCGACGGCCGCCGCGGTCTCGTACTTCAGCGGCGCCACGCCGACGAGGTTCTGCACGGCGACGTCCCGCTCGGCGTCGGTCAGGCCCTCCGCCGCGACGGTCCGCAGCACCTTCCACAGGTCGTCCAGGGCCGGACCGGTGTTCGGCGTGTCCACGGAGCCGCTGATGGCGAGCATCGCCGCGCCCGTGCCGTCCGGCGCGGACCTGAGGACCTGCCCGAAGGAGCGCACGCCGTAGGTGTAGCCCTTCTCCTCCCGCAGGACACGGTCCAGACGGGAGGTGAGGGTGCCGCCCAGGCAGTACGTGCCGAGCACCTGGGCGGGCCACACCCGGTCGTGCCGGTCGGGGCCGATCCGGCCGATGAGCAGCTGCGTCTGGACGGCGCCGGGACGGTCCACGATGACCACGCGCCCGGTGTCGTCGGCGGTCACCGGCGGCACCGGGCGGGGCTCGCCCGGGGTGCCGGTCCAGGCGCCCAGGGTGTCGCCGAGCAGCCCGTCCAGGTCGGTGCCGGTCAGGTCGCCGACGACGACCACGGTGGCCGTGCCGGGCCGCACATGGCGGTCGTAGAAGGCGCGCACGGCACCGGCGTCGATCTTCTCGACCGTCTCCTCGGTGCCCTGGCGCGGCCGGGACATGCGCGAGGTCGCCGGGAACAGCTCCTTGGAGAGCTCCTTGGCGGCCCGGCGGGAGGGATTGGCCAGCTCGTGCGGGATCTCGTCCAGGCGGTTGCGGACCAGCCGCTCGACCTCGCTCTCGGCGAAGGCGGGCGCGCGCAGGGCGTCGGAGAGCAGGCCGAGGCCCTTGGCCAGGCGGGAGGCCGGGACCTCCAGGCTGAGCCGGACGCCGGGGTGGTCGGCGTGCGCGTCCAGGGTGGCGCCCGCGCGCTCCAGCTCGGCGGCGAACTCCTCGGCGGAGTGCTTGTCGGTGCCCTCCGAGAAGGCCCGCGCCATGATCGTGGCGACGCCGTCCAGGCCGGCCGGCTCGGCTTCCAGCGGCGCGTCCAGCAGCACCTCGACGGCGACGACCTGCTGGCCGGGGCGGTGGCAGCGCAGCACGGTCAGGCCGTTGTCCAGCGTGCCGCGTTCGGGGGCCGGGAACGCCCAGGGCCTGGCCTCGCCGGGCTGCGGCCGGGGGTGGAAGTCCATGGTGGCGAGCTCGGTCACTTGGCCGTCTCCTCGTTCTCGTTGCCGGCCTCTACGGTTGCTTCCTGCTCCGGGTCCTCGGGGACGTCGGCGTCCGGGGCGGCCTGCGGGGACTTCGGCTCGTAGACGAGGACCGCGCGGTTGTCGGGCCGCAGACGGGCCTTGGCGACCTCCTGGACCTCCTCCGGGGTCACCTCCAGGACGCGCTGGACGGCGGTCAGGGCGAGCTGCGGGTCGCCGAACAGGACCGCGAACCGGCACAGTTCGTCGGCGCGGCCGGCGACCGTGCCGAGCCGGTCCAGCCACTCGCGCTCCAGCTGGGCCTGGGCGCGTTCCATCTCCTCGGGCGTGGGGCCCTCCGCGGCGAACCGGGCGAGCTCCTCGTCGATGGCGGCCTCGATGACCGGCACCTCGACGTCACCGGAGGTCTTCACGTCCAGCCAGCCCATGGAGGGCGCGCCGGCCAGGCGGAGCAGGCCGAAGCCGGCCGCGACGGCCGTACGGTCGCGGCGCACCAGCCGGTTGTACAGGCGGGAGGACTCGCCGCCGCCGAGGACGGTCAGCGCGAGGTCGGCCGCGTCGCACGCGCGCGTGCCGTCGTGCGGGAGCCGGTAGGCGGCCATCAGGGCGCGCGCCGGGACCTCCTCCACGACGACCTCGCGCTTCTGCTCGCCGATCACGTCCGGCAGGGAACCGTCGCGGGGCGCGGGCTTGCCGTCGTGGGACGGGATGGAGCCGAAGTACCTCTCGACCCAGGCGAGGGTCTGCTGCGGGTCGATGTCGCCGACCACGGACAGCACCGCGTTGTTCGGCGCGTAGTACGTGCGGAAGAACTGGCGGGCGTCCTCCAGGGTGGCCGCGTCCAGGTCCGCCATGGAGCCGATCGGCGTGTGGTGGTAGGGGTGGCCCTCCGGGTAGGAGAGCGCGGTCAGCTTCTCGAAGGCGGTGCCGTACGGCACGTTGTCGTAGCGCTGGCGGCGCTCGTTCTTGACGACGTCCCGCTGGTTCTCCATGGACTCGTCGTCCAGGGCGGCCAGCAGGGAGCCCATGCGGTCGGCCTCCAGCCAGAGCGCCAGCTCCAGCTGGTGGGCGGGCATGGTCTCGAAGTAGTTGGTGCGCTCGAAGCTGGTGGTGCCGTTGAGCGAGCCGCCGGCGCCCTGCACCAGTTCGAAGTGGCCGTTGCCCTTCACCTGCGCGGAGCCCTGGAACATGAGGTGCTCGAAAAGGTGAGCCAGGCCGGTACGGCCCTTGACTTCGTGCCGGGAGCCGACGTCGTACCAGAGGCAGACCGCCGCCACCGGGGTCAGGTGGTCCTCGGAGAGCACCACGCGCAGACCGTTGGCCAGGCGGTGCTCGGTCGCTGTCAGGCCCCCGGAGCCTGCCTCGGCTGTGGTCATGTGACCCATGGGCATGTACGTCCCTTCGCGAGCGGAGGCGGTTGATGGAAACCGCGGTTTTCCTGCCGTTCCTGCCACTGTATGCAAAGCGTGCGGGGCCTCGGCGAAGTTCCCGCGGGACGTACGCCCACAGCGGATCGCGTAGCCTGCGTCGGACTCCGCTCCGCCGGTCCGGCGAGCCCGCCCGACCGGGTGGTGGCACGGGTTGTCAGTGCCTAGGTCCACAATGGTCCGCGTCAGATCCGTCAAACGCTTCAGCAGCACGAGCGCCCCGTAGGCGAGCGACCAGATCAGAAGGAGCCAGGCAGCGATGGCCCGCCGCAGCACGAAGACCCCGCCGCCCGACGATTCGTTCGAGGAGAGAATCCTCGACATCGACGTCGTGGACGAGATGCGTGGCTCCTACCTCGAGTACGCGTACTCGGTCATCTACTCGCGCGCCCTGCCGGACGCCCGTGACGGTCTCAAGCCGGTGCACCGCCGGATCGTCTATCAGATGAACGAGATGGGCCTGCGTCCCGAGCGCGGCTACGTGAAGTGCGCGCGTGTCGTCGGCGAGGTCATGGGCAAGCTGCACCCGCACGGGGACGCGTCGATCTACGACGCCCTGGTGCGCATGGCGCAGCCCTTCTCCATGCGCGTCCCGCTGGTCGACGGCCACGGCAACTTCGGTTCGCTGGGCAACGACGACCCGCCGGCCGCCATGCGGTACACCGAGTGCCGGATGGCCGAGGCGACGAGCCTGATGACCGAGTCGATCGACGAGGACACCGTCGACTTCGCGCCGAACTACGACGGCCAGGAGCAGGAGCCGGTGGCACTGCCCGCCGCCTTCCCGAACCTGCTGGTCAACGGGTCCTCGGGCATCGCTGTCGGCATGGCGACGAACATGCCGCCGCACAACCTGCGCGAGGTCATCGCCGCCGCGCGCCACCTGATCCGGAACCCGAACGCCGACCTGGACACGCTGATGAAGCACGTCCCGGGCCCCGACCTGCCCACCGGCGGCCGGGTCGTCGGCCTCGACGGCATCCGGGACGCGTACGCGACCGGTCGTGGCACCTTCAAGATGCGCGCCAGCGTGTCGGTCGAGACCGTCACCGCCCGCCGCAAGGGCCTGGTGGTCACCGAACTGCCGTTCACGGTCGGCCCCGAGAAGGTCATCGCGAAGATCAAGGACCTGGTCAACGCGAAGAAGATCCAGGGCATCGCCGACGTCAAGGACCTCACCGACCGCGAGCACGGCCTGCGCCTGGTCATCGAGATCAAGAACGGCTTCGTGCCGGAGGCCGTCCTGGAGCAGCTGTACAAGCTGACGCCGATGGAGGAGTCCTTCGGCATCAACAACGTCGCCCTGGTCGACGGCCAGCCGCTCACCCTGGGCCTGAAGGAGCTGCTGGAGGTCTACCTGGACCACCGCTTCGACGTGGTCCGGCGCCGCAGCGAGTTCCGCCGCGGCAAGAAGCGCGACCGGCTGCACCTGGTCGAGGGCCTGCTGACCGCGCTGGCCGACATCGACGAGGTCATCCGGATCATCCGGTCCAGCGAGAACTCCGCGCAGGCCAAGGAGCGCCTGATGGAGCGCTTCTCGCTGAGCGAGGTGCAGACGCAGTACATCCTCGACACGCCGCTGCGCCGGCTCACCAAGTACGACCGGATCGAGCTGGAGGCGGAGAAGGACAAGCTCACCGCGGAGATCGAGGAGCTGACCCGGATCCTGGAGTCGGACGCGGAGCTGCGCAAGCTGGTCTCGGCCGAGCTGGCCGCCGTGGCCAAGAAGTTCGGCACTGACCGGCGCACGGTCCTGCTGGAGTCCGCGGGCGCCACGGCGGCCACGGTGCCGCTGCAGGTGGCCGACGACCCGTGCCGGGTGCTGCTGTCCTCGACGGGGCTGCTGGCCCGTACGGCGACCGCGGAGCCGTTCCCGCAGGCGGCGGGCGCCAAGCGCGTCAAGCACGACGTGATCGTCTCGGCGGTGCCGGCGACCGCGCGCGGGGTGATCGGTGCGGTGACCTCGGCGGGCCGGCTGCTGCGGATCAACGTGGTCGACCTGCCGCAGCTGCCGGAGCCGCTGCCCGCGCCGCACCTCTCCGGCGGGGCCCCGCTGGCGGAGTTCGTCTCCCTGGGGGACGACGAGACGGTGGTCTGCCTGACCACGCTGGACGAGTCGTCGCCGGGTCTCGCGCTCGGCACGGAGCAGGGTGTCGTCAAGCGGGTGGTGCCCGACTATCCGTCCAACAAGGACGAGTTGGAGGTCATCACGCTCAAGGAGGGCGACCGGATCGTCGGCGCGGTGGAGCTGCGCACCGGCGAGGAGGACCTGGTGTTCGTCACGGACGACGCGCAGCTGCTGCGGTTCCAGGCCTCGATCGTCCGGCCGCAGGGCCGCCCGGCGGGCGGCATGGCGGGCATCAAGCTCACCGAGGGCGCGAAGGTCATCTTTTTCACGGCGGTCGACCCGGCCGCCGACGCGGTGGTGTTCACGGTGGCGGGCTCGCGCGGCACGCTGGACGACTCGGTGCAGACGACGGCCAAGCTGACCCCGTTCGACCAGTACCCGCGCAAGGGCCGGGCCACGGGCGGTGTGCGCTGCCAGCGCTTCCTGAAGGGCGAGGACTGTCTGTCGCTGGCCTGGGCGGGCCCGCTGCCCGCGCGCGCGGCGCAGAAGAACGGCACCCCGGTGGAGCTGCCCGAGGTGGACCCGCGCCGGGACGGCTCAGGCACCTCGCTGCCGAAGACGGTGGCCGTGGTGGCGGGGCCGGTGCTCTGAGCCGGGCGGCCCGGGTCCACGCGGGCGGCCCGGGTCGAGGCGGGCGAAGCTAGGCGGGCGGATCCTCCAGGTCCGCTTCCGTCCCGCCGTCCGGTCCGTCCGGGCCCTGTACGTAGCGCAGGACGCCCCACATGCCGTGCTCATCGGCGTGCGGGGCGTCGTTCCTGCACCCCTGGAGTTCCTTGCCGAGGGTGTCCGCGTCGATGCCGGAGCCGATCAGCACGAGCTGGGTGAGACGGGCCTCCCCCGGTGCCCAGGGCTCCGGGTAGAAGCGCAGGAACCGGCCGACGGCGTGCACGGCGTACCGGTTGACCGGGTCGTACGGCCCGAAGTCGACGTACCCCTTGATCCGGTACAGCCCCTCGGGCCGGCCGTCCAGGAACCGCATGAGCCGGCGGGGCTCCAGCGGCACGTCGGAGGTGAAGGAGAGGCTGTCGTAGCCGGTGTGCAGGTGGCCGGTGTGGTTGTCGTCGCCGTGGTCGTCCAGGTCGTCGAAGGACAGCTGCCCGACGCGCTCCTCGGTGGGCCGGCAGTCGAAGAGGAACTCGGGATCGATACGGCCGTAGGTGGCGGGGACGACGGCGGCCCGGTCGGTGAGCGAGCGCACGAGCCCCAGGATCCGGTCGGCGTCGCCGGCGCGGTCGAGTTTGTTGACGACGACCAGGTCGGCGAGGGCGAGGTGCCGGTCGATCTCGGGGTGCCCGGCCCGCGTGGCGTCGAACTCGGCGGCGTCGACCACCTCGACCAGACCGCCGTAGACGATGCCGGGATGCTCGCTGGCGAGCACCATCCGCACCAGTTCCTGCGGCTCCGCCAGCCCGCTGGCCTCGATGACGATCACGTCGATGCCGGTGGCGGGCGCGGCGAGCCGGTCCAGGTAGAGGTCGAGTTCGCCGGCGTCGACGGCACAGCACAGACAGCCGTTGCCGAGGGAGACGGTCGAGTCGCCGAGGGCGCCGGCGACGGCCATGGCGTCGATCTCGATGGCCCCGAAGTCGTTGACGATGGCCCCGATCCTGCTGCCTCCGCTGCGGTGCAGCAGATGGTTGAGGAGCGTGGTCTTCCCGGAGCCCAGGAACCCGGCGAGCACGACGACCGGGATCTGCTGCGGGCTTCCGCTGTCTACCGGGCTGTTCCCCAACGGGCGACCTCTCTGACGTACCAGCGCGCACCGGCTCGCGGGCCCGGCGCACGGACGGGCGTGGACTGGTCGTCCAGGATACGAGCGGTGGGGAACGGTGCTTGTGCCCGCCGGCTTGAGGCGCCGCGTCACCGGCGGGTCGCCGGTCCGCGTCAGCGGCCGGAGGCCACCGCCACCCTGGGCTCCGGGCCCACGTACCGTGCCACCGGGCGGATGATCTTCGGGTCGGTGGCCTGTTCCAGGATGTTGGCGCTCCAGCCGACGACGCGTGCCGCCGCGAAGGTGGGGGTGAACATCTCCCGGGGCAGGCCGCACAGTTCCATGACCACACCGGCGTAGAACTCGACGTTCGTGTGGAGTTCGCGGCCGGGCTTCAGCTCGGCGAGGATCGCCTCCACCCGGCGCTCGACCTCCACCGCGAAGTCGACCCGGGGGCCGCCGAAGCCGAGGGCGATCTCGCGCAGCATCCGGGAACGGGGGTCCTCCGTACGGTAGACGGCGTGGCCGAAGCCCATGATCCGGTCGCCGGCGAGCACCCGGGCGCGGATCCAGGCGTCGATCCGGTCGGGCGTGCCGATGGCGTCCAGCGTGTCCAGGGCCCGGCTGGGCGCGCCTCCGTGCAGCGGGCCGGAAAGAGCGCCGACGGCACCGGTCAGGCAGGCCGTGACGTCGGCGCCGGTGGACGCGATGACGCGTGCGGTGAAGGTTGACGCGTTGAATCCGTGATCAATGGTTGAGATCAGGTATTGCTCGACCGCACGGACCCGACGCGGATCCGGTTCCCAACCGGTCAGCATGTACAGGTAGTTGGCCGCGTACGAGAGGTCCTCGCGGGGCTCTACGGGGTCGAGGCCCCGGCCTAGCCGGTACAGCGCGGTCAGCAGGGTGGGTACGGCCGCGCAGACGGCCACGGTGTCGGCGCGCCGCTGGTCCGGGTCGGTGTCGTAGACCGGCCGGAAGCCCTGGGCGGCGCCCAGCAGGGACAGTGCCGTGCGCAGTCCGGCCAGCGGACCGGAGAGCCGGCCGGCCCCGGCGATCGCGGGCAGGGCCGTGCGTACGCCGTCGGGCAGGCGCCGCAGGGCGGCGGTCTCGGCGGCGAAGGCGGCGCCGCGCCGCGCGTCCGGGAGCGCGCCGTGGACCAGGAGATGCCACACGTCCTCGAAGCTGCGGGTGCGGGCGAGGTCGACGGCGGAGTACTGGCGGTAGTGGTAGAAGCCCTCCCGGCCCCGGACGTCACCGATCTCGGTCTCGGCGACGACGACGCCCGCGAGGCCGCGCGGGGCGTCGATGAGCGGGGTGCTGGTCCTGTTGACGGCCATGGTTCTTTCCTCCCTCGACTTGATCCGACTGTCTACTCTTGACGAAGATCCTGTCAACGTTGATGTAATCAACATGTAGCCATCAACCTGTGCAGAGACGGCTACGGTGGCGTCCATGCGCGATCACGACACCGTTCCCCACCGCCCCGGGCACCGGCTGACCACCAAGGAGACGGCCGAACTCCTCGGCGTGAAGCCGGAGACGGTCTACGCGTACGTGAGCCGCGGCCTGCTCAGCAGCAGACGCGAGCCCGGCGGCCGGGCCAGCACCTTCGAGGCCAAGGAGGTGGAGGCCCTCGCCCGCCGCAACCGGCGCGAGGCGGCCGGAACCCCGGGCTCGGGCGGTGACCTGTCCGTCCGCACCCGGATCACGCTGATCGAGCAGGACCGGTACTTCTACCGGGGCGTGGACGCCGTCGAGCTGGCCGCCCGCCACCCCTACGAGGAGGTCGCGGAGTGGCTCTGGACGGGCCGGATGAGCCCCGGGGCGGCCTTCTCCGCACCCGACACCACCGTGGAGGTCGCCCGCCGCGCGGTGGACGCCCTGTCCGAGCACGCCTCGCCCGTCGACCGGCTGCGGGTGGCGGCGGTCGCCGCCGCGGCCGAGGACCCGCTGCGCTTCGACCTGTCCGAGGAGGCCGTGCTGAGTACGGCGCGGATCCTCATCCCGACCCTGGTCGCCGCCCTGCCGCCGGCCGCGTACGAGCGCAAGGACGACGGTCCGCTGGCCCAGCGCCTGTGGACCCGGCTGACCGGCCGCCCGGCCGACGAGGCCTCCCTGCGCGTCCTGGACACCGCGCTGGCGCTGCTCGCCGACCACGACCTGGCCGCGTCGACGCTCGCGGTACGGGTCGCCGCCTCGGCCCGCGCGCACGCGTACGCGGCCGTCTCGGCCGGGCTCGGCGTGCTGGAGGGTCCGCTGCACGGCGCCGCCAGCGGCCTGGCCCACCGGATGCTGCTGGACGTGCTGGACCAGGGCACGGCGGTCCCCGTGATCGCCGCCGAACTGCGCGAGGGCCGCCGCGTCCCCGGCCTCGGCCACCGGCTGTACGCGGGCGAGGACCCCCGCGCGCGGGTGCTCTTCGGCCTCCTCGAACAGGTCCCGCGCGCGGAGTCCGCGCTGCTCGCGGCCCGCGACATCGTGGCGACGACCGCCCGGCACACCCCGCTGCACGCCAACGTGGACCTGGCCCTGGCGGTGTTCACCGCGTCCTGCGGCATGCCGGCCACGGCCGGCGAGACGATCTTCGCCGTCGCCCGCACGGCGGGCTGGATCGCCCACGCCCTGGAGGAGTACGGCGAGCGCCCGCTGCGCATGCGCCCCAGCGGCCACTACGTCGGTCCGCGCCCGCCGCAGCCCCTCCCGGAGTAGGGCACGGCACCGCCGGAAGGGCCCGCGGCGGGAGTCAGGTTAGGCTCACCTCTGTGACTAGGTGTGCGACCGTCTCCCGGAGCCTCGACGAGCCGGTTTCCGGTACGGCTGCCACGGCGACGACGTGGCTGCTGCTGGAACAGCCCGGTCCGTGGGGCGTCAAGGCGCTCACCTCCAGTCACCTGGACCCCGTGCTGGGCCGGGAGCTGGAGGCCGCCGCCGACGGAACCGGCGTGCGCATCGCGCTGATCCGGCGCCCCGGACGCCATGCCGACACCGGTGCGCCCGCGATCCGGCGGGTGTACTCCGCACACACCGTTCCGGGAAACGTATGGCTGCACAGTGCCACCACCCGCGATCCGCGGCGGCTGCTCGACCTGGACTTCGCCGGCCTCGGGGCCGGTGACCACCGCTCCTTCGGCGCGGTGCTCGCCGGGCAGCCGCACCGCGGTGACCCGCTGGCGCTCGTGTGCACCAACGGCAAGCGCGACCGCTGCTGCGCCCTCCTGGGCCGTCCGCTCGCCACGGAGCTGGTCGCCTCCGGGGTCCGGGGCGTCTGGGAGGTCACCCATCTGGGTGGACACCGGTTCGCGCCCACGGTGCTCGTCCTGCCGTACGGCTACGCCTACGGCCGCGCCGAGGCGCACACCGTGAAGGAGGCCCTGCACGGCGTCCGGGAGGGGCGCGTGGTCGTCGAGGGGTGCCGGGGGTGCTCCGCGTGGGAACGGCCCGGCCAGGCGGCGGAGCTGGCCGTCCGGTCGGCCGCGGACGAGTACCGGGCGGGTGTGCTGAGCGTCGTACGGACGGCCGGTGCGGCTCCGCGCTGGGAGGTCACCGTCGCGCACACCGACGGCCGCCGGTGGCGGGTCACCGTGGCGCAGGGGGCGTCACTGCCGCCCCGCCAGGAGAGCTGTGGCGCGGCGGTGCTCGGCACGCCCGCGCGGATGGACGTGGTCGAGGTGCGCGAGCTGAGGCCGACGGCGCTCGCCGGCTAGCCGCGTGGATGCCGTCACCCATGCCGTCAACCATTGATCAACGGGTGGATCGAGCGATCCGCCCCACACCCCCTGGGGCGCTTCCGGCGGTCCCACGTACCGTCGTGGGCATGAGCCCCACTCTCCCCGTCCGCCGTCTGCGCCTCGGACTGCCCCGGCGGATGTTCTCCCAGGTGCTGCTGATGCAGGTGGCGATCGCCGCGGGAGTCGCGGTGCTCGCGACCGGGCTGTTCCTGGCTCCGCTCAGCAAGCAGCTGGACCAGGAGGCGATGCGGCGCGCGCTGGCCATCGCCGAGACCACCGCCCAGGACCCGCAGATCGCCGAGGGGGTCCTCACCGCCCCGCCCACCAGGAACGGTCCGGTGCAGCGGGAGGCCGAGCGGATCCGCCGGGCCACGCACGCCGAGTACATCGTGGTGCTGGACCGGAACTGGGTGCGCTGGTCGCACCCCACGCCCTCGGAGATCGGCCGGCTCGTCTCCACCGACCCCTCCGACGCCCTGCGGGGCGAGGAGGTCATGGAGATCGACAAGGGCACGCTCGGACGCTCGGCGCGCGGCAAGGTGCCGCTGTACGACGCCCGCCACCGCATCGTCGGCGCGGTCTCGGTCGGCATCGCCTACGACAGTGTGCGGGCGCGGCTCATCAGCGCCATCCCAGGACTGTTCGCGTACGCCGGCGGCGCGCTCGCGGTGGGCGCGCTGGCCGCCTGGCTGATCTCCCGCCGGGTCCAGCGGCAGACCCGGGACCTGGCCTTCT
Organism: Streptomyces sp. NRRL S-1022; assembly: GCF_000720135.1. Taxonomy (GTDB): domain Bacteria; phylum Actinomycetota; class Actinomycetes; order Streptomycetales; family Streptomycetaceae; genus Streptomyces. Next base: position 119,318 of record NZ_JOIU01000010.1, on the reverse strand, counting down.
CCGACATCTCGGCGCTGCTCGCGGAGCGCGAGGCGATGCTGCACGGCATCCGGGAGGGCGTCGTGGCGCTCGACCGGGGCGGCCGGGTCCGCCTGCTCAACGACGAGGCGCGGCGGCTGCTGGGCATCGGTGACGAGGCCGTCGGGCGGACCCCGGACGAGGCGCTCGGCGCGGGCCGCACGACGGACGTGCTGGCCGGCCGGGTGACCGGCACCGACCTGCTCACCGTGCGCGGCCAGCGCGTCCTGGTCGCCAACCGCATGCCCACCGGCGACGGGGGCGCCGTGGCCACCCTGCGCGACCGCACCGAACTGGAGCAGCTGGGGCGCGAACTCGACTCCACCCGCGGTCTGATCGACGCCCTGCGCGCGCAGGACCACGAGCACGCCAACCGCATGCACACCCTGCTGGGACTGCTGGAGCTGGAGATGTACGACGACGCCGTGGAGTTCGTCGGCGAGGTGGTCGGGGACCACCGGGCCACCGCCGAGCAGGTCACGGAGAAGATCCAGGACCCGCTGCTGGCCGCGCTGCTGGTCGGCAAGGCGACCGTGGCGGCCGAGCGCGGAGTCGCCCTGTGGGTGTCGGAGCGCACCCGGCTCCCGGACCGGCTGATCGATCCCCGGGGTCTGGTCACGGTCGTGGGCAACCTCGTGGACAACGCTCTCGACGCGGTCGCGGGCACCCTCCACGCGCGCGTGGAGGTCGAGTTGCGCACGGAGGGCCGTACGGTCGTCCTGACGGTGCACGACACGGGCCCCGGAATCCCCGAGCAGCAACGCGAGTTGATCTTCACGGAGGGGTGGTCCACCAAGCAGCCGCCCGCGCACGGCAAGCGGGGCATCGGGCTGTCCCTGGTGCGCCGGCTCGCCGAACGGCAGGGCGGGAGCGCGACCGTGGGTACGGCGGCCGGTGGTGGCGCGGAGTTCACCGTGATCCTGCCCGAGGCGCTGACCGAACCGGAACCGGAACCCACGGTGCCCCAGGAGTCCGTCGGGGCCGCCGCCGTCGCCGAGGAGGAGGCGCAATGATCGAGGTCCTGGTCGTGGACGACGACACCCGCGTCGCCCGCGTCAACGCCGCCTACGTGGAGAAGGTGCCCGGTTTCCACGTGGCCGGCGAGGCGCACAACGCGGCCGAGGCGCTGCACCAGGTGGAGACCCTGCCACGGCTGGACCTCGTCCTGATGGACCACTACCTGCCCGACGACACGGGGCTCGCGGTCGTCCAGGAGATGCGCCGGCGCGGCCACCAGACCGACGTGATCATGGTGACGGCGGCGCGGGACGTGTCGACCGTGCAGGCGGCCATGCGGCAGGGGGCGCTGCAGTACCTGGTGAAGCCGTTCGCGTTCGCCGGTCTGCGGGCGAAGCTGGAGGCGTACGCCGAGCTGCGGCGCACCCTGGACGGCGGCGGCGAGGCCGAGCAGGCGGAGGTGGACCGGATCTTCGGCGCCCTGTCCGCCCCTTCGGAACCCGGGCTGCCCAAGGGGCACTCCCCCACGACGGCCGAGCTGGTGCGCCAGGCGCTGCTGAGCGCGGAACGTCCGCTGTCCGCCCAGGAGATCGCCGAGCGGACGGGGGTGAGCCGGCAGACCGCCCAGCGGTATCTGAAGCTGCTGGAGCGCACCGGCCGGGCCCGGCTGACCCTCAAGTACGGCGACGCGGGCCGCCCGGAGCACCGTTACGTGTGGGCGACCCGCGCCTGAGCGCGCTTCAGGCAGCGGTCACTTGACCGCCTTGACGAACTCCGTCGTGTACGTCTTGCTCAAGTCGACCTTCGCGTTCTTGATGTTGGGGTTGAACGCCTTGAGCACCTTCTCGACGGTCTCGGGACCGCCCTGGGGCATCACGCCGTCGTCGGTGAACATCGGCAGGGTGCTCTTGATGGCCTGCGCGTACAGCCCCTTGTCGCCCTGGGAGTAGTCCGCGGGCATCTTGGCGGCGATCTCGTCGGCGCTGTGCGTGGACATCCACTTGAGCGTCTTGACGAATGCATTGGCCAACTTCTGGACGGTGTCCTTGTGTCCGTTGACCCAGTCCGTCTGCATGTACAGACTCGACGAGGGGTAAGGGCCGCCGAGCGCCTCCTGCGAACCCTCGGGGGTGCGCATGTCGAGGAGGATCTTCCCGGCCTTCTTGTCCAGGAGCGTCGCGACGGTCGGGTCGGTGGTCATGCCGCCGTCGATCGCGCCGTTCTGGAGCGCCGCGATGAACGTCGGCCCCGCCCCCACCGCGACCGGCGTGAACTCGCTGATCTTCACTCCGTTCTTGACCGCCAGGTACTTGGTGAGGAAGTCGGTCGAGGAGCCGAGGCCGGTCACGCCCAGTTTCCGGCCCTTGAAGTCCTTGGGCGAGGTGAGGTCGCCGGCGGCCTTGCGGGACACCACCTCGACCTCGCCGGGAGCGTGCGAGAACTGCACGACCGACTCCACCGCCTTGCCCTTCACCTGAAGGTCGAGGGTGTGGTCGTAGAAGCCGACCGCGCCCTGCACCTGGCCGGAGACGAGCGCGGTCTCGGCCTGGACCCCGGCGGGCTCGCTCAGGAGCTGGACGTTCAGGCCCTCGGCCTGGAAGTAGCCGAGGCGCTGGGTCAGCATCGCGGGCAGATAGATGACCTTGTCCAGGCCGCCGACCATGATCTTGACGTTCTCGCCCTTGCCGCCACCACCGCTGCCGGTGTCGGCCGTGGAGCTTGCCGCGTCGTTGGCGCAGGCGGTGAGGGAGGAGAGGGCGAGCAGTCCGGCGGCGGCGAGGGAGGCGTATCCGGCGGTCTTGCGCATGCGGTTCACGTCCTTGTGAGAGGGCGGTGCGGGAGGAAGCGGCGGGGGGTGGCGAGGGGGCCGGTCAGCTGTCGGAACCGCTGGACTTCCAGCGGAAGATGCGGCGCTCGGCGAAGGTGAGCAGCCCTTCGGCGACGAGGGCGACGACGGCGAGGATGACCATCGCGGCGTACACACCGGCCGCGTTGAAGGTGTTCTGCGACTGCGCGACGAGCAGGCCGATGCCCTTGGTCGCGCCGATGTACTCGCCGACGATGGCGCCGATGAGCGCGAAGCCGAAGCTGACGTGGAGGCTGGTGAAGATCCAGGAGGTGGCCGACGGGATGACCACCTGGAGGGTCACCCTGCGGTCGCTCGCGCCCAGGATCCGGGCGTTGGCCACGAGGTTGCGGTCCACCTCTCGGGCGCCCTGGAAGGCGTTGAAGAACACCGGGAAGAAGACGAGGACGACGGCGGAGGCCACCTTGGAGGACGGGCCGAGGCCGAACCAGATCAGGAAGATGGGCGCCAGCACGATCCTGGGAATCGAGTTGAGCACCTTGATGTACGGACCAAGAATCTCGGCGAGCAATCTGATCCGCCCGAGCGCGATACCGAGGAGCACGCCGGCGACCACACCGATGACCCAGCCGAGAAGTGCCTCGTGGAGCGTGTACCAGATCTGCTCGCCCAGGGAGCCGAGCGCCGTACCGTGGGCCACCCAGGTGTAGATCTGGTCCCAGATCTTCGAGGGCATCGAGAAGTTGAACGGATCGATGACCTTGGCGCGCGACAGCGTCTCCCACAACCCGAGAACGACCACGAGCAGCACCACGCGCGCGACACCGACGAGGACCTTGCGCCGGCGGGCGGCCTGGGCTCGGGTCTGCGCGCGACCGGGTGTCTTGACGGTGTCGACCACCGGAGTGCTGAGCACCTCAGGCGACATGGGCGGCACCCCTCTCACGGGTGATGCGGACCTCTTCGCCGAGGGAGTCCCAGATCTCGCGGTAGATCTCGATGAACCGCGGCTCCAGACGCACCGACTCGACCTTCCGCGGACGGGGCAGGTCGATGTCGAAGACCTGCTTCACGGTGGCGGGTCCGGCGGTCATCACGACGACCCTGTCGGCCAGCGCGATGGACTCCTCCAAATCGTGGGTGACGAAGACGACGGAGGCGCCGGTGCCCTCCCACAGCTCCAGCAGCTCGTCCGACATCAGCGCCCGGGTCTGCACGTCGAGCGCGGAGAACGGCTCGTCCATCAGCAGGATCTCGGGGTCGTTGACGAACGTGGCCGCCAGGGCGACGCGCTTGCGCTGGCCGCCGGAGAGCTGGTGCGGATAGCGGTCCTCGAAGGCGGCGAGTCCCACCCGGGCCAGCCACTCGCGGGCCTTCTGCCTGGCCTCCGCCTTGGGCACGCCCCGGAAGCGGGGGCCCGCCATGACGTTCGACAGGACCGTCCGCCAGGGGAAGGTGGCGTCCTGCTGGAAGACGAAGCCGACCTTGTCGCCGACGCCGTCGACCGGCTCCCCGGTCACCAGCACTTCACCCTCGGTGGGCTCCTCCAGGCCGCTGACCAGGGTCAGCGTGGTGGATTTGCCACAGCCCGTGGGCCCTACGACCGCCACGAACTCGCCGCGCCCGACGGTGAGGTCCAGGCCGCGCACGGCCGTGTGCAGTCCCCCGGACGGGGTTCTGAAGATCTTGCTCGCGCCCCGCAGCTCGATGGCGGGGCTGGTGTGTGCGCTCATGGGCCGGGACGGTAGGTGTGGCCCCCGCCACAGCAGGAGTCTTGTGAGCACAAGCCGATCTTTTGCTCGCAAGGACCTGTTGTGCTCGTTTTGCTCGCGCTACAACTGCGGAGCCGAACACGGGCTCGATGCTCGCCGGCCTTGAAGGAGAGGCCTGATGATTGACGTCCTGGTCGTGGACGACGACTTCCGCGTCGCAGAGATCAACGCCAAATACGTGGGAAAGGTTCCCGGCTTCCGGGTGGCCGCCCGCGCGCACAGCGCCGCGCAGGCCCTGGCCGCCGTCGAACGAGGCGGCATCGACCTGGTTCTGCTCGACCACTACCTGCCGGACCGGACGGGACTGGAACTCGTGCACCGCATGCGGGAGCAGGGCCACGGCACGGACGTCATCATGATCACGGCAGCCAGTGATGTGACGACCGTCCAGCAGGCGATGCGCATGGGCGCCCTGCACTACCTGGTCAAGCCGTTCACCTTCGCCGCACTGCGCGCCCGCCTGGACTCCTACGCCGCCCTGCGCCGCACGGTCGACCGGGTGGGCGGCCGGGGCCTGACCGGCCAGGAACAGGTCGACCGGATCTTCGGCGCCCTGCGCACCGCTCCCGCCCCTTCCGCACCCGGCCTGCCGACCGGCCATTCCGAGCCCACGACGGACCTGATCTGCGGCGTCCTGCACCGCGCCGACCAGCCCCTCTCGGCCCACGAGGTGGCCGCCCGGACCGGCCTGAGCCGCTCCACCGCCCAGCGCTACCTGCGCCACCTGGAACAGGCGGGCCGGCTCCGCCTCTCCCTGAAGTACGGCGACACGGGCCGCCCCGAACACCGGTACGCCTGGGTGGCGCCGTAGCGGGACAACGGTGGCCGGGCTAGGCGGCTCCGGCCCCGGTCAGCGAGCGCACCTCCGTCTCGGCGTACTTGCCCTCGTCCGCGACCTCGTCCGAGATGACCGTGCCCAGCCAGCCGGCCAGGAAGCCGAGCGGGATGGAGACGATGCCCGGGTTGTCCAGCGGGAAGTACTGGAAGTCGACGGCCGGAAACAGGGAGTCCGGGCTGCCGGACACCACCGGGGAGAGCAGCACCAGCCCGATCGCCGGGAGCAGCCCGCCGTACACCGCCCAGACCGCGCCACGTGTCGTGAAGCCGCGCCAGAACAGCGAGTAGAGCAGGACGGGCAGGTTGGCCGACGCGGCGACCGCGAAGGCGAGGCCGACGAGGAAGGCGACGTTGAGATCGCGGGCCAGCAGGCCGAGCGCGATCGCCACGACGCCGATGCCGACCGCCGCCCACCGTGCCACCGCCACCTCGCTGCGGGGCCTGCCGTGCGGCCGGCGCAGCGACGCGTACAGATCGTGCGCCACCGAGGCCGAGGAGGCCAGCGTGATGCCCGCGACCACCGCGAGGATCGTCGCGAAGGCCACCGCCGCGACGACCGCGAACAGCACCGTGCCGCCCGTGGAGCCCGCGCCGCCGCCCAGGTCGAGGGCGAGCAGCGGCACAGCCGTGTTCCCGGCCGCGTTGGACCCGCGCACGGCCTCCGGCCCCACCACGGCCGCCGCACCGAATCCGAGGACGATCGTCATCAGGTAGAAGCTGCCGATCAGACCGATGGACCACACCACGGAGCGGCGCGCGGCCCGCGCGGTCGGCACGGTGTAGAAGCGGGACAGGATGTGCGGCAGTCCGGCCGTGCCCAGCACCAGCGCGAGTCCCAGGCTGATGAAGTCGAGCCGGTCGGTCCAGTCCCCGCCGTATTTCAGGCCCGGCGCCAGGAACGCCTTCCCGTGGCCGCTGCGCTCCGCGGCCGCGAGCAGGAGGCGGTCGACGTCACCGTGGAAGCGCAGCAGGACGAGAACAGTCAGCACGACCGTCCCGCCGAGCAGCAGGACCGCCTTCACGATCTGGATCCAGGTGGTGGCCCGCATCCCTCCCAACGACACATAGATCACCATGAGCGCGCCGACGCCGATGACCGTCCAGGCCTGGGCCGCGCCTCCCGTCCGCCCCAGCAGCAGCGCCACCAGGCTTCCCGCGCCGACCATCTGCGCCACCAGATACAGAACGGACACCGTCACCGAGGACGTCCCCGCCGCGATCCGCACCGGCCGCTCGCGCATCCGCGCGGCCAGCACGTCGGCCAGGGTGAACCGCCCGCAGTTGCGCACCAGTTCCGCCACCAGGAGCAGCACAAGCAGCCACGCCACGAGGAAGCCCACGCAGTACAGCAGCCCGTCGTACCCGAACAGCGCGATGAGCCCGGCGATCCCGAGGAAGGAGGCGGCCGACATGTAGTCGCCCGCGATGGCAAAACCATTCTCCATCGGGGAGAACAGCCGGCCGCCGGCGTAGAACTCCTCCGCCGAGCCGTGCCGCCTGCGGCTCACCCAGGTCGTGATCCCGAGGGTGACCGCCACGAACCCGATGAACAGCAGCAGCGCCAGTGTCTGATGGTCACCGCTCATGAGGCGCCTCCTCGCGCGCCGCGGGCCAGCTCCTGGGTGTCCCAGCGCAGCTCCAGCGCGGCCCGGTCCCGGCGCAGCCGAGCATGCCGGGCGTAAGCCCAGGTGAGCAGGAAGGTGCTGAGGAACTGCCCCAGCCCCGCGAGCATCCCCACGTTCACCGCCCCCGCCACCGGCCGGGCCATGAGCCCGGGCGCGGTCGTCGCGGCGACCACGTACCCCACGTACCAGACCAGGAAGCCGACGACCCCCGGCACCACGAACCGCCGGTATCTGCCGCGCACCTCCTGGAACGCCTGACTGCGCTGCACCTGGAGGTACACCTCGCAGGTGTCCACCGCCGTCACGCCGGGCTCGCCCCGGGCCGGCGGCACGGCCGGCGCCGGCCTGCCGGTGCCGTCCAGCTCACCCCAGCCGGAGGCCAGCGCGTCGTACCAAGGGTCTTCGTACGTCACGTCCCGGGAGGGCGCGGTGTGGTCTTCCTGGTTCTCGGCCGATCTCTCGGATCTCTCGGAACCGTCCCCGGCGCCCCCGGGGCGACCGTTGCTTGACTGCATGCCCAAGGATGGACAGAACGGAAAGATCTCTGACTCTTCTTCCTCGCGCTCTTCACCCCATCAGGTGACTCAGCCGGCGGGCGGCCTCACGAGCCCCCTGCTGTAGGCGTACCGCACGGCCTGCGCCCGGTCCTTGAGGCCCGTCTTGGCGAAGAGGTTGTTGATGTGGGTCTTCACGGTCGCGGTCGACACGTGCAGTCTGCGGGCGATCTCCTGATTGCTGAGGCCTTCGGCGATCAGCACGAGGACCTCGGTCTCGCGCGCGGTCAGCCCGTCGGGCGTCTCGCCGGCCGCCGGCACGGCCTCGGGTTCGGGCTGCGACAGCCGCTCCAGCAGCCGGCGCTGGACACTCGGCGACAGCCCCGCGTCCCCCGAGAGCACGCTGTGCACGGCCCGCACGATCTCGTCACCGCCCGCGTCCTTGGTCAGGTACCCCCGCGCACCGGCCCGCAGTGCCGGGAACAGCGACTCGTCGTCCGCGAAGGTGGTGAGCACCACGACCTGGGTGCCGGGGTACCGGGCCCGGATCCGCCGGGTGGCCTCCACGCCGTCGCAGCGGGGCATCCTGAGGTCCATCAGCACGACGTCCGGCGCGAGTTCGCCGACCAGCCGCACCGCCTCCTCACCGTCTGCGGCGGCCCCCACGACCTCCACACCCGGCAACAGCCCGAGCAGCATCACGATGCCCTCGCGGACCACGGTCTGGTCGTCGGCCACCACCACCCGTGCGGGCTTCTTCTCCCCTTCCGTCTCCGTCATACGGGCACCTTCAGCGTCACCACGAACCCCTCATCGTCCGGCCTCGCGTCCAGTGAACCGCCCAGCAGCTCGGCACGCTCGCGCATGCCCAGCAGACCGTACCCGCCTCCGGCTCCGTCGAGTTCGCCCGGCCGTCCGCCCGAGTCCCGGACGTTCAGCGTCACTTCGTGCTCGCCGTAGTCGAGCCGTACGGCCACTCTGGCGCCTTGGGCGTGCTTGCGGACGTTCGTCAGCGCCTCCTGCGCGACCCTCCGTACGGCCTGGGACGCCTCGGCTGGCAGGGGTCTGCGTTCACCTGTGACGGTGACCTCCGCCCCGTCGGCCGAGCTGACGAGCCCGGTCAGGAAGTCCTCCAGCGGGGTCAGTTCTCCCCGCAGGGCGGACAGCGCCTGCCGGGTCTCGGCGAGCCCGTCGCGGGCCATGCCCCGCGCGGCCACCACCCGCTCCAGGATCCGTTCGCGCTCCGCGCCGTTCTCGATCAGCAGCCGGGCCGCCTCCAGGTGCACGAGCTGCGCCGAGAGGCTGTGGGCCAGCACGTCGTGGATCTCCCGTGCGATACGGGCCCGCTCGGCCAGTGCCGCGGACTCGGCCTCGGCCGTGCGGGCGGCGCGCTCCTGGGCAAGCAGCCGCTGCGCGTTGCCCCGGGCTTCCGCGTCCAGCCTCAGCACGTACCCGGCGAGGGCCATGCCGGCCACGGTGGCGGCCGTGGCCAGCCAGACGTCGTTGGTGAACGCGGCGTACGAGGCCAGTGCCACCGACGCTACGGGGACCGCGGCGCCGAGCGGCAGCCGCTCCAGCGCGACGACTCCGCAGCCGCACCAGATCACCAGGGCCGGTCCTCCGAATCCCGTGGCCTCGGCGGTGACCGCGATGCCCAGGAGGATGCTCACGAGCGCCAGGGAGGGCACCAGCCGGTGCTCATAGGTGGTCCGGAAGAAGGCCCAGGAGACGAGAGCGGCGAGGACGACTCCGGCCGCCGCCGTGACCGCTCCCCAGATACCGACGTGCCGCTGGCTGACAGCGCCCCAGAGGAGCAGGGCCAGCACGAGCAGCCGGACGACCCAGACGAGCACGCGTCTTGCCCGGGTGATTCCCGCGCGGCCCAGTGCCTCCCGCGACGGCCAGCGGGTCCAGGCGTTCTCGGTCACACGCGCTCCTTCCAGGCCGGCTGCTCGTCGGCACCGTATGCCGGGGCGGGAGGGCTCACGGCGTCGGCGGACCGGACCCGCCGGGCCAGGATCACGCCCCGCACCAGCAGGGTTCCGGCGAGGCCCAGCATCAGCGCGGAGCTGTCCTGGTGCAGGCCGAGTGCGGAGCCGAGGGCGAAGACGCCGGCCCGCAGGGCCAGCCCCACGGCCCAGACGGCGATGCTCGCCTTCGTGCTCCTGGTCCACAGGACGCCGTCCGGCGCCGTCCAGATGCGGGTGGTCCAGCCCCAGCCAACGCCGGTGGCCAGCCCGATGAGCAGTTCCACCGCGAGCAGGGCGGCGGATTCGAGGCGGTGGTGGGCGTCGAGGACACCGGGCTCGCGCAGCGCGACGGCCGCGAGTATCACGGGCAGCAGCCACCAGCGCCGGTCCGTGTCGATCGCCCGGGCGCGGAACTGCCGTGCGATCACTATGGCGGCGACGGCTGCGATCACCAGCGCGTTGACGAGCCCGGGCATCGGAACCCCCGTGAGCGAGAAGGCGGTGCCGGGAGCGAGTGCTGCCGACGCCTTCGAAGGTACGGAAGTCCGCAGGCCGGGAGATCGGAGCCGGGGTGGATCAAGGGTGGAAACTCGAAGCGGCTCTCCTCCACCCACGGGTGGAGAAGCCGTCCGGGTCGCGAGGGGGACACACCCGACCCAGTAGAACGGTCCACTGTCTCCAGTGCCCCGGCCGGACGCGGATCAACGAGGGACAACGAGGGACCGGGGCCGCCTCAGGCACAGGGGCATGGCCGGCCGCCCATTCCAGGGCAGGCCCGGGTGGCGGTGGGCAGGTGACGGCGGACAGGTGGCAGGTGGCGGTCGCGAGCACGGCGACCGGCCTCAGCAGGATCCGGCTGGCGAGCGGCCCGGGCTCGATCACCGAGCCCGAACCGCTCCCCCGTCTCAGACGGCGCCGGCCACCCGTCCGGCAAGCCCCCCGCCGCGCCTAGCCCGGCGCGGCGGCTACGCGTCGATGCGCGACCGGTCCAGCGTCGCCGCCGAGCCGGAGATGAACTCCTTGCGCGGAGCCACGTCGTTACCCATCAGCAGGTCGAAGACCTGCTCGGCGGCCTCCAGGTCGGACAGGTTGATCCGGCGCAGGGTGCGGTGGCGCGGGTCCATCGTGGTCTCGGCCAGCTGGTCGGCGTCCATCTCGCCCAGACCCTTGTAGCGCTGGATGGAGTCCTTGTACCGGATGCCCTTGCTCTGGAACTCCATGAGCTTGTCGCGCAGCTCACGGTCCGAGTACGTGTAGACGTACTTGTCCTGCCCCTTCTTCGGCTGGACGATCTCGATACGGTGCAGCGGCGGCACCGCGGCGAAGACCCGGCCGGCCTCGACCATGGGCCGCATGTACCGCTGGAACAGCGTGAGCAGCAGACACCGGATGTGGGAGCCGTCCACATCGGCGTCGGTCATCATGATGATCTTGCCGTAGCGAGCCTGGTCGATGTCGAAGGTGCGGCCGGAGCCCGCCCCTATGACCTGGATGATCGCGCCGCACTCGGCGTTCTTGAGCATGTCGGTCACCGAGGACCGCTGCACGTTGAGGATCTTGCCGCGGATCGGCAGCAGGGCCTGGAACTCGGAGTTCCGCGCCAGCTTGGCCGTACCGAGCGCGGAGTCGCCCTCGACGATGAACAGCTCGCTGCGGTCGACGTCGTCGCTGCGGCAGTCGGCGAGCTTGGCCGGCAGGGACGAGGACTCCAGAGCGGTCTTCCGGCGCTGGGCGTCCTTGTGCTGGCGGGCCGCGACCCTGGTGCGGGCGGCCGCGACCACCTTCTCCATGACGACCCTGGCCTGGGCGGCGGCGTCACGCTTGGTCGCGGTCAGGAAGGCCTTCAGTTCCCGGCCGACCACGCTGTTCACGATACGGCGGGCCGCCGAGGTGCCGAGGACCTCCTTGGTCTGTCCCTCGAACTGCGGCTCGGCCAGCCGGACCGTGACGACGGCGGTGAGGCCCTCCAGGGCGTCGTCCTTGACGATGTTGTCCTCGGCCACGCGCAGCATCTTCTTGGCGCGCAGCACATCGTTCATCGTCTGGGTGAGCGCCTGCTCGAAGCCGGTGACGTGGGTGCCGCCCTTGGGCGTGGCGATGATGTTGACGAACGACCGGACGGTCGTGTCGTACCCGGTGCCCCAGCGCAGTGCGACGTCGACGCCCAGTTCGCGGGTGACCTCGGTGGGGGTCATCTGGCCGTGCTCGTCCAGGACGGGAACGGTCTCCTTGAAGGTGCCCTTGCCGGAGAAGCGGAGGACGTCGCAGACGGCCTTGTCGTTCGCCAGGTACTCGCAGAACTCGCTGATGCCCCCGTCGAAGCGGAAGGACTCTTCGCCCTTGCTGCCGCCTTCGCCCAGGCCGTACTCGTCGCGGACGACGATGGTCAGGCCGGGGACCAGGAAGGCGGTCTGCCGGGCGCGCTGGTGCAGGTTCTCCAGGGAGAGCTTGGCGTCCTTGAGGAAGATCTGCCGGTCGGCCCAGTACCGCACGCGCGTGCCGGTGCGCGTCTTGGGGATCTTCTTCGTCTTGCGCAGTCCGCTCTTGGCCTCGAACTTCGCGTCGGCGCCGCCGGCGGCGAAGGCGCCGGGCACACCACGCCGGAAGCTGATCGAGTGGGTGTGGCCGCCGCGGTCGACCTCGACGTCGAGTCGGGCGGAGAGGGCGTTGACCACGGAGGCGCCGACGCCGTGCAGACCGCCGGAGGCGGCGTAGGAGCCGCCGCCGAACTTGCCGCCCGCGTGGAGCTTGGTCATGACGACCTCGACGCCGGACAGGCCGGTCTTCGGCTCCACGTCCACGGGGATGCCGCGGCCGTTGTCGCGCACCTCGACGGAGCCGTCGTCGTGGAGGACGACCTCGATGTGGTCGCAGTAGCCGCCGAGGGCCTCGTCCACCGAGTTGTCGATGATCTCCCACAGGCAGTGCATCAGACCGCGACTGTCGGTCGATCCGATGTACATGCCAGGGCGCTTGCGCACGGCCTCAAGACCCTCAAGGACGAGCAGGTGCCGCGCGGTGTAGTTGGAACCGTCGCGGTCTGCTCCTGCCAGCAGCGCTGTGGACGGCACGGACGTATCGGCGGTCACGCGGTTCGCTCCTCGCTGAATTTCAGATGGCCCCCTTTTGGGTAAGGGGGCGGCTTCGGTCGCCGCTCAGAGGGTACCGAGCCCTGGTAGAGCCGGTGTAACGCCACCCTCGCCGACAACTCACACTAGTCCACACTCGCATACACGTTCGATCCCTCGATGGAGTGAAGCACACATCACGTTCCCTTCGAGGCATGAACCATTTAGGCTCCGGGCACGTCCTCATGAACAACCGGCAACCCGGCCGGGAGGACCGAGACACCAAAGACAGCGCGAACCCGTACGCACACAAGAGACGCAATACGGCACATTCGCCGCCAACCGGCAGCAAACAGCCGCCCCGGAAAGATTCTTTCGAGGAAAAGCCACGAGCGGGAACGTTTTGGGGCTGGTTGGATGTTGACCCTGGTACGACAGCTCGTCGAGCTAGAGAAGAGGCGACGTGACTACTGTTCTGACCCCCGCGAGCCCGCTGACGGCCGCCGATCGCTGCGACCGCTGCGGCGCCCAGGCATACCTGCGCGTCGTCCTGCTGAGCGGCGGAGAACTGCTCTTCTGCGCCCACCACGGTCGCAAGTTCGAGCCGGAACTCAAGAAGATCGCCGCTGAGATACAGGACGAGACGGAGCGGCTGACCTCCGTTCCGAACACCGTTTCGGAAGAAGAGCGCTGAATCTCGCACCACGACGAGCCAGCCCCGGCACAGGCCGGTGAACGGGCGGCCGCTTCACACCAGGAAGCAGCCGCCCGTGCTCATGCCCGGACGCGCTCACGCGGGCCTGGAGTTCCGCACCCCGGCCACCGTGGCCGTCGGCTGCAGCGCTCGTACGACCTCGGAGACACGCGTGTAGACACCCGGGAGCCCCGGCCGCCCGCAGCCGCTCCCCCATGACACGAGGCCGATCAGCCGCCCCCCGGCCACCAGAGGGCCTCCACTGTCGCCCTGGCAGCCGTCGGGGCCTCCGGCGGGGTCACCGGCGCACAGCATGGTGCCGGCCCGGTAGGCGCCCTCAGGGCCGCCCGGGTAGGCGCGGGCACACAGCTCGTCGGGCAGCACACGCACACGTGCGGCGCGGAGCCGGCGTGGGTAGGTTCCCGCGCCGGTGGTGTCACCCCATCCCGACACCAGGGCTTCGGTGCCCGGCGCGTAGGCGGGGTCGCCCGGGCCCGCCATGGCGACGACCGCGCTCTGCGGCAGGGAGCCGACGAGTCCGAGGACCGCGAAGTCGCCGGAGTTGGTCGCGGGGTCGTACGCGGAATTGACCCGGATCTCCCGTACGGCGACTTCCTGGCCCTGCCCCGACAGCAGGTCCGTGCGGCCCGCGATGACCCTGAGGTCGCGCAGACGGCTCGGTGGCGTCCCGAGGGACTCCTCGGCCAGGCAGTGGGCGGCTGTGACCACCGTGCTGCGTCCGATGGCCACAGCGCCGCAGAACTGGCCCGCCCGCATTCCTCCGAACAGGTCACGGCTGGCCAGCGCCACCGTCCACGGAGCCTGGGAAACGTCTATCGGAAACCCCCCGACCACCACGCTGTCTGCGGCCGCGGTGGAGGTGCTCGCCAGAGGTATGGAAGTCAGGGTGGCCGCCAGGGCCAGCGGCCGGATCAGTGCCCGGGCTATGGAACGGCGCATGCATGCTCCTCACTCCGCGGTGCTCGTGGGACACCCAGAGTGATCCACCTCGCGCACGCGCGCAGCACGAAGGCCCGGCTCCCGCGAGGGGAACCGGGCCTTCGCCGTGGTGGAGCGGGACCTAGTCGAGGTAGTCGCGCAGCACCTGCGAACGCGACGGGTGGCGCAGCTTCGACATGGTCTTGGACTCGATCTGGCGGATGCGCTCGCGCGTGACGCCGTACACCTTGCCGATCTCGTCGAGGGTCTTCGGCTGACCGTCGGTGAGACCGAAGCGCATGGAGACGACGCCCGCCTCGCGCTCGGACAGGGTGTCCAGTACGGAGTGCAGCTGCTCCTGCAGGAGCGTGAAGCTGACCGCGTCGGCCGGGACGACGGCCTCGGAGTCCTCGATGAGGTCACCGAACTCGCTGTCGCCGTCCTCGCCGAGCGGGGTGTGCAGCGAGATGGGCTCGCGGCCGTACTTCTGGACCTCGATGACCTTCTCCGGGGTCATGTCGAGTTCCTTGGCCAGCTCCTCCGGGGTGGGCTCGCGGCCCAGGTCCTGGAGCATCTGGCGCTGCACGCGCGCGAGCTTGTTGATGACCTCGACCATGTGCACCGGGATACGGATGGTGCGGGCCTGGTCGGCCATGGCGCGGGTGATCGCCTGGCGGATCCACCAGGTGGCGTACGTGGAGAACTTGTAGCCCTTGGTGTAGTCGAACTTCTCGACCGCGCGGATCAGACCGAGGTTGCCCTCCTGGATGAGGTCCAGGAAGAGCATGCCGCGGCCGGTGTAGCGCTTGGCCAGGGAGACCACGAGTCGGAGGTTGGCCTCCAGCAGGTGGTTCTTGGCGCGGCGGCCGTCCTCGGCGATGATCTCCAGCTCGCGCTTGAGCTTGGGGGCGAGCTTGTCGGCGTTCGCCAGCTTGTCCTCGGCGAACAGGCCCGCCTCGATGCGCTTGGCGAGCTCGACCTCCTGCTCGGCGTTGAGCAGGGGGACCTTGCCGATCTGCTTCAGGTAGTCCTTGACCGGGTCGGCGGTGGCGCCGGCCGCGGCGACCTGCTGCGCGGGCGCGTCGTCCTCGTCCTCGTCGGACAGGACGAAGCCGGCGCTCTCGGCCCCCTCGGGCTCGTCGGCGACCTTGGTGTCCTCAAGGACCTCTTCGTCGAGGAGCTCGGCGTCGTCCTTCTTTGCCGTGGTCTTCTTGGCGGCCGTCTTCTTCGCGACGGTCTTCTTGGCGACCGTCTTCTTGGCGGTCGCCTTCTTGGCGGCGGCCTTCTTGGCAGGTGCGGCTTCCTCGGCGGACTCGGCGACGGCCGGGGCGGCGGGCGCCGCGGGGGCGGCCGTGCTGGCGGTGGCCTTCCTGGTGGTCACCGTCTTCGCCGCGACCGTCTTGGTGGCGGTGCGCTTGGCCGGGCTCTTCGCTGCGACGCTCTTTCGGGTGCGCTTGGGCTCTGCGGCACTGACCATCAGCGTCACACCCTCTTCCTCAAGAATCTGGTTGAGGCTGCGCAGTACGTTCTTCCACTGAGTGGCCGGAATCTGGTCAGCTTCGAAGGCCCGACGCACATCGTCGCCGGCGATCTGCCCCTCAGCCTTTCCCCGCTCGATGAGCGCCATGACAGAGACGGACTCGGCGATCTCCGGCGGGAGCGTACGGGATGTGCTGGCCGACACGAACAACCTCTCGGAACGTTGGAAAACGGCTTCCGGCACCGTCCACTGCGGACGTGAGCCGACCACCGGCCTGGGGATGGGCCGACGGCGCGGGCGTGGGCCGGGGAGATGCACAGCGCCTGTTACGGCGTCCGTATTCCCTCCGCGGCTATCACCTCTTAGGTCATCGCGCTGTCTCCATGAGCGTTACGCCCAATCTACGTGGCCCGAGTCACACCCCGTAAGCGGTCAAAAGCGGTCAGACATACACAAAGAGCAACATTTACGGTGTTCGTTCCAGCCACGCCCACGACCAGGTCCTGTCGCCGCCGTCGCGCCATCGGGCCCGCCGGACCCGCCGGACTCCAGAAGGTCCGGCGGGGTCCGGCGACGGCCGGCGCTCGTGGCCCGGCGCCGCCATGCGCACCACGAGCGCGCCGCACACCGGCGACCGCACCGCATTCCTCGCGGGGTCAGTGCTCGCGCGGCGCAGGCACCACGCGCTCCACCTCGGGGTGGACCATGAGCAGCTGGCGCATGGCCGCCTCGGCCGCCGTACCGTCGCCGGTGCCCAGCGCGTCCACGATCCGCGCGTGCTGGGCCAGGGACGCCTCGTTCGGCCGGTCACAGGCCGTGACAGGGCCGCCGGAGACCTGGAGGGCCGCCGAGACGATGCCGGAGAGGTGCTCCAGCATGCGGTTGTCCGCGATCTGGATGAGCAGCGCGTGGAACTCGGTGTCGGCGCGCGAGTAGGTGAGCGCGTCGCCCTGCGCCATGGCATGGCTCATGATCTCGACCATGTCACAGAGGCGCTGCTGCACCTCCTCGCGCCCGTGCCCGGCGGCGAGACGGGCGGCGAGCGGCTCGATCGTCCAGCGCAGCTCGCTCAGCTCCCGGCGCTGGTCGTCGCGCTGCGGCCCGAAGGCCCGCCACTCGATGATGTCCGGATCGAGCAGGTTCCAGTCACTGACGGGACGTACGCGCGTGCCGACGTTCGGGCGGGCGCTGACCAGGCCCTTGGCCTCAAGGACGCGGAGGGACTCGCGGACGACGGTGCGGGACACCTCGAAGCGCTGGCCGATCTCCTCCGGCACCAGCGGGCGGTCCGCCCCCAGGTCGCCGGAGACGATCATCTGTCCCAGCTGCTGGACGAGTTGTCCGTGCAGTCCGCGTCCGCGACTGCCCGCGGCCCGCCGGCCGACGCGGCCCAGCTCCGGCTCCCCGGTGTCCCAGTGGGGCGCGCCGACGCGGTCGGCCACCGTGGCCTCGGCGTAGGGGTAGCGGTCGAGTTCGCCCGGGCCGGCCAGACCAGAGTCTGCGGAGCGGGCGGCGGTCATCATGGTGTGCGCAAGGGTACTCACGGATCCTTTGTCGGCGTCGCCTCCAACTCCCTTGAGGTCTTTGGTGAAAAGCACACGAAAGGGTGATCGCTCACGCCGTCGCAATTGACGCCTTATCGGAAAGAAATGGGCTCTCTGCGGGGAGTTGTGTGCACGACGGAACCGGAAGCGTACGGACTGTAGTCATCGGAAGCGGGTACGCAGGGCCGTGGCCAGATAGGCACAGAGCAGCACCGCGAGCGACAACGCCAGGCCTCCGCCGACGGGTTGAGCGAGGACCCGCGCGGCCGCGAGCAGGTACCGCTCGCCGCCGAACGGCCACTGCAGCAGGTGGACGTCCCGCAACCGCACCGGAAAACCGGCCGCCATCCGCAGCACCGGGCCCTGCAGGACCTTGTGCAGGAGGGGTACGACGAGGACGGGCACGGCGAGGACGGCGGCCAGTCCGGCCGTCGTGGACCGGAACACCCCGGCCGCCAGCACACCGGCCCAGGCGCAGCCGACGACCAGCCCGAACCAACTGGCGGTGAGCGAAAGCCAGTCCGCGGGAACTTGTGCCAGCTCCCGTCCGTAGACGATGTACAGCACTTCGGCGTCGCAGCCCACGGTGAGGAAGGCCAGCAGCAGCGCGGTGGCTCCGGAGACGAGCAGTTTCGCGATGAGCAGCCCCAGCCTACGGGGGACGGTACCGCGGTCCGCCGCCAGGGCGGGGTGGCGGAACTCGTCCCCGAAGGCCAGTGCGCCGAGCAGCCCTGCCGCGAGCGCCGCGGGCGGCAGCGGCAGCCCCTGCGGCCAGGCCGCGAACAGCCGCTCCTTCGGGGTGTGGCCGAGCCGCGCCAGGAGTACGGCGGTGAGCGCGGACAACACCAGCACGGCACCGCAGGTGAGGAAGCCGGTGCCGATTCCGGTGGCGCGCCGGAGTTCGTAGCGCAGGGGGCGCAGGGGGCTGCGTGCGGGGCGGACGGAGATGGGGGGTGGGAGCGGGGAGGCGGCGGCGAGGGGGCGGACGCCGCCGGGGCGAATGGCGCGGTCGACCTGCCACTGCCGGGCGTCGGGGTTCCTGGCTCCGGGGAGGAAGGTGCGGGTGCCGGCGAGGAACTTGGCCGGGGTGCGGGCCCTGCCGGTCTGCGGCTCGGAGGCTGTCACCACTCCGCCCGGGCTGGAGTCGACGGTGGCCGTCGGGCCGCCGGACCGGCCGGAGCCGCCAGCCGCCGTGCTCTTCTCGCCGGACGCGGTCGGGCTGTGCGCCACGCCGCCCTCCGGGGATGTCATGGCGGCCGGTGCGGCGTCATGGGCCGGCGGACGAGCCGACGCGGCCCCCTGCTCGACAGCGCGGCCGGACGCGGACCATTCGCTCTCCATGGTCCGCACTCTCTCAAGGCTGACCGCAGCCCGGCCGGGCTCCGGCGCCGGGCTGTCCGGCTCCGGCGCGGACCGGTCAGGGGCTTCGGCGCACGGTCCGGCCGCTTCCGGGTCGGGCGTCGCGGCGCCGGATTCCGCTGCCGGCCACGTGGTGTGCGACTCCTCCGCCGGATAGCCGGCAGTCGTGGGGTCCGGTGACGCCTCGGCCGTTGCATACGCCGATGCCGGTGGGAACCCCTCCACGGCTCGACCCTGGTCCGCGGGCGGGCCGCCGAGCGCGGCGGGGCGGGATTCCCGTGCGAAGACACCGGAGGCCACGCGCTCGCCACCCGGCCGCGCGCGGCCGGCCGAGGCGCGCTCCCGCTCCCCGTGCGGGGTGTCGCGGGCTGCCGGGTCCTGCTCCGCCGGGCCGTGTTCCGGGCGGGCCTCCCGGTCCGCCGGCACGTCCTGCCGTGGCTCGGCGGAGCCCGTGCCGTCGTCACCCTCGATACCGGCGCCCGGCCCCATGTCTCCGACCTCGTCGGCCAGTTGATGGACGAGGATGCCGTGATGGAACGCGATCTCGCCGACGTCGGCGGTCGTCGTGCCGTACACCGACAGCCGGTTGCCGCCCTCGCGTACGACTTCGACGGAGCGGCGGGTGGTGCGGGCGTCCTTGGTGAGCAGGGCCGCGAGGCGGGCGGCGTGGGGGCTGCGGACGGCCACGCGCGGGCGCAGCCGGGTGCGGGCGAAGTCCCTGGCCTCCTGGTCGGCGACGAGCCTGCCGCCGTCGAGCGTGACGACCCGGTCGGCGGTGCGCGCGGCCTCCTTGGTGTCGGCCGTGGTGAAGAGCACGGTGCCGCCCTGGGTGGCGTGGGCCCGCAACATGCTGTGCAGCCACTGGGCCTCACGGGCGGAGAGACCGTCCGTGGGTTCGTCCAGGACGAGTGTGTGCGGGTCGGGCAGCAGGGCGCAGGCGAGGCCGAGCCGCCGGTCCATGCCGCGCGACAGCGTGCCCAGGCGCTCCTCACGGAGGCTGACGAGACCGACCACTTCGAGGACCTCGTCGGCTCGTCGCGCGGGAACTCCCGCCGCGGCGCACAGCATGCGCAGGTGCCCGCGCACCGTACGGGACGGGTGGCCCGGTACGTCACCGAGGAGTACGCCGACTTCCCGCGAGGGGTGGGCGGTCAAGTGCAGGGGCCGGCCTCTGAAGTAGGTGATGCCGCGCCCTGGTTGGAGCTCCAGCATCAGTTTGAGCGCCGTCGTCTTGCCCGCGCCGGCGCTGCCGAGGAGCGCGGTGACGTGCCCGGCGCGCGCTTCGAAGGAGACGTCGTCGACGGCGGGCGGGTGCGCCTTGCGGGGATTGCTGGTCAGTCCGAAGGCCTGGATCACCTGCAGCAAGATAGCGCGACATATCCGGTTTTTCCGGTATAGGGCGTCTTGCGAGCACAAGCCGCGTGGTCTGTCGCCTCATCTGTCCGCCGTTCGACGGAACGCGCGCTCGGCAGGGGTGACCGGCGCGCCGGTCGTGTGACAGGGCCGCCGCCGTGTCCCTCAGACCTCGGGGCGCAGCATCGGCGGGTTGAGCAGGGTGGCGCCGCCGGCGCGGAAGAGCTGGGCCGGCCTGCCGCCCTGGCGCGTGGTCGTACCGCCCGTGGGGACGAGGAATCCAGGGGTTCCGGTGACCTTGCGGTGGAAGTTGCGCGGGTCGAGTGCCACGCCCCACACCGCCTCGTACACCCTGCGCAACTCTCCGACGGTGAACTCGGGCGGACAGAAGGCGGTGGCCAACGACGAGTACTCGATCTTGGAGCGGGCGCGTTCCACTCCGTCGGCGAGGATCTGGGCGTGGTCGAAGGCGAGCGGTGCCACGGGTTCTCCGTCGCGGCCGTAACCACCCTGTTGGAGCAGTTCCTCGACCGGGGCCCAGCGGGCGTTGCTGGCGTCGCCTCCGGCGCGCGGTGCGGGCAGGTCGGGGGCGAGCGCGAGGTGCGCGACGCTGACCACGCGCATGCGCGGGTCCCGCTTGGGGTCGCCGTACGTGGCGAGCTGTTCCAGGTGGGCTCCGTTGTCCTGGGCCGGGACCGAGGGGTCGTGGGCGGACAGCCCGGTCTCCTCGGCCAGCTCGCGTGCCGCCGCCTGGGTCAGGTCCTCGTCGGCCCGTACGAAGCCGCCGGGCAGTGCCCAGCGCCCCTGGAAGGGGGGCTCGCCCCGGCGGACCGCCAGCGCGCACAGGGCATCGCGGCGCACGGTCAGCACGACCAGGTCCACGGTGACGGCGAAGGGCGGAAAGGCTGACGGGTCGTAGGGCATGCCGCGATCATAGTCGTCTTCCTGACGATAAACACTCCCTTGATCGGGCGCTTCGGTGGTGGTTCCGCTTCTTTCCGCCACGGCGCGCATGGTTGGTTTCCGCTCCGCCGGACCGGTGATGTCGTTCCAGGTCACGTGCCTGGCAGGGAGCTCACGCGCCCAGTTGCAGGCCGTCCGCCGCCTCCTCCACCATGGCCAGTCCCAGCCGGCTGATCCGTACGGCGAAGGGGGCGCCCGCGACCCGCATTCCACTGAGGCTGAGTTCGCCGAGCGGTGCGCTCCGCACGGGCCGCAGGGTGACGGTGCGGGCCGGGACGTCGGGACGGATACCGGCCAGGACGGTGAGCAGCAGGACCACCGAGGCCGCGGCGGTGGCCGCCGGGCGGCAGGCGGCGGGGTGCGGGAGGGGCGCGGTGCCGGCTGAGCGCTGTTCGCCGGCGAACATCTCGGGCAGCCGGTGACCGAAGTGTTCCGCCGCTTCCAGCAGCCCTTTGAGCAGGCCGGCCGCCTCCTTCTCGCAGCCGGCCGCCGCCAGTCCCGCGACTGCGAGCGCGGTCTCCTGCACCCGTACCGCTCCCGTCCGGTGACCGAACGGGTTGTGTCCCGCCTCCTTGACGCCGAGGCCGCGCAGTCCCCAGCCGGCGTCCATGGCGGGGGTGCCGAGCAGCCGGGCGAGGTGTTCGGTGTGCGCCTTGCCGAGCAGGCCGGGGGCCTGTCGGCCGCCGCCGAGCAGGCCGGTGTCGAGGAGGTGGACGGCGGTGGCGGACAGCTGGGGCATGGGGCGTCTCCCGGGGGCCAGGGCCGCGGCCGGGCGGCCGCCGCCGCGGTCCTCCACCCAGAACTCGGCTCGGAAGGCGGTCCGCAGGGTCTCGGCCCACTGGAGCAGCTCCGTGGCGCCCGGTCTGTCGTAGGCGTCGAGGAGATCGGCGCCGATCAGGGCGGCGCGGTAGGCGTGCGCCTGCGTTTCGCAGCGGGCCGGCCCCCCGGGGTGCGGGTCGGGGAGGTAGGTGCCGTCACCGACGGTGGTCCGCAGCCACGTCAGGCAGCGCTCGGCCGCGGGCAGAAGCTCCCGTGTCTCCTGTTCGGGCAGCCCCCAGCGGCGGGCTTCGGCGAGCAGGACAGGGAAGAGCAGGGTTGCCTCCGTTCCGGTGCAGCTCGGTGGAAGGTGCGGGCCGGCGTCACGCCGGGGGCCCGGGATCATGCCGGCGCGGGGGCCCGGGCCCCGGAGCTGGGTGCGGGCCAGGATGCGCAGGGTGCCGGCCGCGAGGCGGGTGCCCAGAGGAAGGGTCATGCGGGCGGCGGCGAGCGCCTCGGCGGGAGCCATTCCGCAGCGCCAGGGGGCGCCGGCCGCGAGGTAGGTGTCGGACGGGTGTGCGGGGTCGCGCAGGAGCAGTGCCTGGAGGTCGGCGACGGCCGAGTGCAGCAGCGGGGCCACCCGGGGGTCGTCGCCCGCGGCCCGCGCGGGGGCCAGGGGGCTGGTGGCCACGTGTCCGGCTGGTCGCAGGGGGCCTGCGCCTTCGGGCCGTACCCGTAGCTCCACCGTTGCCGTCCCGGCCGGGGGCAGGTCCAGTTCCCAGCGCAGCAGTCCGGCGGACGCCAGGGCGTCGGAGGGCGGCGGGGCAGCGGTGACGCAGGCGGCTGCGTCGGCCGTGGCCCAGCGCAGGCCCGAGTCGTGAACGCTGGCCGGGAGTTCGGGGGCTGCGGCACCTGCGGCGATGGCGGCGAGTTCCGCCAGGTCGGTGCCGAGGGCTACCTCGACGGGCAGGCGCAGCGGGCG
Source organism: Streptomyces sp. NRRL S-1022 (assembly GCF_000720135.1). GTDB lineage: Bacteria > Actinomycetota > Actinomycetes > Streptomycetales > Streptomycetaceae > Streptomyces. The sequence goes on along the minus strand of NZ_JOIU01000010.1, from coordinate 96,700 downwards.
CAGGGCGGCGTTGCGGAGTGTGATGCGTTCGGTGCCGTCGGCGTGCCGGGTCCGTTCGACGACGACTTCGGGGTCGGGGCCGGCGGCCGGGGAAACGCGCAGCGTCCCCACGAAGCGGGCGCTGTCGGCTCCGGTCATCCTGCCCTGCACGGGCAGCGGTTCGCGGCCTGCCACGCGGACCTGGCACCGGGAGAGCAGGCGTCTTCCCCCTCGGTAGAACCCGTCCAGTCCCCGTCCGGCCAGTTGTCCCGGCTCATCGGAGATGACGAGGCCGGGCAGAGCCACACAGATCAGCGCGGTGTGCGTGGGCGGCAGCTCGGGTGCCGGGCGGCCGGCCGGGGGCGTACGTGGCTGCGGTGCCGCGGCGGGACGGCGGGGCGGTGTGGCGCCGGGGGACGGCGGGCTCCCGTGGGGGGCCGGCGAAGGGGAACCTGGTTCCGCGGACGACGGGGGTGGTGGATCGGTGGCCGTCGTCGGTGCGCCGGGGCGGGCGCCTGCCGTCGGGGACGGCTCGTGCCTGCTCCAGGGCGGACGCTCGGCGGTGGAGGGCGGAGTCGGCTGTTGGTGCATGGCGTCGCTTCTTCTGCGCTCGGTGCGCCTCGGACATGCTGGGCGGCTGGTGGGTCGCCCCGGAGGACAGGGGAGTACGGCGGCACCCGTTCAGGCGTTCCGCCACTCAGGTGAACGGAAACGGACTCGCCCGGGTCACGGCTCGCCTGTCGGAAGCCGACCGAATGGCGGTGTGCCCGGCCGGCTGGGACGGCCATTCGGGGTGCGCCCGGCCCGTCATCCGTCGGCCGGGACTCATCCGTCCGCCTCGGAGTGCCGGCTGTCCGACGGGGCGCCGCCGTGCGTGGCGTCGCCCGCAGCCGCCGCACGGGTGCGCGTGGCGGCCGGGCCGCGGGGGCCGGGGCCGGTCGCGTCCGTGGTCCGGGGACGGGAGCCGACCGGCCTCCGACGGTCTTGCCTGGCTCGGGAGGCTTTATCACCGCGCGCACGGCGGCGTCGCTGCCCGCCCTTCCTGGCGCCGGGGTCGGCACGCTCGTCGCTCTGCTGCGTGTCGGCCTCAGAGGGCTCGGCGAGAGCCGTCCGCGCTGCCGGGGCCGCCTGGTCCGTCGGCTGTGCCGGCTCAGGCTCCGCCCGTTCAGCGCGCAGGCAGCGGCGGACCGACTCGGGGTCGAGTCCTTCGTTGCAGGCCTGGTGCAGCAGGCGGGCGAAGAGGTAGTCGGGGTCCGCGCCCAGTGCCATGGCCAGTGCTTCCCGTGCCTCCAGCTCGTCCCCCAGGGACCAGGCGACCCAGCCCGCCAGGGTCAGCGGTGCGGCGGCGTGCTCACCGTAGGGTCCGACACAACGGCGGGCCAGGGCGCGCCAGAGGCGGAGCGCCGGACCGGCCTCGTCCCCCTCCATCCAGGCGGCGGCCTTGTCACGGGTCGTGCGGTCCTGGAGCCCGAGGATCAAGGTCGCCGCCTCGTCGTCCGCGAGGAGGTCGTCGTCGCGTACGTCCGCGGAGTGGGTGCCGGGGACCGGTGCGGCCGTGGCGTACCGGCGGATGATGCGCCCGGCGAGGGCGATGGTCTCCTCCGCCACCTCCAGGCGGCTCGTCTCTTCCAGCATGCGGGGCACCAGGCTCATTCCGACCGCGTCCAGGGCGATCTCCTGTTCCAGTGCGGCGCCGGTCTCCCACGGCTGGAGCCTGGCGCGCAGCTCCCGCAGGGTGCCGCGCACCTGGATGCCGGCGTAGGTGGCCGCGGCCGCGAGCACGGAGGTGCCGGGAAGGCCCATCGGCGAGCCGTCCTCGGGGCAGCAGCCCTCGACCGGGCAGCAGTACGACCAGAATCGGCCGTCCGAGATGCACAGGGCCTCGATGACCGGCACGTCGAGATTCCCGCACTCGGTGCGCATCAGGTGGGCCAGCCCCTCCAGCCGCCTTTTGACGTCCCGGCCGGACTCTCCCGGGCCCGGCTCCTGGCAGACGTAGGCCACCATCCGTTCGGGCCGGCCGCCACGCCGTTCGCTGCCGGTCACCAGCCCGCGGGCCAGCTGCCGGGCGGCGGCCTCCCAGTCCTCGTCGTTCGCGGGGATGCCGAGCCGGGCCCGGCCGCCGAACCTGCCGCGGCCCGCGTGGTCGTGCAGGGCGACGAGCACCATGCTGTCCTCGGGGCGGTAGCCGAGCAGGTAGGGCAGGGCGTCGGCCAGTTCGGCCGGGGTGCGCAGAGTGACCTGTGTGGCGTGTTCGGTCGGCCCGGTCGGCGGCTCCTGCCCCGAGATGTCGTTGCTTTCGAAGGGTCCGGCGGTTTCGCTGTGATTCGTCATGCGCCGACGATCTCGCGGATCTCACCATTCCGGTTGGGCCTGTGGATAAGTCGAATCAGGGACACGACAAGGCCGTCCCCGTCGTCCACAGCCTCGGCCCGAGCCCGCCCGGTTGTCGGTCCCGTCCTGTTGTATGGGACGCATGGAGCACACGAGCAACGCGGACCTCCGCGCACAAGCCGACGCCGTCCTCGCCCGTCTCGTCGGGGATGCCACCGGCGCCGCCCGGCTGCGCGAGGACCAGTGGCGGGCGATCGAGGCACTGGTCGCCGACCGGCGCCGGGCCCTGGTCGTGCAGCGCACGGGCTGGGGCAAGTCCGCGGTGTACTTCGTGGCGACGTCGCTGCTGAGGGCCTCAGGAAGCGGGCCCACGGTGATCGTCTCGCCGCTGCTCGCGCTCATGCGGAACCAGGTGGAGGCCGCGGGCCGGGCCGGCATCCACGCCCGGACCATCAACTCCGCCAACACCGAGGAGTGGGAGTCCGTCCAGGCCGAGATCGCGGCGGGCGGCGTCGACGTGCTGCTCGTCTCGCCGGAGCGGCTGAACAATCCCGACTTCCGTGACCAGGTCCTGCCCAAGCTGTCCGCCGCCACCGGCCTGCTGGTCGTGGACGAGGCCCACTGCATCTCCGACTGGGGCCACGACTTCCGCCCCGACTACCGCCGCCTGCGCACCATGCTCGGCGACCTCCCGCCCGGCGTCCCGGTGCTGGCCACCACCGCGACGGCCAACGCACGGGTGACCGCGGACGTCGCCGAGCAGCTCGGCACGGGCGGCGCCTCCGACGCGCTGGTGCTGCGCGGGCCGCTCGACCGGGAGAGCCTGAGCCTCGGCGTGCTGCGCCTCCCGGACGCCGCGCACCGGATGGCATGGCTCGCGGACCACCTCGACGACCTCCCGGGCTCCGGCATCATCTACACGCTCACCGTCGCCGCCGCCGAGGAGGTCACCGCCTTCCTGCGGCAGCGCGGGCACACCGTCGCCTCCTACACGGGCAAGACGGAGAACGCCGACCGGCAGCAGGCCGAGGACGACCTGCTCGCCAACCGCGTCAAGGCCCTGGTCGCCACCTCCGCGCTCGGCATGGGCTTCGACAAGCCGGATCTCGGTTTCGTGGTCCATCTCGGCTCGCCCTCCTCCCCCATCGCCTACTACCAGCAGGTCGGCCGCGCCGGCCGCGGCGTCGACCACGCCGAGGTGCTGCTGCTGCCGGGCAAGGAGGACGAGGCGATCTGGGAGTACTTCGCCTCGCTGGCCTTCCCGTCCGAGGATCTGGTACGGCGCACGCTGGACGTCCTCGCCCGGGCCGACGGGCCCGTGTCGCTGCCCGCTCTGGAACCGCTGGTCGAGCTGCGCCGCTCACGCCTGGAGACCATGCTCAAGGTCCTCGACGTGGACGGAGCGGTGCGCCGCGTCAAGGGCGGCTGGATCGCGACCGGGCAGCCTTGGTCGTACGACTCCGAGCGTTACGCGTGGGTGGCCCGGCAGCGCGCGGTCGAACAGCAGGCGATGCGCGAGTACGCGACCACCACCGAGTGCCGGATGGAGTTCCTGCAGCGCCACCTGGACGACGAGGGCGCCAAGCCCTGTGGCCGCTGCGACAACTGCGCGGGCCCCCGCTTCACGTCCGACCTGTCCGCCACTGCACTGGACGCGGCCCGGAGCGACCTGGGGCGTGCGGGAGTGGAAGTGGAACCCCGTCGCATGTGGCCGACCGGCCTCCCGGCCATCGGCATCGACCTCAAGGGCCGCATCCCGACAGGGGAACAGACCTCGCCGGGTCGTGCTCTGGGGCGCCTGTCGGACATCGGCTGGGGCAACCGGCTGCGACCGCTGCTCGCTCCTCAGACACCGGACGCCGAAGTGCCGGACGACGTGGCGCGAGCCGTGGTCGATGTCCTGGCGGACTGGGCCCGGGGCCCCGGCGGCTGGGCCTCCGGTGCCTCCGACGCCCAGCCCCGGCCGGTGGGCGTGGTCACGGTGGCCTCACGCACCCGGCCGCGGCTGATCCACTCCCTGGGCGCGCGGATCGCCGAGGTCGGCCGGCTCCCACTGCTCGGCTCGGTGGAATACGCCGGGGACGCGCCCCGGTTGCCGCGCAGCAACAGTGCGCAGCGGCTGAAGGCCCTCGCCGGCGCGCTGACGGTGCCGCCCGCACTGGCGTCCACGCTGGCCGAGGCGCAGGGTCCGGTGCTGCTCGTCGACGACTTCACGGAGACGGGCTGGACCCTGGCGATCGCGGCACGCCTGCTCCGGAAGTCCGGTGCGCGCGGCGTGCTGCCTCTGGTCCTCGCCGTTCAGGGGTGACGGACGCGCCGCCACTGCGCCTCACGGGACCGAGCGGTGCGTTGCGGCTGGTCCTCGCGGGACCGGAGAGGTTCGCGCGGCGGGTGACCGGACGCCGAGGGGACGGCTCAGGCGTCATCGGCCAACCCTTTGGGTAGGGATATAAGCCACGCACCACCTGATAACAGTCGGCGGCCCCAATTGCTCGTTGCCGCAACCAAGTTCGCCAGGAAGAATTGAGGTCCGCTCCCCGCACGGCTCGTCCGTGATCCGGTTGGGCTCCCCTGCGGTGCGCGCTCCCCCGAATCCGACCTCGCCCTCAGTATGGGCGCGTAGCCGAAGGGAGGAACGTGACCTTCGGATTCGCCTCGTCCTCGGCGGCCTCCTTGTCGACGTCCGCGTCCGCCGCTTCCGCCAGTCGCCTGCTTGAGCCGGCCGAATGGGCCGCCGCCGGAATCCCTCTGCTGCGCAACCCCCGTGAGGTCGTCAGCGGGCTGCACGCCCGCCACCACCCGAAGCCGCTCACGGCGATCGTGGCGGTTCTCGACCCGGACGAGCGGCTGCGGGCCAGTGCCTCGTTCACGCGCCGGCCGGCCCCGGCCGACGGCTGGATGTTCCGTAACGCGCTGCTGGCCCAGCTGCGCCGGGTCATCCCCCACGACCTGCGCCGCCGTACCCCGGTGCGCACGGCCGTCCTGCTCTACTGCCGGGAGGGCGACGGGCGTTGGACCGAGGAGGACGGCGCCTGGATGTGGGGGCTGCGCGACGCCTGCACGCTGCACGGCCTGCGGTGCGGGGCGTACATCACGCTGACGCACGAGGGCTGGCAGGTGCTGGGCGAGGGTCGCGGCGGACGCCAGCCCAACGCCCACTCGGTACCGGAGTCCGTCGCCACCGCGGAGGCTCCGCCGCTGGTGCCACGCACCGGCGGCCCGGTCTCCGATGTGCTGCGCCGAGCGGCGGCCCGCTGAAGGGAGCGGGGCCGGCGGTACGACGGCGCGTGTCGCCGGTCAGCGTCACGAGCGGCGCTTGGGGCCGGTGAGCCGATGGCCGGGGCGAGCCGGCCCGCCCCGACAACCTCACCGAAGAGCCCGCCCGGGCTCACGCCTGAAATTCCGGTTACGCGAACACTCACGAAGCGGCGCGGTCCGGTCGGCCGCCTGAGCCGCGGCTGCGCGAGCCGGTCGCACGCGCGGACCGTGGCGGGTCAGCACGGCGACCTGGGCCAAACCCGCCGGACAACCACGGTGCCGCTCCCCGGGGCATCCTGGGGAGCGGCCTCACACCGCTGCGATGGGCAGCCCGTCACCCGGACATGCCAAAAGCCGCACCGTGCGGTTCCCGCCGGAGCGGCTCCCTCGGCACCCCGATGTCCCGAGGGCCGGGCGTGGCTCAGACGCCGGCGCCGAGCACCGAGTTGATCTGCTGCGGGTCGCCGCAGACGATCAGCAGTGCACCGGCTCGGGAGTGCGCCAGCGGAAGGGCGGTGGCAGCGACGGAAGCGGGGCCTCCGTTGACGGCCACGACCACCACCGGGCGGGACGCGGCGCGTGAGACGACGGTGGCGTCCGCATAGAACACGTCGTCACCGGCGTCGTGCTGCGCCCAGTAGGACGTTTCGCCGAAGGACAGCTCGTGCTCGGCCCACGGGTGCTGGTCACCAGTGGTGATCACCAGCACGTCGCCGGGGGCACGGCCCGAGTCCAGGAGCAGGTCCACCGCCTCCTCGGCGGCGTCGAGCGCACCCTCGGCCGAGGCCGGGATGAGCTGGATCTGCGGGGCCGCGGTGGCGGCGGGAGCGGCCGGGCCGGAGGGGCCGGGCTTGGCCGGAGCCACGTCACGCGACGACGTCCGCTGCACCGGTGCCGTGGGCCGCAGAGGGCCGGGGCGACCGGGGCGGGACGGAGCCGCGGGGCGGGGGCCGGGTACGGGGCGGGGGGTCGGCGCGGTACGGCCGCTGGCCGGCGTGGCGCGGGGACCCTGGGCACTCTCGTGAATCTGAGGCTCCTCGGGAATGAGAGGCATGAGCTGATTTTTATCAAACATTGCTGCGGCGCGGATGACCGGGTGGCACATCAGTGCGAGCAGAACCGTCAGAAATCGAAGCCGAGCTGACCCTCAATTTCCGGAACGCTTCCGTCCGCCCAGCTGCGGACCTTCTTGAGGTGCCGCCACTGAGGCAACGCATCAAGATACGCCCACGACAGGCGGTGGTGCGGGGTGGGCCCCCACTCCGCCAGTGCGGCCTTGTGCACGGGAGACGGATACCCGGCGTTGTCCGCAAATCCGAAGTGTGCATGGTCGGCACCCAGTTCGGCCATCATTTTGTCGCGCTGAACCTTGGCGATCACCGACGCCGCCGCCACGGCCACGCACGACCGATCGCCCTTGATCACCGTGCGCACCTGCCAGGGGGCGCCGAGGTAGTCGTGCTTCCCGTCGAGGATCACGGCCTCGGGACGGGCCGGCAGGGCGTCCAGCGCACGGCCCGCGGCCAGCCGCAGCGCGGCCGTCATCCCCAGCTCGTCGATCTCCTCCGGGGAGGCATGCCCCAGCGCATAGGCAGTCACCCACGACTGCAGGGTCCGTGCGAGTTCCGTACGCCGCTTGAGAGTCAGCAGCTTGGAGTCGGTCAGCCCCTCGGGCGGGCGGCGCAGTCCGGTGATCGCCGCGCAGACGGTGACGGGCCCGGCCCAGGCGCCGCGCCCCACCTCGTCGACACCGGCAATGACCTTCGCTCCGGTCGTGGCGCGCAGGGAGCGCTCGACGGTGTGAGTAGGTGGTTCGTACGGCATGGCGCCCTTAGCCTACGCCGCCGCCATCGCCGCACGACACCCCGGCCGCCCGGTCCGCGCGCACACGGCCGGCGCGGGCGATCAGGTCCCGTACGGCCGCAGCAGCGGGACCATCAGCTGCTCGACCATCTCCGCGAGATCCCGATCACTCCATTCGCTGGCGCACATTTTCGACCGGTACATCATCATGGCCGGGATGGCGTCGAAGACGTAACCGTTGGCCGCGTCCTGCCGGACCTCTCCACGTTCGATTCCACGGGTGATGACCTCACGAAGGAGCTTGACGGTCGGCTCCACGACGCTGCCGAAGATGACCGCTTCGAAGCGTGCGACTTGCAGGTGGTCGCATTCGTGAATGACCGATCGCAGGGCGACACCGGAGCGGGAGTACATGGTCTCCCGCACCTGACGGCACAGGGCGAGCAGGTCTTCGCGCACGCTGCCGAGGTCCGGGGCCTTCTCCACCTGGGGCAGGCCGGACACCAGGGCATCCGCGACGAGATCCTCCTTGGAGGGCCACCGGCGGTAGACCGCGGCCTTGCCGGTCTGGGCGCCGGCCGCGACACCCTCCATGGTCAGCCCCTTCCAGCCGACCGTGCTGAGCTGCTCCAGGGCGGCGTTCAGGATCGCGCGCTCCAGGACCGCACCGCGCCGACGAGGGGAAGCCGTCCGGGCAGGCGCGGCCGTCCAGCGCGAGGTAACCATCTGTATGACTCCAGCATGCAAGGGGAAGCGGGGGTTCCGGGGAGGTGGCGCCGCGCTGCAGGCAAAAGGGGGACGCAGGGCGCGACGGGCTATTAAGTGAACGCTTGCGTTCACTGTTGGGGACTCACTACCGTGGACGCGACAGTGAACGCGAGCGTTCACTAACGCCTTCAGGGGGGACCCATAGTGACGACCTCTCAGCTGCTCAAGGAAGAACGAAAGCCGGGGGTGGCCCGCCGGGAGGGGCATCCCGGCATCGCACTCACCGTCATCGCGGCCTGCCAACTCATGGTGGTACTCGACGCGACGATTGTGAATATCGCGCTTCCGCACATTCAAGACGCTCTCAAGTTCAGCACCACCGATCTGACTTGGGTGGTCAGCGCCTACACGCTCACCTTCGGTGGCCTGCTGCTGCTCGGTGCGCGGGCCGGTGACATCCTCGGCCGCCGCCGGGTGTTCATGACCGGCATCCTGCTGTTCACCTTCGCTTCCCTGCTGGGCGGTCTGGCTCAGGAACCCTGGCAATTGCTGGCCGCACGGGCCCTGCAGGGTGTGGGTGGCGCGATCGCATCGCCCACGGCGCTGGCGCTGATCACAACGACCTTCCCCGAGGGCCCCGAACGCAACCGGGCCTTCGGGGTGTTCGCCGCCGTGTCCGCGGGCGGTGGTGCCATCGGCCTCCTCGCGGGAGGCATGCTCACGGACTGGCTGGACTGGCGGTGGGTGCTGTTCGTCAACGTGCCCATCGGTGTGCTGATCGCCTCGCTCGCGCCGCTGTACATCAACGAGTCCGAGCGGCACCCGGGACGCTTCGACCTCACCGGCGCCCTGACCTCCACCGTCGGCATGGCCTCGCTGGTGTACGGGTTCATCCGCGCCGCCGAGGACGGCTGGCGGGACGGGCTCACCCTCGGCTCCTTCGGGGCGGCCGTGGTACTGCTGTTCGCCTTCGTCGTCACCGAGATGCGGGCGAAGGAGCCGATCACCCCCCTCAGGATGTTCGCCGACCGCAACCGCTGGGGCACGTACGTCATCATGCTCAGCCTGGCCGCGGCGATGTTCGGCATGTTCTTCTACATCGTGCTGTTCGTGCAGAACGTGCTCGGCTACAGCGCCATCGAGGCCGGCGTCGCCTTCCTGCCCGTGACCGTCGCGATCGCGGTGGGCGCGGGTCTGTCCCAGCGCTTCCTGCCGGTGCTCGGCCCCAAGCCGTTCATGATGGGCGGTTCGGCGCTCGTGGTGATCGGGCTGACGTGGCAGACCTTCATCCGGCCCGACAGCACCTACGTGGGCGGAGTGCTGGGCCCCATGCTGGTGTTCGGCTTCGGCATGGGCCTGAACTTCGTGACGGCCACCGTCACCGCCGTCTCCGGTGTCGCCCCGCACGAGGCGGGAGCCGCGTCCGGGCTGCTCAACGCCATGCAACAGGTGGGCGGTTCGCTCGGACTGTCCATCCTGACGACCGTCTTCGGCTCGGCGAGCACGGACGAGGCGAAGAAGCAGCTGCCGAAGTTCCTGGCCGGCGCCTCGCCGGAGCAGAAGGCGCGGTTCGCCGAGACGCACCAGCTGCCCGCGCCCTGGGGGCACGAGGTGCTCGCCCACGGCATCTCCACCGCCTTCATACCGGCCGCCGCGATGGCCGCGCTCGCCTTCCTCACCGCCTGGTTGGTGCTGAGGGTCCGCAAGAGCGACCTGGAATCCCTCGCGGGCACGGCGGGCCCGCACCTCGGCTGATCCAGGCCGGGCCGCGCGAAGCCGCGGCCGACCGGGCCGCCGCCCAGGGACGCACGGCGCACGCGGCGGCCCGGTCGGCCGCACTTCGGCAGGCAGCACCCATGACAGGGCGAACAACAGGACCAGGAGCAGAACCGGGATCAGCCGCGGAGCCGGTACCAGGCACAAGACCGGGACCAGGCGGGAAGTCGGGACCAGGAACAGCGCCGGTGCCGGCACCGGCGAGGTGATCACCATCTCGCGTCCCTCCGTCCCTCGTCGTCACGGCCCCGGCCGCCCTCGCCCCCACAGGCGGGACGCGAGGAGCAGCGGATACCGGAAGAACGGGCGGCGGTCACGCAGAGTTCCCGTCGCACACGGAGAGTTTCGCGTCGGCCGGAATAAGGTTCGGCCCCGGACCGGCGGAAGCCGTCAGATCCCCGTAGGTACCCAGCCCGGCAGGGCCTCGGTGCGCTGCGCCCACTCCGCGGGCGGCGTCCCGGCCTTGCCGGCGGCGAGTACGCCGCCCACGATGGCGCAGGTGGTGTCGACGTCGCCGCCCACCTGGGCGGTCGTCCAGAACGCCGTCCCGTAGTCCCCCAGGGCCCGCGCGGCGGACCAGAGGGCGAAGGGGACGGTGTCATGAGCCGTCGTACGGCGTCCGCAGCCGAGGACGGCCGCGACGGTGGCCGCGTCGCCGTAGTCCAGCATGTCCCGGGCGCGGCGCAGGCCCTGGCCGACGGCGCTCTTGGGCACGAGTGCGACGACTCCGTCGAGGAGCGCCTCGGGGGCGGGCGGCCCGTCCGGCGAGCCCGCCAGTGCCGCCGCGGCGGCCACGGCCATGGCGCCGACCACGGCCTCCCGGTGCTGGTGGGTGGTGTAGGCCGAGATCTCCGCCTGGTGGGTCGCCTGCTCGGGATCGTCCGCGTACCAGGCGCCCAGGGGCGCGATGCGCATGGCCGCACCGTTGCCCCAGGACCCCTGTCCGTTGAAGAGGCCGGCGGCGAGTTCCCGCCAGTCCCCGCCCTCCCGGACCAGGCGCAGCAGCCGGTTGACCGCGGGGCCGTAGCCCCGGTCGAAGTCGTGGTGCTCCGCGAAGGAGCGGGCGAGCGCGTCCTGGTCGATGCGGTGGTGGGCGGCGAGGACGGCAACCACGGAGCAGGCCATCTCGGTGTCGTCCGTCCACTGCCAGGGGCCTGCGGGCAGCTCGCGGCGCTTCAGCAGGGGATAGTTCACGGGAACGAAGAACTGGGAGCCCAGTGCGTCCCCCACGGCCAGGCCGCGCAGGCTCGACAGGGCGCGCTCCAGGCGCCCGAGGGAAGAGGAGTCAGCGGTCATCGCCCTGCCACTCTATCCGGTCACCCAGTACGGGTCAGGTTCCCGCCAGCGCTCGAAGGGCCGGTCGAGTGTGTACTTGCCGTCCTCTCCCAGAACGAGCACCCGCATCTCGGCGTTCCCGGGGTTGGCCAGGGACTCGAATTCAGCGACCGTCCAGTGGAACCAGCGCATGCAGAACAGCCGCATCGCGAGCCCGTGCGTCACGAGCAGGACGTTGGGGGGATGGTCGGGCGCCTCGAAGCTGCGGAACAGGCTCTCGAGGAAGCCGCCGACCCGGTCGTACACGTCCGCGCCGGACTCGCCCTGGGGGAACCTGAAGAAGAAGTGGCCGTACGCGTCGCGGTAGGCCTTCTGCAGACGCACGTCGTCGCGGTCCTGCCAGTTGCCCCAGTCCTGCTCGCGCAGTCGGGGTTCTTCCCGGACCCGTATGAGGTCGGGGTCGAGGTGGAACGCGCGGAGCGTCTCGTGGGTGCGGCGGTACGGGGAGACGTACACGCTCACGCGTTCGCGGCCGAAGAGCTCACGGAGCCGTTTGCCGGTCTCTTCCGCCTGCCGCCAGCCGCGCTCGGTCAGCGCGAGGGCGTGGTCGGGCTCGCGTTCGTACACGGAGTCGTCGACGTTGCCCGTGGACTCGCCGTGCCGGACAAGGACGATGCGCCGTGGTCGTGCCATGCCAAAACCCTAGATCGAACGGCGGCGAGTCGGGCAATCGTACGGCCGGTATACGGCGTAGGTCACATGTTCCGAGCGTCCGAAGCCGTCTCCGGGCCTGGCGTACGGCGGCTCACCGCGGTGCGTTCGTTCATCAAACCAAGCGATGGCTCAGACCGTCCAGGACGGCTCCATGTCCACGATGTCACCGGAGAGCGCCGCGACGTCCGCCTCGGTCTGGGCACGCAGCGCGAGACGTTCCACACGCTCCGTGCGGTACTTGCCGTGCTCGGCCGCCGAGCGCCACATCGACAGGATCAGGAACTCGTGTTCGGGTGCCTCGGCGAACATGCCGCGGATCATGCCGGGCGAGCCGGCCATCGCGGGGTTCCAGACCTTTTCCTGCATGAGCGTGAAGTGCTCGACGCGCTCCTCGTTGATCCGGCACAGGGCCACGCGGATCAGATCGGCGTCGGTGAACCGCGGCTCGAAGCCCGTCTTCACGTCGAAGCGGTACTCGAACAGCTTGGCCTGGGCGTCCTTGAAGGTGCCGGACTGGGCGGCGGCCAGGCGATCGTGGGAACGGGCCATGAAGGAGTCGTAGAAGGCACGGCTCTCCCAGAAGGCGAATATGTGCGCCACCCCCGGTCGCTGCCGGCTCCATCCCCCGCCCTGTCCCCGAAAACCCGGCTCCCCCAGAAGCCCCGCCCATTTCCGCTGCCCCCGCTCGAACCCGCGGCGGTCCACCACGGTGCAGCGAATCCACTTGACCAGCACCGCGCCATCGTAAGGCCACCGGGCGTGGCGTCGGTCACGCTCCGGCGGAGATCGCCCGCGCATGCGCCCCCGCACGCGTGGCACGATGGGCAAGGAACCCCGACGGTTGGGGAGTTGGGGTCGAGCGAGCCGCAGGGGGAAGGGAAAGCCTGGTGACCGGCTTCAGCAAGGGAATCCGCAAGGTCGAGGTCGCGCTCAAGTGGGACCCCAGTCCGGCAGGTCGGCCGCCGACCGATCTGGACATCATCGCCGCGACCTTCTCGTCCGGCGACCCGTACGGGGCGCCGGACTACCTGGTGCACTTCGACAGCCGTTCGCCGGACGGCACGATCCTCCTCAACCGGGACAGCACCGACGGCAGGGGGTTCGGCTGGGACGAGGTCATGACGCTCGAACTGGAGCGCCTGAGCGACCGCTACGCGCGCGTGGTGGTGGGTGTCGTCATCCAGCAGCGGTCCGGGCACAAGACGTTCGCCGACGTGCTCGGTCCCGCCGTACGCGTCCGTGAGGGCTACACCGTGCTCGCCGAGGACGACTTCGGCTCGGTCCCCGGATCGACGGCCGCCACGATCGCCGAATTCGTCCGCGACGATTCCGCCGACTGGACCTTCCGTCCCGGCGTGCACGGCTTCGACGAGGACCCGGCGACCTTCACCCGGGTGATGGGGCGGGCGCACCGGCCCTGAGGCCCTCCGCCCGCACGAGTAAGGGGCGCCGGCACAGGCCGGCGCCCCTTACTTCACGAGCGGCGTGTCATCAGCTGCAGCCGCTGGTCGAGCCGCAGCCCTCGCAGATGTAGCAGGAACCGGCCCGCTGCATCTTGGTGCCGCAGGAGAAGCACAGCGGGGCGTCGGCCTGGATGCCCAGCTGCATCTCCACCAGCTCGGCGCTGGTGTGCGCCTGCCGCGAGGCGGGCTTGGCCGCCTCGGACTCGGCCTTCGGCGTGGCGACGGCCTTCAGCTCCTGGGCGCGCGGGGCCGACTGGGCCAGGCCCTCGACGTCGACCTCGTCGTCGTCGAGAGACTGCTCGTACGAGCCGGTCTCCAGGTGCCGCTGGCGCTCCTCGGCGGAGTGGATGCCGAGCGCGGAGCGGGTCTCGAAGGGCAGGAAGTCCAGCGCCAGGCGGCGGAAGATGTAGTCGACGATCGACTGCGCCATCCGCACGTCCGGGTCGTCCGTCATACCGGCCGGCTCGAAGCGCATGTTGGTGAACTTCGAGACGTACGTCTCCAGGGGCACGCCGTACTGCAGACCGACGGAGACGGCGATGGAGAAGGCGTCCATCATGCCCGCGAGGGTGGAGCCCTGCTTCGACATCTTCAGGAAGACCTCGCCGAGACCGTCGTCCGGGTAGGAGTTGGCGGTCATGTAGCCCTCGGCGCCGCCGACAGTGAACGACGTCGTGATGCCGGGGCGGCCCTTCGGGAGGCGCTTGCGGACCGGGCGGTACTCGATGACCTTCTCGACCGTCTCGCGGATGGTCGCCTCGGCCTTCTCCGTGACCTCGGCCTTCTCCTTCTCCTTGGTCTTGGCGGAGAGCGGCTGGCCGACCTTGCAGTTGTCGCGGTAGATCGCGAGCGCCTTGACGCCCAGCTTCCAGGCCTCGAAGTAGATCTCCTCGACCTCCTCGACGGTCGCCGTCTCCGGCATGTTGACCGTCTTGGAGATGGCGCCGGAGATCCACGGCTGGATCGCGGCCATCATGCGGACGTGGCCCATCGGGGAGATGGCGCGCTCGCCCATGGCGCAGTCGAACACCTCGTAGTGCTCGGGCTTGAGGCCGGGGGCATCGATCACATTGCCGTGCTCGGCGATGTGGGCGACGATCGCCTCGATCTGCTCCTCCTGGTAGCCCAGGCGGCGCAGGGCCTGCGGAACGGTGCCGTTGACGATCTGCATCGAGCCGCCGCCGACCAGCTTCTTGAACTTCACCAGCGCCAGGTCGGGCTCGACACCGGTGGTGTCACACGACATGGCCAGACCGATGGTGCCGGTCGGCGCGAGGACGGACGCCTGGGAGTTACGGAAACCGTTCTTCTCACCGAGACGCAGGACGTCCTGCCAGGCCTCCGTGGCAGCGGCCCACACCGGGGTGTCCAGGTCGTCCATGCGGACGGCCTTGCCGTTGGCGTCGGAGTGCTGCTTCATGACGCGGTTGTGCGCGTCGGCGTTGCGGGCGTAGCCGTCGTAGGTGCCGACGACCGAGGCCAGCTCGGCGGAGCGGCGGTAGGCCGTGCCCGTCATCAGGGAGGTGATGGCGCCGGCCAGGGCGCGGCCGCCGTCGGAGTCGTAGGCGTGGCCGGTGGCCATCAGCAGGGCGCCGAGGTTGGCGTAGCCGATGCCGAGCTGGCGGAACGCGCGCGTGTTCTCGCCGATCTTCTGGGTCGGGAAGTCCGCGAAGCAGATCGAGATGTCCATCGCGGTGATGACCAGCTCGACGACCTTCTGGAAGCGCTCGGTCTCGAAGGACTGGTTGCCCTTGCCGTCGTCCTTCAGGAACTTCATCAGGTTCAGCGAGGCCAGGTTGCAGGACGTGTTGTCCAGGTGCATGTACTCACTGCACGGGTTCGACGCGGTGATCCGGCCGGACTCGGGGCAGGTGTGCCAGTTGTTGATCGTGTCGTCGTACTGGATGCCCGGGTCGGCGCAGGCCCAGGCGGCCTCGGCGATCTTGCGGAAGAGCGCCTTGGCCTCGACCTCCTCGATGACCTCGCCGGTCATCCGGGCGCGCAGGCCGAACTTGCCGCCGTTCTCGACCGCCGTCATGAACTCGTCGTTCACGCGGACCGAGTTGTTGGCGTTCTGGTACTGGACGGACGTGATGTCGTCGCCGCCCAGGTCCATGTCGAAGCCCGCGTCGCGCAGTACGCGGATCTTCTCCTCCTCCTTGACCTTGGTCTCGATGAAGTCCTCGATGTCGGGGTGATCGACGTCGAGCACGACCATCTTGGCGGCGCGGCGGGTGGCACCACCGGACTTGATGGTGCCGGCGGAGGCGTCGGCGCCGCGCATGAAGGAGACCGGGCCGGAGGCGTTGCCACCGGAGGAGAGCAGCTCCTTGGAGGAGCGGATGCGGGAGAGGTTCAGGCCGGCGCCGGAGCCGCCCTTGAAGATCATGCCCTCTTCCTTGTACCAGTCGAGGATCGACTCCATGGAGTCGTCGACGGACAGGATGAAGCAGGCGGAGACCTGCTGGGGCTGCGGGGTGCCGACGTTGAACCAGACGGGGCTGTTGAAGCTGAAGATCTGGTGCAGGAGGGCGTACGCCAGCTCGTGCTCGAAGATCTCGGCGTCGGCGGGCGAGGCGAAGTACTTGTAGTCCTCACCGGCCTTCCGGTACGTCTTCACGATGCGGTCGATCAGCTGCTTGAGGCTGGTCTCGCGCTGCGGGGTGCCGACGGCACCGCGGAAGTACTTGCTGGTGACGATGTTGACCGCGTTCACCGACCAGAAGTCGGGGAACTCGACGCCACGCTGCTCGAAGTTGACCGAGCCGTCGCGCCAGTTGGTCATGACGACGTCACGGCGCTCCCACGACACCTCGTCGTACGGGTGCACGCCGGGGGTGGTGTGGATGCGCTCGACACGCACCCCCTTGGTCGCCTTGGCGCCCTTGGCTCGGGAACCTCGTGCCGGACCGCTCGCCGTCTCTGTCATGCCGCCTCCCTGTACGGGCAAAAACGCCCTGAAGTGCCCATTTGTTCCTGTGGACACGTGTTTTGTCTTGCGTCGCGGGCGCCCTCAGCTGCCGCCCGCAACAGGTCTTTGTTCGCCGCCTCCCGGCCGGAACCCGGGTCTCCTCCCGGTTTCCGGCCCGCCGGTCAGTCGGCGGCGCCGGCGGGCACGGGGACCTGAGTGGTCCCGCCGCGCCCGCGGTCGTCTTTCTGGCTCCCCGCTCCCGCGTCGCCCTCGTCCGCGGCTGCGTCTCGCGCGCCTTCCCGCAATTCCGCGATGGCGGCCTCGAAGTCCTCCAGCGAATCGAACGCCCGGTAGACGGAGGCGAACCGCAGATACGCGACGAGGTCGAGCTCCTGCAACGGGCCGAGTATCGCCAGCCCCACGTCGTGGGTGGTCAGCTCGGCGCTTCCGGTCGCGCGCACCGCCTCCTCGACCCGCTGGCCCAGTTGGGCGAGCGCGTCCTCGGTGACAGGGCGCCCCTGGCATGCCTTGCGCACACCATTGATGACCTTGGTACGGCTGAAAGGCTCGGTGACTCCGGACCGCTTGACCACCATGAGCGAGCACGTCTCCACGGTCGTGAAACGACGGGAGCAGTCGGGGCACTGGCGGCGCCTGCGGATGGACGTGCCGTCGTCGGTCGTACGACTGTCGACCACACGGCTGTCGGGGTGCCTGCAGAAGGGGCAGTGCATGTTCTCCAACCCTCCTCACAGCAGACTCGTCAGCCTCACCGGACCCGGGGGCCCCGCGAAGCAGCCCTAAGCATAGGCGATCCCGGAGCCGGCTCGGACCCGGGGGACCACAACTTCTGGGCGACTGTAGCCATCCAACCACTACATGTAGGGCTCGGCTCAAAAATCGGGGCAGGCGCGCGTGTCGCGCGGAAACAGCAGGTCCAGGGGTCCGAAGAGACCGGCGAGGACACGCGGGGGCCGAGCGGTGCCGCCGTGGCGCTTGCGGGGATACCGTGGGCGCCGCAGGGAGGACGCGTGGCTCTCCCGCGCAGAACGGACCCCGGATCCCGGACCGCGGGATTCCGGATGGCAGACTGGGACGCAGCCCACGAGGCGAGCGACCCCGGCGGTGAAGAGTACAGCAATGGGTGCTTTTGCCCGCCGAGTGTCGCGCCAGCCATACACCCAGACACGTGATTACGTCAGGCGAAACGCACTTTTTCACTCGAACGTGTGTTTGGCGCAACCTTTCGAAAGCAACTACCGTTGTGCAGCAGGGAGACCATCGAGAGGGGCCGACGTGACCACCACCGCAGACAGTGCCACCATCACCGCCCAGGACCGCTCCCAGGGCCGAGTCGAGCCGGTACACGCGATGAACGAAGCCACGAATCCCGAGGCACACAAGCGCTCCCTGCCGGGGCGACCTCCAGGCATCCGGGCGGACAGTTCCGGACTCACCGACCGGCAGCGCCGGGTGATCGAGGTCATCAGGGACTCGGTACAGCGGCGCGGCTACCCGCCGTCCATGCGGGAGATCGGCCAGGCCGTGGGCCTGTCCAGCACGTCGTCGGTCGCCCACCAGCTGATGGCGCTGGAGCGCAAGGGCTTCCTGCGCCGCGACCCGCACCGCCCGCGCGCGTACGAGGTGCGTGGCTCCGACCAGGCCGTCACCGTGCAGCCGACGGACACCGCCGGCAAGCCCGCCGCGTCGTACGTCCCGCTGGTGGGCCGTATCGCGGCCGGCGGCCCGATCCTCGCGGAGGAGTCCGTCGAGGACGTCTTCCCCCTCCCCCGACAGCTCGTCGGTGACGGCGAACTGTTCGTCCTCAAGGTGGTCGGCGACTCCATGATCGAGGCCGCCATCTGTGACGGCGACTGGGTCACCGTGCGCCGCCAGCCGGTCGCCGAGAACGGCGACATCGTGGCCGCCATGCTCGACGGCGAAGCCACCGTCAAGCGCTTCAAGCGCGAGGACGGCCACGTGTGGCTCCTCCCCCACAACGCGGCCTACGAGCCGATCCCCGGCGACGACGCGACCATCCTCGGCAAGGTCGTCGCAGTGCTGCGCCGCGTGTGACGGCCGCGGCGGGCGGGCGGCCGCTCGCTCCCTGACCGGGCCCCGGAACCCCTGCGCCGGTTCCGGGGTCCTGCATGTGCCCGGGGCCCTGCATGTGTCCGGGGTCCTGAAGGTGCTCGGGGTCCTGAAGGTGCTCGGGATCCTGAAGGTGCCCGGGATCCTGAAGGTGCCCGGGCCCACCTTCGTGCTTTGCGGCGGACCTTCGTGTTTTTTGGTGGTCTTGCGTCCATTCGGCGCACCTGCGCGAGTTCGGCGCCCTGCGCGTGTCCGGCGGTCTTGCGTGTGTCGCCGGATCCTCGGGGCAGCCGGGGCCGGAGACCTCGCGAAGGTAGCCCGGCCTGCGCCGGTCGGGCTACCCCGCGATCACTTGGCCATCGCTGACGGCGTCTCCGTCTGCTTCGCCACCGCGTCGATCGCCGCGAGGGACTTGCGGACCTGATTGCGGTCCGTCGTGTACCAGAAGTCCGGCAGTGACGCCTTGAGGTAGCCGCCATACCGGGCGGTGGCCAGCCGCTGGTCCAGGACGGCCACCACGCCGCGGTCGCCGGACGCCCGGACGAGACGGCCGGCGCCCTGGGCCATGAGGAGGGCCGCATGGGTGGCGGCCACCGCCATGAAGCCGTTTCCGCCGGCGTCCTCCACCGCCTTCTGGCGTGCGCTCATCAGCGGATCGTCGGGCCTCGGGAAGGGAATCTTGTCCATGACTACGAGCTGACAGCTGGGGCCGGGGACATCGACGCCCTGCCACAGCGACAGCGTGCCGAACAGACAGGTCTTCGGGTCGGCCGCGAAGTTCTTGATCAGTTCGCCGAGCGTCTCCTCCCCCTGGAGCAGGATCGGGAACTCGGGGATCCGGGAGCGCAGCTCCTCCGCGGCGAGCTGGGCGGCCCGCATCGACGAGAACAGACCGAGGGTGCGTCCGCCGGCCGCCTGGATCAGCTCGGTCAGCTCGTCCAGCATGTCGGCGCGCTCGCCGTCACGCGCTGGGCGCGCCAGGTGCTTCGCGACGTAGAGGATCCCTTGCTTGCGGTAGTCGAAGGGCGAGCCGACGTCGACACCCTTCCACTTCGGCAGGTCCTCGCCCTCCGTGCCCTCGGGGCCGAGCCCCAGGGAGGCACCGACGCCGTTGAAGTCTCCGCCCAGTTTCAGCGTCGCCGAGGTGAGGACGACGGCCCGGTCGGCGAAGAGCTTCTCCCTGAGCAGGCCGGAGACCGACATGGGGGCGACCCGGAGAGACGCGCCGAAGCGGTCGTGCCGCTCGTACCAGACGACGTCCCACTCGGAGCCGTTCAGGACCCGCTCGGCCACGTCGTGCACGCTCTCCACCGAGGCCAGCGCCTGCTTGCGGACCGCGTCCTCGTCCTGGACCGACTTGTCACGGGTCGCACCGATCCCGCTGATCACCGTGCGGGCGGCGTCCCGCAACGCCATCAAGGCGTAACCGAGGTCCTCCGGGATCTCCTCCAGGCGGCCCGGCAGCGCGAGCTCCATGAGCCGCTCGAAGCCCTCGGCGGCGGTCTGGAGCTGATCGGCGGCCTTCTCGTTGACCAGCTTGGCGGCACGGCGCACGGCACGGTTGACCTGCCCGGGTGTGAGTTCGCCGGTGGCGACCCCGGTGACCCGGGAGACGAGTTCGTGCGCCTCGTCCACGATCAGCACCTCGTGCTGCGGCAGCACCGGGGCGCCCTCGATGGCGTCGATGGCCAGCAGGGCGTGGTTGGTGACCACGACCTCGGCGAGCTTGGCCTGCTCACGGGCCATCTCTGCGAAGCACTCGGCGCCGTACGCGCACTTCGACGCGCCCAGGCACTCCCGGGACGACACCGACACCTGCGCCCAAGCGCGGTCCGAGACGCCCGGGGTGAGATCGTCGCGGTCGCCGTTCTCCGTCTCGTCCGCCCAGTCCCGCAGCCTCAGCAGGTCCTGGCCCAGCTTGCTGGTCGGCGCGGCGGCCTCGAACTGGTCGAACAGCCCCTCCTCCTCGTCCTGCGGCATGCCCTCGTGCAGACGGTGCAGGCAGAGATAGTTCGACCTGCCCTTGAGCATCGCGAACTCCGGGCGGCGGCGCAGCAGCGGATGCAGGGCGTCGACCGTGCGCGGCAGGTCCCGCTCCACGAGCTGGCGCTGCAGGGCGAGCGTGGCTGTCGCGACGACCACCCGTTCTCCGTGCGCGAGCGCGGGCACGAGATAGCCGAGCGACTTTCCGGTGCCGGTGCCGGCCTGGACCAGCAGGTGGGATCCGTCGTCGATCGCCTCGGCGACCGCTTCGGCCATGGTCACCTGGCCGGGGCGCTCCGTGCCGCCGACGGCTGCGACGGCGGCATGCAGGAGTTCGGAGAGTGGGGGCTTCGTCATAGCCAGACCACCCTACGGCCCTGCACTGACAAGCGGGTGGTCACGGCGGGGGCAGGGGGTGGAATCACGGCCGGGGCTCCTGGGCGGGGTGGGCTGGGGCTGGGCTGGGGCTGGGGCTTGTGTTCGGGCGGGCTTGGGGGTGGGCTGGGGCTGGGTTGACGCCGGGGAGCGGTGCGGACGACGTACGGGTGCGCCGGTTCGCGGCACCGGTGACCGGCAAGGCGCCGGTCGTGCGGGCCAGGCGACCGGCTCCGCCGACCGAGCTCCGGTGGTACGGGCGAGGCGCTGGTGCCTCGCCCGTGGGAGACCGTCAGCGCTTGGGCGGGGTGGGAGGACAGTGACGGGCGGCACCGGTGCCGTGCCCGCACCACCGCTCGCACCCGGATCGATCCTGGCCCTGGCCCCGGCCCCGTCTTCGGCTCGCAGGATGCGCTCGCCGGATGTCGGTCGAATTTTTTCCCGAACCGGGAACACTGGGAGCGCGCCGCTCGTATCTCATGGTGAGCGGCCGATCACGCGGCGCTACAGGGCATCGCGCAGGATTCGGTCCCGGATCATGAGGGCGGCCCGCTTGCCCGGCAGGTCGACCTCGGCCGCGTACCGGAAGCCGGCGCTCAGGAACGCGGCGACGGAGGGGGTGTTGCGTAGATCGGGTTCTGACACGACACGTGCACAGGTGGGACACCGGTCGAGGATCAGGTCGGCCACGGCGCGAAGCAGGGCGGAACCGAGCCCGCGACTCCGGTCAGCGGCGTCACCGATGAGGAGGTGGATCCCGATGTCGTACGGACGGGCCGGGTAGTGGTGGGCCAGCGGATCCAGGTCGGCCCGGTAGACCTCCCAGTAGCTCATCGGGGTGCCGTCGAGGACGCCGAGACACGGCACGCTGCGCCCGTCGTCGTGGAGTTGCGCCCGTAGGTGCTCCTCCGTCCGGTTCCGGGGCCCGGCCAGCTCCCAGAATCGCGCGACGGCGGGGTCGTTCATCCAGCGGTGGACGATCGGCAGGTCTTGATCGAGGCGTACGGGCGCGAGCCGGAAGGAGCCGGCACGGGTCGTGACCGGACCCCATGTGGCGAGTCTGCTGAGGAGGGCGCCCGGCGCCCCGGCGTAGAGGGCGAAGAACTGGGCGGGGAGGCTCAGTTCCAGTGTGTCCTCGCTGTCCGGGTCGTCGTCCTGGACGGTGAGCCGGCCGAACCGGGAGTTCCGCGGGCCTGCGGTGTCCGCTCGGTGTCCGGCGCCGTCCGTGCGCGCAGAGACGGGACCGGTTCCGGCGCTCGCGTCGGTGGGAGGCACGGTGCGCTCCTCTCAGGAGACGAGGTGGGTCATGTTCCTCGGATGTGCGGGAGACGGTGCGGCTCGCTGAAGGTGCGGTCCGCGCGGTGATACGTGGGAGTACTCCGTTCAGGAATGGAGGGGGTTGGCGATGGTGACGTAGACGGACTGGGTGTCGACCGGACCGACGAGTTCGTCGAGGCCGTGCAGCCGGGTCAGCAGGTTGGCCTTACAGCGCAGGACGGGTGAGTCGAGCAGGCGGCCGGGCAGGGAAGTGCGCAGCGGGGCGACCCCTGAGGCGAGGTCGGTGAGGAAACGGCGGAAGGCTGCGAGGAGCAGTCGCTCGTCGGCGAGGCGCTGGGAGCCGAAGGCACCGATCAGGCCCAGCACGTTGTTGACGGCGAGGTAGTAGGCGAAGCGTTCGTCGGTGACCTCGTCCGGGACGAAGGTGTCGCTGTGTTCGCCGATGCCCGGCAGCCGGGCGTCCAGTTCGGCACGGCGGGACTCCCGGAAGTAGTAGCCCTGGTTGTCCCGGTAACGGCCGCCGGCGGGCCAGCCGTCGCTGTCCAGCAGGAGCAGCGTGTTCTGCTGATGGGCTTCGAGGGCGATACCGGCCTCGCCGTCCAGCCAGAGGACGGGACGGACGACCTGCTCCAGGTAGCGCAGGAACCACTCGGCGGCGACGACGCCGACGGGCCGGCCGGTGCGTGCGGCGAGGCGTACGACGAGCTGGGCCAGGCGGGACCGCATCGGCCGGGCGTGGCGTGACGGTGTGCCGGCGGGCGGCTCGGCGAGCGGGCGGGGTGAGACGAGTCCGGCTACGCAGCCGACGTCGTCGGCCGGGGCGAAGGGGTTGTGCCGGATCATCACGTCGAGTCCCGGTACGGGCAGGCCGTCCGGGTCGTCGACGGCGAGCCAGGCCGGGTCCCGGACGATGTCGAAGCCGGGGTGTACCGCCTGCCAGTGACGGGCCAGGCCGGTGCGGAGCAGTCGGTGCACCTCGACTCCGCGGTGCAGTTCCTTACGGAGGTTCTCACGGCGGGAGTTGGTGATGCGCAGGGCCAGCGAGAGCTTGAGCATCGCGGGGACACCGGATCGGTGAACGGTCCTGACGGAGGAGGTGGGGTGCCAAGGAGGGCCGACGGGGCCGAGGTCGCGGAGGAGTCCGGAGTCGAGCAGTGCGGCGACGGATGCGCGGAGCCGTACTTCGCGCGCCTGCCAGGGGTGCAGCGGCAGGGCGGTGTGGCCGTCGGGCAGGGGCAGTTCGGTCCCGGCGAGCTGTCGGACGAGATGGCCTGCGGGAACCGGACGGCCGCGCTCGGTCCAGGCGGAGTCTGTCGCGAGGAGAGAGGGGGCGACGGCCAGCCAGTGCAGGGGGAAGGAGCCGCGCAGCTCCGGTGAGTACCTGTCGGCTTCGGCCTCGGTCAGGCCTTCCCGGCTCTTGGGGGTCGGGTGCAGGGGGTGTCCGAGGAGGAGGGCCTGTTCGGCACTGAGGAAAAGGTCGGTGGTGTCGGCGGGGTGTTCGCGTCGCTGCCGGACGAAGTCCGCGGTACGGCGAACGGAGTCGGCCACCCTGGCCAGGAGGTCGGCGCTGTCGCCGGGGGTGGGGGTGGTGCCGTTCTCGGTGCCAGTGCCAGTGCCAGTGCCAGTGCCGTTGCCGTTGCCGTTGCCGTTGCTGAGTCCGTAGTCGGCGACGGCGGTGGTGGCACCTTCGTCCGAGCCCACAGCATTCGCATCGCTGGGCCCAGTCCGGTGGAGGCACTCCCCAGTGCCGTCACCCGAACCGGAGGCGGTGTCATCGCCGTCGCCGCTGCCGGTGGTCTCCCTGGCGAGCAGCGCGGCGAGGGTGACGGCGTCGATGGGGGGCGCGGTGTCGGGGGCGCAGGCGAGGCGAGGTGGGTCGAAGCGGTGCCAGCCGGTCTGGGACCAGTAGCGGACCGGTGCGACGAGGACGGTTCCGCTGGCGGGCAGTGGGATGCGGAGGCTGCCGGTCGTGGGAGCGGTGAGGCCCGTCTCGCGGGCCCAGCAGCGCAGGAGGTTCTCGACGGCGGCGGCCTGGGCCGCGGCGCGCGGATCGGGGTCCTCCAGCGGGTCGGCGCCTGGCGCTGTTGGCCGGGTGGGGTCCGCCTGTCGCTTCTTCTGCTGGGGGACCGACTCGGTGAGCGGTACGGCGGAGGAGGGGGTGCCGGCGGCTTCCTGGTTGTCGGGGGCGCCGGAGCGGCCGTCGGGGCTGGGGGTGGCGTTCATGACGGCTCCTCTGGGGCTGGTGCGGGCGTTGCGTCGTCCGCTCCCGCTCGGTTGCCGTTGCTCCGTGGCCGAGGGGGGTGGGGTGGAGAGCGGGTGTGGACGAGAGGGGATGGAGTGGGGATGGGCCGGGATGGTGGTCCGGTGACCGATGCCGGTGTGGGGCGTGTGCGGGGTTCAGCCCGTGTGCTGGGCAGGGCCGGGGTGTCGTTGCTGGTGCGGGCCGTGCTGCGGGCCGTGGCTCTGGTGGCGGCGGGCCGCCGCCGCCACCGCGTCGGCCAGGCGGTCGAGTACGGCGGTCGCCTGTTCGTCGCTGAGCGTCAGAGGTGGGAGCAGCCGGACCACGGACGCGTGCCGGCCGCCCAGTTCGACGATCAGTCCGCGCTGGAGACACTCCCGCTGTACGGCGGCGGCCAGTTCGGGCGCGGCTGGGGGCGGGGTGCGGGCGGGTGCCAGCGCGGCCGGTGCGGCATCGGGGTGGTCGGCCGGGGGTGCCGGGCGTGCGGTGGCGGGATCGGCGTCCGGGTCCACCAGTTCGAGTCCGATCATCAGCCCGCGCCCTCGCACGTCGCCCACGCAGGGGAACTGGTGGGTGAGTTCCGCGAGTTGGGTCAGCATGCGGGTCCCGAGGAGGGCGGCGCGTTCGGCGAGGGCGTTCTCGCGGACGTAGGCGAGGGTGGCGGTGCCCGCGGCCATGGCGAGCTGGTTGCCGCGGAAGGTGCCGGCATGGGCGCCGGGTTGCCAGACGTCGAGGTCGTCGCGGTAGACGATCACGGCCAGCGGGAGGCTGCCGCCAATGGCCTTGGACAGGACCATGACGTCGGGGGTGATGCCGCTGTGGTCGACGGCCCAGAAGGCGCCTGTGCGGCCGACTCCGGTCTGGACCTCGTCGGCGATCAGCGGGATGGACCGGTCCGCCGTGAGCCGGCGCATGCGGCGCAGCCAGTCGTCCGGTGCGGGGATCACTCCGCCCTCGCCCTGGACGGGTTCGAGGATCATGCCGGCCGGCAGGGGTACGCCGGACTTGGGATCGTCGAGGAGGGACTCCGTCCACCGGGCGGCGAATTCGGCGCCGGGCCGGCCGCCGACGCCGAAGGGGCAGCGGTAGTCCTGCGGGTAGGGCAGGCGGGCAACCTGGATGTCGCGGGCGCCACCGGATGCGGCCAGGGCACCGGCGGTCATGCCGTGGTAGGCGCCGGTGAAGGCGAGGATGCCGGAACGGCCGGTCGCGGCCCGGACCAGTTTGAGGGCGGCCTCGACGGCGTCGGTGCCGGCCGGTCCGCAGAACTGGACGCGGGCACGGTCGGCGAGGCCGGGCGGGAGGGTGCGGAACAGCTCGGTGACGAAGGCGTCCTTGACAGGGGTCGCGAGGTCGAGGACGGAGAGCGGGGCGCCGGAGTCGAGGACGCTGCGGATGGCTTCCAGCACGACCGGGTGGTTGTGGCCGAGGGCGAGGGTGCCGGCGCCGGAGAGGCAGTCCAGGTAACGGCGGCCGTCGGCGCCCTCGATGGTGAGCCCGCGCGCCCGGACGGGGACGATGGGCAGGGCGCGAGCGTAGGTGCGCGCCGAGGACTCCCGCGCCGACTGGCGTCTCAGGATGCCCTCGTGCACGGCCCTCGCCTCCCCGGGTGTGCCTCCGGCGATCGACTCCGTAACGGCCACTGCGCGTCGTCCTCCCCGCTGTTCAAGGGCGAGTTGATCTCGGGGACCGGACCCGGACGCCTGGCCCCACCGGCTACAACCGCGGACCGTTCGGGCGGTTACGGGGTCGCCCGGAGTTCCTTGGCGGGCTGGGGCGGGGGACGCGCCCCACCGTTCCACCGGAGAGCTCCACCGCACGGCCGACGCCCAGGAGCGGGCGGCCGTCGGCCAGAAGCGCGCCGCCGACGGCCAGAACCACCGGGGAGCCGGCGGCACCGGCGGGCGCACGGGATGCACAACCGGTCTGCGCCGGCACCGCAGTTGTCCGGTGGGCCCGGCACCCCCGCCCAGGACGCCGGCACCCCGCCTCGGACACCGGCAGGACCACCGCGCCCGTCCGCGAGGGCGGCCCGGTTCAGGCGCCCTGTGACGGAACCGTTGCCCTCCCGTCGGAACTCCCCCACGGCGACGGCATAGTGTGTGTTGCCGTTCCCAGAAGGTCGTGAGACCGGCATGAACCTTCCATGAGTTCGCCGCCGGTGTCGGGGCCGAAGCGCCGAGTTCCTTTCACAGCAAGGGGAGTCAAGAACATGCGATCCATACGGCCGTCGTTCACCGCTCGGCGAGGGAGGGGCGGTCGCCGCACCTCCACCTCGCTGACGGCGGTCGCCCTCGTGTCGGCGCTGGCGCTGACCGCCACCGCGTGCAACGGTGACGGTGACGACAACGCCGACGGCAAGCCGGCCTCCACCGCGACCGCGTCCGGCACCGGAGACGGAAAGATCACGATCCCGGACGACCTCAAGAAGAGGCTCAAGGACCACGGGTTCGACGTCGACAAGTGGAAGAACGGCGCCTGGAAGAACTGGAACAGGCAGGACTGGCTGCGCGAGGCCAACGACTTCATCAACCCGATCATCAAGGGTCTGTGGGACCCGGACCGGATGCGTCACGCCGACGACCCGGACCAGGGCGTCGACGACAACGACATCTCCGGTGACCAGGGCGTGACGGACCCGACGCCGCAGCCGGTGAAGGCGCAGGCGGTCGCGCCGCCGTACCACGGCAGTGCGGCCACCTCGGGCAAGCTGCTCTTCGACGCCCCCGAGGGCACCATGGTCTGTTCGGCGACGGTCGTGACGGACCCGGCGCACCCGGGCAAGTCCAACCTCGTGTGGACGGCGGGTCACTGTGTGCACGCCGGCAAGAAGGGCGGCTGGTACCGGAACCTCGCGTTCGTGCCGTCGTACAACAACCAGGGCAAGTCGGCGGCGGCGCTGCAGAACGCCAGCCGGTCCGAGGTCGCCCCGTACGGCGTGTGGTGGGCCGACGCGGCGAAGACCTCGCAGCAGTGGATCAGCCAGGGCGGTCAGACGGGCGGCAACGGTGCCTCGTACGACTTCGCCGTCATCCATGTGACACCGGAGCAGGGCGGCGGCGGCAGGTCGCTGGAGGAGACCGTCGGCGGGGCGCTGCCGGTGAACTTCGACGCGCCGGCCGTGTCGCAGGTCCAGAGCATCACGGCGTCCGGTTACCCGGCGGCGGCGCCGTACGACGGCCAGCTGATGTACCAGTGCCAGGACAAGCCGGGCCGGCTCTCCATCGAGCACTCCGACCCGACGATGTACCGGATCGGCTGCACGATGACCGGTGGTTCCTCCGGTGGCGGCTGGGTGGAGACGGGTGCGGACGGCAAGCCCGCGCTGGTGTCCAACACGTCCATCGGCCCGGTGAGCGCGGGCTGGCTGGCCGGTCCCCGGCTGGGTGCGGTGGCCAAGGGTGTGTACGAGTCGGTGAGCAAGCAGTTCGCCGGGCGGTGACCGGCGGTGAGGCGGTCCGCCTGACGCGGTGAGCATGACGGAGGCCCGCCACCCCACCGGGGTGACGGGCCTCCGTGCGCGGGCGGTTCAGGCCGCGGAGACCGGTGCGTAGGGCGCCAGGTCCGCCGCCAGCTCCTCGTGCACCCGGACCTTGAGCAGGGTGCCCTCCGCGGTGTGCTCCTCGGAGATCACCTCGCCCTCGGTGTGACAGCGGGCGACGAGCTTGCCGTGGGTGTAGGGCACGAGTGCCTCGATCTCGACCGCGGGACGGGGCAGCTCGTTGTCGATCAGGGCGAGCAGTTCCCCCAGACCCCGGCCGGTGCGTGCCGAGACGGCGATCGAGCGCTTCTCGACCCGCAGCAGCCGCTGGAGGACCAGCGGGTCGGCCGCGTCCGCCTTGTTGATCACGACGATCTCGGGCACGTCGGTGGCGCCGACGTCCCGGATCACCTCGCGTACGGCGGCGAGCTGCTCCTCCGGGTTGGGGTGCGAGCCGTCCACCACGTGCAGGATCAGGTCGGAGTCACCGACCTCCTCCATGGTGGAGCGGAACGCCTCGACCAGGTGGTGCGGCAGGTGCCGGACGAAGCCGACGGTGTCCGCCAGCGTGTACAGCCGGCCGCTCGGGGTCTCCGCCCGGCGGACGGTCGGGTCCAGGGTCGCGAACAGGGCGTTCTCGACCAGGACGCCGGCGCCCGTGAGGCGGTTGAGCAGGGAGGACTTGCCGGCGTTGGTGTAGCCCGCGATGGCGACGGACGGCACCTTGTTGCGTCGGCGCTCCTGGCGCTTGATCTCGCGGCCGGTCTTCATGTCCGCGATCTCCCGGCGCATCTTCGCCATCTTCTCGCGGATCCGGCGCCGGTCCGTCTCGATCTTGGTCTCACCGGGGCCACGCGTGGCGAGGCCGCCGCGACCGCCACCCATCTGCCGGGACAGCGACTGACCCCAGCCGCGCAGCCGCGGCAGCATGTACTGCATCTGCGCGAGCGCGACCTGCGCCTTGCCCTCGCGGGACTTGGCGTGCTGGGCGAAGATGTCCAGGATCAGGGCCGTACGGTCGATGACCTTGACCTTGACCACGTCCTCCAGCTGGATCAGCTGGCCGGGGCTGAGCTCACCGTCGCAGATGACGGTGTCCGCGCCCGTTTCGAGGACGACGTCACGCAGCTCCGCGGCCTTGCCGGAGCCGATGTAGGTGGCCGCGTCGGGCTTGTCGCGGCGCTGGATCACGCCGTCGAGCACGACCGCGCCCGCGGTCTCCGCGAGGGCGGCCAGCTCCGCGAGGGAGTTGTCGGCGTCCTGCGCGGTGCCGGTGGTCCACACACCGACGAGCACGACCCGCTCCAGGCGGAGCTGGCGGTACTCGACCTCGGTGACGTCCTCCAGCTCGGTGGAGAGGCCCACCACGCGGCGCAGGGCCGCCCGCTCGGAGCGGTCGAACTGGTCGCCGTCCCGCTCGCCGTCGATCTCGTGGCTCCAGGCGACGTCCTCTTCCATCAGGGCATCGGCCCGAAGACCCTCGGGATAGGCGTGCGCGAGGCGCTTGGTGTCCTGGGAAGGGGAAGAAGAGGAGGTCATTGGATCCTTACGTCGATGAGATACGTCGATGGGACTGCCGTTGCGGCGCCGGCACGACGGTCGGTCGTCCGGGCCGCTCGTGGTGTTCAACGTACGAGTACCCCGGGAGATTCCCGTCTCCCCTGCGCGTCCCGACCCGTAGATGGTCGCACGGTACGGCCCGTCTCGTCACCGGGTTATCGCCGCGTGCGGAACGGGGCTGCCTTGGGCGCGGGCGCCGGCTTCCAGTCCGGGTGGCCGGGCATCGGCGGGGTCTTCTCGCCGTACAGCCAGGGCGTGAGGAAGCCCCTGAGGTCGCGGCCGGCGACGGCCGAGGCCAGGCGGACGAAGTCGCCGGTGGTGGCGGTGGTGTCGCGGTGTTCCTGGACCCAGATCCGCTCCAGCCGCTCGAAGGCGGGGCCGCCGATCTCCTGCCGCAGGGCGTAGAGCACGAGGGCGGCGCCGTCGTAGATGTTGGGCCGGAAGATGCTGATCTTCTGGCCGGGCACGGGCGGCTTGGGCCGGGCGGGCGGGCCGCCGGCCTCGCGCCAGCGGTCGGAGGCGCCGTAGGCGGTCTTCATCCGCTCCTCCATGGGCCGGTGCGCCGTCTCCTCGGCGTACAGCTCCTCGTACCAGGTGGCGTGGCCCTCGTTCAGCCAGACGTCGGACCAGCTGCGGGGGCTGACGCTGTCCCCGAACCACTGGTGGGACAGCTCGTGCACCATGACCGACTCGATGTACCACTTCGGGTAGGCGGGCTCGGTGAACAGGTTCTTCTCGAAGAGCGAGAGGGTCTGGGTCTCCAGCTCGAAGCCGGTGTCGGCCTCTGCCATGAGCACACCGTAGGTCTCGAACGGGTAGTGGCCGAGCTTGCTCTCCATCCAGGCGATCTGGCCGGGTGTCTTCGCGAGCCACGGTTCGAGGGTCCGGCGGTCGCCGGCGGGCACGACGTCGCGCAGGGGCAGCCCGTGCGGGCCCTCGCGGTGCACCACGGCGGAACGGCCGATGGACACCTGGGCGAGTTCGGTGGCCATGGGGTGCTGGGTGCGGTAGGTCCAGGTGGTGGTGCGGCCGACCCGGTCGGCGCCGGCGGGCAGGCCGTTGGCCACGGCCGTGTAGCCGTTCGGCGCGGTGATCCGGAAGGTGAACATCGCCTTGTCGGACGGGTGGTCGTTGCACGGGAACACCAGATGGGCGGCGTCGGCCTGGTTCGCCATGGCGAGGCCGTCGGAGGTGCGCACCCAGCCGCCCTGCTGGTCCTCGCCGTAGACGGGGTCGCTGGTGTGCCGCACGGTGATCCGGGTCCAGCTGCGCTCGCTCAGGGGGTGCTCGGGGGTGACGACCAGGTCCTCGCCGGTGCTGGTGAAGCGTGCGGGACGTCCGTCGACCTCGACCGACCGGACGGTGCCGTGCGCGAAGTCGAGGTTGAGCCGCTCCAGGTCGCCGGTGGTCCAGGCGTCGATGGTGGTGACGGCCTGGAGCGGCTGGTCGTTGATGCCGGGGTAGGTGAGGGAGATGTCGTACGAGGCGACGTCGTAACCGGGGTTGCCCAGGTACGGGTAGAGCCGGTCGCCGACGCCTAGCGGTTCGGCCGGGGCCGCGGCGGCGACGAGGCAGACGGAGACCGCGGAGGCGAGCAGGGCCGCCTTCCGGTGCCGGGAGAGGGTGCGCAGGCTCCGGCGCCGGGAGAGGATGCGCAGGCTCCGGCGCCGGGAGAGCGGGGGCTGGGTCCGGGGGCGGGGGGTGAGCAGCATGGACCACCGCTACCAGTGCGTGCCCGCCCGGCGGCGGCGACGCGCGCCCGGCCCACCCGAACGGGTAGCCGGACGCCGTCGTCAGGAGGCCGGTGGTGCCTGGTGCTGGGCGCGGCTCACGTCGTACACCCCGGGTACGTCCCGCATGGCGCGCATCAGGACCGGGAGGTGGGCCGCGTCGGGGAGCTGGAGGGTGTAGGTGTGGCGGACCCGCTGCTGGCTGGGCGGTTCGACGGTGGCGGAGACGATCTCGGCGCCCTGGAGGGCGATCGCCTCGGTGAGGTCGGCGAGGAGGTGGGGGCGGCCGAACGATTCAGCGACCAGGGTGACCCGGCAGGCGGTGGTGTCCCCCCAGCGCACTCCGATCTCCGCGCGCCCCTTGCTCTTCATGTGCGCCACCGCGGCGCACTCCGCGCGGTGCACGGTCACCACTCCCCCGCGCACCGCGAAGCCGGTGATCTCGTCGGGCGGTACGGGCGTACAGCACCCGGCGAGGCGTGCGGCGACGCCGGGCCGGTCCGCGAGGACGTCGGCGCGCCGGGGGTACGGGGCGGGGGCGCCGTCCGGCGGGCGCGCGGACGAGGCGGCGGGGGCGGCCACGGGCTCGTCCGGGGCGGCTTCACCGTCCCGGGCGGGAGCCGGGGGGACGGCGTCGGCGGGGGTGCCCGGCTCGGTGGTGCCGGTGCCGCCGCCGGGGTGGGCCGCCAGCCAGCGCTGGATGGCGATGCGGGCGGCCGGGGTGTGGGCGTGCTCCAGCCACTCTCGTGAGGGCTCGGAGGCCGGGTCCTGGCCCATGAGGAGCTGCACGGTGTCACCGTCGCGCAGGACCGTGCTGAGGGTGGCCAGCCGTCCGTTGACACGGGCGCCGATGCAGGCGTGGGCGTCCTCGCCGTACTGGGCGTAGGCCGCGTCCACGCAGGTGGCGCCCTCGGGCAGGCCGAGGGTGCCGCCGTCGGGACGGAAGACGGTGATCTCGCGGTCCTGGGCGAGGTCCTCGCGCAGGGTGGACCAGAAGGTGTCGGGGTCGGGGGCGGCCTGCTGCCAGTCGAGGAGACGGGAGAGCCAGCCCGGACGGGTGGGGTCGGCGCGCTCGCCGTCGGCCGCGGCGTCGGAGGTGGCCGGGCCGGCCATGGCGGGGGCTGCCGTGGCGGGGGCTGCCGTGGCCGGGTCGGGGGCGGGAGCGTCGGAAGCGGGGGCGTAGGGGTTCCCGAGGGCGACGACACCGGCCTCGGCGACCTTGTGCATCTGGTGGGTGCGGATGAGGACTTCGACGACCTGGCCGTCGGAGCGGGCGACGGCGGTGTGCAGGGACTGGTAGAGGTTGAACTTGGGTACGGCGATGAAGTCCTTGAACTCCGAGACCACCGGCGTCATACAGGTGTGCAGTTCGCCCAGCACGCCGTAACAGTCCGCGTCCTCGTTCACCAGCACCAGCAGGCGGCCGAAGTCGGAGCCGCGCAGCTGTCCGCGTTTGCGGGCCACGCGGTGCACGGAGACGAAGTGCCGGGGACGGATGAGGACTTCGGCGGGGATGCCGGACTCGCGCAGCACCCCGCGCATCTCCTCGGCGACCTCGGCGAGGGGGTCGCCGGGGCGGGCGGCGTTCTCCGCGATGAGTTCTCTCGTGTGCTCGTACTCCTCGGGGTGGAGGATGGCGAAGACCAGGTCCTCCAGCTCGGTCTTCAGGGCCTGTACGCCGAGGCGTTCGGCGAGCGGGATGAGGACGTCACGGGTCACCTTGGCGATCCGCGCCTGTTTCTCGGGGCGCATCACGCCGAGGGTGCGCATGTTGTGCAGGCGGTCGGCGAGTTTGATCGACATCACGCGCACGTCGTTGCCCGTGGCGACGAGCATTTTGCGGAAGGTCTCCGGCTCGGCGGCGGCTCCGTAGTCGACCTTCTCCAGTTTCGTGACGCCGTCGACCAGATAACGAACCTCCTCGCCGAACTGTTCCCGCACCTGATCCAGCGTCACCTCGGTGTCCTCGACGGTGTCGTGCAGCAGGGAGGCCGTCAGCGTCGTGGTCTCGGCGCCCAGTTCGGCGAGGATCAGGGTGACGGCGAGCGGGTGCGTGATGTACGGCTCGCCGCTCTTGCGCATCTGTCCGCGGTGCGAGGACTCCGCCAGGACGTAGGCGCGGCGCAGGGGGTCGAGGTCGGCGTCGGGATGGTGGGCCCGGTGCGCCTCCACGACGTGGCCGATGGCGTCGGGCAGCCTGTCGCGGCCGGCGGGGCCGAGCAGCGCGGCCCGGCCCAGCCGGCGCAGGTCGATCCGGGGCCGGGACTTCCTGCGCGCCGCCGCGGGCGCCACGGACGCTGTGAGCGCTTGTGGCGCTGCGGGCGCTACCGGGCCAGCGGTCGCAGGGTTCGTGGCCTCCGCACTCATGGGCACCTCCGGCTCGTGGACCGGCGGACGGAGCCCCAGGGCATACGCGGCTCAGGGAATGGCGACGTTCCCCCGTCCGTGCCGGTGCTTGATGCTACCGAGCCCACCACGCACGACCGACCGCCTCTCGCCGAGCGTGAAACGGATCACCCATTCGAGCGATGGAATCGAGGTTTAGATTTTCGATTCAGCCGAGCGCGCGGGCGAGCCAGTCGGCGTCGATCTCACCCTCGGCGACGATCACGGCGGGCCCGGTCATCTCGATCTCGCCGTCGGGCCGCTCGGTGATGACGAGGCGCCCGCCGGGCAGGTCGACGGTGTACGTCGCCGGGGTGCCGGTGACGGCCGGGTCGGCGCCGTCGCGCCGGGCGGCGGCCACGGCGACGGCGCACGCGCCCGTGCCGCAGGACCGCGTCTCGCCGGAGCCGCGCTCGTGCACGCGCATGGCGACGTGGCGGGGGCCGCGGTCCACGACGAACTCGACGTTCACCCCGTCCGGGTAGGCGGCCGCCGGGCCGACCGGCGGGGCGGTGTGCAGGCCGCCCGCGTGCGCGAGGTCGGCGACGAAGGCAACCGCGTGCGGGTTGCCCATGTTCACGTTGCGCGCGGGCCAGCTGCGCTCGCCGACGGTCACGGTGACCTCGCCCTCGGGCAGGCGGGCGCGGCCCATGCCGACGGTGACATCGCCGTCCTTGGCGAGGTGGACGGTCCGTACGCCCGCGCGCGTAGCGATCGTGAGGTCACCTTCGGCCACATGTCCGGCGTGCTGGAGGTAGCGCGCGAACACACGGACGCCGTTGCCGCACATCTCGGCGATCGAGCCGTCCCCGTTGCGGTAGTCCATGAACCATTCGGCTTCGGCGGCCATGTCGCGGGCCTCCGGGTGTGCCGCGGACCGCACGACGTGCAGCACGCCGTCGCCTCCGATGCCCGCCCGGCGGTCGCACAGGGCGGCGACGGCGGCCGGGGAGAGGTCGATGGCGTTCTCGGGGTCCGGGACGATCACGAAGTCGTTCTCGGTGCCGTGCCCCTTGAGGAAGGCGATCCTTGTGCTCATTCCTCGATCGTACGGGTTGGGTACGACAGGACCCCTCCCGGCTGCGGGGTGGGTACGACGGGACCCGCCCGGCGGGGTCTAGCGGAGCCGGGCCACGCGCCACACCGCCAGCACGGCCACCAGGGCGACCAGCAGGACGTAGGCGAGGACGACCCGCCAGTCGGGGCGGCGGCCGGAGCCGCGCGGGGGCAGGCCGGGCCAGGTGTAGCCCACCCGGCGGGCGGCCATCATGCCCCAGCCCGCCGCGCAGGAGCAGATCAGCAGGCCGAGCATGGCGATGACCGCGCCGCTGTCGCCGAAGTCGAAGGCGAGCGGGAAGGCGAACATCAGGGAGCCGACGGCGGCGAGGCCGACGATGGGGGCGAGCTGCCAGATGCGCAGCCGGCGCTGCGGGCGCAGCTCCACCTCGACCTCGGGGCCGCCCGGGTACATCTCCTCCGGCTCCGGCCCGTCGTCGGTCACACCGCCCACGGTGTCGTCGGGGCCGTCGTCGGCGAGGCGGTCCTCCGGCAGGCCGGACGCGATGGAGAGGGGGGCCGGGCCGGACGGGATGGATGGGCCGGGCAGGCCGGGCAGGCCGGACGCTTCGGGCAGGGAGTCGACGGACAGCGAGTCGCCGATCAGGCGATCATCCGACAAGCGGTCCTCGGGTGGACCCTCGCCGGTCGGGGGACGGCCGATCAGGCTGTGGTCGCCGTTCGGGCCGTAGCCGTGCGGAGCGCCGTCGGGCAGACCGTTCACCCGCGGGCGGTCCTCGCCGGAGCGGGGCTCGCCGCGGTCCGGTTCGTCACCCTCAGTGGTGAGGTGCTCGGCACTTTGTGCGGTGTCGCGAGGGCTGGCCTCCATCGCCACGCGCCCTCCCAACTAGGCTCCACTTGGTCGATCGAAGCTCGATGATGGCACGGCGCCGAAGGCCGCGATGACCGGCGGCGCATCCCGATGCCATGACGTGATCAGGCTGTGACCGGTCGTTCGACCAACGTCAGGGCCTGCTGCGGAAGTTCCCCCCGGTCCGCGGCGGCCCCACTCAACCAGTGCACCCGGGGATCGCGCCTGAACCATGAATCCTGGCGGCGCGCGAAGCGCTTGGTGGCACGGACGGTCTCGGCCCGCGCTTCCGCTTCGCTGCACGCCCCGGCGAGCGCCGCGAGGACCTGCTGGTAGCCGAGCGCGCGCGACGCCGTGCGCCCCTCGCGCAGCCCCTGCGCCTCCAGCGCACGCACCTCCTCCACGAGGCCCGCGTCCCACATGCGGTCGACGCGCCGCGCGATCCGCTCGTCAAGTTCCGGCCGGGCCACGTCGACGCCGATCTGGACGGTGTCGTAGACGGAGTCGTGGCCGGGCAGGTTGGCCGTGAAGGGCTGGCCGGTGATCTCGATCACTTCGAGGGCGCGGACGATGCGGCGGCCGTTGCTCGGCAGGATGGCGCGGGCGGCCTCGGGGTCGGCGGCGGCCAGCCGGGCGTGCAGCGCGCCGGAGCCGCGCAGCGCCAGCTCCTCCTCCAGCCGGGCCCGGACCTCCGGGTCGGTGCCGGGGAACTCCAGGTTGTCGACGGCACCGCGGACGTACAGCCCGGAGCCGCCGACCAGGATCGGCCAGCGGCCCTCGGCGAGCAGGGCGTCGATCCGCGCGCGGGCGAGCTTCTGGTACTCGGCGACCGAGGCGGTGACCGTCACGTCCCAGATGTCCAGCAGGTGGTGCGGGACGCCGTCGCGCTCCTCGGGCGTCAGCTTGGCGGTACCGATGTCCATCCCTCGGTACAGCTGCATGGAGTCGGCGTTGACGACCTCACCGCCTAGCTGCTGGGCCAGGAAGACGCCGAGATCGGACTTTCCGGCCGCGGTGGGTCCGACGACGGCGATGACGCGGGGGGCGGGGGGTGCACTGCTCACCGCACCAGTCTCGCAAACCTCCTGGCGAGGTCTCGAACGAGCTACGTGACGGTGCGCTTCCCGGGTCGTTGCCCGTGGCGAGGTGCCGCCCGCCGGGGTGCCGGAGGCGGTGACCCGGGCGGCGCAACCGTACGCACCGGGCGACGCGGGAATTCGCCCGCACGAGTACCGTATGGAGTGGATATGGGTGTAATTGCACGGCTTCTCGGCAGGTCGAAGGCGGCTCCGGAGGCGTCGGCCGCGGCGGCCGGCTCCGAAGCGGAGCAGGCCGGAGCCGAGGCGGAGCAGGACGAGGCGGCGGAGGCGGCGACGGCACGGGCCGGGTCGGCGGAGGCGGAGGACGCGTCCGGGGCCGAGCCCGGGAACGGGGCCGTGCCGCCGGAGTCCGGTACGGACGACGCGTCCGAGGGTGCCGGGATCCCCCGGCAGCAGTCCGCCGACGAGGCCGCCGACAGCGAGACCGGCGAGGGCGCCCGCAGATGACTGCCCCGTGAGGGAAGGTGGACCATGGGTCTGATGGACAACGTGAAGGCCAAGCTCGGACCGGCCAAGGACAAGGTGTCGGACCTCGCGCGGCAGCACGGGGACAAGGTCCAGCACGGGCTCGACAAGGCCGCGAAGGCCGTCGACGACCGGACCAAGCACAAGTACAGCGACAAGATCCAGGCGGGCACGGGCAAGGCCAAGGAGGCGATGGACCGCCTCGCGCACAAGAGCGGCCCCGGAGCGGCGCCCCACGACCCCACGACCTCGACCCGCCCGGCCCCTCCGGAGGGCCCGCCGCCGGCTTCGTGAGTCGGGCCCGGCCCGGCTCCGTCAAGTCAAGGGTTCGCCGCCGGCTTCCGAGAGGCCGGCGGCCGTCCTGGTGTTCACGCGCGCTCGCCGTCCTCAGTGACCCGGGCGCGGGCTGTCCTCGTGACGCGCGCGCGGGGTGTCCCGTAACCTCCAGGGGCTGCCGTGACCTCCAGGGGGGCTGCGGCGGCCGTACCGGAAGCCGGGCGCAGGGCTCAGGACCAGGTCGCGACCAGGTAGCCCACGCCGTACGGCGCGTCCTCGTACAGCAGGCTGCCCGTGAGGGGCTCGTCCCCGGCCGCGCCGGCCAGGATCTGCCAGGGCGCGCGACCGGACGCCTTCAGTTCGCGGGCCAGTACGGGGTCCAGGGCCCGCAGGGCCGCCGTGTCCGCCGCTCCGAGCGCCCGCGCGGCCTCGGCGTCGAAGGGCGCCGCCCGCTCGTCCAGGTAACCCGGTGCCTTCAGGGTGCGGCAGGCGCTGCCGTCCCCCATCACCAGCAGAGCCACGCGTCCGGCCCGGCCGGCCAGTTCCCGCCCGGTCCCGGCGCACTGCTCCGGCTCCAGCGTGTCCGCGACGCCGAGTCCCTCGATCGGGGCGCCGGCCCAGCCGGTCCGCTCCAGCAGCCAGGCCCCGACGGCCAGCGAGGCCGGCAGCTCGCGCTCAGGAACCGGGTGGGCGGCGGGCCCCAGACGGACGTCCAGGTCGACGCCGAAGCCGCGGAAAGTGCCCGGGCTGCCCTGCGGGAACACGCCGAGCCGGCCCTGCTCGGCGGTGCCGACGACCACCAGCAGGTCGGGGCGGGCGGCGGCGAGCACACCGAGCGCGTCCGTGCACGCCGCGCGCGCGGCGTCCAGTTCCGGTGCGGCACCGGCGGCGACCTCGGGTACGAGCAGAGGCGGGCAGGGGCATACGGCGGAGGCGACAAGCATGATCGGCAGGGTAACCCGCCACGGGCGGCCCTCGGCCCATGCCTCGGTCGGTACGTCCGTCAGTCGATCGTCCGCACGGCCTGGCCATCGACGTCCGTACGGTCTGATCGCGCCCCGGCACATCCCGCGGCCGGGCCGTCCCGGTACCCGCTCCGGTGACGCGACACCACACCGCACCGCACGGCGACACCGCACCGCACCGCGGCACCGCACCGCGACTCGCGGCGCCCTTCCCGTCCGCGGGGCGCGAGGACCTCAGTCGCAGCCGCAGGCGCTCGCCACCGCCGGCATCGGGGCCGGGACGCCGATCTTCGGCAGGCCGAGCATGACGCCGGCCGGCTTGGCAGCCGCCTCGGCGGTGCGCTTCTCCCAGGCGTCGCCCGCGCGCGTGCGGCGCACGTCGAGGACGGGGCCCTCGGCGAGGAGGTGGTGCGGGGCGGCGTACGTCACCTCGACCGTGACCACGTCACCGGGGCGCACC
The DNA here is from genome assembly GCF_000720135.1 of Streptomyces sp. NRRL S-1022. Classification (GTDB taxonomy): domain Bacteria; phylum Actinomycetota; class Actinomycetes; order Streptomycetales; family Streptomycetaceae; genus Streptomyces. Next base: position 58,224 of record NZ_JOIU01000010.1, on the reverse strand, counting down.
TCCTGGTCCGGCTTGGTGAAGTGGACCAGGCGGTTGTCGGGGGCGCGGCCGGAGAGGCGGTGGGTGGCGCCGTCCTTGCGGCCCTCGCCCTCGGCGACCATCAGCTCCAGCGTGCGGCCGACCTGCTTCTTGTTCTCCTCCCAGGAGATCTCCTCCTGGAGGGCGACCAGCCGCTCGTAGCGCGCCTGGACGACCTCCTTGGGGATCTGGTTCTCCATGGTCGCGGCCGGGGTGCCGGGGCGCTTGGAGTACTGGAAGGTGAAGGCCTGCGTGAAGCGGGCCTCGCGGACGACGTGCAGGGTCTGCTCGAAGTCCTCCTCGGTCTCGCCCGGGAAGCCCACGATGATGTCCGTGGTGATCGCGGCGTGCGGGATGGCGGCCCGCACCTTCTCGATGATCCCGAGGTAACGGTCCTGCCGGTACGACCGGCGCATCGCCTTCAGGACGGTGTCGGAGCCGGACTGCAGCGGCATGTGCAGCTGGGGCATCACGTTGGGCGTCTCGGCCATCGCGGTGATCACGTCGTCGGTGAAGTCGCGGGGGTGCGGGGAGGTGAAGCGGACCCGCTCCAGTCCCTCGATGTTCCCGCAGGCGCGCAGCAGCTTGCTGAAGGCCTCGCGGTCGCCGATGTCGGAGCCGTAGGCGTTGACGTTCTGGCCGAGCAGGGTGATCTCGGAGACGCCCTCGCCGACCAGGGCCTCGATCTCGGCGAGGATGTCGCCGGGGCGGCGGTCCTTCTCCTTGCCGCGCAGGGCCGGGACGATGCAGAAGGTGCAGGTGTTGTTGCAGCCGACGGAGATCGACACCCAGGCCGCGTACGCGCTCTCGCGCCGGGTCGGCAGCGTGGAGGGGAAGGCCTCCAGGGACTCGGCGATCTCGACCTGCGCCTCCTCCTGGACGCGGGCGCGCTCCAGCAGCACGGGCAGCTTGCCGATGTTGTGCGTGCCGAAGACGACGTCCACCCAGGGCGCCTTCTTCACGATGGTGTCGCGGTCCTTCTGCGCGAGACAGCCACCGACCGCGATCTGCATGCCGGGACGGCCGGCCTTCTTCGAGGCGAGCCGGCCGAGGTTGCCGTAGAGGCGGTTGTCGGCGTTCTCGCGGACCGCGCAGGTGTTGAAGACGACGACGTCCGCGTCGCCGTCCGAGCCCTCGGGGGCCCGCACGTATCCGGCCTCCTCAAGCAGCCCGGCCAACCGCTCGGAGTCGTGGACGTTCATCTGGCACCCGTAGGTGCGGATCTCGTAACTCTTGGGGGTGGGAACGTCCACTGCCGGGCTCCGGTCGCTGCTGCTGGTCATTCCTCAAGGGTAGGCGCTCCGCGGAAGACCCTGTCCCCGGTTTCCCCGCGGCGGTTGCCGGCCGGGCAGCGGTCTCCGGGCGGGCACCTCACCGGCCGCGCACGTCCGGCCGCGCCGCGGGTCCCGGCCGCCACACCGGGCGGCCCCGCGCCCCCGGACCTGGCAGCTGCGGGCCCGCGCTCAAGGGCCACCCGGACCGCGTCCGCACCGCGTCCGCGCCGGACTGCGGGCCTGGGAGCCGGTCGGCCGGGACGTCGGCTTCGGCGAGTGGGAGCCGGCGTCCGCCGCCGGTTCGGCGGCCCGCGCGCGGGAGGAGGTTTTCCGCCAAAGGGCGACCGAAAGACCGGGCAGGCGTGTGCAAGGGGGCGGGCGACCTGCTTAGGTGTGACCCACGGCTTGTCCGCTGGAGCGGGAAGTGCTTTCTCGCCCGAACGGGGTGACACGGCAGGTGAGGAGAACGGGCGAGTACGCAGCGCTACGGCGCCGATGCGCCAGGATTCTGCGCGATCTCGGGGTTCAGCGGTCGCTGTCCCTGGACGCCGTCCGGGAGCGGGTGGAGGAGCTCAGGGGCCGTCCGCTCGTGCTGAGGGAGCTGCCCGAGGAGGCCGCGGCCACCGGGGCATGCGGTCTGTGGCTGGGCACGGCCAACGCCGACTACGTCTTCTACGAGGCCCGGACCGCCCCGCTGCACCGCGAGCACATCATCCTCCACGAGATCGGTCATGTGCTGTGCGATCACCATCGGAGCCTGGTGGAGGACGGCGAGCAGCCGGCCGGTGACCTGCTGACCGGCCTTCAGCCCCACCTCGTCGGACGGCTGATGGCCAGGACGAGTTACACGAACACCGAGGAACAAGAAGCCGAGATGATCGCCACCCTGATCCAGAGCGCCGGGACGACCGGCCGGGTGGCCGGGCCGCTGGGACGGCTCGGCGCGTTCCTCGGGGTGACGGCGGACGCCGGTGAGTGAGCTGGCGGCGCACGTCGGGTTCGCCAGCGTGCTCGCCCTGTGGTTCGCCCTGGTCTGGCGGGCCCGGTCCGCGTTGCGCCATCCCCACCTGCGAGGGCTCTGGCTCACCGTGCTGGCCGCGACCACCGCCATCACCCTCTTCCAGCCCCGGATCGTCGGCCGGCTCGCGTCCGCCGGGATCGACGTCCACTCGGTGTCGCTGGCCCGCAACCTGATCGGCGTCCTGAGCGCGGGACTGGTCCTCCTCTTCGTGATCGACTCCAGCCGCACCCCGCGACTGCGCGGGTACGTGGCGGTCGTGATGACGGCGGCCCTGGTCTCGCTGCCCGTCCTGGACCTGCTGCAGGTGGACCAGGCGGGCGGAGGGACGGCGTCCGCGCAGCGGCCCGCGTCCGCGTCGTCCGCCTACTGGCTGATCCTCATCGGCTCCCACCTCGCCGGTGACGCCGTCGCCGTGGTGGTCTGCTGGGCGTACAGCCTGCGCACGACGGAACGCGACCTCGTCTGGTCACTGCGGTTGTTCGCGGCGGGCAGCGTGCTCGCGCTCGTCTTCTGGTCGGGTTATCTGTTCCACCTCTACGACCCCGCCCCGCGGCTGCTGCCCTACCTGTCCGTGATCATGAGCGTGCACGGCTTCCTGCGGGCGGCGTCCCTGCTGGTCCCCACCGCGAGCGCCCTCGCCCGGTCGGCCGACGCGCTGCGGACCATCTGGCGGCTGTGGCCGCTGTGGCGCGACCTGGTGACGGCGGTGCCCCATGTGGCCCTCGCCCGGCCCCGGCGGACCCGGCTCCTGGAGCTGCTCCAGCCACGCCATCCGCTGGCGCTGCAGGCACACCGGCAGACCATCGAGACGTACGACGCCCTGCTGACCCTCCAGCAGTACGTGCGGCCGGACGCCTACGAGAGGGCGCGCCGGTACGCCCGGCAGGCGGGGGTGCGCGAGGACCGGCTGGCGGCCGCCGCGCTCGCCGGTGCCGTGGACGAGGCCCGGCGGGCCGTCCTCGCCGGTGTGCCGCCGGCCGACCCGCACCCGCTGCCCGGGGTGACGCACGGCAGTCCCGAGACACTGCTGGGGATCGCCCGGATGTGGCCCGCCATGTCCGGCGTGCTCCCTGGCCCCGACCGGACGTCGCCGGCCCGGCCGCGCTGAGGCCTGGTCAGCGGGGAGCGCCGGCGCCGGTCCCGCCGTCGCGGGGCGCGATGTGGTAGTCGAAGGCGAGGGTCCCGGGGTCGAGGGCGGTGGCGCCGCCGTCGACGGTGAGCACGGCCCCGTTGACGTACGACGCCGCCGGGGACAGCAACCAGCTGATCGCCTCGGCGATCTCGCGCGGCTCGCCCGGGCGGCCCTGGGGCAGCAGGCGGGTCGCCTCCTCGTAGGCGGCCTCCGTCCCGCCGCCGGGCAGCTGTGCCTCCTCGGCGAAGCGCGCCATGCGCCGGTCGGCCATCTCGGTGCGCACCCAGCCGGGGCACACGATGTTGGCGCGCACGCCCTGCCGCCCGTAGTCGACGGCGACGGAGCGGCACAGCTGGAGCAGGGCCGCCTTGGAGGTGGCGTACGGGGCGTTGCTGGTGCCGTTGCGCAGCGCGGACACCGAGGCGACGGCGACCACCGAGCCCCTGGACTCCAGCAGGTGCGGGATGGCGGCGCGGAGCAGGAGCAGCGGACCGGTCAGGTTGGTGCGCATCACCTCGTCCCAGTCCCGCAGCGACATGTCGCCGACGGCTCCGCCGCGTCCGATGCCGGCGTTCAGCACCACTCCGTCGAGCCGTCCGTACGCGGCCAGGGCGGCCTGGACGAGCCCCTCGGCGGCGTCGGGGTCCCCGGCGTCGGACGGATGCGCCAGCGCGCCCGTCTCCCGCGCGAGGCGCTCCAGGGGTTCGGGCCGCCGGCCGGAGACGACCACGTGGTGACCCGCCTCGCTCAGCAGCCGGGCCGTGGCCTGTCCGATGCCCGAGCCCCCACCGGTCACGACGACAACGCGCTTGTCCTCCACCGCAGTTCAGGCCCCTTCATCGAGATCGCCGAGAATCCGTCGCCTGGCTCGCCAGACGTCTCCGAGCTTAGAGGCCCTTGATCCACTGGAGACGACTTCCGGCCAGCCACCGGCTCACCGTCCCGCGCCGGTGCCCGGGCGGACTCGGCGGCCGGAAAAGTACGGGCAGGGGGCGGCGGGGCGCTGACACCGGCCGGACCGGTCACCGGCATTATTCCGCGATCACCGGATTCGCCCCTTTTTCCGACTCCGCCGACGCATTCCGCGTCAAGGGCATTTCCGGTCTCTTATCCAAGGCAACACGGCCCAGGAAATCACCGTTGACAAGGAGCATCTATACAACGAAGCATGGCGGGGCACGTCGGCGGCACCTCATCGAATTCCGGGCAGCGCCCGCGATACGACAAGAAGGCAGGGACCGGTGACCACGAACCAACTGTTCGCGCTCTTCTCCGACCTGGCCCTCATACTCGTCCTGGCGCAGCTCCTGGGCGCGGCGGCCCGACGATTCTCCCAACCCGCGGTCATCGGGGAGGTACTCGCGGGCATCATGCTCGGGCCCACTTTACTGGGCCACCGGGCATCCGATTTCCTCTTCCCGACCGATATACGGCCGATGCTCACCGCACTCGCCGACGTGGGCATGGCCGTATTCATGTTCATCGTGGGCCTGGAACTGGACGGGAAAATTCTGCGCGGCACCGGTCGACTGGCGGCCACCGTGTCGCTGTCCTCCATTCTCCTGCCGTTCGGACTCGGCGCCCTGCTCGCCCTGCTGCTGGTCGAGGAGAACGCCCCGGATCACCGGCTGGGTTTCGTGCTCTTCATGGGTACCGCGATGTCGGTGACCGCCTTTCCGGTGCTGGCCCGCATTCTCACGGACCGGAAGATGCAGCACACCCCGGTCGGCGGGCTGGCGCTCGCCTGCGCCGCGATTGGGGACGTGCTCGCCTGGTGCATGCTCGCCGCCGTGGTGGCGCTGGCCGGCGGGGGCGGCGCCCACCAGTGGTACCTGCTGCTGCTCGTGCCCTACACCGGCGTGATGCTGTGGGTCGTACGCCCGCTGCTGCGCAAGCTGCTCACGTCCGGTGACGGCACCGCCCGGCTGAGCCCCGCCGCGCTGACGGCCGTGCTCGCCGGTCTGCTCGTGTCGGGCGCGGTCACCGAGAAGATGGGCCTGCATTTCATCTTCGGTGCGTTCTTCTTCGGTCTGGTGATGCCGAAGGAATCCACCGAGCGGCTGCGCGCGGACATCACCGACCGGGTCGGCCATGTCAGCAGCCATCTGCTGCTGCCGGTCTTCTTCATCAGCGTGGGCCTGAAAGTCGACCTGTCGGATCTGGGGCGGTCCGGGTGGCTGGACTTCGCCCTCGTCCTGCTGGTCGCGGTCAGCGGCAAGTTCCTCGGCGCGTTCCTGAGCGCCCGGGCGCACGGTGTCACGGCGCGCCAGTCGGCGGTTCTGGCCACCCTCATGAACACCAGGGGCCTGACCGAGCTGATCATCCTGACCGCCGGTCTCCAACTCGGCGTCCTCAACGAGCGGTTGTACTCCCTGATGGTCGCCATGGCCGTCGTGACCACGGCGATGGCCGGGCCGCTGCTGTCGGTCCTCATGCCGCGTCCCCTCACCGAGCACCACCTCGTCCGGCCGGCCCGTGACGCCCAGCCGCCCGCCGCCAAACGCTGATTCCGGCCGGCCCCCGGCTCACTCCCCCGCGGCCAGCCGGTGCAGCGCGGTGACCGTCTTCCAGTTGCGGGTGGTGGCCCGCATGCCGAGGCGGCGCTCGATGAAGGTGTTGTTCAGCCGGGTCCGGCCGTACCCGTCGGGGACGTGCAGGTGGATCTCGTCGCCGGCCAGCGTGTAAACGGCCGTCTCCCCGGCGGGGACCGCCAGGCGGCCCGCCTGCTCGGCGGTCGGCTCCTGGGCGAGGAAGGTGACGTGCAGCTTGGCCGGGTCGTCCTCACGGTCGCGGTACGGGTTCGCGGCGAGGGTACGGGCCAGCGAGTCTCCGGTGCGCAGCAGGACCGTGCAGGTCACCCCGAGGTCGTCGGCGATCCGCCGCTCGATGCTCACGGCGAGATCGGCGGGGCCCTGCGGGCCCGCGGCAGCGGGGACGGCGGAGGCCGTGGCGTCGCTCTTCGCGGTGGTCGTCGCGGCGGGCGTGCGGAACACGACGTTCCCGCTCTGCAGATAGGTCCGGACGTCCTCGAACCCCATGCCGGCGAACAGGGCGCGCAGATCCTTCATGGCGATCCGCGCGCTGCCGCCGACATTGATCCCGCGCAGCAGAGCGATGTACGTCGTCATGGCATCAAGCTCTCACACCCGCCGTTCACGGCCACTCGGGCCCGGCGATCCGCGCCCACAGCGGTGCGAGCAGCTCGTTGGCGCGTGCCCGGCCCTCCTGCGAGCCGAGGTCCGGGATACCGCGGTCGGGCAGCACCTCCAGCGGCGGGCCGTCCGGGCCCGCGCAGCGGTCGTGATAGAGCACCATCGCGTGCTCGGAGCGGTTGCGCCGCGACTCCCAGACCAGCCCCATGGCGTCGGACGCCTGCGCCCGGATCTCGCTCGACCAGCGCCGTGCCCGCGCGTAGTTGCTCTCGTCCTCCAGGAGTGTGGCGTCCTGGCACACCGCGGCCAGGTCGGCGCCGCTGACCAGGGAGACCAGGACCAGGTCGGCGCGAGTGCGCACGCAGCTGAGCGAGCGCTGCCAGACCGCGCGGTAAGGGATCGTACGGTCGCCGGCCGGCGAGTCGAAGGGCCGGGAGCGCAGCACGCTCTCCGCCAGCGCGGTCAGCGCGCTCTCCGCCAGGTACAGGCTGTGGTACTGGTCCAGTACCGTGCCGTCGAAACGGCCCCCGTGGAAGTGGATGTCCGCGAGCCGCGGATTGAACTCGTCCGCCGCGTACCGGGACAGGTGCACCCGCCACAGTTCCGTACCCGCCGGAATCACCCGGCGGTGGGGGCGCAGTTTCAGGTCGATCATGGGGAAGAAGCCGCCCATCACTCCCCCTCCGCCAGTTCGAGGGCCGCACCGACCAGCCGGTGGTCGGGGAGCCGGCCGAGCAGTGACGCGGGGCTGCCGCCGAGCCAGGTGTTGCCGCTCAGCCACCAGGCGGCGGCGCCCCACGGGTCGATGTCCGCGAGCAGCAGCCGGTTGATCTCCAGGACGACGTCGTTCGGGGCGCCGCCGGCCGGGGTGAACTGGAACTCCGGGTAGTGGTCGTGGTAGTCCGGGCCGCGCAGCCTGATCAGTTCGGCAGGCGGCGCGCCACCGCAGCGGCCCCACGCCTCGGCGGCCGACAGCGCCGGCTGCCCGAGGAGCCGGTCTCGTCCGGGATCCGGTTCGTACGCCGGTCCACACGCCGGCGACGGCAGGTGGAACCAGGCCAGCAACTCCTGCGCGCCGGCCACGGTCTCCGGCCCGGGCAGCGTCACCGCCAGGCGCCAGGACTCCAGTTCCCGGCGCACCGGATGGCCCGGCGGCAGCTTGAGCAGCACCAGCCTGACACCCTGGAGTGCCCTGCGGACCGACCGGTCGTCGTCCGCCGGCGCCACGGCGAGCGCCCTGAGCCTGTCCAGCAGCAGCGCGTGCTGGTCGCCGTCCAGCACGCTGCGGATGGTGTCCCGGTGCTCGCCGATGAGGGCCAGCAGCCGCTCGGCCGACCCCGCACGCGGTTCGTTCACCCCGCCCTCCCCTCTGCCCCGCCGAGTCCGCCGTCGTCGCCGTACGGCGGTGCCGCCGGACTCCGCGGTCCGGGATCACCGCCACTATTGCCGACCCGTGGCGCGCACCGCGGCGTGTTGCGGTGCCCGGTGTGCTCACCGCCCGGAATCCGCCCGGAACGCACCCAGTTCGGAGCGCATCTCGCGGCGCATCCGCCGCAGGCGGCCCCACAGTTCGTCGATGCCGTCGCGCACGGCGGCCGGTGAGTCGCCCGCGCGCGGGACTCCGTCGTCCAGGCGCCGGACCATGCCGTACAGCGCTCCGAGGTCGTGGCTGAGGCCGCCCACGAGGCCGAGCACCCGGTCGGGCATCCGCAGCTGGGCCTCGGCGTACACGTCCCGGTACTGGTCGCGCGCCTCCGTGAGCCGCTGCCGTACGGTCCGCAGCTCCTCGTCCCGGCCCAGCGCGTGCACCTGATCGGTGAGGGCGGCCAGGTACTGGCGGGCGGAGGTGTTCAGGGCGACGTAGCACGCGCGCAGATCCTGGGCGTGCCGGCGCCGCTCCCGCACCTCCTCGACGCGCTCCTGCTCGCGCCGGCGGCTGCGGTCGGCCGCGCGCTGGGTCAGCAGCGCGGACAGCAGCGTCCCGACGACTCCGACGACCGCGACCACGGGCGCGGTCGCTTCCCCGACATCCACCCCGCCTCCCCGTCATCCTCACGGCCCAGGGAAGCAACGTCCCCCGCCCCGGGGAACCCCCGGTCCGAACCTCTCCCGACGTCCGCCCCGCGAACGCCCGAACCTGCCGCCCGCACGGCCCGTACGGACGCCACCTGGCCCCGTACGGACGCCACCTGGTCGGATGCCGGTCGCGTTCACGGCGAGGAGACCTGGAGACCTGGAGGAGAAGTCCCGTCGGCGGCCGAAGCCTCCGGGAGCCGGGGCCCGGGCCGTCGGCGCCCGAGGTGCGAGGGGCTGTCGGCCCGGCGCCCGGGGCGCGTGGCGCCGTCGGCCCGGCAGCCCCGAAACCCGGTGGAGGACGCGCCCCCGCTCTGCCTATGGTCGCGGAATGACTACACGAACCTTCCGCATCACCGTCCGCGGCGCCTTCGACGCCCTCACCGACGCCCAGCGCGCCGCCCTGCTGGCCGACGCCACCGAACACGACCTCCTGCGCGCCGCCTTCACCCCCGAGGGGAACCTCACCTACGACATCGCCGCCCGGCCCGCCTTCGTCTTCCGCTTCTCCGCGACCGGAGAGAAGGAGGAGGACATCCTCGAGGCGACGGAGCAGGCCGAGGAGACGGCGAAGGCCTGGCTGACCGAGCGCGGTTACGGCTACAAGCACCTGCGGAGCACCGCCGAGGACCTGTCCCAGGCGCCCCTGGGCAAGCGGCAGCGCCGCGCCGCCCGAAGCGCAGGCGCATGAGAACCGCCCATAAACTTGAGTAGTCAAGGACATCGCAAGGATGAGGAGGAGGCGAGGCGGATGACCGACGCCCTGGACACGGCGCTGCGACTGGTGCGCGCCCAGACCGCGCTCGTACGACGCTTCGACGCCCGGCTGAGCGGGCTGCACGGCGTCAGCCTCGCCGACTTCACCCTGCTGCTCCGGCTGGGACAGGCACCCGGCGGCCGGATGCGCCGGGTCGACCTCGCCGAGACGCTGGGGCTGACCGCCTCCGGGGTCACGCGCGGGCTGGCCCCGCTGGAGCGGATCGGTCTGGTGACCCGGGAGCCGGACGCCCGGGACGCGCGCGTGGCGTACGCGGCGCTGACCGCGACGGGCCGGCGGCGGCTGACGGAGATGCTGGCCACGGCCGAGGAGACCGCCGCCGACGTCTTCGCCGGCCCGGCCTGGCCGGCGGCGGATGTCGCAGGCCTCGCGGAGCTGCTGACCCGCCTCGGCGGCACGGGGCCGACCGGGCGCTGAACCGCCCTGCGGTCACCGCAACTCCTCGTGGCGGAGGTCACGTTGGGCTGTGGCCGGATTGTGTGCGGACTGTACACAGGGGGTGGCATGCTCATGCTCGCCACCGAGTTACCGACCGGTTCTACTCGCGAGTAGGCCGGTATCGGGACCTCCCCGCCACCCCCCATCCCACACAGGACCCACCTTGCGCAGACGCATGAGGCACAGGCGTGCCCTGCTGCCCGCCTTCGCCGTGACCTCGCTGTTCCTCGCCGCCGCCTGCTCCTCGCCCGCACCGCAGGCCGCAGCGCAGGCCGTGCGGCAGCCGGCCGCCGGACAGGAACAGCAGATCCGGGCCGCCGAGCCCGCCGCCGAGAGCGCGGACCACTCGCTCACCGTCGCCGCCGCTCCGACCGCCACCGCGACCGCCACGGCGGCCCCGCGCGGCTCCGGGCAGCGAGCGCACAGCACGACGCTCACCGTCAGCTCGTACGACGGCCGCACCCGGCGGGCCGTCATCTCCGAGCGCGGGAGGGGCGGTTCACCGCACTCGCCCACGCCGTCCGCCGGCTCCTCCGCCGCGCCGCACCGCACCGCCGTGGGCGACGTGATCGCCAGCGCGCCCGCACCGGGGGCACCGCGCGGACTGCTCGCCAAGGTCACCAAGGTGGTCGGCGAGACGGACGCCGGCACCGAGGTGCAGACCGAACCGGCCACCCTCAACGCGCTGCTCGGCGACGCGACGGCGAAGGGCGACGTACCGGTCGACCCGTCGTCCTTCACCGTCGACAAGCTGCTGCCCGATGTGCAGGTGTCCTGGTCGAAGACCGGTGACGCGCACGCCGGCCCCAAGGGCGCGACGGTGCCGCTCGGCAGTCTCCGGCTGGACGTCGGCGCCGAGGTGCCCACCGCCGGGGGCGCGGCCGCGTCGGCCACCGCCTCCGTGCACGGCTTCGTCCAGGTCGCCCCGCAGGTCGACTTCGCCTACGGCGGCACCGGCAGCGACGCCCCGCCCGGCTCGGCCTACCTGGGCGTGTCCGGCGACTGGACCTCGGGCTGGGCGGTCAAGGGCCGGGCGGCGGCGGCCACCGGCACCCCGCTGCGCATCCCGTTCGCCAAGCTGCACGCCGACCCCGTGCTGCAGGTCGGCCCGGTGCCCGTCGTCGTCAACCTCGATCTGACCTGCTACCTCCAGATCAGCGCCGACGGGCGGGCCACCGTCGATGTCGAGCAGAGCCTGAAGGGCGACTTCAAGGCGGGCGGCACCTTCGGCCCGGCCCGGGGGTGGACGCCGGTCAGCTCCTCGCACATGACCGGCACCCCCGTGCGCGCCACCGTCACCACCGCCGGCAGCGTGAAGACGGCACTCGGCGCCGAGGCGACGGTCGGCCTCTACGGCACCGTCGGCGTCACCGCCGACCTGGCCCCGTATCTGCGCGGGGAGGCCACCGGCACGCTGACCGCCGCCTCCGACGGCAGCACCCCGCAGGCGACGGGCACCTGGGGTGTCTACGGCGGCGTGGACCTGTCCGGAACCCTGCGGATCCAGCTGTCCGTCTTCGGCACCCCCGTCGTCCAGCGGAGCGTCCCGCTGGGGGCGTTGCACCGCGAGTGGAGGCTGGCGGGCGGCTCCCTGCCCTCCTAGGGCGCGTCAGGCCGCGCCGCCCGGTATCCAGCCCTGGCGGCGCAGTACGGCCGAGACGTCCGGCGCCCGGTAGTGCTCCCCCTTGAGCACCTTGCCGTCGGCCCGGCGGGCCACCTTGCCGTCCGGGCCGAGCTTGCTCATGTTGGCGCGGTGCACCTCGGCGATCACCTCGTCGAGGTCGATGCCGTGCACGAGTGCCGTGCCGTAGGCGACGTACACCACGTCGGCCAGCTCGTGCGCGAGCCGGTCCAGCGGCCCCTCCACCGCGACCTCGGCGACCTCCGCGGCCTCCTCGGCGAGCAGTTCGCCTCGGTGGGCGGCCAGTCGCGGGTCCACCTCGGCCGGCGTGCTGCGGGCGTCGAGGCCGAAGGCGCGGTGGAACTCACGGACGAGGCGGGCGGGGGAAGAGCTCATACGGCGACTCTAACGGCCGCCACCGACAGTGCCCCCGCCCCGAGTGGACCCCCGGCGTCCGCTTCACCGCCTCCCCGGAGTGACCCCGGCCCTGGTCAGCGGCGCGCGTCGCCTGGCAGGATCGCCCGCATGTCCAAGGTGTTCCCCCGGTTCGGAAGGCGCCGAGCGCTGCAGGGCGCGGCCGTCGGTGTCGTGACCCTCGGGCTGCTGCTGTGGTGGCTGCTGCCGCTGGGCGAGAAGCCGCCGAGCGGCACGATCGTGTTCAGCACCGGCAGCGCGCGCGGTGTCTACCAGGAGTACGGCGAGCGGCTCCGTACCGAGTTGGGCAGGGACATGCCGGGCCTGAAGGTGAAGCTGCTCGACAGCGCCGGTTCCCAGGAGAACGTCCAGCGGGTGGCGACCGGGCAGGCCGACTTCACCATCGCGGCGGCCGACGCGGTGGCGACGTACGAGCTGCGGCACGGCAGCGGCGCCGGGCGGCTGCGCGGCGTGGCCCGCCTCTACGACGACTACATGCACCTCGTCGTCCCCAGCGACTCGGACATCAGGACCGTCGCCGACCTGCGGCACAAGCGGGTGGTGACCGGACTGCCCGATTCCGGGGTGCGGCTGATCGCCGATCGGGTGCTGCGGGCCGCCGGCATCGACCCGTACAAGGACATCACGCCGGTGGCCGACGGCATCGACACCGGTCCGGCGCAGCTGCGGGAGGGAAAGGTCGACGCCTTCTTCTGGTCCGGCGGGCTGCCCACGAAGGGGCTGGTGGCCTTGGCGCAGAAGCGTGACTTCCGCTTCGTCCCGATCGACGACGCCCTCGTCACCCGGCTGCACGACCAGGGCGAGGGCGCGCGCTACTACCGGGCCACCAACATCCCCGAGTCGGCCTACCCGAACGTCCAGCAGGGCGTCCAGGTACCGACGATCGCCGTGTCCAACGTGCTGATGACCCGTACGGACGTCGATCCCCGGCTGACCGAGTGGGTGACCCGCACGGTGATCAAGAGCCGCGACGACATCGGCGCCCACGTCCACTCCGCCCAGCTGGTCGACCTGCGCACCGCCATCTACACCGATCCCCTCCCCCTCCAGGAGGGCGCCCGGCGCTACTACCGGTCGGTGAAGCCCTAGGCCTCGCGGGCGGAAGCCCGTCCAGGGCCTAGGAGGCGGCGCCCCGGGTGTCCCCGGCGGTCTCCGCGTGCCGCGGCACCCGCACCGTCACCCGGAGCCCCCGCGGCTCGTGGTGGGCGTACTCGATCGCGCCTCCGCCCGCCGCGAGCAGGGCGCGGCTGATGGACAGGCCCAGGCCCGACCCGTTCACGTTCTGGTGCCGTCCGCTGCGCCAGAAACGGTCGCCCACGCGCGCGAGTTCCTCGTCGGTGAGGCCGGGCCCGGTGTCCGTGACGACGACCGTGGTGGTGTCACCGTCGACGCGGACGGCGACCTCGACCGTGCCGTCCTCGGGGGTGAACTTCACGGCGTTGTCGATCACCGCGTCCAGGGCGCTGGACAGGGCGATCGGGTCCGCCCAGGCGGTGGTGGGCGGACAGTCGCCGGTCAGCCGGACGCCCTTGGCCCGGGCGGCCGGTGCCCACGCGGCCACCCGCTCCCCGGCCAGCGCGCCGATGTCGGTCAGCCGGAGATCGGCCTCGGCGTGCTCGGCCAGCGCCAGGTCGAGCAGGTCGTCCAGGACCTGCGCGAGGCGCTTGCCCTCGGTGCGGACCGAGGCGATCTCCTCGTTGCCCTCCGGGAGTTCGAGGGCGAGCAGTTCGATACGCAGCAGCAGCGCCGCGAGCGGGTTGCGCAGCTGGTGCGAGGCGTCGGCGACGAAGGCGCGCTGCTGCTCCAGCACGGCCTCGACGTTGTCCGCCATCTCGTTGAACGAACGGGCCAGCCGTCTGAGTTCCGGCGGCCCGCCCGCGGCCGCGACCCGGGACTTCAGCCGCCCGGTGGCGATGTCGTGCGTGGTGGCGTCCAGGACCCGGACCGGCCGGAGCACCCAGCCCGTCAGCCTGAGCGCGGCGCCGACGGCGAGCAGCATGGCCGCGATCTCGCCGGCCCCGATGAACAGCCAGCCGCGCAGGATCCGGGACCGCAGCTGCCCGGTGGGCGAGTCGGTGACCACCACCGCGACGACGTCCCCGTCCCGGATCACCGGCGAGGCGACGACGAGCCGGCCGCGCTGCCAGGGCCACACCTGCCGGGGGTCGTGGCTGCGCCGGCTGAGCAGCGCCTCGTCGAACGCCCGGCGGACCTCCCCCGTCTGCGGTACGAACCAGGTGTCGGGGGCGTTGGCCATCGCGGAGCCGTTGCGGTAGAAGACGCCCGCGCGGATGCCGTAGACGCCGTGGTAGCTCTCCAGCTCGCTGCGCAGACTCGCGCGGCGCTCGTCCGTGGTGGTGCGGCGGGAGCCGCCGGGCGCGTCGGTGACGAACTGGGCGAGCGCGGCGAAGCGTGCCGTGTCGTCGATCCGGTCGACGACGACCCGCTGCTGCTGGGCGGCGGCCACGCTGCCGGCCAGCGGGACGCCGAGCGCGAGCAGGACGGCCGCCAGGAGGACGATGAGCAGCGGCAGGAGGCGTGTGCGCACCCGTCCCCGCTAGGCGGCCGGGGCGACGAGCCGGTAGCCGACGCCGCGTACGGTCTCGATCAGTGCGGGCAAGCGCAGTTTGGCGCGCAGGGAGGCGACGTGCACCTCCAGGGTGCGGCCGGTCCCCTCCCAGCTGGTGCGCCAGACCTCGCTGATGATCTGTTCGCGCCGGAACACCACCCCGGGCCGCTGGGCGAGCAGCGCGAGCAGATCGAACTCCTTGCGGGTCAGCTGGACGACCGCGCCGTCCACGCTGACCTGCCGGGTGGGCAGTTCGATCCGGACCGGACCGAGGAGCAGCGCGTCCTCGCCCCCGGTCGCGGGGTCCTCGTGGGCGGTGCGCCGGCTGACGGCGTGGATCCGGGCGAGCAGCTCCCCGGTGTCGTACGGCTTGACGACGTAGTCGTCCGCGCCCATGTTGAGCCCGTGGATGCGGGAGCGGACGTCGGAGCGCGCGGTCACCATGATCACCGGGGTGCTGGTGCGTTTGCGGATCTTGCCGCACACCTCGTAGCCGTCCTGGTCGGGCAGGCCGAGGTCGAGCAGGACGACGCCGAAGCCGTTGCCCTCGGGGACGAGTGCCTGGAGGGCCTCCTCGCCGCTGCGCGCGTGGGTGACCTGGAATCCGTGCCGCGCGAGGACGGCGGACAGGGCCGCGGCGACATGGTTGTCGTCCTCGACGAGCAGCAGTCTCATCCCGGCCCCCTCCGGTTCAGCGGTCGTACGTCTCGGTGTGCGTCAGGCTTGCGGACCGCGCCCCCGCGCGCGTGCACCATGGCAGTGACGCCGATGGTTAAGGACGGCGTCAAGAGGGTTCGGGTTGCCTGCCGCTTCCGTTACCCGGCCGATATGCGCGACGGTCGTCAGTACTACGACACGTGTCCGATTGCTATCGGATCGTGATGCTCAGATCTCCCTCAGATGTGATGACGCAGGTCACAGCCCCTCACTACTGTCCTCGGAAACCCGAGGAGGACGGAGCCCGAGAGCGATGACCAAAGTAACGGTGGCCAAGGAGGACGCGGCCACGTCCGACGAACTGGTCGTCCTGAAGAGCGTCAACAAGCACTTCGGCGCGTTGCACGTGCTCCAGGACATCGACCTGACGATCGCCCGCGGCGAGGTCGTCGTGGTCATCGGGCCCTCCGGGTCCGGAAAGTCGACGCTGTGCCGCACCATCAACCGCCTGGAGACGACCGACTCCGGCACGATCACGATCGACGGCAAGCCGCTGCCGCACGAGGGCCGCGAACTGGCCCGGCTGCGGGCGGACGTCGGGATGGTGTTCCAGTCGTTCAACCTCTTCGCGCACAAGACCGTGCTCGAAAACGTGATGCTGGGTCAGGTGAAGGTCCGCAAGGCGGACAAGAAACAGGCCGAGGAGAAGGCCCGGGCCCTGCTGGACCGGGTCGGCGTCGGCACCCAGGCGGACAAGTACCCCGCCCAGCTGTCCGGCGGCCAGCAGCAGCGCGTCGCGATCGCGCGGGCACTCGCGATGGGCCCGAAGGTCATGCTGTTCGACGAGCCGACCTCCGCCCTCGACCCCGAGATGATCAACGAGGTCCTGGAGGTCATGCAGCAGCTCGCGCGCGAGGGCATGACGATGATCGTGGTCACCCACGAGATGGGCTTCGCGCGTTCGGCGGCGAACCGGGTCGTCTTCATGGCGGACGGCCGGATCGTCGAACAGGCCACGCCCGACCAGTTCTTCAGCAACCCGCGCAGCGACCGGGCCAAGGACTTCCTGTCCAAGATCCTGCACCACTGACGGCACGCCCCGGCCGCACGCGCCGCCGGGCCGCGTCACCCGCGCCTCAGGGACTCGTTCCTCACCACTCAGAAGGATGTTCACGATGAAGCTCCGCAAGGTCACCGCCGCCTCGGCCGTCCTCCTCGCCCTGTCCGTGACCGCCACCGCGTGCGGCGGCGACGACAAGAAGGACGACAACGGCTCCTCCGGCGGCAAGAAGATCGCCGTCGGCATCAAGTTCGACCAGCCGGGCATCGGCCAGCAGACCCCGCAGGGCTACTCGGGCTTCGACGTCGACGTGGCCACCTACGTCGCCAAGAAGCTCGGCTACAACGCCGACCAGATCGAGTGGAAGCAGTCGAAGAGCGCGGACCGCGAGACCATGCTGCAGCGTGGTGACGTCCAGTTCATCGCCGCCTCCTACTCGATCACCCCGGAGCGCCAGCAGAAGGTCGACTTCGCCGGCCCGTACCTGCTGGCCCACCAGGACGTGCTGCTGCGCGCCGACGAGAACAAGATCAAGTCGCCGGCGGACCTGAACAACAAGAAGCTGTGCTCGGTGGCCGGCTCGACCTCGGCGCAGAACGTCAAGAAGACGCTGGCCCCGAAGGCCAACCTGCAGACGTACCCGACGTACTCGGCGTGTCTGTCCGGTCTGCAGAGCGGCGCCATCGACGCCCTCACCACCGACGACTCGATCCTCGCCGGTTACGCCTCCCAGGCCCAGTTCAAGGGCAAGTTCAAGCTGGGCGGCTTCAAGATGACCAACGAGAACTACGGCATCGGCGTCAAGAAGGGCAGCGACCTCAAGGCCAAGATCAACAAGGCCCTCGAGGAGATGGTCTCCGACGGTTCCTGGGAGGCTGCCGTGAAGAAGAACTTCGGTCCGGCGAACTACAAGAACGAGCCCGCCCCGAAGATCGGCGACATCAAGAGCTGAGGCAATGCCCGCCGGTGCGCCGCCCCTGACGGCGGCGCACCGGGGCATCCCTACACGCGGAAGCGCGGGAGATCGTGTTCGACTTTCTTGGACGTTACGACGTACTGGGCGCCTTCTGGACGACCGTGCAGCTCACGTTGCTGTCGGCCGTCGGCTCCCTGGTCTGGGGCACCCTGCTGGCCGGTATGCGGGTGGGCCCGGTGCCGCTGATGCGCGGTTTCGGCACCGCCTACGTGAACATCGTGCGGAACATCCCGCTGACGGTGATCATCCTCTTCTCCTCACTCGGCCTGAGCAACACGCTGGGCGTCACGCTCGGTGCGGACGACTTCCAGGTCCGGGGCTTCCGGCTGGCCGTGCTCGGTCTGATCCTCTACACCTCGGCCTTCGTCTGCGAGGCGATCCGCTCCGGCATCAACACCGTGCCGGTCGGTCAGGCCGAGGCCGCGCGTGCCATCGGCCTGAGCTTCACCCAGGTGCTGGGCCTGATCGTGCTGCCGCAGGCGTTCCGTGCGGCCATCGGTCCGCTGACCAACGTGCTGATCGCGCTGACGAAGAACACGACGGTGGCCGCCGCGATCGGTGTGGCGGAGGCGGCGTTCCTCATGAAGGAAATGATCGAGAACGAGGCGCAGCTGCTGCTGATCTCCGCAGTCATCGCCTTCGGGTTCGTGTGCCTGACCCTGCCGACCGGGCTGATCCTCGGTTGGGTGGGCAAGAAGATGGCGGTGAAGCGATGACTTCCGTTCTGTACGACGCCCAGGGGCCCCGCGCCAAGCGGCGCAACCTCCTCTACACGGGTCTCTTCCTGGTGGTCCTCGCTGCCGTCGTGTGGTGGGTGTACAAGGCGCTCGACGACAAGGGGCAGCTGGCCTGGAGCCTGTGGAAGCCCTTCTTCAGCAGCACCGAGGCGTACTCGACGTACATCTGGCCCGGTCTGCAGAACACCTTGGAGGCGGCGGCGCTGGCGATGGTCATCGCGCTGCCGCTGGGTGCCGTCCTCGGCATAGCCCGCCTCTCGGACCACGTGTGGGTGCGCGTCCCGGCCGCGGTCGTGGTCGAGTTCTTCCGCGCGATCCCGGTCCTGGTCCTGATGATCTTCGGGCTCGCCCTCTTCGCCCAGTACACCGACGTCAGTTCGGACGACCGTCCGTTCTACGCAGTCGTCACCGGCCTGGTGCTGTACAACGCGTCGGTGCTCGCCGAGATCGTCCGCGCGGGCATCCTCGCCCTGCCGAAGGGCCAGTCCGAGGCGGCCATGGCCATCGGTCTGCGCAAGGGTCAGGTGATGCGGGTCATCCTGCTGCCGCAGGCGGTCACCACGATGCTCCCGGCGATCGTCAGCCAGCTGGTGGTCATCGTCAAGGACACCGCGCTCGGCGGGGCGGTGCTCACCTTCCCCGAACTGCTGACCTCGGCCAACACGATGAGCGGTTACTACGGCAACATCATCGCCTCCCTGACCGTCGTGGCCGTCATCTTCGTGATCATCAACTTCTCGCTGACCACGTTCGCGAGCTGGCTGGAGGGCCGGCTGCGGCGGGGGAAGAAGTCGACGGGCGCGGTGCTCGCCGTCGACGACACCGTGAACATCCCGGGCCACGCGGGAACGGGCATCTCGGCCTGACGGAAGCTCAGGTCCGAACGCATCACCCAGGGGCAGTGGCATGATCGCCACTGCCTCTGGTCACTTGACGCAAACTCTCCCAATGGGTTGCATACGTTCTGTGATCGTGCACCCCGCTTCACCTTCCCGTTCACTTGTCTCCGTCAAGGCCTCGCCGCGAGCAGGGGGCGCCACACCGTGGACCCGGTGATCATCGTCGGAGCGGGGCCCGTCGGGCTCACGCTCGCCCTGGCGCTGGCGCGTCAGCAGGTGCCGACCATCGTCCTGGACGAAGGGCCCGGCAAGGACGAACCCCGTCCGGCGCGCACCGTCGTCCTGCGCGAGGACACGGCCGCCCTGCTGGAGCGGCTGACCGGCGTCGCACTCGGGGGGCACGGGGTGCGCTGGGCCGGATGGCGGTCCCTGCGGCGCCGGCAGGTGGTGAGCGAGCTCGCCTTCGACCCGTCCGAGCCCGCTCCGCTGCACATCGCGCAGCACATCCTCACGGGGTTCCTGCGCGGGGCCGTCGCCGGGGAGCCGCTCGTGGAGACGGCGGTGGACAGCCGCCTGGACGCCGTCGAGCAGGACCGTTCCGGCATCAGCGCGCACACCCGTGGCCCGAAGGCCACCTGGTGGCGCGGAAGTTACCTGGCCGGCTGCGACGGCCCCCGCTCGACCGTGCGCAAACTCCAGGACATCCGCTTCCCGGGCCGTACGGCGGTGGAACGGCACGCGGTCGCCGCACTGCGTGTGGAACTTCCGTGGGAGGGTCGGGCGTTGCTCCATCGGATGCCGCCGTGGCGGTCGTCCGGGCCCCCGGCCGGGGAGGTGACCGCCCGCCCCCTCCCGGACGGCGCGTGGCGCCTGGACTGGCTGCTGCCGCCGGGCAAGGACCTGGTCACGCCCGAGGTCCTGCTGACCCGGATCCGCGAGACCCTCGCGGGCTGGTCGGACGGCAGCACACCGCCGTACGACCTGCTCGACACCGGTGTCCACACGGTGCACCACCGCCTCGCCCGCAGGTGGCGCGCCGGCCGGGTCTTCCTCGCCGGGGACGCGGCCCACCTGCTCGGCGCGCTCGGCACCCAGGGGCTGGACGAGGGGCTCAGGGACGCCGAGAACCTCGCCTGGAAGCTGGCCGCGGCCTGGCACCACGGCCCGCACGAGGCCCTGCTGGACAGCTACCAGACCGAGCGGCGCGCGGTGGTCGCCGCCCGGTTGCGCGCCGCCGACCAGGTGCTGCCGGTGCTGCGCGGCGGGGGCGCGCTGCGCCACATCGTCCCGGGCGCGGCCCGCAACCAGGACGCGCTGTTCACCGACGGCCACCTGGGGCGCGGTCCGCTGGGCGCGCCCGGCACGTACGCCGACTCGCCGCTCGCACCCCGGCAGTCGGAGGCTCGGGTCCCGGTCGACACCCCGCCCGGGGCCCCGGTCACCGATGTCCGGGTCACGGCGGAGGACGGTTCCTTCGTCCGGCTGCGCGACCGGCTCGACCGCGGCGCGCTGCTCGTCGTGCTGATCGCACCCGGTACGGGTGTCTGGGACCGCAAGCACTGGGTGTCCGCCGGGGTCATGCCCCGGCTGGCGGCGGCCGTGACCGCGCTGCCGCACCCCGCCGAACTGCTGGTCGCCGAGAGCTATCCGGGCGCGCCGGCGCACAGCGTGCTGCTCGTGCGCCCCGACGGCCACCTGGTCACCGCGCTGAGCGGGGTCCGCCCGGCCGACCTGTACGCGGCGGCCGAGGCCGCGCTGGGCGGAGTGGTGCACGCCGAGCGGCAGGAGGACGAGGAGAACGAGGGTGAGGAGCAGACGGCGGAGGCCCGGGCCGGTTCCGGCGCGCGCTGACCGTCCGCCGGGGCAACGGCTCCGGTACGTGCAGACCATTCGCCGGGGAATGGTTCCGGCATGCTGACCACCCGCCGGGGGAACAGCTCCGGCGCGCGCAGACCCTCCGCCGGGGAGCAGTACCGGCGCGCGCAGGCCGTCCGCCAGGGAACCAGCTCCGACGCGGGCTGACCGTCCGCCGGGGAGAGGTCTTCGACGCGCGCTGAGGTGTGCCGGGGGAAGGGCGCTCCGGCGCGTGCTGACGGTCTGCCGGGGAAGAACGCTCCGGCGGGCGCTGAGGTATGCCGGGGGAAGTGCGCTCCGGCGGGTGCTGACGGTATGCCGGGAAACGGGCTTCAGCGGGTTCTGCGGTATCGCGGAAGGGGGGCTCCAGCGGGTTCGGCGGTATGCCCGGAAGGCGGCTCCGGCGCATGCCGGCCGCACGCCGGGGAGCGAGTTCGGCGTGCGCCGACCGTCTGCCGGAGGCGGCTCCCCCGCGCCCCCGCCTGCGCTCACTCACCCTCCGTCCACAGGGTGACACCCGGTTGACCCGATTGCGGCAGCATGCTGTACTCCGGATCGTGACCGACACCTGTGTGCGCCTGTGGCGGAGGGTCCATATGGACCTCGTCCGCTACGCGGGCTGCGTGTGTCGCCCGTCCTGCTGAATTCGCCTCCTCTTCCTTTCCGGGCGCCGTCGTGCGCCCGTTCCCGCGAACGCATTTCAGGACGGTGCACGTGTCTGTCCCCTACCCTTCCCTGGCCTCGTCCGCGTCCCCGGCCGCCGCTTCGGCGCCCACCCAGGCGGACCTCCTCGACTTCGTCCAGCGCACTGCGGCGGACGCCGAGCTGATCGCCTCCCTGCCGCTCGACCCGGAGGGCCGTACCTGGGTGCGGCTGAAGGGCCCCGGCGGCAGCGAGGCCTGGCTGATCGGCTGGCCGCCCGGTACCGGTACCGGCTGGCACGACCACGCCGACTCGGTCGGCGCCTTCCTCACCGCCTCCGGCGATCTCACGGAGTACTCCCTAGCCGCCCGGCTGCCCACCGACGGCTGGAAGACCCTGGAACTGACCGAGGGCGTGGACCGGGTGCGCCGGCTGTCCCAGGGGCAGGGCCGCGCCTTCGGCCACCACCATGTGCACGAGGTGCTCAACGAGTCCCGCGAACGACACGCGATCTCGGTGCACGCCTACTACCCGCCGCTGCCGCGGATCCGCCGTTACAGTCGCACGGGCCAGGTGCTGCGCCTGGAGCAGGTCGAACGCCCGGAGGACTGGCAGTGAGCGGCACGAGCGAGCGGTCGGCGGCGACGGCCGGAGTGACCCGTGGGACCGGTGTGCCGGTGAGCGCGCCCGGTGAGCAGCCGCCCGGCATCGACGAGTTGCTGGACCGGGTACGCGCGGGCTACCAGCGCATCGAGGCACTCCAGGCGCACGAGGCGGCGCGGTCCGGTGAGGCGTTGCTGGTCGACATCCGGTACGCGGCCCTGCGCGAGCGGGACGGGCTCATCCCCGGCGCCGTCGTGGTCGAGCGCAACGAACTGGAGTGGCGCCTCGACCCGCAGGGCAGCCACCGCCTCCCCGAGGCCACCCGGCACGACCTGCGTGTCGTGGTGATCTGCAACGAGGGCTACGCCTCCAGTCTTGCCGCCGCCTCCCTCCACCAGTTGGGCCTGCACCGGGCCACGGATCTGGTGGGCGGCTTCCAGGCATGGCGGGCTCAGGGGCTGCCGGTGGAGCCGGCGACGGCCTGAGCCCTGGGCTGCGAAAAGCGGTGAACCCCCGGGCCCTGCCCCGGGGTTCACCGCGTCGGTGGTCCGCCCGGCGACGGCGCCGGTGCTACTCCTTCGCCGTGGCGACCGTCACCGGGCGCACCCGGAGGGCGACGCGCCCGGGCACGGCACTGGCCACCAGCGCCAGGAGCCCGGCAACCGCGACCACGCCGACGTAGAGCAGCGGGGTGACCGCCGGTGCGGCACGGCCCGTCATGCCGACACTGAACGCGGTGAGGACGGCGAGCGCGATACCGGTGCCGACCGAGGTGGCGAGGAGCAGGACGGACAGCGCCTCGGTGCGCAGCATGCGCAGCACCTGACGGCGGGTCGCGCCGGCCAGCCGGAGCAGCGCGAACTCCCGGATCCGCTCGGCGACCGACATGGCCAGCGTGTTGACGACCGCGATGGCGGTGAAGGCCAGGACGAGTCCCATGGCGAGGTAGTTGACCTCGGCGTTCGCCTGCTGCCGGTCGGCCTGGAGGGCGTCGGCGGCGGCCGGGGAAAGAATCCGCAGTCCCGGGAACTCACGGAGCGTAGTCGCGAGTTCTGTCTGTGTACGGGTCGTGCTGACGAGGACCGAGGAGGCGAGCGGGTTGTCGACGTGGTGGGCCACGAGGTCGTGGGCGAAGGTGAGGTCGCCGAAGCCGAGACCCCGGGCGTAGACGGCGGCGACGGTGAGGGTGGTGGGCGTGCCGTCGCCGAGCGTGAGTTTCAGGGTGCTTCCGGGCTTCAGGTGCTGCTGGTCGGCGGCCACTTCACTGACGGCGACGGTGCGGGGGCCGAGCCGGTCGAGGGAGCCGGCCGTGACCTGCGGGTCCCAGGTGCGGGTGAGGCCGGCGGGGGTGACGCCCTGTGCGGGGTACTTGTCGAGGCCGACGCGGACGGTCGTGCGGACCACCTCGGTGACGGTGTCGTGCCGTGCGCGCAGCCGTTCGGCGGCCTCGCCGGGGACGCCCGGTCCCTGGGCGGCGACGACCCAGTCGGCCCGGACGCCTTCGCGGGCCTGGGCACGGGCGGCGTTCCCGAGGGTGTCCTGGACGAACAGGACGGTGCAGGTCATGCCGACGAGCAGAGCGAGGGGGGTGACGACGGAGGCCATGCGGGCGGCGTTGCCGCGCAGGTTGGCGGTGGCGAGCCGGCCGCCGTGGCCGGTGAGCCGGAGCGGGCCGGCGAGCAGCAGCGCGGCGGCCTTGACCAGGAGGGGACCGAGCAGGGCGACGGAGGTGGACAGGACGATGACGGCGAGGAAGGTCACGGGAGTCGAGGCGGGCTCGGTGCGCAGAACGGTGAGCACGGCGACGAGGACGACTCCGCCTGCGAGCAGCAGCAGCCCGGCGGCGATCCGGCCCCAGGCGGGCCGGGTGCGCTCGGCCCTCGCTTCGGTCAGAGCCTCGGCCGGGCGGATCCGGGCGACCCTGCGCGAGGCGATCCGGGCCGCCGCCCAGGCGCCGAGCAGGGTGACGGCGAGAGCGGCCAGCGGCGGGAAGACACTGACGGTGCGTTCCAGCGTGTCGGGTACGGCGCCCAGGGCGACGAACCGGGAGTGCAGCCAGGCGCCCAGCGGAAGCCCGAGCAGTGCACCGGCGGTGCCCGCCACGGCGCCGACGATCAGTGCCTCCCGGCCGAGCAGCCTGCGGATCTGCCCGGAGGTGGCGGCGATGGCCCGGAGCAGGGCGAGTTCGCGGTGGCGCTG
The DNA here is from genome assembly GCF_000720135.1 of Streptomyces sp. NRRL S-1022. GTDB lineage: Bacteria > Actinomycetota > Actinomycetes > Streptomycetales > Streptomycetaceae > Streptomyces. The sequence continues at coordinate 34,146 of NZ_JOIU01000010.1, read as the reverse complement.
CTGGACGGTGAGCGCGAAGGTGCCGACGACCACGAGCACCGCCACCAGCAGCGAGGTACCGCCCATGGCGCCGCCCATGCTGACCAGCCGGGTACGGGCGGCGGCCGCGTCCAGGAACTCGACGGGCCCGCGGGCGTCACCGCTGCTGACCTGCGCCGTCGTGCCGTGCAGTGCCTGCTCCACCGCCCGGCGCACCCGCTCGGGGTCCGCCCCCTTGGCCGGCAGCACACCGAACGCGGTCACCTCGCCGGGGTGCCCGGCCAGCCGACGGGCCTCGGCGGCGGAGAAGAACAGGGACGTCTGGTGGCGTACGGCGGTGACGGGGGTGGCGATACCGGTGATCCGGTAGCCGCGCGGGGCCTGCGTGGACTGCACGGTGAGCCGGTCGCCGGGCCGCAGCCGGGCCCGCGCGGCGAAGTCACCGTCGATCACGAGGTCGTCCGCGGCGGTGGGGGCCCGGCCCGCGGTCAGTCGGTACGGGGTGAGCGCGGCGGAGTCCCAGGCGTGCCCGTAGGCGGTACGGCCGCCGGTGCCGGCCGGGGTCATCGGCTGGGCGAGGAAGGTGAGCTCGGGGATCACCCGGGCCACGCCTGGGGTGCGGGCGAGTGTGCCGCGCAGGTTCCCCGTGAGCCAGGCGCGTTCGGCGATGGGCTTCGCCTTGTGCTTGACCTTGGTCTTGCCCTTCTTGTGCTTGACGGTGGTCCGGTGCACGTACTGGTCGGCGGAGACCACGACGGGGGCGGCGGCGTAGCGCTCGGTACGGATGGTGCCGCGCAGGCCGGTGTCGAGGAGGGTGCCGCACGCGGTGATCAGAGCCGCCGCGCACATCAGGGCGAGGAACGCGCCGAGAAAACCCGCTTTGCGGGCGCGGACTGTCTGCAGGGCGTAACGCAGCATCATGGGGACGGGGCTCTCTTCTGTTGTACGCGTCGGCTGTGTCGTGCGCTGGGCGTGCGCTGGGCGCGTGTACAGACTCCCCGCTGCGGGGGTGGCAGAGCATTGCGGTGACCCGGTGTCTTACGGAGGGGGCCAACCCGCCCGCCCGCTACGGGGGTTAACCCCACCAAGGCCCCTGTTCGCACCGGGCGCCCCGGGCAGACCGTGCCGGAAAGACGCGTGGGACGACGCCGTCAGAAGTCCCCGTCCCCCAGGAACTCCGTGTCCTCGCCCTCCTCCTCCAGAGCTTGGCGGACGATGCGGAGGGCCATGCCCTCGGAGTAGCCCTTGCGGGCGAGCATGCCGGCGAGCCGGCGGAGCCGCTTGTCGCGGTCGAGGCCGCGGGTGGCGCGCAGCTTGCGGGCGACGAGCTCACGGGCGGTCGCCTCCTCCTGCTCGGGGTCGAGCTGGGCGACGGCGTCCTCGATCAGCGCCGAGTCGACTCCCTTGGTGCGCAGTTCCCGGGCGAGGGCACGGCGGGCGAGTCCCCGGCCGTGGTGCCGGGACTCCACCCAGGCGTCCGCGAAGGCGCCGTCGTTGATGAGCCCGACCTCTTCGAACCGGTCCAGCACCTCGTCGGCGACGTCCTCGGGGATCTCCCGCTTGCGCAGGGCGTCCGCGAGCTGTTTGCGGGTGCGCGGGGTCCCGGTGAGCAGGCGCAGGCAGATCGCCCGGGCCCGCTCAGCCGGGTCCCCTGAAGACTCCCCCTGCTCGTCCCTCGCCGAGGAAGGGGCGCCTTCGTCCTCACCGGGCGCGTCCCCGAACCCGCGCCGCCGCCGGCCACGACCCCGGCCGCCCCGCGCGCCGCCGGGTCCCGCGGAGCCCCGGCCGCCCCCGGAGCCGCGGCCGTCGGGCGAACCGCTCCCGTGCGGCTCACCGCCCGCGTCTCCGTCATCCCCGTACCCGTCGGTTCCGCGGGCCGCGCCGGGGCGGTCGTTCCGGTGTTCGTCGTGCCCGTCCGGGGCGGAGTCCGGGTAGCCCCCGGTGCCCCTCCCCCGTGGGACACCGGGGGTGGCGTACTCGTACTCGGCCCAGTCGGTTCGTCGTGTCACGGGTCAGCTCTTGGCAGCGGCGGCCTTGGGCTTGACGGCCTTGGCGGCTGCCGGGGCGGGCACCGTCTTGGCGTCGTCGGCCGCAGGGGTGACCGCGGCGTCGGTGCCCGGCTCGGTGGCGGGCTCCTCCGGCCGGACTCCCACGCCCAGCTTCTCCTTGATCTTCCTCTCGATCTCGTTGGCCAGGTCGGGGTTGTCCTTCAGGAAGTTGCGCGCGTTCTCCTTGCCCTGCCCGAGCTGGTCGCCCTCGTACGTGTACCAGGCGCCGGCCTTGCGGACGAAGCCGTGCTCCACGCCCATGTCGATCAGGCCGCCCTCGCGGCTGATGCCCTGCCCGTAGAGGATGTCGAACTCGGCCTGCTTGAAGGGCGGCGCGACCTTGTTCTTGACGACCTTGCAGCGGGTGCGGTTGCCGACCGCCTCCGTGCCGTCCTTCAGGGTCTCGATGCGGCGGATGTCGATGCGCACCGAAGCGTAGAACTTCAGCGCCCGGCCACCGGTCGTGGTCTCCGGGGAGCCGAACATCACGCCGATCTTCTCGCGGAGCTGGTTGATGAAGATCGCGGTGGTCTTGGACTGGTTGAGGGCGCTGGTGATCTTCCGCAGTGCCTGGCTCATCAGGCGGGCCTGCAGACCGACGTGGCTGTCGCCCATCTCGCCCTCGATCTCCGCTCGCGGGACGAGCGCGGCGACGGAGTCGATGACGATCAGGTCGAGGGCACCGGAGCGGACCAGCATGTCCACGATCTCCAGGGCCTGCTCGCCGTTGTCGGGCTGGGAGAGGATCAGGTTGTCGATGTCGACACCGAGCTTGCGCGCGTACTCGGGGTCGAGGGCGTGCTCGGCGTCCACGAAGGCGACCTGGCCGCCGGCCTTCTGGGCGTTGGCCACGGCGTGCAGGGTCAGCGTGGTCTTACCGGAGGACTCCGGTCCGTAGATCTCCACGACACGGCCGCGCGGCAGGCCACCGACGCCGAGGGCGACGTCCAGCGCGGTCGATCCGGTCGGGATGACCTCGATGGGCTCCCTCGACCGCTCGCCCATGCGCATGACCGCGCCCTTGCCGAATTGCCGTTCAATCTGTGCGAGCGCGGCGTCGAGCGCCTTCTCGCGGTCGGTTCCTGCCATGGGTTCCACCCGGTTTGCTTGAGTCGATCGCTTCACGTCAAAGACGCTAACGCCTGCCACTGACAATGCGCCCCGACGCAGGTCCAGCCTGTGGATAACCGAGGGGCATATCCCCGCGAATCGCGACAAAGACCCCACCCGGAAGCCTCGCCTGGGCTTCCATAAGAATGGATGTTCGATTTTTGTGTCAAGCGCACCACGCGGCACACGGCCGGGGCTTCCCCGGACCTACGGCCGCCGCTGCGTGCCAGGGCGGCGACCGCCCCAGAGGCGCCGCGCCCGCGTGGACATCCCGGGACGGCCCGCCCCCCGGCCGCGGTGCCCGTGCACCCGGGGGTCGTCCGTGACCGCGTACCTCTTCACGTACGCGCCGAGGAACGCCTGCAGCGTCGCCACCGCCGGGATGGCGATCAGCGCGCCGACCGCGCCCAGCAGCGCGGTGCCCGCGACGACCGAGCCGAAGGCGACCGCCGGGTGGATGTCGACCGTCTTGGCGGTCAGCTTGGGCTGGAGCATGTAGTTCTCGAACTGCTGGTAGATCACGACGAAGACCAGCACCCACACCGCGTACCAGGGGTTCACGGTGAACGCGATCAGCATCGGCAGCGCGCCCGCCAGGTACGTGCCGATGGTGGGGATGAACTGCGAGACCAGGCCCACCCAGACGCCGAGCACCGGCGCGTACGGCACACCGAGGGCCTGGAGCAGGATGTAGTGCGCGATCCCGGAGATGAGCGCCATGAGGCCGCGCGAGTACAGGTAGCCGCCCGTCTTGTCGACGGCTATCTCCCAGGCGCGCAGCACCTCGGCCTGGCGCGCGGGCGGCAGCACGGAGCACAGGGCGCGGCGCAGCCGGGGGCCGTCGGCGGCGAAGTAGAACGAGAACAGCGCGATCGTGAGCAGCTGGAAGAGCCCGCCGAGCACCTGGGCGGACACGTCGAGGACACCGGTCGCGCTGTTCTGCACGTACTTGCGCAGCCAGTCGGAGTGGAGCAGGCCCTCCTGGATGTCGACCCGTCTGAGCTCCGTGTGGAAGGTGTGGTTGATCCAGTTGATGAGCGAGTCGAGGTAGTCCGGGAAACCCTCGACCATCTTGATGATCTGGCCGGCCAGCATCGACCCGAGCAGCGTGACGAACCCGGCGGCGGCGACGGTCAGGCCGAGGAAGACCAGGAAGGTGGCGAGGCCCCTGCGCATGCCCCGGGCCGACATCCGGCTCACCGCGGGCTCGACCGCCAGGGCCAGGAAGAACGCGATCAACATGTTGATCAGGAGTCCGGTCAGCTGGTGGAAGGCCCAGCTGCCGAGCTGGAACGCGGCGATCAGCGCGAGCGCCAGCACCATGGCGCGCGGCAGCCAGCGCGGCATCCGGCCGTCCGGAGCGACGGCTCCGGAGGCCGGGGGCCGGCCGGGCGGGGGCGCCGCGGCCGGTGTCTCCTGCCGGGGGGACGGCTCGCCGTCCTCGGCGGTGGGTGCCAGGGGGTCCTCGTCAGTCGGTGCCACGCGCCCAGTCTCGCCCACGCCGCCGACAACGGGACCCCACCGGCGATCTTCGTGACAGATCAGTACCGTACCGTCGAGTTCTTTTCCGGCAAACGGGACAGAACGCCCATCCGGTCAGCGCTTCTCGCCCGGCACGTGCATGACCGCGCAGACCACGCGCCACACGTCCTTGGCCGCCCAGCCGGCGTCCAGCGCCTCGTTCACCGTGCGTCCGCCCAGCTCCGACATGACGTGATCGCGCGCGAAGGTGTCGGCGTACCCCGGACCGAAGTGTTCCGCCATCCGCTGCCAGAAGACCGTCAACCGCATGACTCCAGTATCCCGCCCCTGGGGGTGGGCCCCGCCCGGGAGCACCTGCCGAGACCGCTTTCCGCCCTACGGTCTGACGCATGGCCGAAACCGGAGCTCCCCCACTCCCCTCCACGCCCCCGGCGCGTTCCCCGCTCTTCCGCGCCGAACAGTTCGTGTGGCTCACCGCGCGCGTGCTGGAGCAGCATCTCTTCGCGTACCACTTCCTGCACGGCAGCCCCGAGGCGGTGGAAGCGGCACTGGACGCCTACCGCAACGACGACGGCGGGTACGGGCACGCGCTGGAGCCCGATCTGCGCGGACCGGTCAGCCAGCCCCTGCACACCGCGCACGCCCTGCGCGTGCTGGACGCCGTAGGGCGCTGCGGCGGGCAGCGCGTGGAGCGGGTGTGCCGCTACCTGACCTCCGTCTCCACCCCGGACGGCGCCCTGCCGGCGATCCACCCGAGCCAGCGCGGGTATCCGACGGCGCCGTTCGTCCCGGTCGTCGACGACCCTCCCAGCGAGCTGCTGGCCACCGGGCCGGTGGTCGGGCTGCTGCACCGCAACGAGGTGTGGCACGCCTGGCTGTTCCGGGCCACCGACTTCTGCTGGCAGGCGGTGGAGTCCCTGGAGAAGTCCCACCCCTACGAGGTGCAGGCCGCCGTCACCTTCCTGGAGTCCGCCCCCGACCGCCCGCGCGCGGAGGCCGCCGCCGACCGGCTGGGCCGCCTGGTGCGCGAGCAGCGGCTCGCCGCGCTGGACCCAGGCCGTCTCGACGCGTTCCCGGTCGCCCCCGGCTACGCCCCGGGCGAGCACCACTTCCCGCACGACTTCGCCCGCAGCCCCGACTCGCTCGCGCGCACGTGGTTCACGGACGACGAGATGACGCGCTCACTGGACCACCTGGCCGCCGAACAGCAGGACGACGGCGGCTGGCCCGTCCGCTGGCACCGGTGGGCCCCTGCCCCGGCGCTGGAGGCCCGCCCACTGGTGACGATCGAGGCCCTGCGCACCCTCAGGGCCTACGGCCGCTTCGTGGGCTGAGCGGTCCCCGCCCGCGGGAGCGGCCCCTGCCGTCGGCGGGCCTCACCCGCCGACGGCCCGCACTCCCGCCGTCACCACCACGGCCGCCGCCACGACCAGCAGGAACGGCGCGCGCAGCACCAGTGCCACGGCCGCGGCGCCGAGCCCCGCGGCCCGCGCGTCCAGCACCAGCGCGTGCCCGTCGGCGAACGTCTGCTGCGCGGTGAGCGCGGCCAGGAGAGCCACCGGCAGCAGGGCGGCGAGCCGGCGCACGTACGGCCGCTCGACGGTGTGCGCCGGTACCAGCAGTCCGGCGAGCTTGACGGCGTAACAGCCGAGGGCGGTCACGCCGATCGCGATCCAGGTGTTCACCGGTCCCCCTCCGGGCCCGTCTGCTCCTCCTGCCGGGCACGGCCCCCGCGCCGGCCCTCGACGAAGAGGGCGAGCGGGGCCGCCAGTGCCGCCACCAGGACCGGCACACCGGCCGGCAGGACGGGCAGCAGACCGAGGCCCAGCAGGACGGCGAGGGCCGCCACCGCGCGTTCGGTCGTCGTCTTCAGCATCGGCGCGAGCAGCGCCAGGAACACGGCGGGTCCCGCCGCGTCCAGGCCCCACGCGCGCGTGTCGCCGATCGCCCGGGCACCCAGCGCGCCGAGCAGCGTGGTGAGGTTCCACAGCAGGTACAGGCTGAGGCCGGTGACGGTGAAGCCGAGCCGTGCGGCCCGCCGGGTCGGCTGCGCCAGGGTCACCGCGGTGGTCTCGTCGATCACCCATTGGGCGGCGAAGGGCCGTAGCGCGCGCGGGAGGGCGAGCAGCTGCGACAGCCGCAGCCCGTAGAAGGCGTTGCGCACGCCCAGGAAGAAGGCGCCGGCGGCGGCCGTGAACGGGTTGCCCCCCGCGGCGAGCGCCCCGACCAGCGCGAACTGGGAGGCGCCGGTGAACACCAGGAGGCTGAGCGCGCAGGTCTGGAGCAGCCCGAGTCCGCTGCCGGCCGAGGTCACCCCGAAGGCGAATCCGGACAGGCCCACGGCGACGCCGACGCCCAGGGCGTCCCGTACGACGGCCGAGTCGGGCTTGTCCGCCCCTTCGGCGGTCTGGTTCGTGAGAGCTATGTGCTGTGCCACGCCCAGGACGGTAGGGGCGGCTCTCAGCTCGCGTCTTGTACGTTCTTGCGCTCGTCCGGTTGTACGACCTTGCGCTCCTCGGGGCCGGTGCGCTCGCGCTGGTACGCGCCCGGGGGCACGCCGACGATCCGGGTGAAGTGCCGGTTGAGGTGGGGCTGGTCGGTGAAGCCGACGGCGACGGCCGCCTCGGCCGGGGCCGTCCCCGCGTCCAGCAGCAGCCGGGCGCGGCGCACTCGGGCGTCCGTCAGCCAGGTGTGCGGCGGCATGCCGTAGGCGTCGCGGAACGCCCGCAGCAGGGCGAACGGGCTGGTCCCGAGGTCCGAGGCCAGCCGTTGCAGGGCCGGCGGCTCGGCCATCCGTTCCTCCAGCACCGCACGCGCGCGTGCGGCGATGCTCGCGCCGGCCGTCCGGATCCGCCGCTGGGGCAGCCGGCCGCCGTTCAGCCGCAGCAGCCTGGTCACGGTGACCCGCAGGAGCGTGTCGGCGGCCAGCGCGTTGCCCTCGTCGGCGGCGCGCAGCACCTGGTGCACCAGACGGACGGTGTAGGGGTCGTCGAGGACCGGGCTGGCGAAGCCCGGCGTGCCGCGCAGGGCGGTGGTCTCGGCGGCGATCGCGGCGACCACGTCGGGCGACGGGTAGAGCGCGCCGTACCGCCAGCCCTCGGGCACCCCGGCCCGGCCCGTGTGCGGGGTGTCCGGGTTGACCAGGGCGAGCGCCCCCGCACCGGCGGAGACGTCGGAGCCCCGGTGGTGGAAGACCTCGACGCCGTCGGCGATGGCCGCGATCACGAAGTTCTCGTGGGTGTGCCGGATGAACGTCTTGCGGATGTACCGGGCCCGCAGCAGGTCGACACCGGGCAACTCCGCGTACCGCCAGTGCCGCGCCCGCTCCCCTGAACCCGCCATGCAGCCATTGTCCGCCCTGCCCGGACCACCCCCGCACCGCGTTCCCGCGCCGGGCACCGCACCGCGTTCCCGCGCCGGGCATCGCGCCCGATCCCGCCGCCCGGCACCGCGCCGGCCTCCGGCCGCCCGGACGGCCCGGGGCCAGCCCGGCACTGCTTCCTCGTATCCGCGTCTGCGCAGGTCACAGCGATTGTCAGTGGGCGGGTGCAGGATGGACGCATGGTCAGCTCCGCACACCGAGCCCTCGACGGCTTCTCCCCCGCGACCCGCGGCTGGTTCACGGGGGCGTTCCCCGCGCCCACCGCGGCCCAGGCGGGCGCGTGGAACGCCATCGGCGCGGGCTCGGACGTGCTGGTGGTCGCCCCGACCGGTTCCGGCAAGACGCTGGCCGCGTTCCTCGCCGCCCTGGACCAGCTGGCCTCCACTCCGCCCCCGGCCGACCCGAGGAAGCGCTGCCGGGTGCTGTACGTGTCGCCGCTGAAGGCCCTGGCGGTCGACGTCGAGCGCAACCTGCGCAGTCCGCTGACCGGTATCCGGCAGGAGTCGGTGCGCCTGGGCCTGCCCGAGCCGGAGATCCGGGTCGGCATCCGCTCCGGCGACACCCCGGCGGCCGAGCGCCGCGCCCTGTCCACCCGCCCGCCGGACATCCTGATCACCACCCCCGAGTCGCTGTTCCTGATGCTGACGTCGGCCGCGCGCGACGCGCTCACGGGCGTGGAGACGGTGATCCTGGACGAGGTGCACGCGGTCGCGGGCACCAAGCGCGGTGCGCACCTCGCGCTCTCCCTGGAGCGGCTGGACGAGCTGCTGCCGAAGCCCGCCCGCCGGATCGGCCTGTCGGCGACCGTCCGCCCGGTGGACGAGGTGGCCCGGTATCTGTCCCCGCGCCGCAAGGCGGAGATCGTCCAGCCGGAGTCCGGCAAGGAGTTCGACCTCTCCGTCGTCGTCCCGGTCGAGGACATGGGCGAGCTGGGCGGTGCCCCGGCAGCCGACGCGGCCAAGGGCGGCGAGCGGCCGTCGATCTGGCCGCATGTGGAGGAGCGGATCGCCGACCTGGTCCAGGCCCACCGGTCCACGATCGTCTTCGCCAACTCCCGCCGCCTGGCGGAGCGGCTGTGCAACCGGCTCAACGAGATCGCGTACGAGCGGGCGACCGGGGAGACCCTGGACGAGCACCACTCCCCCGCCGAGCTGATGGGCGGCTCGGGCGCCGCCCATGGCGCGCCGCCGGTGCTCGCCCGCGCGCACCACGGCTCGGTGTCCAAGGAGCAGCGCGCCCTGGTGGAGGAGGACCTGAAGGCGGGCCGGCTGCCCGCGGTGGTCGCCACCTCCAGCCTCGAACTCGGCATCGACATGGGCGCCGTGGACCTCGTCGTCCAGGTCGAGTCCCCGCCTTCGGTGGCCTCGGGCCTCCAGCGGGTGGGCCGTGCGGGGCACCAGGTCGGCGCCGTCTCCACCGGTGTCGTCTTCCCGAAGTACCGCGGTGACCTCGTCCAGGCGGCCGTGGTCACCGAGCGGATGCGCTCGGGTTCGATCGAGTCCCTGAAGGTGCCCGCGAACCCGCTGGACGTCCTCGCGCAGCAGCTGGTCGCCATGACGGCGCTGGACACCTGGCAGTTCGACGACCTGCTCGCCGTGGTCCGCCGCGCGGCCCCGTTCGCCTCGCTGCCCGAGTCGGCGTTCACGGCGGTCCTGGACATGCTCGCGGGCCGCTACCCGTCCGACGCGTTCGCGGAGCTGCGCCCGCGCGTGGTGTGGGACCGCGTGACCGGCGAGATCACCGGCCGCCCGGGCGCCCAGCGCCTCGCCGTCACCTCCGGCGGCACGATCCCGGACCGCGGTCTGTTCGGCGTCTTCCTCGCCGGTTCCGACCCCAAGAAGGGCGGCGGCCGGGTCGGCGAGCTGGACGAGGAGATGGTCTACGAGTCCCGCGTGGGCGACGTCTTCACGCTGGGCACGAGTTCCTGGCGGATCGAGGACATCACGCGCGACCGCGTCCTGGTCTCGCCCGCGCCGGGCGTGCCGGGCCGGCTGCCCTTCTGGAAGGGCGACCAGCTGGGCCGTCCGCTGGAGCTGGGCCGCGCGGTGGGCGCGTTCCTGCGCGAGGTGGGCTCGCTGTCCCGGGACGACGCGCGGCTGCGGCTGCTGGCGGCGGGCCTGGACGCGTGGGCGGTGGACAACGTGCTGTCGTACCTGGACGAGCAGCGCGAGGCCTGTGGTCACGTCCCGGACGACCGCACGATCGTCGTGGAGCGGTTCCGTGACGAGCTGGGCGACTGGCGGGTCGTCGTGCACTCCCCCTTCGGCGCCCAGGTCCACGCCCCCTGGGCCCTCGCCCTCGGCGCCCGCCTGTCCGAGCGGTACGGCATGGACGCGCAGGTCATGCATGCCGACGACGGCATCGTGCTGCGCCTGCCCGACGCCGACCTGATGGGCCTGGACCTGCTCGACCGGGAGCCGGTGCAGGCCGGCACCCCCCTCGACACGGCGGTCGTCAGCGACCAGGCCCCGGTCGGCGCGGCCGACGTCGTCTTCGACAAGGGCGAGGTCGACACGATCGTCACCGACCAAGTCGGCGGCTCGGCGCTGTTCGCCTCCCGGTTCCGCGAGTGCGCCGCCCGCGCGCTGCTGCTGCCGCGCCGCAGCCCCGGCAGGCGCACCCCGCTGTGGCAGCAGCGCCAGCGGGCGGCCCAGCTGCTCCAGGTGGCGAGCGAGTTCGGCTCGTTCCCGATCGTGCTGGAGGCGGTCCGCGAGTGCCTCCAGGACGTCTTCGACGTCCCCGGGCTCGTCGAGCTGATGGGGGACATCGAGTCCCGCAGGGTGCGCCTGGTCGAGGTCACCACCCCGGAGCCGTCCCCCTTCGCCCGCTCCCTGCTCTTCGGGTACGTCGCCCAGTTCCTGTACGAGGGCGACTCCCCGCTGGCCGAGCGGCGCGCCGCCGCGCTGTCCCTGGACTCGCGGCTGCTGGCCGAGCTGCTGGGCCAGGCGGAGCTGCGCGAACTGCTCGACCCGGAGGTGCTGACCGAGCTGGAGCGCGAGCTGCAGTGGCTCACCGAGGACCGCCGCGTGAAGGACGTGGAGGGAGTCGCCGACGTGCTCCGGCTGCTGGGGCCGCTGACCGACGTGGAGCTGGTGGCGCGCGGCGCGGACCCGCAGTGGGCGCGGGAGCTGGCCGGGGCCCGCCGGGCGATCAAGGTGCGGATCGCGGGGACCGACCACTGGGCGGCCGTCGAGGACGCGGGCCGGCTGCGCGACGCGCTCGGCACGGCACTGCCGGTCGGTGTGCCCGAGGCGTTCACCGAGCCGGTCAAGGATCCGCTGGGCGACCTCCTCGCGCGGTACGCCCGTACCCACGGTCCGTTCACCTCGGCCACCGCGGCGGCCAGGTTCGGCCTGGGCGTGGCGGTCACCGAGGGCGCGCTGCAGCGGCTGGCCGCGGCCGGGCGGGTCGTCCAGGGCGAGTTCCACCCGGCGGGCATCGGCCAGGAGTGGTGCGACGCGGCCGTGCTGCGCCGGCTGCGCCGCCGCTCCCTGGCGGCCCTGCGGCACGAGCTGGAGCCGGTGCCGCCCGCCGCGCTCGCCCAGTTCCTGCCGCAGTGGCAGCACATCGGCAGGGGGCACGGGCTGCGGGGCGTCGACGGGCTGGTCCGCGCGGTCGAGCAGTTGCAGGGCGCCTCGGTGCCGGCCTCCGCGCTGGAGAAGCTGGTGCTGCCCTCCCGCGTGGCCGGCTACACGCCCTCGATGCTCGACGAACTGACCGCCGCCGGCGAGGTGGTCTGGGCCGGCGCGGGCGCCCTGCCCGGCAAGGACGGCTGGGTCTCCCTCTACCTGGCGGACGCGGCCCCGCTGCTGCTCCCGGCCCCGCACCCACTGGAGCTGACCGCGCTCCACCAGTCCGTGCTCGACACCCTCTCCGGCGGCTACGGCCTGTTCTTCCGGCAGATCGCCGACCAGGTACGGGCGACCACGCACCCCGAGGTCACCGATCCCCAGCTGGCCGACGCGCTGTGGGACCTGGCCTGGTCGGGCCGGCTCACCAACGACACACTGGCGCCGATGCGCGCCCTTCTGGGCTCGGGCCGTACGGCGGGCTCGACCGCGCACCGGGCCAAGCGTGCCGTCCCGCGCGGACGCTACGGCTCCCTGACGGCCGCCGCGCGCACCGCCTCCCGCACCGGCCCGCCGACCGTGGCCGGCCGCTGGTCGCTGCTGCCCGCGGCCGAGCCGGACGCCACCGTGCGCGCGCACGCCCTGGCCCGCACGCTTCTGGACCGGCACGGCGTCGTCACCCGGGGCGCGGTCGCGGCGGAGGGGGTCGAGGGCGGCTTCTCGGCGGTGTACCGGGTGCTGTCGGTCTTCGAGGAGAGCGGCCAGGCCCGGCGCGGTTACGTGGTCGAGGGGCTGGGGGCGGCCCAGTTCGCGATGGACGGCGCGGTCGACCGCCTCCGCGCGGTGGCGAACGCCCGCGAGCGCACCGCGGGACTGCCCGCCCCGGCCGGCCGGAACGGCTTCGCCGAGCCGGCCTTCCCGAACCCGTTCGACGCCTCCGGCGGCACCCCGCACGGCCACGCCTCCGCCGGTGCCTTCGACACGGCCGACGCCGGTTTCGCCCACCCCGGCCTGGACGGCGACTTCACCTGGCCGCCGGCGGAACACCCGGCCGCCGACGGCGACCGCGCCTCCTCGCCCGACCTCCCCGACCCGTTCGCCTCACCCGGCTACGGCGGCCCCCGCGGCGGCGGCACCGCCCCCTACGGCCCGGCCCCGCACCGCGGCTACGGCCGCTCGGGCACCCCGGCGCCCGACACCCGCGCCGTGGTCCTCGCCGCGGCCGACCCCGCGAACGCCTACGGTTCCGCGCTGCCCTGGCCGGAACCGCCGACCGGAGCCGGGCACAAACCGGGCCGCAAGGCCGGTTCGCTGGTCGTCCTGGTGGAGGGCGAGCTGACGCTGTACATGGAGCGCGGCGGCAAGACCCTGCTGGCCTGGCCCGCCGAGGCGGACGACCCCCGCCTGCGCACGGCGGCCGAGGCGCTGGCCGCGGCAGCCCGCGCGGGCTCACTCGGCACGGTCACGGTCGAGCGCATCAACGGCACCCAGGCCCTGACCTCCCCCCTGGGCACCCTGCTGGAGGCAGCGGGCTTCGTGGCCACACCGCGCGGCCTCCGCCTGAGAGCCTGACCAGCCCCGCAACCGCCCTGCCGGGCGACCACCAGGCGCTGGGCCCCAAACCCCGAACCCCCAGCCCGGCACGGCACGCGCCGCCCGCACCCCGGCTCTCCCCCGCCCGGCACGGCGACCGCAGCCCGCCGCCTGCCGCCCGCCGCCCGCACCCCCAGCCGCCGAGGCCACCACCCCTGCTCCCGCCCTATCGCCCCCCACCCCTCACCATCACCCCCCACCCACCCCCGCTCCCCCTCACCCCGTCACCCCTCGTGGCACCCTTGACGCATGCCCGAAGGTGACACGGTCTGGCAGGCCGCGCGGCGGCTGCACGAGGCTCTCGCGGGCAAGGCGCTGACCCGCAGCGACTTCCGCGTGCCGAAGTACGCGACGGTCGACCTCACCGGCCGCAGGGTGCTGAACACGGTCCCGCGGGGCAAGCACCTGCTCACCCGGTTCGAGGGCGGCCTCACCCTGCACACGCATCTGCGCATGGAGGGCGCGTGGAAGGTGTTCGACGCGGGCGAACGCTGGCGGGGTGGCCCCGCGCACCAGATCCGGGCGGTTCTCTGCACCGCCGACCGGACGGCCGTCGGCTACCGCCTGCCGGTCCTGGAACTGCTGCGCACGCCCGATGAGGAACGGGTCGTCGGTCATCTGGGCCCCGACCTGCTCGGCCCGGACTGGGACCCCGAGCGCGCCCTGGCCAACATCCTCGCCGACCCCGGCCGCCAGCTCGGCGAGGCCCTGCTGGACCAGCGCAATCTGGCGGGCATCGGCAACGTCTACAAGAGCGAACTGTGCTTCCTGCTCGGTGTGACACCGTGGCTGCCGGCCGGCGCGCTCCCCGCGGACCGCGCCGAGAAGCTGCCCGGTCTGGCCAAGCGGCTCCTGGAGGTGAACCGCGACCGCCCGGTCCGGCAGACCACCGGCCTGCCCCGGTACGACCTGTTCGTCTACGGCCGCGCGCCCCGCCCCTGCCTGCGCTGCCACACGTCCGTCCGGGTGGCCGACCAGGGCGACGGTTCCCAGGAGCGCCCGACCTACTGGTGCCCCACCTGCCAGACGGGTCCCGCTCCGGCGCCGGGCTCACCACAGCGCTGGCGGGACAAGTACCCGCGCCGCACCGGCTGACCGCCCGCCCTCCGCCCCTCCGCCGACCGCCGACCGTCCCACGCTTCGTCCCGCGCCCACTAATTGACGACCCGTCAGACATGCTCGTACCGTCGCCTGCATGGCCCTCAGCGCGTACGACCTCAGCGGACGCACCGCCTTCGTCACCGGAGCCGGCGGCGGGATCGGGCGGGCCTCCGCCGTACTGCTGGCCGAGGCGGGCGCGACGGTGCACTGTGCAGACCGGGACCCGGACGGCCTGGACGGCACGGCCGCGCTGGTCGGGGAGCGCGGCGGCACGGCCCGCGTCCATGTCCTCGACGTCACCGACCGGGCCGGGCTCGGCGCGGCGGTGCGGTCCTGTGAGCGGCTGGACGTGCTGGCGGCGATCGCCGGGATCATGCACAGCAGTCCGGTGCTGGAGACCCGGGACGAGGACCTCGACCGGGTGCTGGACGTCAACTTCAAGGGCGTGCTGTACGCCTGCCAGGAGGCGGCCCGTCTGATGCTCGCCCACGGGACCCGCGGCAGCATCGTCACCATGGCCTCGGGCGCGGTCGACACCGGTGGCGCCGGGCTGCTCTGCTACGGCGCGGCCAAGGCGGCCGTGGTGCAGCTGACCAGGACGCTGGCCACGGAGGTGGGCCCGCACGGCATCCGGGTCAACGCGGTCGCGCCGGGCTGGATCCGCACCCCCATGACCGAGCGCCACGACCGGGAGGCGCAGGCGCACACGGAGGCCGCGATGACCCGGCTGACCCCGCTGGGCCGGGTCGGCGAGCCGGACGACGTCGCCCAGGCGGTGCTGTACCTGGCATCGGACGCGTCGGCCTTCACGACGGGTCAGATACTTCGCCCGAACGGGGGTGTGGCGATGCCCTGGTGACGTCCCCGGCCCGCCAGGCGGTCACCCAGCGCCCTGTCGGCACGGCCCCGGTCGCGCGCCCCTCGGGCACACAGTGCACGGGCAGCAGGCTCAGCCCCCATCCGCCGGCCACGACGGCCCCTTCCAGCACACCCGAGCCGCTGCCCGCGGCGAGCCGCAGCACGGCCCACCACCACACCGCCCCGAGCCCGGGGACCACCACCCAGCGCACTATCCGCCCCGCCATGCCCGCCACCACCTCCAGCCGGACGCTAGACCGCCACCCCGACCGCCCGGGAGGCGCACCGAGGGCTCACTGATGCAGCGCCGGGAGGAGAACGGCCCGTCCGGCGTGGGAGGGGGCGGCCGGCCGCTCAGGCGTTCTCCGCCTGGAACATCCAGTGGTGCTTCTCCAGGTCGGCGGTGATCCCGATGAAGAGGTCCTGGGTCACCGGATCCGGCGCCCCGGTCGCCTCCACCCGCTCCCGCATCCGGATGATCACCGCGCCCAGCGCGTCCACCATCGTCCCGACCGCGTCCGTGTCCTTGATCCATCCCGCGGGAGTGTTCTTGATGCCGCTCGTGGCGGCCACCGTGGCGGCGCGCCCGTCGGGCGGGACGCCCAGCGCCGAGGCCCGCTCGGCCACCGTGTCCATGTGGGTGCGGGCGGAGTCGACCACCTCGTCCAGCTGGAGGTGGACGGAGCGGAAGCGGGGGCCGACGATGTTCCAGTGAATCTGCTTGGCGACCAGGGAGAGGTCCACCAGGTCGACGAGGGCGCCCTGCAGCGCCTCCGACACGGTCTTCAGATCCGCGTCGGCCAAGGGGCTCTTCACGACGTACATCCGATTCCTCCGGTGCTCGGGCGCCGTCACGTCCCCTCCACCATGACCGCACCGCACAGCCCCGGCAAACGGACGCCCGACGGGTGACGAGCGACGAAAAGCCCCGGCCGGCTCCCCAGGTCTCCCTGGGACAGCCGGCCGGGGCTTCACACGTCTCGGATCGCTAAGCCGCGTGCACGAAGCTCACGCGGCGACCACGTCCACCGCCTCCGCGGGCGCCTTGATGGTCACCCGTTCCGGTGGCACACCGGTCACCGACACCGAACCCAGCATGGGACGGACCGGCGTGGGCACGGGCTCGGTGGCCCGGGCGGACTGGGCCAGCTCGGCGAGCGCCAGCTCGTCGCTCACTTCCCGCATGAGTTCCGACATCCGTACGTCCAGCGCGTCGCAGATGGCGGCGAGCAGCTCGGAGGAAGCCTCCTTCTGCCCCCGCTCCACCTCGGAGAGATAGCCGAGTGAGACTCGGGCGGACGAGGAGACTTCGCGCAGAGTACGGCCCTGGCGTTGGCGCTGCCGACGCAGCACGTCACCCAGCAGGCGACGGAGCAGAATCATCGGTGGCTCCCTCCTCGGACCGCGTAGCCGCATCCTTCTCGCCCCACCGTACCGCCTTGCGCCGCGGCCGTGCGGGGAGCGATGTCGTGTTCACTCAGGGCTGCAAACATCAAAACCCCCCGTTCCGTTCCGTATCCTGTGCCCGCTCATTCCCAGTCTGTTCGCCCGCAAGCCGCTCCAGGAGCACTGCGAGTACGCTCCGTACACTCTCCATACGAATTTCCGCACGGCCGCCGTTCAACCGCAGAGCCTCGACTTTTCCGCCACCGGCAGAACCGGCCCGGCCGGTGAGGGGTCCGTCGACGGCCACGAAGACCGTCCCGACGGGCTGTCCGTCCTGCGGATCGGGGCCGGCGACCCCGGTGGTCGCGATGCCCCAGTCGGCCCCCAGGGCCTTGCGGACACCGGCCGCCATCTGGCCTGCGACCTGCGGATCCACCGCTCCGCGCTGGGCCAGCAGAGTGGCGTCGACGCCCAGCAGCTCGTGCTTCAGCTCGGTGGCGTAGGCGGTGATCGAGCCCCGGAACACCCGGGAGGCGCCGGGCACCCCGGTGATCTCCGCGGCTACCAGGCCACCGGTCAGCGACTCGGCGACGGCAAGGGTCTCGCCCCTCACGGTCAGTAGTCGCACCAGTTCGGTGGCCGCGGAACTCACGCTTCCTTCTCCTCCAACGCCGCGGCGCGCTCGGCGATTCCCCGCCGGCGCAGCACAATGGCTTGTCTTACGTAGTCGAGGCCGGTCACGACCGTGAGGACGACCGCCACGGCCATCACCCAGAACCTCAGGGTGGCCAGCCACCCCGTCAGTGCCAGGACGTACATCCCGACGGCCACGCCCTGGGTGAGCGTCTTCAGCTTGCCGCCCCGGCTGGCGGGGATCACGCCGTAGCGAATGACCAGAAAACGCAGCAGCGTGATGCCGAGTTCCCGGCCGAGGATCACGGCCGTCACCCACCACGGCAGATCACCGAGGGCGGACAGACAGACGAGCGCCGCCCCCATGATCGCCTTGTCGGCGATGGGGTCGGCGATCTTCCCGAAGTCGGTGACGAGGTTGTAGGTGCGCGCCAGGTGACCGTCGAACAAGTCCGTGATCATGGCGATAGCGAAGGCGGCCCAGGCCACGGAGCGCCAGGCCGGGTCGTAGCCGCCGTTGGTCAGCATCAGCGCCACGAAGCCGGGCACCAGCAGCAGGCGGAGCATGGTCAGCAGATTGGCCACGTTCCAGACGCTCGCCTGGTTGACGGCCGCGGCCGCGATCTTCCCGCCGCGCGCGGGCTTGCCGCCGCCGTCGGGAGCCGTGGCCGGACCCGAAGCGGAACCGGAGACCTCGGACCGGGCGCCGTCGGCAGCTGCGGCGGACCCCCGGGCGCCCTGCGCGCCGGAGGAGCCACCCGCGGCGGATGCCGGGACTCCGGTCATCTGCCCGCCTCCTCACTACCCGCGAGCGAGCCGGTCAGCGGCTCGGCCACCAGGTCGACACCTTCCGTACCGACCACCTTTGCCTCGACCATACGTCCGACGCTCAGGCCCGCGCCGCTCGTGAGCAGGACCTGGCCGTCGGTCTCCGGCGCCTGGTGCGCGGCACGGCCGTGGACGCCCTCCTCCTCGTCCACCGACTCCACCAGGACCCGCAGGGTCTCGCCGACGCGCTCCTCGGCGCGCTGCGAGACGAGTTCCTCGGCGAGCCGGGAGATGTGGGCCAGGCGCTCGGCGACGACGTCCTCGTCCAGCTTGTCGTCGTAGGTCGCCGCTTCCGTGCCCTCCTCGTCGGAGTAGCCGAAGACGCCGATGGCGTCGAGCCGGGCGCCGTTCAGGAAGCGCTCCAGTTCGGCCAGGTCGGACTCGGACTCGCCGGGGAAGCCGACGATGAAGTTGGAGCGCACCCCGGCCTCGGGAGCCTTGCTCCGGATGGTGTCGAGCAGCTCCAGGAAGCGGTCGGTGTCACCGAAGCGGCGCATGGCGCGCAGCACGCCGGGCGCCGAGTGCTGGAAGGACAGGTCGAAGTAGGGGGCGACCTTGGGGGTGGAGGTCAGGACGTCGATGAGGCCCGGGCGCATCTCGGCCGGCTGGAGGTAGCTCACCCGCACCCGCTCGATGCCGTCGACCTCGGCGAGCTCGGGCAGCAGGGACTCCAGCAGGCGGATGTCGCCGAGGTCCTTGCCGTAGGAGGTGTTGTTCTCGGAGACCAGCATGATCTCCTTGACGCCCTGCTCGGCCAGCCAGCGGGTCTCGTTCAGCACGTCGCTGGGGCGGCGGGAGATGAAGGAGCCGCGGAAGGACGGGATGGCGCAGAAGGAGCAGCGCCGGTCGCAGCCGGAGGCCAGCTTGACCGAGGCGACCGGGGAGCCGTCCAGGCGGCGGCGCAGGGGCGCACGGGGGCCGGAGGCGGGCGCGACGCCCTCCGGGAGGTCGGCGGGGCCGTGCCCGGGCAGGGCCACCGCGGCGGCCGACTCCTGGCGCTCGGCCGGGCTGATCGGCAGCAGCTTGCGCCGGTCGCGCGGGGTGTGCGAGGCGTGGATGCCGCCGGACAGGATGGTCTGCAGGCGGTCGGAGATGTCGGTGTAGTCGTCGAAGCCGAGCACGCCGTCGGCCTCGGGCAGCGCTTCGGCCAGCTCCTTGCCGTACCGCTCGGCCATGCAGCCCACCGCCACGACGGCCTGGGTTCTC
This sequence comes from Streptomyces sp. NRRL S-1022, assembly GCF_000720135.1. Taxonomy (GTDB): domain Bacteria; phylum Actinomycetota; class Actinomycetes; order Streptomycetales; family Streptomycetaceae; genus Streptomyces. The sequence goes on along the minus strand of NZ_JOIU01000010.1, from coordinate 14,971 downwards.
CCGTGGTTCTTGAGGTCGTTGGCCTCCAGGAGGGCGTCGACGGAGTCCTTCTTCGCGGCTTCCACGAAGCCACAGGTGTTGACCACGGCGACGTCGGCGTCCGCGGCGTCGTCGACGAGCTGCCAGCCGTCCGCCTCCAAACGGCCTGCGAGCTCCTCGGAATCCACCTCGTTACGAGCGCAGCCGAGAGTGACGAGTGCGACGGTACGGCGTTCAGGCATGGGCTCAAGACTACTTTGTCTCACTGACAGCCCACGTCGACGGGGTTGGCCGATTGTGGCCGACTCCGTCACATCCGCCGCGCCCGGTCCGTCAGCCCGCCACCGGGTCGCCCTTGGTGTAGGTGAGCCGCTCCACCGCGCCGGGCCGGAAGGTGTCCTCGATCTTCTTGCCGTTGACGTACAGCTCGATCGCGCCGGCGTCGCCGAGGATCAGGTTGATCTTGGAGTTGTCCTGGAAGGTCTTGGACTGGCCCTTCTTCAGCAGCCCGTCGAAGAGCATCCGGCCGTTGTGGTCCTTGGCGGAGATCCAGCTGCGTCCGTTGGGGGCGCTGACCTGGACGGTCACCTTGTCCTGGGGTGCGGCGGCGATGGCGCTGTCGGAGGGCTCGCCGGTCGGCTCGGCCGGCTTGTGCTTCTGCGGCTTGGGCGGGGCGGACTTCACCGTGACGGCCGGGCTGCCCTCGGCGACCTGCGCCTTGGAGTCGCCGGCGCTGTCGCCGCCCTTGACCGCGGTGAACCCGACGAACCCGATGACGACGACGATCGCGGCGACCATCGCCGCGGTCCAGTTCGGGCCGCGCCGCTCGGGCCGGATCCGCTCCGCCTCGAACAGGGGTGCGGCGGGGGTGGGCGCGGGCCGGCCGCCGTGCTCGGCGTCGTACTGGGCGATCAGGGGCTCGGGGTCGAGGTGGACGGCCCTGGCCAGCGTGCGGATGTGCCCGCGGGCGTACACGGCGCCGCCGCAGGGCGCGAAGTCGTCCGCCTCGATGGCGCGCACGATGGCGATACGGACACGAGTGGCACTGCTGACGTCGTCCACGGTGAGCCCGGCCGCGATCCGCGCCTGCTGCAGCGCACGGCCCACGGAGGGTCGGGCTTCCTGGGACTCGTCTCGGAACGGACGCTCGTCTTCAGGGGAGTTGCCGATGGACACGGGGGCGCCTTTCGAGCGTGTAGCCACCTGTGCTGGAAGCTCAGTCTAGGGGGGGTACGAAAGGGTGGGGCAACCGGGCGGTAGGACTTTGTACGCCATCGGAATGGCCCGACACCCCGAGGACGCGACAGGCAGGTACCCCAGGATGCGGGCCCTACCTGTCTTCTCGCTCAACTGGACGTACGACAAAGGGAAACGGTTGCTCACCGACATCTAACAGGTGGATCACGGCGATCCCGCCAGCCGGCGTAACCCGCGTCGGCCGAACGGCCCTTCGCCCCTCACCCGTCGGACTCCCCGCGGATCACGGCGAGCACACCGTCCAGCTCGTCGGGTTTCACGAGAACGTCACGTGCCTTGGAGCCCTCGCTCGGCCCCACGATGTTGCGGGACTCCATGAGGTCCATGAGCCGTCCGGCCTTGGCGAAGCCGACGCGCAGCTTGCGCTGGAGCATCGAGGTCGACCCGAACTGGGTGGAGACGACCAGCTCGGCCGCCTGGCACAGCAGGTCGAGGTCGTCGCCGATGTCCTCGTCGATCTCCTTCTTCTGCTTGGTGCCCACGGTGACGTCGTCGCGGAAGACGGGCGCCATCTGCTCCTTGCAGTGCCGGACGACGACCGCGACCTCCTCCTCGGTCACGAAGGCGCCCTGCATACGGGTCGGCTTGTTCGCCCCCATCGGCAGGAACAGGCCGTCGCCCTTGCCGATCAGCTTCTCGGCGCCGGGCTGGTCGAGGATGACCCGGGAGTCGGCGAGCGAGGAGGTGGCGAAGGCCAGCCGGGACGGCACGTTGGCCTTGATCAGACCGGTGACCACGTCGACCGACGGACGCTGGGTGGCGAGGACCAGGTGGATGCCGGCCGCGCGCGCGAGCTGCGTGATGCGCACGATCGCGTCCTCGACGTCACGCGGGGCCACCATCATCAGGTCCGCCAGCTCGTCCACGATCACCAGCAGGTACGGGTACGGCTGCAGCTCCCGCTCGCTGCCCTCGGGCGGCTTGACCTTGCCCTCGCGCACCGCGCGGTTGAAGTCGTCGATGTGCCGGTAGCCGTAGGCGGCCAGGTCGTCGTACCTGAGGTCCATCTCGCGGACCACCCACTGCAGCGCCTCGGCGGCCCGCTTGGGGTTGGTGATGATCGGCGTGATCAGGTGCGGGATGCCCTCGTAGGCGGTCAGCTCGACCCGCTTGGGGTCGACCAGGATCATCCGGACGTCCTCCGGGGTCGCCCGCATCATGACCGAGGTGATCAGGCAGTTGATGCAGGACGACTTGCCGGAGCCGGTGGCGCCGGCGACCAGCATGTGCGGCATCTTCGCCAGCGAGTGCATGACGTACCCGCCCTCGACGTCCTTGCCGAAGGCGACCAGCATCGGGTCGTCGTCCTCGGCGGACTCCGCGAGGCGCAGCACGTCGCCGAGGTTGACCATCTCCCGGTCGGTGTTCGGGATCTCGATGCCCACCGCGGACTTGCCGGGGATGGGGCTGATGATCCGCACGTCCGGGCTCGCGACGGCGTAGGCGATGTTCTTGGTCAGCGCGGTGATCCGCTCGACCTTCACGGCGGGCCCGAGCGCGACCTCGTAGCGGGTGACCGTCGGGCCGCGGGTGAAGCCGGTGACGGCCGCGTCGACCTTGAACTCGGTGAAGACCTGGGTGAGCGAGGCGACGACCGCGTCGTTGGCGGCGCTGCGCGCCTTGCCGGGGCCACCGCGGGTCAGCAGGTCCAGCGAGGGCAGCGCGTAGGTGATGTCCCCGGACAGCTGGAGCTGCTCCGCGCGCGCGGGCAGGTCGCGGGGTGCCTCGGGGGCCTTCTTCGTCAGGTCGGGGACGGTCCCGGTCCTGAGCTCCTCCCGCTGGGGGCGGGCGCCCGGAACCGGGGCCGCGGCGGGCGCGGGCGTCGGTGCCGGCGTGGGCACCGGGGTGGTGTCCTCGCGTTCGCCCGCGCTCACCCCCTGGGTGAGGTCGGCGACGAGCGGGGACGGCGGCATGCCGTGCTGCACCGCCCCGTCCAGCGCGGCGGCCGCGGCGGTCGCGACGTCCACGGCGTCCAGCTGCCGCTGCGGGTCCGGCTGGGGCACCGCGGAGCGCCTGGGGCGCCCGCGGCGCTGGGTGAGCGCCTCCTCCTCGGCGCGCTCCGGGTCGTACGCCCGGGGGGCGCCCGCGCGCCTGCGCGGGCGGGCGGGCGGCGCCTCGCGCCACTGCTCGTCGTAACCCTCGTCGTCCACGGCGAACCGGTCCGCCTCGGGATCGTGCAGCACGCCGAGGTGCACCCCGAGCGTCCGCAGCCGCTGCGGGATGGCGTTGACCGGGGTGGCGGTCACCACGAGCAGCCCGAAGACCGTCAGCAGCACCAGCAGGGGTACGGCGAGCACCTCGCTCATGGTGTACGTCAGCGGGGTGGCCGCCGCCCAGCCGATCAGGCCGCCGGCGTCCCTTATGCCCTGCATGCCGGCGCTGCGCGCGGGTGAGCCGCAGGCGATGTGGACCTGGCCGAGCACACCGATGACGAGCGCGGACAGGCCGATCACGATCCGCCCGTTGGCCTCCGGCTTCTCCGGGTGCCGCACGAACCGTACGGCGACCACCGCGAACAGTATCGGCACCAGCAGGTCGAGGCGGCCGAAGGCGCCGGTGACCAGGAGCTCGACCAGGTCGCCGACGGGCCCGCGCAGGTCCGCCCAGGTGCCGGCGGCGACGATCAGCGCGATGCCGAACAGCAGCAGCGCGATGCCGTCCTTGCGGTGGGCCGGGTCGAGGTTCTTCGCGCCCTGTCCTATGCCGCGGAAGACGGCGCCGACGGCGTGCGCGAGGCCGAGCCAGAGGGCGCGCACCAGCCGGTACACGCCCCCCGTGGGGCTGGATACCGGCCTCGCGGGCGCGGCCTTCTTCACCGCGGCCTTCCTGGCGGGCGCCCTCTTGGCCGGAACCTTCTTCGCGGCGGCCTTCCTCGCCGGAGCCTTCACGGGAGCGGCCGCCTTCTTGGCGGGCTGCTTCTTGGCTGCGGAGGGACGTGAGGCCATGGTGTGAGGTTACCGGGGGAGACGACGGCGGACACGTGTGCACCCAGCTTCACCCGTTCGTGTCGTGCCTGCCGGGGCGCGGAACTGACGCACGCTCATCCGCAACTGCGGCCGAGGCGTGGGTCAGTTCTGCGAGGGCACCGAGGCGCTCGCGCCGCCCGAGCCCGGCTCCAGCGCGTCGAGGGCCCGGCGCAACCCGGTGAGCTTGCGCTCCAGATGGGCCGCCGTGGCCACCGCCGCCGCATCCGCGGAGTCGTCGTCCAGCTGCTTGGACAGCGCCTCCGCCTGCTCCTCGACGGCCGCGAGCCGCGCGGACAGCTCCGCGAGCAGCCCGGCCGACTCCTTGCCGGCGACACCGCCCTTGCCACCGCCCTCCAACTGCAGCCGCAGCAGCGCCGCCTGTTCCCGGAGCTGGCAGTTCTTCATGTACAGCTCGACGAAAACCGAGACCTTCGCGCGCAGCACCCACGGGTCGAACGGCTTGGAGATGTAGTCCACCGCACCCGCCGCGTAGCCCCGGAAGGTGTGGTGCGGGCCGTGGTTGATGGCCGTGAGGAAGATGATCGGGATGTCCCGGGTCCGCTCGCGCCGCTTGATGTGCGCGGCGGTCTCGAACCCGTCCATGCCCGGCATCTGGACATCCAGCAGAATGACCGCGAAGTCGTCCGTGAGCAGTGCTTTGAGCGCTTCCTCCCCGCTCGATGCCCGCACCAGCGTCTGATCGAGCGCAGAGAGGATGGCCTCCAGCGCCAGCAGATTCTCCGGCCGGTCATCGACCAGGAGGATCTTGGCCTTCTGCACCATGGCCCGCCCTCCTCGCCCCGGCGGTACACCGGGCGCCGCCCCAGAGGACGACTCCCTTTCGCCGCCCGTCCTTGTGCCGGTCATCGTAGCCGCACCCCGCCTGTCGCCACACCCTGTCACCGCGATGTCACGGTGCACGTACCGGAAACGCGGCCCGCCCCGGGATAGTTCCCGGAATTCGGAGTTCCGTGCGTTCCCGGCCCCCATCATGCAGCAACTCCCGGCACCCGCCGGAAGTTCCCCCGGCATGTGCCCCGTGCCCGGCCCCGCCGTCCGCCGCGCTCACTCCGCCCGCATCCACTGGCGCATCACCGACAGCAGGTGATCGGGGTCGACCGGCTTGGTGACGTAGTCGGAGGCGCCCGACTCGATCGCCTTCTCCCGGTCGCCCTTCATCGCCTTCGCCGTGAGCGCGATGATCGGCAGCCCCGCGAACTGCGGCATCCTGCGGATCGCGGTGGTCGTCGCGTACCCGTCCATCTCGGGCATCATGATGTCCATCAGGACGACCGCCACGTCGTCGTGCTGCTCCAGCACCTCGATGCCCTCGCGGCCGTTCTCCGCGTACAGCACCGACAGGCCGTGCTGTTCCAGGACGCTGGTGAGCGCGAACACGTTGCGGATGTCGTCGTCGACGATCAGTACCTTCTCACCGCCGAACCGCACCGCGCCGCCCTGCTGCGGCGCGCGCTCCTGCTCGTGGACGGCCGTCCGCTGCTCGGGCCGCTGCAGCTCCTGCGGCAGGCTCCGCCGCCGGCGCCGGAAGAGCGCGGCGGGACCGTTCTGCGTCTCCTGGTACGACTTCACCTCGGCCGGCGTCTCGATTTCCGCCGCGGACAGCTCCGAGGACAGCCGCGCCTCGGAGGCCGCGACCAGGTCACCGGCCTCCAGCGCGGGCACGGACTGCTGGTAGCCCTGCGGCGGCAGCTCGCTCGGGTGCAGCGGCAGGTACAGCGTGAACGTCGAGCCGCGGCCCGGTTCGCTCTGCGCGTGGATCTCGCCGCCGAGCAGCTGGGCGATCTCCCGCGAGATCGACAGGCCGAGGCCGGTGCCGCCGTACTTGCGGCTCGTGGTGCCGTCCGCCTGCTTGAACGCCTCGAAGATCACCCGCATCTTGCTGGCCGCGATGCCGATCCCGGTGTCCGTCACCGAGAACGCGATCAGCGGCCCGCCCGGCTCCGTCAGCGAACCGGCCTCCAGCAGCTGCTCGCGGATGCCCGCCGGCACATCCGCGCCGGCCGGCCGGATCACCAGCTCCACCGACCCGGAGTCGGTGAACTTCACCGCGTTGGACAGCAGGTTGCGCAGCACCTGCAACAGCCGCTGCTCGTCGGTGTGCAGGGTGGCCGGCAGCTCCGGGGACACCCGCACGGACAGGTCCAGGCCCTTCTCCGCGGTCAGCGGCCGGAAGGTGGCCTCGACGTAGTCCACGAGCTGGACCAGCGCGATCCGCGTAGGCGAGACGTCCATCTTGCCCGCCTCGACCTTCGACAGGTCCAGGATGTCGTTGATCAGCTGGAGCAGGTCGGAGCCGGCGCCGTGGATGGTCTCGGCGAACTCCACCTGCTTCGGCGAGAGGTTGCCCTCGGCGTTGTCCGCGAGCAGCTTCGCCAGGATGAGCAGCGAGTTGAGCGGGGTGCGCAGCTCGTGCGACATGTTGGCGAGGAACTCGCTCTTGTAGCGCATGGAGACCGCGAGCTGCTCGGCGCGCTCCTCCAGGACCTGCCGTGCCTCCTCGATCTCGGTGTTCTTCACCTCGATGTCCCGGTTCTGACGGGCCAGCAGCTCCGCCTTCTCCTCCAGTTCCGCGTTGGAGGCCTGCAGCGCCTTCTGCCGGTTCTCCAGCTCGGCCGACCGCTCCCGGAGCTGCTCGGTCAGCTCCTGCGACTGCTTGAGCAGCTGTTCGGTCTTGGTGTTGACCGAGATGGTGTTGACGCTGGTCGCGATCATCTCGGCGATCTGGTTGAGGAAGTCCTTCTGGATGTGCGTGAACGGCGTGAAGGACGCCAGCTCGATCACGCCGAGCACGTTGCCCTCGAAGAGCACCGGCAGCACGATCACCTGCGCGGGCGGCGCCTCGCCGAGCCCGGAGGAGATCTTCAGGTAGCCGCTGGGCGCCCGGTCCACCAGGATCGTGCGCTTCTCCTGGGCGGCCGTGCCGATCAGCGCCTCACCGGGCCGGAACGACGTCGGCATGGAGCCCATCGAGTAGCCGTACGAACCCAGCATCCGCAGCTCGTAGTCGTCCTCGCCGTTGCCGACGTCCTTGCCCTCCAGCAGCGGCATCGCCAGGAAGAACGCACCGTGCTGCGCGGACACCACCGGCGTCAGCTCACTCATGATCAGCGAGGCCACGTCCTCCAGGTCCCGGCGGCCCTGCATCAGGGCCGAGATCCGGGCCAGGTTGCCCTTGAGCCAGTCCTGCTCCTTGTTGGCGATCGTGGTGTCGCGCAGGTTGGCGATCATCTTGTTGATGTAGTCCTGCAGCTCCTGGATCTCGCCGGACGCGTCCACGTCGATCTTCAGGTTCAGGTCGCCGCGGGTCACCGCGGTCGCCACGCGCGCGATGGCACGCACCTGCCGGGTCAGGTTCCCGGCCATCTCGTTCACGGACTCGGTCAGGTCGCGCCAGGTGCCGTCGACGTCCCGCACGCGTGCCTGACCGCCCAGCTGGCCTTCCGTACCCACCTCGCGGGCCACGCGCGTGACCTCTTCGGCGAAGCTCGACAGCTGATCGACCATCGTGTTGATCGTCGTCTTCAGCTCAAGGATCTCACCGCGCGCGTCAATGTCGATCTTCTTGGTCAGGTCACCCTTGGCGATGGCCGTGGTGACCATGGCGATGTTGCGCACCTGACCGGTCAGGTTGGACGCCATCTGGTTCACGGACTCGGTGAGGTCCTTCCAGGTGCCGGCCACCCCGGGCACGTGCGCCTGGCCGCCCAGGATGCCGTCCGTGCCCACCTCACGGGCCACCTTGGTCACCTGGTCGGCGAACGAACTCAGCGTCTTGACCATGGTGTTGATGGTTTCGGCGAGCTGCGCGACCTCGCCGCGCGCCTCGATCGTCACCTGCCGCGTCAGGTCACCGTTGGCGACCGCCGCGGCCACCTGGGAGATGTTGCGCACCTGCATGGTCAGGTTGTTGGCCATCAGGTTGACGTTGTTGCTGAGGTCCTTCCAGATGCCGGTCACACCCGGCACGTGCGCCTGGCCTCCCAGGATGCCCTCGGTGCCCACCTCACGGGCCACCCGGGTCACCTGCTCGGCGAAGCTGGACAGCTGATCAACCATGGTGTTGACCGTCGTGACGAGCTCAAGGATCTCGCCCTTCGCGTCAACAGTGATCTTCTTCGACAGGTCGCCCTTGGCGACCGCCGTCGTCACCTCGGCGATGTTGCGCACCTGGATGGTCAGGTTGTTCGCCATGAAGTTCACGGACTGCGTGAGGTCCTTCCAGGTGCCGGAGACACCCTGCACCTCGGCCTGACCGCCGAGGATGCCCTCGGTGCCCACCTCCCGGGCCACCCGGGTGACCTCCTGGGCGAACGACGACAGCTGGTCGACCATCGTGTTCAGGGTGTTCTTCAGCTCCAGGATCTCCCCGCGCGCGTCCACGGTGATCTTCTGGGAGAGGTCACCGCGCGCCACCGCCGTGGCGACCTGCGCGATGTTGCGCACCTGGGCCGTCAGGTTGCCGGCCATGCCGTTCACCGAGTCGGTCAGGTCCCGCCACACACCGGCGACACCGGGCACCTGCGCCTGTCCGCCGAGCCGGCCCTCCGTGCCCACGTCCCGCGCGACCCGCGTCACCTGGTCGGCGAAGGCGGACAGCTGATCGACCATCGTGTTGATCGTGTTCTTCAGCTCAAGGATCTCGCCGCGCGCGTCGACGTCGATCTTCTGCGACAGGTCACCGCGCGCCACCGCCGTCGTCACCTGGGCGATCTGCCGCACCTGGGACGTCAGGTTGCCGGCCATGAAGTTGACGGAGTCCGTCAGCTCCTTCCACGTACCGGAGACGCCGTCCACCCGGGCCTGACCGCCCAGCCGGCCCTCCGTACCCACGTCCCGGGCCATCCGCGTCACCTGGTCGGCGAAGCTCGACAGCTGGTCCACCATCGTGTTCACGGTGTTCTTCAGCTGGAGCATCTCACCGGACACGTCCACGGTGACCTTCTGCGACAGGTCGCCGTTGGCCACCGCCGTCGTCACCTGGGCGATGTTGCGCACCTGCCCGGTGAGGTTGCGGAATGCGGTGTTGACGGAGTCGGTCAAGTCCTTCCAGGTACCGGCCGCCCCCGGCACCTGCGCCTGGCCGCCCAGCTCACCCTCGACACCGATCTCCCGCGCGACCCGCGTCACCTCGGCACCGAACGCCGACAGCTGGTCCACCATCCCGTTGACGGTGTTCTTCAGCTCCAGCATCTCGCCGGCCACGTCGACGGTGACCTTCTGCGACAGGTCACCGCTGGCCACCGCCGTCGTCACGGCCGCGATGTCCCGCACCTGCGTGGTCAGGTTCCGGAACACCGTGTTGACGGAGTCCGTCAGGTCCTTCCACGTACCCGCCGCGCCCGGCACGTTCGCCTGCCCGCCGAGCCTGCCCTCCGCGCCGACCTCGTTCGCCACCCGCGTGACCTCGTCCGCGAAGATCCGCAGCGTCTCGGTCATCTGGTTGATGGTCTCGGCGAGCTGCGCGACCTCCCCGCGCGCGGGGACGGTCACCTTCTGCGACAGATCACCATTGGCGACGGCCGTCGTGACCTGCGAGATCCCCCGCACCTGCGCGGTCAGGTTGCCCGCCATCGTGTTGACGGAGTCGGTCAGCTCCTTCCACACGCCGGCCACCTCGGGCACCTGCGCCCGGCCGCCCAGGATGCCCTCGGTGCCCACCTCCCGGGCCACCCGCGTGACCTCGGAGGAAAAGGCCGACAGCTGGTCCACCATCGTGTTGACGGTGTTCTTCAGCTCCAGCATCTCGCCGGCGACATGCACGGTCACCTTGCGGGACAGATCACCCTTGGCGACCGCCGTGGTCACCAGCGCGATGTCCCGCACCTGGGCGGTCAGCCGGTCCGCCATCGTGTTGACGGACTCGGTCAGGTCCTTCCACGAACCGGACATACCGCGCACCCGGGCCTGACCGCCGAGCTTGCCCTCGGTGCCGACCTCGCTGGCCACACGCGTGACCTCGTCCGTGAACGTCGACAACTGGTCGACCAGGTTGTTGACGGTGCGGCCGACCTTCAGGAATTCACCCCGCAGCGGATGACCCGTGCCGTCGTCCGCCGCCTGCGTCCGCAGCTCCATCCGGGGCGACAGATCGCCCTCGGCGACCGCCGTGAGCACCCGGCTGACCTCGGAGACCGGCCAGACCAGATCGTCCACCAGCGCGTTGGAGTGGTCGATGGCCGTCGCCCAGGAACCCTCGCAGGCCCCCGTCTCCAGCCGTTCCGTGAGTTTTCCCTCACGCCCCACCATGCGCCGCACCCGCGCCAGCTCACCGGTCAGGTGCAGGTTCCGGTCGGCCACCTCGTTGAAGACGGCCGCGATCTCCGACATCACACCGTCACCGGACACCGTGAGGCGCTTGCGGAAGTTTCCGTCCCGCATCGACACGAGAGCCGCCAGCAGCCGGTTCAGGGCGGCCGTGTCCACGGCGGTGGTACCGCCGCTCCTGCCCAGGGACGGTCCGCCTTTCGCGCGCGTCTTCGTGACTCGCGTCGCCGCGCCAGACTCCACTGTGTCCCTCCCGGAGGGGTAGACCGCTACTGCTGTGCTCGGCCGCTTCGGCCCGGCGTGCCGGTCATCGGCATACCGGTTGCTTCCACGTACCGGTTACTCCTGCGTACATCTGCCAGACGGGATCCGGCCACACCAGGGGCTGCTGCCCGCCGTAGACGGAACACACGCACCCCGACCCGACCTCCATCAGAAGCTTGCCCAGTGTTTCACCCCGGCCGAACCAGGCCATAACAGTTCGGCACCTTCGCACATCGTCCGCACACCCGGGGGGCGTAAACACCTGCGACCGGCATCCGCTCGGACGGCGAAGGTAAGTAACCTTGCATGCGGCTGTCCAGCCGCACCGGTCCGACCGGCCTGGGCGGTGGCACGAGTACGAGCGGGCATCGGAGGGGCGGCCGGACACCATGACCACCGGACTGATCCCCGGGGGACAGCCCCCGGAGCCACAGCCGACCGGCGAGTTGCTGCCGCAGCAGCGGCGCGAGCCGGCCGGCCCCGCAGCCCTGCATGTAGACGACCGGTCGAGGAGTTCTGTGATCACCGCGCGCGCGGCTGCCAGTTTCGAGCCCGTCGGACGATCGGTCGCGACCGCCCGGTCCTTCGTCCGCGACACCCTCCAGGGCTGGGGCTTCGCCGACATCGTCGACGACGCGGTCGTCCTCACCAGCGAACTGGTGACCAACGCCGTCGTCCACGCGGGCACCCACGCCGAGGTGCTGTGCCTGCGCACCGAGGACGGCGTGCGCGTCGAGGTCTCCGACCGCTACCCGGAGCGCGAGGTACCGCTCCAGAGCTCCGTCGCCACCATGGGCAGTCCCGACCGCGAGGGCGGCCGCGGCCTCCAGCTCTGCGCGGCCCTGGCCACCCGCTGGGGCGTGGACTACACCCCCACCCACAAGAACGTCTGGTTCCAGCTCAACCTGCCCGAGCGCGCGGTCGGCACCCGCACCGCCGGCCCCGCCCTGCCCGCCGACCTCCTGCCGCTGGCCGACGGCCGGGTCCGCGTCGCCGTCCTCCAGGTCGACCGCAAGGGCAGCATCAGCGCCTGGAACGAGGACGCCGAGGAGCTGTTCGGCTACCCCGCGTCCGCCGTCATCGGCAAACCCCTGACCGAACTGGCCGCCTGGCCGCACACCCCGGGCACCGGCACCGGCATCGCCGAGGCCTTCCAGCTCTCCCGCTGGGAGGGCACCTACGGCATCCGCGGCGCCGACGGCCGGGTGGCACAGGTGTACGCCTCCCACCTCAGGGTCCGCGACACCGGCGGCGAGCCCTCCACCGTCTGCCTCCTGGTGCGCGACCACGAACGCGCCGTCCTGCAGTCCCCGCCCCGCGTCCCGGCCACCGACCAGAAGCAGTCCGCCGACGGGCAGAGCAACGACCCCTTCGAGGTGTTCATCGGCTCCCCCGCCCCGGACGACCTCGACGGCCTGCTCCAGCGCACGGTGGAACGCGCCCGCGACATGCTCGACGGCGACTCCGCGTTCCTGCTGCTCGCCACCGACGACGAGACGGAACTGGAGGTCCGCGCCTCCACCGGCCTGCCCTCCGCCCGCCAGCGTTTCGCGCGCGTGCCCGTCGAGGCAGGCCCCGGCCGCTACGGCTCCGCCCGCATGCCCGCCGTCCACGACGACCTCGCCGCCGTCCCCGGCGCCGTACCCCTGCTCGCCGGCACCGGCATGCGCTCGGTCGTCACCGTCCCGCTGAAGGTCGAGGGCCGCCTCACCGGCTCCCTCGGCGTCGCCGCCGAGGCGCCCGGCCGCTACACCAACGAGGAGGCGCTGCGCCTCCAGTTCGCCGCCGACCGCATCGCCCTGGCCGTCGAATCGGCCCGCCTCGGCGAACTGGAACGGCTGCGCCGCGGCTCCCTGAGCTTCCTGGTCGAGGCCTCCGACCTGCTGGCCGGCACCCTGGACCGGGACCAGACGCTGGCCCTGATGGCCCAGATGACGGTCCCCACACTGGCCACCTGGTGCGCGGTGTACACCATCGCCGACCAGGCCTCCGAGCCGTACCTGTCGTACGTCCTGCACGAGGACGAGGAACTCATCGACGGCATCAAGTCGTTGCTGTCGAAGGTCCCCCCGCCGGACCCGGTGCCGACGCCCGGCGCCCGCGTCTGGACCATCCCCGGCGAGGTCGCCCACCAGGCGGCCCTGCGCACCTCCATGCGCAGCCTGGGCCTGGCCGGCGGCTCCACGCACCGGCTCGCCTCCGGCATCGGCCCGACGCTCGCCACGGCCTCCGCGGTCGGCGGCGAGACGGTCGTGCTGCCGCTCGTCGCCCGCAATCGCGTCATCGGCATGCTGACCCTCGGCAAGCCCACCGACGAGCACTTCCGCCAGGAGATCCTGGAACTCGCCGAGGACCTGAGCCGCCGGGCCGCCCTCGCCCTGGACAACGCCCGGCTGTACTCGGAGCGCACGGCCATCAGCCAGTCCCTCCAGCGCAGCCTGCTCCCGCCGGGCCTGCCGCAGATCGACGGCGTCGAGGTCGAGGTCATCTACCGCGCGGCGGGCGAGGGCAACGAGGTCGGCGGCGACTTCTACGACCTCTTCCCCATCGGCAACGGCGCGTACGGCTTCGCCATCGGCGACGTCTGCGGTACGGGCCCCAACGCGGCGGCCGTCACCGGCCTGGCCCGGCACGCCCTGCGCCTGCTGGCCCGCGAGGGCCTGCCCGGGCCGGCCGTGCTGGAGCGCCTGAACTCCGCGATCCTCGACGAGGGCGACCGCAGCCGCTTCCTCACCCTGCTCTACGGCGAGCTGCGCCCCCAGGAGGACGGCAGCGCCGAGCTGAAGGTCGTGTGCGCCGGCCATCCGCTCCCGCTGCGCCTGCGCCAGGACGGCACGGTGACCGCGGCGGCCGAACCGCAGCCGCTGCTGGGCGTCATCGAGGATTTGGAGCTGTACGAGGAGAGGGTCACCCTCGACCCGGGTGACGTCCTGCTCTGCGTCACGGACGGCGTCACCGAACGCCGGGAGGGCACGCGCATGCTGGGTGACGACGGCCTCGCCGATGTCCTCACGACGTGCACGGGTCTGACCGCGGGCGCGGTCGCCGCACGCATCATGCGCGCGGTCGAGCGCTTCGCCTCGGACGCCCCCTCCGACGACATGGCCATTCTGGCGATGCGGGTTCCGGGAATCCACCAGGAGCTGTGAGAAAGCACAAAAAGGCCCCACCCGAAAGGGTGGGGCCTTTTTGTCGGAGCCCCCAAACGGAATCGAACCGTTGACCTTCTCCTTACCATGGAGACGCTCTGCCGACTGAGCTATAGGGGCCTGTCGTTTTCGAGGTTTCCCTCGCGGCGACGAAGAAACTGTACCCCGACCGGGCCCCTGTTCCCAAATTCGTTCGGCGCCCGGTCAGAAGGCGGGCTGGAGCAGGCCGCCCAGGGCGTTGCAGGCGGACACGACGCGGTGCATCTCCCGCTTGGTGAGAGCGGCGTCGACGGGCAGCGCGAGCGTCTCGTCGGCGGCCGTCTCGGTCTCCGGCAACGACACGTACCGGCGGAACTCGGGCAGCCGGTGCACCGGCGTCTTCACCGGAACCCGGCACTCGACTCCCCTGGCCCGCAGGGCCCGCGCGAAGGCGTCCCGGTCCGGACGGCCGTTCCCGGGCACCCGCACGACGTACTGCTGGTAGGTGTGCCCTGCCCCACCGTCCGGTGTCCGTACGCCCTTCAACCTGGCGTCGAGATAGGCGGCGCGCTGCCTGCGCTGCGCCGTCTCGTCGTCCGGCGCTTCGGACTCGCCCTGCTCCAGCACCAGCAGCCCGTGCCGCTGCCCGAGCGCGTGCAACCGGCCGATGTCGGCCCGGCGTCCGAAGCGGTGTACGGCAACGACCGCGGCGGTACGGGTGGATATCGCCCCCTCGACCGCGTCCGGGTCCAGGCAGTAGGTCGCCGGGTCTATGTCGGCGAACACCGGAAGGGCGCCGGCCAGGGTCACGGCCTCGGCGACCTCGACGTTCCCGAAGGCCGGTACGACGACCTCGTCACCGGCTCCGACGCCGGCGGCCCTGAGCATTGCTGCAGTTCCCATGCCTGGGATGCTGTGCCCGCGACGTGAACGACACGTTACGCACAACAGAAAAAGGCCGGACCCCGAACCGAAGTTCAGGATCCGACCTTTTCAAAAATTGTTCGGCGGTGTCCTACTCTCCCACAGGGTCCCCCCTGCAGTACCATCGGCGCTGTGAGGCTTAGCTTCCGGGTTCGGAATGTAACCGGG
>NZ_JOIU01000009.1 GCF_000720135.1 Streptomyces sp. NRRL S-1022 | reverse complement strand
GGGCGCTTCCCTTCGGTCTTGCGTTTCCGACTCTATCAGATCTTTTCTCGATCCGATTTCCTCGGTGCTTTCCAGGTTCTCGCTCTCGCGTTTCCCTTTTCGGCGGTTCCGACTCTATCAGATCCTTTCGGCGTCTGACTCCCAGTCAGGGGGGTTTGCCTTCCCAGCTGTTGGGCCGTTCCGACGAGTGAGACTTTAGCGGATTCCTGGCTCCCGAGCTAATCGGGGGCCGACGTCCTTTCGAACGCGGATTCCTCATTTCGCAAATACGCACGCCAATGCAGTCGACACCGGAGCGTCGAATGAGTGGGTGGTGCTTGCGGAATGGCTGTCCGGGGACCGACCGGAGTCGGTGCTCACGTCGGACAACTCGGAGAACAGTACGGAGCGGTGCGGGGCGTGTCAACTCGCTCCCCAGGGGCACCCCCGGAGGCGTAGTGTGGAGGACGTGATGACGCGCACGTGTAGCCAGCTCTGGTGGGCCGCCTGACGGCGGCCGTACACACGTGTGCACTCAACGGCCGCCGCTTCGGCGGCCGTTCTCGTATCTCCCTCCGGGTCTTCGGGGGCCGGCCGCAGGAGCGGCGGTCCCGACCAGAAGGTGGAGTGGAGATGACTCGGGTCTTCAGCGGGATTCAGCCGACCGGGCACCTGACCCTGGGCAACTACCTGGGAGCCATGCGGCGCTGGGCAGAGGTGGACCAGCACCGGGCCGACTCGCTGTTCTGCGTGGTGGATCTGCACGCGCTGACCATGGACCACGATCCCGCGCGGGTGCGCAGGCTCAGCCGGCAGACGACCACGCTGTTGCTGGCGGCGGGGCTCGACCCCGAGGTGTGCACCGTGTTCCTGCAGAGCCATGTCGACGAGCACACGCGGCTGTCGTACCTGCTGGAGTGCGTGGCGACCGACGGGGAGATGCGGCGGATGATCCAGTACAAGGAGAAGGCGGCGAAGGAACGGGATCGCGGCGGGAGCGTGCGGCTGTCGCTGCTGACGTATCCGGTCCTGATGGCGGCGGACATCCTGGCGTACGGCACGGACGAGGTGCCGGTGGGTGAGGACCAGGCCCAGCACGTGGAGCTGGCCCGGGATGTGGCGGTGCGGTTCAACCAGCGGTACGGGCACACGTTCGTGGTGCCGAGGACGGCGCTGCCGCAGGTGGCGGCGCGGGTGATGAACCTCCAGGACCCAACGCGGAAGATGGGGAAGTCGGACAACTCGGGAGCGGGAGTCGTCTATCTGCTGGACGAGCCGGACGTGGTGCGCAAGAAGGTGCTGCGGGCCGTGACCGACAGCGGGCGGGAGGTCGTCTACGACCGGGCGGAGCGGCCCGGCGTCGCGAATCTGCTGGACATTCTCGCTGCGTGCACGGACGGGAACCCTGAGTCACTGGCGGACGTTTACGACTCGTACGGCTCTTTGAAGAGGGACACCGCGGAGGCGGTGGTGGAGGTGCTGCGGCCGGTGCAGGCCAGGCACCGGGAGCTGTGCGCCGATCCGGTGTATGTGGAGGGGGTGCTGCGGGATGGTGCGGAGAAGGCCCGGGCGTTGGCCAGGCCGACGGTCGATACGGCTTACCGGGCGATCGGGCTGCTGCCGCCCGTGGCGGAGCCTTCGCTGAGCGCCGCGCATTAGCCGGGCGGCGCTCCAGGAGGCCGGGCGGGTCAGTCCTTCTCGTCAGTCCTTCTTGCCGGAGGCGAGTTCGCGGCTGCGGTCGCGGGCGGCTTCGAGGGCGGCGATGAGGGCGGCTCGTACGCCGTGGTTCTCCAGTTCGCGGATGGCGTTGATCGTGGTGCCGGCCGGGGAGGTGACGTTCTCCCGGAGTTTGACCGGGTGCTCGCCGCTGTCGCGGAGCATCACGGCGGCGCCGATCGCGGACTGGACGATGAGGTCGTGGGCCTTGTCGCGGGGCAGGCCGAGCAGGATGCCCGCGTCGGTCATGGCTTCGACCAGGTAGAAGAAGTACGCCGGGCCGGAGCCGGACAGTGCGGTGCAGGCGTCCTGCTGGCTCTCCGGGACGCGGAGGGTCTTGCCGACGCCGCCGAAGATCTCCTCGGCGTGGGCGAGGTGTTCCTCGGTGGCGTGGCTGCCGGCGGAGATGACCGACATGGCCTCGTCGACGAGGGCGGGCGTGTTGGTCATGACACGGACGACGGGGGTGCCCGCTGCCAGGCGCTCCTCGAAGAAGGAGGTGGGGATGCCGGCGGCTCCGCTGATGATCAGGCGGTCGGCGGGGACGTGCGGGGCGAGTTCGTCCAGGAGGGTGCCCATGTCCTGCGGCTTGACCGTGAGGATCAGGATGTCGGCGGTCTTGGCGGCCTCGGCGTTGCCGACCGGGGTGACTCCGTAGCGGGTGCGGAGTTCCTCGGCGCGTTCCGGGCGGCGGGCGGTGACCAGGAGGTCGGCGGGGGACCAGCCGGCCCGGATCATTCCGCTGAGCAGGGCTTCGCCGATCTTGCCGGTGCCGAGGACTGCGACTTTCTGGCTCATGCGGTTCAGTCTGGCACCGGGGTGAGGTGCGCGGGTCCACTGTCCGGTGGGCGGAACGGGACCGGCCGGGGCTGTGGCCGGGCGCGGGCGGGGCCGGGCGCGGGCTGTGGCTAGGCCGTGCGGCGTCGTAGCGTCGCCGCTCCGAGGCCCAGGACGAGGACCGCGCAGCCGGCCACGATCAGGATGTCCCGGACGAAGGTCGCGGTGATGTCGCCGTGGTGCAGGACCTCGTTCATGCCGTCGACGGCGTACGACATCGGCAGGACGTCCGAGAGCGCCTCCAGGACGGGGTGCATGTCGGAACGGGGGGTGAACAGGCCGCAGAGGAGGAGCTGGGGAAAGATCACCGCGGGCATGAACTGGACCGCCTGGAATTCCGAGGCCGCGAAGGCCGAGACGAAGAGGCCGAGGGCCGTGCCGAGCAGGGCGTCGAGGAGGGCGACGAGGAGGAGCAGCCAGGGGGATCCGGTGACGTCGAGGCCGAGGAGCCAGACCGCGAGTCCGGTGGCGAGGGCGGACTGGACGACGGCGAGCGCGCCGAAGGCCAGGGCGTAGCCGGCGATGAGGTCGGCCTTGCCGAGGGGCAGGGCGAGGAGGCGTTCGAGGGTGCCGGAGGTGCGTTCGCGCAGGGTGGCGATGGAGGTGACCAGGAACATCGTGATCAGCGGGAAGACGCCGAGCAGCGAGGCGCCGATGGTGTCGAAGGTGCGGGGGCTCGCGTCGAAGACGTAGCGCAGCAGGATCAGCATCAGGCACGGGACGAGGATCATCAGCGCGATGGTGCGCGGGTCGTGGCGGAGCTGGCGCAGGACCCGGGCCGCGGTGGCGGTGGTGCGGGAGGCGTTGAGCGCGCTGGGGGCGGCGGCGGGGGCCGTCTGGGTGGTCGTACTCATGGGGTGCTCTCTTTCGTGCGGCCCGCGGCGGCCTCGTCGACCAGGTGGAGGAAGGCGGCCTCGACGGTGTCGGTGCCGGTGCGGGTGCGCAGGGCGTCCGGGGTGTCGTCGGCCAGGACCTCGCCCTCGCGCATGAGGAGGAGGCGGTGGCAGCGCTCGGCCTCGTCCATGACGTGGGAGGAGACGAGGAGGGTGGTGCCGCGGGTGGCGGCGAGGTCGTGGAAGAGGTTCCACAGGTCTCGGCGCAGGACGGGGTCGAGGCCGACGGTCGGTTCGTCGAGGACGAGGAGGTCGGGGGTGCCGAGGAGGGCGACGGCCAGGGAGACGCGGCCGCGCTGGCCGCCGGAGAGGTTGCCGGCCAGGGCGTCGGCGTGGCGGGTGAGGTCGACGTCGGCGATGGCCTGGGTGACGTGCTGGTGGCGGCGTTCGGCGGCGGCTCGGCCGGGGTCGAGGATCGCGGCGAAGTAGTCGAGGTTCTGGCGGACCGTGAGGTCGTCGTAGACGGAGGGGGCCTGGGTGACGTAGCCGACGCGGCTGCGCAGGGTGGGGTGACCGGCCGGATGGCCGAGGACGTTCAGGGTGCCGGTGACCTTGGCCTGGGTGCCGACGATCGAGCGCATGAGGGTGGATTTGCCGCAGCCGGAGGGGCCGAGCAGGCCGGTGATCCGGCCGCGGGGGACGGTGAAGCGGACGTGGTGGAGGACCGTGCGGGGGCCGCGGACGACGGTGAGCTCGTCGGCGTGGACGGCAGGGCCGGCGGGGGCCGGTGACGGGGGTGGTGGGTCCGCCGCATAATTCATCATGTGATGAATAATTGGGCTGGAGGTGTCGTGACGTCAAGGGGGTGGGTCTCGTGCGGGGTTGCGTCAGGGGGTACGGGCGACCAGGAGCAGGACGTCGTACGTCTCCTCGACCGTGCCGTCCGGGAAGACGTCGAGGAGGTGGGCGCGCTCCTCCTCCAGGAAGGCGGCCGTCCGTTCCGCGGGGGTGACGAGGAACGCCGAGTGGCTGCCGATGTTGGCGAGATGGGTGTCGATCGGGACGCGGCGGCTCCAGCGGACCGTGCGGCGCGCGAAGTCCAGGCGCCCACTGGGGTCGGCCGGCTGGTCGGGTCTGCCGGGCTTGCCGGCCTCGGCGGCGACGTCCGCGCCGAGGAAGCGGGCGGTGCGCCGACCGGCCTCCGCGGTCCACTGGACGTCCGGGGCGTGGGTGTTCCACCACAGGGCCAGCGCACCGCCCGGACGCAGTACGCGCAGTGCCTCCGGCACCGAGCGGGCCGGGTCGGTCCAGTGCCAGGCCTGGGCGTAGGTGACGAGGTCGGCGTGAGCGTCGGCGACGGGCAGGGCGTTGCCGTCGCCGCGGACCAGCGGGACGCGGGGCAGCGCGCGGCGGAACTCGGCGGCCATGCCCGCGCCTGGTTCCACGGCGAGGACGTCGGCGCCGCGGGCGTGCAGAAGGGCGGTCGCGATGCCGGTTCCGGCGCCGACGTCCACGGTCCGGGCGCCGGTCAGGGGGCGGCCGGCCAGTTCCTCGACGGCGTCGAAGAGGGCGGGCGGATAGGCCGGGCGGTTGGCGGCGTACTGGGCGGCGGCGGAGTCGAACGATCCGGCTCGGGCCGCGTGGAAGGCGTCAGGTTCGGCGGGTGACGGCTGGCCGGCGGTCATGGGGTCCTGTCTACGGCACCGCCGGCCGCCTGTCGTTCCGTTTCCGGCCTGCTATCCGCGGCGCTTCTTCCGGGACGGGTTGCCGGTGCGACGGGTGGTGCGGCGTTCGTGGGCCTCGCGTGCCTGCTCGTACTCCTCGCGGTGCAGCTTCTCGCCGGGTGCCTCGGTGAGGGAGCGGAAGAAGTAGGCGAGGAGGGAGCCGACGAAGCCGATGGCGAGCAGGCCGCGCAGGCCGGCCTGGCGCTGCGGGTCGTGGCGCTTGCCGAAGCCCTCCCAGGTGTTGCGGAAGGCGAGCGCGCTGCAGATCGCGAACATGACGATGACCAGCACGGTCACGAAGGAGCCGGTCTCGGCGATCCGGATGCCCTGGTAGGCGAAGCGCAGCACCAGGCAGGAGAGGGCGGCAGCGGCGAGGGAACCGGCGGCGACGCCGGCGCGGCGGGCCGCGTAGCCCTGGTCGTGGTTCACCCAGGACGTGCCGAAGAAGCGCAGGGGTTCGGGGCGGGGGCCGCCGCCCCGGGCCACGCCGTCGCCTCGGGTCACGCCGTCGCCCTGGGCCGCGCGGCCGGCGGTGCCCGCCGTGGTGTCCGGGGTGCCGGTTTCGTCGCTCACGGGACGATTATGGCTCCGGCCGTCCGCGGGCTCCCGGGCGGGGCGGGTCTCGGCCGGGAGCGGGCGGGCCACCCGGCGGGCCGGACCTCGGCCACCCGGCGGCCCGGACCTCGGCCGGCACGCGCTCCGCCCACGCGGCTCACCGGCCGGACGGAGCCCCGCGCGACCCGAACGGCCCCTCCCGCCAGGCCGGGGCCCTCCCATCCGGCCCGGGCCCTCCCGTCGGGCCGGCCCTCGACCGGCACCGGCTCCGTCCGTCCAGCTCACCGTCGGGATGGTCCCCCCTCCCCACCGGAACGGCCCGCCCCGTCGGGGCGATACCCCGGCGGGACGGGCCGTGGGGCCGGGGTCAGCCGCAGCGGGAGGCGACGTAGCCGTCGCTGCCCGTGCCGACGTAGGCGTCGGAGACGTACTCGCCGCTGTCGATGAGGTCCCAGATGTTGCTCGTGCCGTAGGTGCCCGACACGGTCGTACCGGGCGTCTGGCAGTAGATCGGCACCCGGACGCCCTCCGGCAGGACACGGACCAGGTTGTACTGGGTGCCCGGGCCGCTGCGGACGTTCAGCCGGACGCCCGGGGCGACGGCGTAGGTGCGGACGGCTGCCGCCGCCTGTACCGCCGTGCCCTCGCCGATGCCCTCGGTCTCCTGCGCGTGGTCGATCGACATGAGTGGTCCTCCCCCGTGTGTCACTGAAAACAGGCCGCGTGACGCATGTGCGCGACGCGCACGCAGACGCTAGCAAGCCGCCTCTGTCCCGTACGAGTCATCGACTAGGCTCCGTGCGTCGCGCGCGCGGACGAAGAGCACGGGGGTGGTCCATGTCGCCACAGCGCAACGGTGGAGCGGGCGCGGAAGCGGAACTTCCCGCATACGCCGGTCACTACCGGCTGGAGTCCTGTCTGGGATCCGGTGGCATGGGGGTCGTCCACCTCGCCCGGAGCACCTCGGGGATGCGGCTCGCGGTGAAGGTCGTACACGCCGAATTCGCCCGGGATCCCGAGTTCAGGGGTCGTTTCCGGCAGGAGGTGGCCGCCGCGCGCCGGGTCAGCGGTGCCTTCACGGCGCCCGTCGTGGACGCCGACCCGGAGGCCGAACGGCCCTGGATGGCCACCTCGTTCATCCCCGGCCCGACCCTCTCCGACCAGGTGAAGCGGAAGGGCCCCATGGCGCCCGAGCAGCTGCGCCGGCTGATGGCGGGGCTCGCCGAGGCGCTGCGGGACATCCACCGGGTCGGGGTGGTGCACCGGGATCTGAAGCCCAGCAACGTGCTGCTCGCCGAGGACGGTCCGAAGGTCATCGACTTCGGCATCTCCCGGCCGAAGGACAGCGAACTGCGCACCGAGACGGGGAAGTTGATCGGCACACCGCCGTTCATGGCGCCCGAGCAGTTCCGGCGCCCCCGTGAAGTGGGTCCGGCCGCCGACATCTTCGCGCTCGGCTCGGTCATGGTGCACGCGTCCACGGGGCGCGGGCCGTTCGACTCCGACAGCCCGTACGTCGTCGCCTACCAGGTGGTCCATGACGAGCCCGATCTGACGGGCGTGCCGGCGGGTCTCGCGCCGCTGGTGCTGCGCTGTCTGGCCAAGGAGCCCGCGGACCGGCCCACACCGGACGAGCTGATGCGGGAACTGCGCTCGGTGGCGGCCTCGTACGACACCCAGGCGTTCATACCGGCGCAGCGGACGGGTGAGGACGGCCCCGCGCCGGAGTCCGCACCGGAGTCCGCACCAGGGCCTGCGTCGCAAGCCGGACCGGAAGCCGCACCGGAAGCCGCCCCAGGCCCCGCACCGGAAGCCGCGTCGGAGTCCGGGTCCGTGAGTTCCTCGCGCCTCCGGTCCGCCGGGCGGCGCCGCGGCCGCGGACGGACGACGGCGCTGGCGGCCGGGGGCCTCGGGCTCGCGCTGGCAGGTGTGCTCACCGCGGTGTGGCTGCCGGGCGGAAACGATCAGGCACCCGGGGGCGGGGATCGGCCGTCCCTGACGGCGGCTGCCGGCGGCACCTGGACGGCCCGGCCGGCGGTCGGCGGCGAGGGCATGCCGCACTGCGCGTACGGGGCGGGGAAGGTGCTCTGCGCGCGCCCCGGTGTCGTCTTCGCGCTCTCGCCGGACGACGGCGGGCTGCTGTGGCGGCGCTCGGTCGGCACCTCGTCCACCAGCGGGCCGCCGGCCGTCTCCGGCGGGCTGGTGCAGCCGTACACGGACGGCGGCTCACGGCTCGCGGGGCTCGCCCCCGCGACCGGCGAGCAGGTGTGGCAGCGCCGGCTGCCCGCGGGGACGACGGTGCGGTACGCCGGCGGTACGGCCCTGCTCGCGGGCGCCGACGGCACGCTCACCGGGGTGGACGGCGCGACCGGCGCCACGCGCTGGCGCGGTGCCGTGCCCGGCCGGGGCGCGGCCGCCTTCGTGGCGTTCCCCGGCGAGCCGGTGGCCTGGGCGACGCGCACGTCCGCCGACGGGACGAGCACCCGGGTGACCGCCGTGGACCCGGAGACCGGCCGGGTACGCGGGGACGTACGGCTGCGGGGCTGGCTCAAGCCGTTCGCGGCGCGGGACGGTTCGGTGTTCTTCCTGGCGGTGGACAGCGCGTACGGCGCCGAGGAGATCGTCCGCTACACCCCCGCGACGGGCGCGACCAAGCGCGTCGGGCTGCCCTCCGTGCTCGACGGGGCGCACGCCACCGTGCACGGGAACGTCGTCTACGTGCTGGCCACCGGCGGCTCCCTGGACGCCGTGGACATGGCGTCGGGCCGGCACCTGTGGCACCTGGAGACGTCGGTGAGCCGCGGTTCGGTGCCCGTCGTGCAGGGCGGCCGGGTGTACTTCACCGCGAGCGACGGCCGGCTGCTGGCCGTGGACGCCCACGAGGGCCGGCTCGTCGGGCAGACGCCGGCGCGGCTGGGCGCGAACTCCGCCCGGGTGATGAGCACCCCGCCCGCCCCGGTGCCGGCCGGCGACCGCGTCCTGGCCGCCGCGCCGGACGGCACGGTCTTCGCCGTGGACGGCCGCAAGCCGTCGGACTGGGGCGCTGCCCGGTGACCGGACGCAGGGGCCGCCCCCGTCACAAGGCGACCCCTGCTGCGACCGGTCAGCCCAGCCGGGACACGTCGCGCACCGCGCCCTTGTCGGCGCTCGTCGCCATCGCCGCGTAGGCGCGCAGGGCGGCGGAGACCTTGCGGTCGCGGTTCTTCGGGGCGTAGACGCCGTTCAGGGCCTCGGCGCGGCGGGCCAGTTCGGCCTCGTCGACCAGCAACTCGATGGTGCGGCCCGGGATGTCGATGCGGATGCGGTCGCCGTCCTGGACCAGGGCGATGGTGCCGCCGGAGGCCGCCTCGGGGGATGCGTGGCCGATGGACAGGCCCGAGGTGCCGCCGGAGAAGCGGCCGTCGGTGATCAGGGCGCAGGTCTTGCCGAGGCCGCGGCCCTTCAGGTACGAGGTCGGGTACAGCATCTCCTGCATACCGGGGCCGCCCTTGGGGCCCTCGTAGCGGATGACGACGACGTCGCCGTCCTTGACCTCCTGGGTGAGGATCCGCTGGACGGCCTCCTCCTGGGACTCGCAGACGACCGCCGGGCCCTCGAAGGTCCAGATCGACTCGTCGACGCCGGCCGTCTTGACCACGCAGCCGTCGACGGCGAGGTTGCCGCGCAGGACCGCGAGGCCGCCGTCCTTGGAGTACGCGTGCTCGGCGGAGCGGATGCAGCCGTTCTCGGCGTCGTCGTCCAGGGACTCCCAGCGCTCGGACTGGGAGAAGGCCTCGGCGGAGCGGACGCAGCCGGGGGCCGCGTGCCACAGCTCGACCGCCTCCGGGGACGGGGAGCCGCCGCGCACGTCCCAGGTCTTCAGCCAGTCGGAGAGGGAGGGGCTGTGGACGGCGTGCACGTCCTCGTTGAGCAGGCCGGCGCGGTGCAGTTCGCCGAGGAGGGCGGGGATGCCGCCGGCGCGGTGCACGTCCTCCATGTAGTACGTGCGATTCTTGGCGACGTTGGGGGCCACCTTCGCCAGGCAGGGCACGCGGCGCGAGACGGCGTCGATCTCGTCCAGGCCGAACGGGACGCCGGCCTCCTGGGCGGCGGCCAGCAGGTGCAGGATCGTGTTGGTGGAGCCGCCCATCGCGATGTCCAGGGCCATGGCGTTCTCGAACGCCTGGAAGGTGGCGATGTTGCGGGGCAGGACGGTGTCGTCGTCCTGCTCGTAGTAGCGGCGGGTGACGTCCATGACCGTGCGGGCCGCGTTCTCGTACAGGGCGCGGCGGGCGGTGTGGGTGGCGAGGACCGAGCCGTTGCCGGGCAGGGACAGGCCGATGGCCTCGGTCAGGCAGTTCATCGAGTTGGCGGTGAACATGCCGGAACAGCTGCCGCAGGTCGGGCAGGCGTTCTCCTCGATGCGGAGGATGTCCTCGTCGGAGATCTTGTCGTTGACGGCGTCGGAGATCGCGTCGACCAGGTCGAGGGTGCGGACCGTGCCGTCCACGAGGGTGGCGCGGCCGGACTCCATGGGACCGCCGGAGACGAACACCGTCGGGATGTTCAGGCGCAGGGCCGCCATGAGCATGCCCGGGGTGATCTTGTCGCAGTTGGAGATGCAGACCAGGGCGTCGGCGCAGTGCGCCTCGACCATGTACTCGACCGAGTCCGCGATCAGGTCGCGGGACGGCAGGGAGTACAGCATGCCGCCGTGGCCCATGGCGATGCCGTCGTCGACGGCGATCGTGTTGAACTCGCGCGGGATGCCGCCCGCCTCCCTGATCGCCTCGCTGACGATCCGGCCGACCGGCTGGAGGTGGGTGTGGCCCGGCACGAACTCGGTGAACGAGTTGGCGACGGCGATGATCGGCTTCCGGCCGATGTCCGCACCGGGTACACCGGAGGCGCGCATAAGGGCGCGGGCGCCCGCCATGTTGCGGCCGTGGGTGACTGTGCGGGACCTCAGCTCGGGCATCGTCGCTCGCTCCTTCAGACGGATGTGGCTGCTATCGAGCGTACGCCGGTCATCCAGTGGGCGGGACAAGGTGTCCGAATCGCGGGACAACCGTTTCACGGGGCCGTCAGGTGCCCCTGTACGACGGGGGCGAGGCGGGCGATGACCTGCTCCGGGTCCGCCGACGCCAGCGGCTCCACTTTGATCACGTACCGCAGCATGGCGCACCCCACGAGCTGGGCGGCCGCCAGCTCGGCGCGCAGCTCGGCGTCCGGCAGCTCCACCTGGGCGGCGATGCGGCGCACCAGCTGGGCGGCGACCAGACGGCGGAAGACGGCGGCGGCCGTGTCGTTGTTGACGGCCGAGCGCACGATCGCCAGCAGCGGGGTACGGGTCGTGGGGTTCTCCCAGATGCCGAAGATGAACCGGGTCAGCCTTTCGCCGACGCCGTCCAGGGAGCCCTCGGCCGCCGCGTCCGGCGCGTTCAGCGCGGGCGCGAAGGCGACCTCGATGGCCGCCTCGAAGACCTGTTCCTTGGTGCCGAAGTAGTGGTGGACGAGCGCGGAGTCCACCCCGGCTGCCTTGGCGATGCCGCGTACGGACGTCTTCTCGTACCCGCGTGCGGAGAACTCCTCGCGGGCGGCGGCGAGGATACGGTCCCGGGTGCCGGCGGACTCGGTGCGCGGGGGTCGGCCACGGCGGCGGGCGGGGGGCCCGGGCGGGGTGGCGTCCGGCGGCGGGGTGGCGGTCACCGGCCGGACACCCGCACGGCGGCCGCGGTCAGGTGCTTGCGCGTGAACTCCAGGGCCTCGGCGAGGTCGGCCTCGCGCTCGGCGCCGGACATCGCCCGCCGGGTGTTGACCTCGATCACGACATGGCCGTCGAAGCCGGTGCGCACCAGGCGTTCCAGCAGCTCGGCGCAGGGCTGGGTGCCGCGGCCGGGGACCAGGTGCTCGTCCTTGGCCGAGCCCCGGCCGTCGGCGAGGTGGACGTGCCCGAGCCGGTCCCCCATGCGGTCGGCCATGTCCAGGGCGTCGCTGCGGGCCGTCGCCGTGTGGCTGAGATCGATCGTGAAGTGCCGGTAGTCGTCGTGGGTGACGTCCCAGTCGGGGGCGTAGGCGAGCATCTCGCGGTCGCGGTAGCGCCAGGGGTACATGTTCTCGACGGCGAACCGTACGTCCGTCTCGTCCGCCATCCGCCAGATCCCGTCGACGAAGTCCCGGGCGTACTGTCGCTGCCAGCGGAACGGCGGGTGCACTACGACGGTGGAGGCGCCCAGCTTCTCGGCCGCCGCCCGGGCCCGCTGGAGCTTCACCCAGGGGTCGGTGGACCAGACCCGCTGGGTGATCAGCAGGCAGGGGGCGTGGACGGCCAGGACCGGGACGCCGTGGTAGTCCGACAGGCGGCGCAGCGCCTCGATGTCCTGGCTGACCGGGTCGGTCCAGACCATGACCTCGACGCCGTCGTAACCGAGGCGCGCGGCGATCTCGAAGGCCGTCGCCGTCGACTCGGGGTAGACGGAGGCGGTCGAGAGCGCGATGCGCACGTCCACGTCCCTTGGTTCAGCCACGTCCGTCACCTTACGGCGCTGGGAGGCCGGGGTGTCGGGTGCCTGTTCGCCGTTGTGAGGTTTGCCATTCGGGCGCCTGCGGGTCGTTCGTGGCTTGTCGCGCCCCGCGGCGGAGCCGCGAGGAGATACGGACCCGCGCCCTTCGGGGGCGCTAATCCGAACCCATGTGGTCGAGGCGCCGGAGGATGACGCCCTCCCTCAGGGCCCAGGGGCAGATCTCCAGTTCCTCCACGCCGAAGAGGTCCATCGCGCCCTCGGCGACCAGGGCGCCGGCGAGGAGCTGGGCGGCCCTGCCGTCCGAGACGCCGGGGAGTTCGGCGCGCTGCTCGGTCGTCATGCCGGCCAGGCGCGGGACCCAGGCCTCCAGGGACTCGCGCTTGAGTTCGCGCTGCACGTAGAGGCCCTCGGTGCTGCGGGCGGCGCCGGCGATGCGGGCGAGCTGCTTGAAGGTCTTGGAGGTGGCGACCACGTGGTCGGGGGCGCCTATGCGGCTGAACTCGCCGACCGTGCGGGCGATCTCCGTGCGGACGTGCCGGCGCAGGGCGCGGACGTCCTCCGGGGCGGGCGGGTCGCCGGGCAGCCAGCCGGCGGTGAGGCGGCCGGCGCCGAGCGGCAGGGAGACCGCCGCGTCCGGTTCCTCGTCCATGCCGTAGGCGATCTCCAGGGAGCCGCCGCCGATGTCCAGGACCAGCAGTTTTCCGGCGGACCAGCCGAACCAGCGGCGGACGGCGAGGAAGGTGAGCCGGGCCTCCTCCTCGCCGGCGAGCACCTGGAGCCGTACGCCGGTCGCGTCGGCTACGCGCGCGAGGACGTCGTCGGCGTTGGTGGCCTCGCGGACGGCGGAGGTCGCGAACGGCAGCAGGTCCTCGACGCCCTTGTCCTCGGCGGCCTGCAGCGCGTCCTGTACGACGGCGATCAGCTTGTCGATGCCTTCGTCGCCGATGGCACCGCTGTCGTCGAGGAGCTGGGCGAGCCGAAGTTCGACCTTGTGCGAATGCGCGGGCAGCGGGCACGCGCCGGGGTGGGCGTCCACCACCAGCAGATGCACCGTGTTCGAACCCACGTCCAGGACACCGAGTCTCATGTACGGAAACGCTACTGCCAGAACGTCCCCGCTCGGTCCCCGGAGCGGTGCTTGGCCACTTACCCTGGACGAGTGCCAAAGACGAAAAAGGCAAAGCCCGACAAAACTGTCAAAACCGACAAGGCGGGCAAAGCTCATAAGACCGCCAAAGCCCCCAAGGAGGCGAGGATGAGCGACGAGAAGGGGCTCGACTTCGCCCGCGCCTGGGTGGAGTTTCCCGATCCGGCGGACGACGAGCAGGTGTTCCGCTGCGATCTGACATGGCTGACCTCTCGCTGGAACTGCATCTTCGGCAGTGGCTGCCAGGGCATCCAGGCGGGGCGCGCGGACGACGGCTGCTGCTCGCTGGGCGCGCACTTCTCCGACGAGGACGACGAGAAGCGGGTCGCCGGACACGTGGCCCGGCTCACGCCGGAGATCTGGCAGCACCATGCCGAGGGCACGCGGAACGGGTGGGTCTCCGAGGACGAGGAGGGCTCCCGGCAGACGCGGCCCTTCCAGGGGTCCTGTATCTTCCAGAACCGGCCCGGGTTCGCGGGCGGGGCGGGCTGCTCGCTGCACATCCTGGCGCTGAAGGAGGGGCGGGAGCCACTGGAGACCAAGCCGGACGTGTGCTGGCAGCTGCCGGTCCGGCGGACGTACGACTGGATCGACCGGCCGGACGACACGCGCGTGCTGCAGGTGTCCATCGGGGAGTACGACCGCCGGGGCTGGGGGCCGGGCGGCCACGACCTGCACTGGTGGTGCACCTCGGCGACGTCGGCACACGGCGCGGGTGAGCCGGTGTACGTCTCCTACCGGGCCGAGCTGACGGAACTGATGGGCAAGGCCGGCTACGACCGCCTGGCCGAGCTCTGCGAACAGCGCCTGGCATCCCAGCTCCCCCTCCTGGCTCCCCACCCGGCCGACCCAGCGCCGTAGCACCGGTCCCGGCAGCACTCGGCGGGGACGGGGGCCGGAGCGCTCGGAGGCCCGGGCGCAGGGCCTACGTGTCCGACGGGCTCGGAGTGTCCGTGGCCGTCGGGGTGGGTGTGGCGGGCTCGGTGTCCGTGGGCGACGGGGTGACCGGAGGCGGAGTCGGATCCGTGGGGGGCGGGGACTGGCTCGCCGGAGGGTCCGTGGGGGGCGTGCTGGGCGAGGCCGAGGGCGGCGTGGCGGTCGGCCGGGACGTGGGGCGGGTGGGGGCCGTGCCGTAGCCGTCGATCGTGACGACCGCGCCCGCCGGTGCCACCGCCACCCGGGCGTGCCAGTGGCCGGACGGCTCGCGCAGATGGTCGACGTACACCTTGACCGTCAACGTCTGCCCGGGCCGGAGGGTTCCCGAGGACTGGCTGAAGTAGAGCCAGGCGGCCGATGTGGACGCCGACCAGCGGACCTCGGCCGTCCCGGACGCCGTGAGGGTGATCAGCGTGGTGTCGCCGTCGCCGGCGGCGCCGACGGCCAGCTGCCCCGCCCCCTGCCCGCCCCTGCCGTCGACGCTGACGACCTCCACCGAGACGTCCGCCTTGCCGTCCTTGCCGATCCGGGCGCCCGGCCTGACGCTGGCGTTCCCCGCGTTCTCGTAGCCCCCGGCGGTGTCGCTGCCCAGCGCGTCGGGTCCCTGCGCCTCGCGCGCGGTCGCGGAGCGGCCGTCGTCGTCCCCGGCCGGCCCGCCCCGGTAGGCGGCCCACAGGGCGATCACCGGCGCGGCGACCACCGTGGCGACGACCGTCGTCGTGACGGCCCGCGCGCGCAGCCGGTCGCGGCGGGCCGCGCGGTCCTTGGGGTCCATCGGGAAGCCGCGCCGGTCGAAGCGGGGCACGGCCGCGCCCCGCGCGCGCGGGTGGCGGGCCAGCGCCATCTGCAGGTCCGCGCGCGGGGCCGCCAGGACGGGCAGCTCGGCGGGGGTGACCGTGACGCCGGGCCAGTGGCCGGAAACGGCGCGCTCGGCGGTGCGCCGGCAGCGCGGGCAGTCGTCGACGTGCCGGACCAGCTCGCGGCGCAGGGCCGTGCTGAGGACCAGCCGGCTGTCCCCGGTGAGGTGGGCCACGCTCGGACAGCCGCCGGTGTGCACCACGGCCAGGGCCGCGCGGGTGCGTTCGACCTCGCAGGCGGCGGAGGCGAGCAGCTCGCGCGCGGCGGCGGGCTCCATGCCGAGGACGGCGGCGACCTCGTGGGCGGCGAGGTGGTGCCGTACGGCGAGCTCCAGGGCCTCGCGCTGCTCGGGCGTCGTGCCGGCGGCCTCCGGCCAGGCCAGCAGGGCGAGTTCGCGGCGCCGCTCCTCCTGGAGGTCCGGCGCGACGGGCGGGTCCTGGTCCGCTTTCCCGGCGCCGCCGCGGCCCGCCGCGTGCGTGGCCTGACGTTTCTGCTTGGCCTCGGCGAGCTTGCGCAGGCAGGCCCAGCGGGCCAGCGCGTACAGCCAGGCCCGGCGGTCGGCGGCGGTCACCGGCACCCGGTGGCCGCGCCGCTCGGCCAGGGCGAGGACGTCGCCGAGGGCGGCGGTGGCCGTGTCGTGGTCGCACAGGACCGACAGGCAGTAGGTGAACAGGCCGTCCAGGTACGGCTCGTAGCGCGCCGGCGTGCGCTGGGCGACGGTGCGCGCGGCGGCACGGTCGCGTGCCTCTCGCTCCGCGCGCCGCGCTTCACGTGTCTCACGGGCCTCGCGGTGCGCCCGGTGGGCGCCGGTCGTGCGGGTCGTGGTCTCCGGACTGCTGCTCATCACCCGTGCGACCGTAGGCGGCGGCGGAGTGCCCGTTCTGGAACCTTGAGCACTTTTAATCCGTACGGGTGAAACGATCCCTCATAAGGGGACAGGAACCTTTTATTCCGCAGCCGGATGCCAGCGGTCGATGGCGCATTGAGGACCACTCGTCCGTGCTCCCCGGTCCCCCGCATCCGGCTTCCGGCCGCGTTGTCGGTGCCGGGGGCTACGGTTTCCGCATGGCTGCCCGAACCAAGACCACCAAGGACCGCCCGTCCTACCGCTGCACCGAGTGCGGCTGGCAGACGGCCAAGTGGCTCGGCCGCTGCCCGGAGTGCCAGGCCTGGGGCACGGTCGAGGAGTACGGCGCGCCCGCGGTCCGTACGACGGCTCCGGGCCGCGTCTCGACCTCCGCGCTGCCCATCGGCCAGGTCGACGGCCGGCAGGCCACCGCCCGCACGACCGGTGTGCCCGAGCTGGACCGGGTGCTCGGCGGCGGCCTGGTACCGGGAGCGGTCGTCCTGCTCGCGGGCGAGCCGGGCGTCGGCAAGTCCACCCTGCTGCTGGACGTGGCGGCCAAGTCGGCGAGCGCCGAGCACCGCACCCTCTACGTGACCGGTGAGGAGTCGGCGAGCCAGGTGCGGCTGCGCGCCGACCGCATCGGCGCCCTCGACGACCACCTGTACCTGGCCGCCGAGACCGACCTGGCCGCGGTCCTCGGCCACCTGGACGAGGTGAAGCCGTCCCTGCTGATCCTGGACTCGGTGCAGACGGTCGCCTCCCCGGAGATCGAGGGCGCGCCCGGCGGCATGGCCCAGGTGAGGGAGGTGGCGGGCGCCCTGATCCGGGCCTCGAAGGAGCGCGGCATGTCCACCCTCCTGGTGGGCCACGTCACCAAGGACGGCGCGATCGCCGGTCCCCGCCTGCTGGAGCACCTGGTGGACGTCGTCCTGCACTTCGAGGGCGACCGGCACGCGCGCCTGCGCCTGGTGCGCGGCGTGAAGAACCGCTACGGGGCGACCGACGAGGTCGGCTGCTTCGAGCTGCACGACGAGGGCATCACGGGCCTCGCCGATCCCAGCGGCCTGTTCCTGACCCGCCGCGCCGAACCGGTCCCGGGCACGTGCCTGACCGTCACCCTGGAGGGCCGCCGTCCGCTGGTGGCCGAGGTGCAGGCGCTGACCGTCGACTCCCAGATCCCCTCCCCGCGCCGTACGACGTCCGGACTGGAGACCTCCCGCGTCTCGATGATGCTGGCCGTCCTGGAGCAGCGCGGCCGGATCAGCGCGCTCGGCAAGCGGGACATCTACTCGGCGACGGTCGGCGGCGTGAAGCTGTCGGAGCCGGCCGCCGACCTCGCCATCGCGCTCGCGCTCGCCTCCGCCGCCAGCGACACCCCGCTGCCGAAGAACCTGGTGGCGATCGGCGAGGTGGGACTCGCGGGCGAGGTCAGACGGGTCACGGGCGTGCAGCGCAGGCTCTCCGAGGCGCACCGGCTGGGCTTCACGCACGCGCTCGTACCGACCGATCCGGGGAAGGTACCGACCGGCATGAAGGTCCTGGAAGTCGCCGACATGGGGGACGCGCTGCGGGTCCTGCCGCGCGCCCGTCGCCGAGAGGCCCCACGGGAGGCGGAGGAGCGCCGGTAGACTTTGCCCTGGTCTCGCCCGTCCGTACGAACCGAGTGCGGGGACGGGGGCGCGTCTGAACCTGCGACCGGAGGAGTGCAGTGGCAGCCAACGACCGGGCAGCAGCTCCCGGAAAGTCCGGTGGGAGTGCCGGTTCCGATGGCCTGATGCGCGCCTCGCTGAGCGCCGTGGCTCCTGGTACGGCCCTGCGCGACGGCCTGGAGCGGGTCCTGCGCGGCAACACCGGCGGGCTCATCGTGCTCGGTTCCGACAAGACGGTCGAGGTGATGTGCACGGGCGGTTTCGTGCTGGACGTGGAGTTCACCGCCACCCGGCTGCGGGAGCTGTGCAAGCTGGACGGCGGCATCGTGCTGTCGTCGGACCTGTCGAAGATCCTCCGGGCGGGCGTGCAGTTCGTGCCGGACGCGACCATTCCCACGGAGGAGACGGGCACGCGGCACCGCACGGCGGACCGGGTCTCGAAGCAGGTCGGCTTCCCGGTCGTCTCGGTCTCCCAGTCGATGCGGCTGATCGCCCTGTACGTGGACGGTCAGCGACGCGTCCTGGAGGACTCGGCGGCGATCCTCTCCCGCGCGAACCAGGCGCTGGCCACCCTGGAGCGGTACAAGCTCCGGCTGGACGAGGTCGCCGGCACGCTGTCGGCGCTGGAGATCGAGGACCTGGTGACGGTCCGGGACGTCTCGGCGGTCGCCCAGCGGCTGGAGATGGTCCGCCGGATCGCCACCGAGATCGCCGAGTACGTGGTCGAGTTGGGCACGGACGGCCGGCTTCTCGCCCTCCAGCTGGAGGAGTTGATCGCCGGCGTCGAGCCCGACCGCGAACTGGTCGTCCGGGACTACGTTCCGGAGCCCACGGCCAAGCGGTCCCGCACGGTCGACGAGGCGCTGGCCGAGCTGGACGCGCTGACCCACGCGGAGCTCCTCGAACTCGGCACGGTGGCGCGGGCGCTGGGCTACACCGGGTCCCCCGAGACCCTCGACTCGGCCGTGTCCCCGCGCGGCTTCCGGCTGCTGGCCAAGGTGCCGCGCCTGCCGGGTGCCATCATCGACCGGCTGGTGGAGCACTTCGGGGGCCTGCAGAAGCTGCTCGCCGCGAGCGTCGACGACCTGCAGGCCGTGGACGGGGTCGGCGAGGCCCGGGCGCGGAGCGTGCGGGAGGGGCTGTCCCGGCTGGCCGAGTCCTCGATCCTGGAGCGCTACGTCTGAGGTGCGGCCGGGCGCCCGGGAGCCAGGTGCCGGACGCCCTTTCAGCACGCCGCGGCTCGCCTGCCCCCGGGAGCGCCGGGGACCTGCGCGACCAGCCACGGCGTACCGGCACCGGGACGACGCGCCCGCGCCGCCCCGGTCTCAGTCGGCCGACAGCACGAACGAGGCCTGTGCCTTCGCGAAGCCCGGGGTCCTGGCCTCCAGCAGGTACGTGCCCGCCTTCGCCGAACCCCCGGAGGGCGTCGCGCAGTGGGCCGCGCTCGGCTTGCGGTCCCACTTCACGGTGTAGGTGATGCTCTGGCCGGCCGGGACCCGGAACACCAGGCTGCCCGCGCCCCGCGGGCAGTCGGCCGAGGACCAGAACGCGTCGTCACCGTCCGCCGGCGTGATCGTCAACACCGCGCTCTTCGGGCCGAGATCGACCTTGCAGTCTGCCGACGAGCCGTTCTTCGCGGTGAGTTCGAAGGTCGGCGTCTGGTCGGGCGAGTAGGAGTTGTGCTCGCTGCGCAGGCCCAACGTGACCGCGCCGGAGGTGCAGTCGGGCAGCGAGGAGGACGCCGGGAGCGCGTCGCCCGTATCGACGTCACCGCCCACGGCGGCCGTACCCGAGCCGCCGCCGGAGCCCGAGGACCCGTCGGCCGAGCCGTCCGAGCCGCCGGCACTACCGGAGGCGGAACCGGAGCCGCCGCCGCTGGAGTCGCCGCCGCCCGACTCCTCGCGACCGCCCGGGTGTTGGCTGATCGCGGGACCGGACTGGGTCGGTCCGGGCGTGATGGTGTGGGTGGGATTCTTGCCGTCGGACCCGTCGGCGTTCTTCTTGCCGCCCCCGCCGCCGGCGACGAAGACCAATGTGACCACCAGCGCCAACAGGGCGACCACGGACAGCAGTACGACCCTCCGACGCCAGTAGATGGAGGAGGGAAGCGGCCCGACCGGATTGCGCAGAGATCCCACGGCGCAAACTGTACGAGAGATCGTCGCGCTGGCTTGCGCCACCCGCCGCGCCGCCATCAACTTTTCCGGATCATCATTCCGGCAACTGCCGCAGGCGACACGGTTCTTCACATTTCGCCACGCTCGGTGACCGTATGGTCACCCATTCCGCCCGCCAACCCGTGGCAGGATCGGAAAGGCCATGACTGAGAAGCTGCACGCCCCTGTGATCGCCTGGTTCGACGCCCACGCCCGCGACCTCCCCTGGCGCCGCCCGGAGGCGGGCCCCTGGGGTGTGATGGTCAGCGAGTTCATGCTCCAGCAGACCCCGGTGAACCGGGTCCTGCCCGTCTACGAGGAGTGGCTGGCCCGCTGGCCGCGCCCGGCCGACCTCGCCAAGGAGGCACCGGGCGAGGCGGTGCGCGCCTGGGGCCGGCTCGGCTACCCGCGCCGCGCACTGCGCCTGCACGGGGCCGCGGTCGCCATAGCGGAGCGGCACGGCGGGGACGTACCGACGGATCACGCGCAGTTGCTGGCCCTGCCCGGCATCGGCGAGTACACGGCCGCCGCGGTGGCCTCGTTCGCGTACGGCCAGCGGCACGCGGTGCTGGACACCAATGTCCGCCGGGTCCTGGCGCGGGCGGTGACGGGGGTGCAGTACCCGCCGAACGCCACCACCGCGGCCGAGCGGCACCTGGCGCGGGAGCTGCTGCCCGCGGACGAGCGGACCGCCGCGCGGTGGGCCGCCGCCTCCATGGAGCTGGGCGCGCTGGTGTGCACGGCGAAGAACGAGGGGTGCGGGCGGTGCCCGATCGCCGCGCAGTGCGCCTGGCGGCTCGCGGGCAAGCCGGAGCACACGGGGCCGCCGCGCCGCGGGCAGACGTACGCCGGCACGGACCGGCAGGTGCGCGGCAAGCTGCTGGCCGTGCTGCGGGAGGCGCACGCGCCGGTGCCACAGGCGGTACTGGACCGGGTGTGGCACGAGCCGGTGCAGCGGGCCCGGGCGCTCGACGGGCTGGTCTCGGACGGTCTGGTGGAGCCGCTGCCCGGCGGCCTGTACCGGCTGCCGCACGGCTGACGCACAGACAGGTCACAGCGCCGAGGCGTCTGTTACGGAGCCCCCGAGCCGACAAAGCGCCTCATAAAGGGACATTCAAGCTGCCTCCTTTACCCCGTTCGTACTTCCGTTACACAACCGACGGATAGCCGATTGCCAGCCGCAGGCTGGTCCGCACAGCCCCGTGACAACCACTCCGTAGCTTCTTCTCCGTGCCCGGCGGACCACCGGGCACGGAGACAGCAGGACTTCGGGCGACAGCCGGAAGCACAACGGGGAACGGAGGCGGTTGAACATGGCCCAGGGCGAGGTGCTCGAATTCGAGGAGTACGTCCGCACCCGGCAGGACGCGCTGCTGCGCAGCGCACGCCGGCTCGTTCCGGACCCGGTCGACGCCCAGGACCTGCTGCAGACCGCGCTGGTACGGACGTACGGCCGCTGGGACGGCATCGCCGACAAGCGGCTCGCCGACGCCTACCTGCGCCGGGTCATGATCAACACCCGGACCGAGTGGTGGCGGGCGCGCAAGCTGGAGGAGGTGCCCACCGAGCAGCTGCCGGACGCCTCCGTGGAGGACTCCACCGAACAGCACGCCGACCGGGCCCTGCTGATGGATGTCATGAAGGTGCTCGCACCGAAGCAGCGCAGCGTCGTGGTGCTGCGACACTGGGAGCAGATGTCCACGGAGGAGACGGCCGCTGCCCTCGGCATGTCGGCCGGAACGGTCAAGAGCACGCTGCACCGGGCGCTCGCCCGGCTCCGCGAGGAGCTGGAGGCCCGCGATCTGGACGCACGCGCGCTGGAGCGTGAGGAGCGGGAGCGTTGCGCGGCCTGACCGGCACCGGACCCGAAGGGGTCCGAGGCAGTACACAGGCGGTGATCGCGGTGGGGGCCGCGCTCGCCGCCCTCGCCCTTTTCGTCGCCGCGTGCGGCAGCGGGGGCACGGGCGCCCGGGACGAGGGCCCGGCACACGCCTCGGCGATGACCGGGGCCGCCGCCTCCCCCTCCCCCGGCCCGGCGGAGCGTTACCAGCGGGTGGATCCGGTGGCGCTGATCAAGGGCGACCCGGAGGTGTCGGGCGTGGTCAAGCGGGAGCTGAAGCCGTGCAACGGTGACGAGTACCCGGTCGACGTCTCCTACGGCAATCTGACCGACGGGCCGGTGGACGACGTCGTCGTCAACGTACTGACCTGCGCCGACGCGGTCGGCATCGGCTCCTATGTGTACCGCGACGACGACGGCTCGTTCCAGAACGTCTTCAAGAGCGAGGAGTCCCCGGTCTACGCCGAGATCGACCAGGGCATCCTGTCGGTGACCCGGCAGTTCTACGAGAAGGGCGACCCGATCTCGACCCCGTCGGGTGAGATCGTGACCCCGTACAGATGGTCGTCGGGACGGTTCGCCCCGGGGAAGTCCGCCCGCACCGAGTACAGCAAGGCGGCCGGCGGGGGCCCGACGCCCGCACCGGACAACTGACCGGCCGCACGGGCCCCCGTAGGACACCCCGACCCCACGACACCACGAGGACTGAGAGCACCGGGATGGCAGACCAGACCCACGTCCTGTTCGTCGAGGACGACGACGTCATCCGCGAGGCCACCCAGCTCGCGCTGGAGCGGGACGGCTTCGCGGTCACCGCCATGCCCGACGGCCTGTCGGGCCTGGAGGCCTTCCGGGCGAACCGCCCCGACATCGCGTTGCTGGACGTCATGGTGCCGGGCCTGGACGGCGTCAGCCTGTGCCGCCGGATCCGGGACGAGTCGACCGTGCCGGTGATCATGCTGTCGGCGCGTGCCGACTCCATCGACGTCGTCCTCGGCCTGGAGGCGGGCGCCGACGACTATGTGACCAAGCCCTTCGACGGAGCCGTACTGGTCGCCCGCATCCGCGCGGTGCTGCGCCGCTTCGGGCACGCGGGCGGGGTTGCGCAGGACGAGTCCGCCTCCGAGGTCGGCGGCGGCACGCTGTCCTTCGGCGAGCTGGAGATCGACACCGACGGCATGGAGGTGCGCCGGGCCGGGCAGCCGGTGGCGCTGACGCCGACCGAGATGCGGCTGCTGCTGGAGTTCTCCTCCGCGCCGGGCACCGTGCTCTCCCGTGACAAGCTGCTGGAGCGCGTGTGGGACTACGGCTGGGGCGGGGACACCCGGGTCGTGGACGTGCATGTGCAGCGGTTGCGGCAGAAGATCGGCCAGGACCGGATCGAGACGGTCCGCGGCTTCGGCTACAAGCTGAAGGCCTGAGCGGAGCGGCGGCATGCGGGGGATTCTGCGGCACCCGGTCCGGCGTATGGAGCGCGCGGGCCTGCGCACCGGACTCAGATGGAAGGTCAGCGCGGCGATCGCGCTGGTGGCCGGCCTGGTGGCGATCGTGCTGAGCCTGGTCGTGCACAACGCGGCCCGGGTCTCCATGCTGGACAACGCGCGCGAGCTGGCCAACGACCGGGTCCTGATGGCCCAGCGCAACTACGAGCTGAACCGGGGGCGGGTCTTCCCCTACATCAAGGTCGACGACCCGGAGCTGCCGGCCACGCTGCGCGAGAAGGTCGAGCGGGGCCGCCGGGCCAGCGATGTCTCCGAGCACGGCGGCGCGGCGGACATCTGGGCGGCCGTCCCGTTGCAGGACGGGCATGTGCTGTCCCTGCACAGCCATCTGCCGGACCGCAGTTCCGGCATGCTCCAGGACCTGGACCAGGCCCTGGTCATCGGCTCGGTCGCGGTGGTGCTCGGCGGCAGCGCGCTGGGCGTGCTGATCGGCGGGCAGCTGTCCCGCCGGCTGCGCAAGGCGGCGGACGCGGCCACCCAGGCCGCCAACGGCGAGACCGACATCCGGGTGCAGGAGGCCATCGGCGGGGTCGTCCGGGACGAGACCGACGAACTGGCGCGCGCGGTGGACGCCATGGCGGACGCGCTGCGCCAGCGCCTGGAGGCCGAGCGGCGGGTCACCGCGGACATCGCGCACGAGCTGCGCACCCCGGTGACGGGCCTGCTGACGGCCGCGGAACTGCTGCCGCCGGGCCGGCCCACGGAACTGGTCCTGGACCGGGCCAAGGCCATGCGCACCCTGGTCGAGGACGTCCTTGAGGTGGCCCGGCTGGACGGCGCCTCGGAGCGGGCGGAGCTGCAGGACATCATGCTCGGCGAGTTCGTGGCGCGCCGGGTCGCGGCCAAGGGCCCGGACGTCACCGTGCGGGTGGTGCACGAGTCGGAGGTCACCACCGACCCGCGGCGGCTGGAGCGGGTGCTGTTCAACCTGCTCGCCAACGCGGCCCGGCACGGCCGGCCGCCCGTGGAGGTGACCGTGGAGGGCCGGGTCATCCGGGTCCGCGACCACGGTCCCGGCTTCCCGGAGGAGCTGCTCGCCGAGGGGCCGAGCCGGTTCCGCACCGGCAGCAAGGACCGCGCCGGGCAGGGCCACGGGCTCGGGCTGACCATCGCGGCGGGCCAGGCCCGGGTGCTGGGCGCCCGCCTGACGTTCCGCAACGTACGCCCCGTGGGCGCGCCCCCCGGTGTCCCCGCGGAGGGCGCGGTGGCCGTCCTGTGGCTGCCGGAGCACGCCCCCACCAACACGGGCAGCTACCCGGTGCTGCCGACGTCGGGCAGCGCCTGACCGAGGGCCTGCGGCAGCCGGCCGACGGTGCCACGGGGGTCTGACCTCGCACTCGAACCGGCGCCGGCCGGCGCGGACCCGGCGGTCCCGGGAGCGGGTGGGAACGGCCGAAGGCCCCGGTGGCGGACACGCACCGGGGCCTTCGGACTTAGGGATGCTCAGACGGCTTCGATCACGGCCTGCGGCGCCGGGTCGGCGCCCTCCGCGGGAGCCTGCGGGCCGGCGCCCTTGAGCGGCACCTCCTTGACGAACAGCGCCGCGATCAGCACCACCAGCGCGATCCCGGCACCGAGCAGGAACGCCGAGTGCGTGCCCGAGGACACCGCGTGCTGGTAGGCCTCGCGCGCCGCCGCCGGCAGCTTCTGCAGGCTCTTGGCGTCCAGCTGCGCCGACTTCTCGGTGATGTTCTTGCCCAGCGCGCCGGCCCGCTCGGCCATGACGTCCTGCACCCGGTGGTTGAACAGGGCGCCCATGATGGCCACGCCGAAGGAGGAGCCGAGGGTACGGAACAGGGTGGTCGAGGAGGAGGCCACGCCCATGTCCCTCATCTCCACGCTGTTCTGCGCGACCAGCATGGTGATCTGCATCAGGCAGCCCATGCCCGCGCCGACGACGGCCATGTAGATGCCGGAGGTCAGCCGGGTCGTACCGGTGTCCATCAGCGACAGCAGGTACATGCCGACGATCATCAGAGCACCGCCGGCGATCGGGAAGATCTTGTACCGGCCGCTGTTGGTGGTGACCCGGCCTGCGACCATCGAGGTCACGAGCATCGCGCCGAGCATCGGCAGGAGCAGCAGACCGGAGTTGGTCGCGGAGGCACCCTGCACGGCCTGCTGGTACAGCGGCAGGAACAGGGTGGCGCCGAACATCACGAAGCCGGTGATGAAGCCGATGACCGACATCAGGGTGAAGTTGCGGCTCTTGAAGATGTGCAGCGGCAGGACGGGCTCGGCGGCCCTGGTCTGCCAGAACACGAACCCGACCAGCGCGGCCACGCCGATGCCGATCAGCTCCATGATCCGCGCGGAGGTCCAGGCGTACTCGGTGCCGCCCCAGGTGGTGACCAGCACGATAGAGGTGATGCCGACGGTCAGCAGGACGACGCCCAGGTAGTCGATGCCGGCCTTGGAGCGCTTCCTCGGCAGGTGCAGCACGGCGGTGACCAGGGCGAGGGCGACCGCGCCCAGCGGCAGGTTGATGTAGAAGGCCCAGCGCCAGCCCCAGTTGTCGGTGATGGTGCCGCCGACCAGCGGGCCGCCGATCATCGCCAGCGCCATGACGCCGGCCATCATGCCCTGGTACTTGCCCCGCTCACGCGGGGGGATCAGGTCGCCGATGATCGCCATGACGCCGACCATCAGACCGCCGGCACCCAGGCCCTGCACGGCCCGGAACCCGATCAGCTGGCCCATGTCCTGGGCCATGCCGCTCAGCGCGGAGCCGACGAGGAAGATCACGATCGAGCTGAGGAAGGCGCCCTTGCGCCCGTACATGTCACCGAGCTTGCCCCAGATCGGGGTGGAGGCCGCGGTGGCCAGGGTGTAACCGGTGACGACCCAGGAGAGGTGCTCCAGGCCGCCCAGTTCGCCCACGATCGTGGGCATCGCGGTACCCACGATCATGTTGTCGAGCATCGCGAGCATCATCGCGATCATGAGTGCGAGCAGCACTACTCGCACACTCCTGGGCTGTTTGCCCTCTGCGGTGGTTTCGACTGTGTCCGCCATCGTCTTCCCGTTTCCCCCTGCGGCAGTACTTACTTGCCGCCCGGCTAGTTCTCACTACACTGGGAAGGTAGACGCGCTACTAGCCGGGCGTCAAGTAAGTTTCCGCCGGAGCGCGAGGAGTACGAGGATGGGCCTCACCATGGACGGCACCAAACAGCAGCGCCGCGGCAACACCCGCCAGCGCATCCAGGACGTGGCGCTCGCACTCTTCGCGGAGCAAGGCTACGAGAAGACCTCCCTGCGCGAGATCGCCGAGCGGCTCGACGTCACGAAGGCGGCTCTGTATTACCACTTCAAGACGAAGGAAGAGATCATCGTCAGCCTCTTCGAGGACCTGACGAAGCCCATCCTGGAACTGATCGAGTGGGGCCGGGGACAGCCGCACACACTGGAGACCAAGCAGGAGATCATCCGCCGCTACAGCGAGGCGCTCCAGGGCGCGGAGCCGCTGTTCCGCTTCATGCAGGAGAACCAGGCGACGGTACGGGAACTGCGCATCGGCGACACCTTCAAGGACCGGATGCGCGGCCTGCGGGACATCCTCATCGACCCGGAGGCCCAGCTGGTCGACCAGGTCCGCTCGGTCAGCGCGATGTTCACGCTGCACGCCGGGATGTTCGTGATGCAGGACATCGAAGGCGACCCCCGGAAGAAGCGCGAGGCCGTTCTGGAGGTCGCCCTGGACCTGGTCGCGCAGGCGCACGAGCACGCCCGCGGGACTGAGTAGGTCAGACCTTCACACCCTGGGCGCGCAGGAACGCGACCGGGTCGACGGCGGAGCCGTAGTTCGGGGTCGTACGGATCTCGAAGTGCAGGTGCGGGCCGGTGGAGTTGCCGGTGGAGCCGGACAGGGCGATGTGCTGGCCGGTCTTCACGATCTGGCCGGGCCGGACGTCGACCCGGGACAGGTGCGCGTACTGCGAGAAGGTGCCGTTGCCGTGCTGGATGACGACGGCGTTGCCGTACGCGGGGCCGTCACCGGCGCCGTTGGGGCCGGCCTTGACGACGGTGCCGCCGTGCGCGGCGACGACGTCGGTACCGGTCGGCACGGCGAAGTCCTGGCCGCTGTGCTTGGCGGCCCAGTGGCTGCCGGCCTGCGCGAAGCTCGCGGAGAGCGTGTAGCTCTTCACCGGGTCGACCCAGGAGCCGGCGGACGCGGTGGCCGCGCTCGCGACCCCGCCACCCAGCACGGCCGTGGCGCCGATTCCGGCAGCCAGAACGGTCACACGGGCGCGGAGCGAGGACGGGCGGGAAGAGCGGGACGTGAAGCGCTGGAACATCTGGACCTCATGGGCTGGGGAACGGGTCGGCCACCCGGCGTACGGACGTCCGGGAAGACATCCGGCCGAGCGACCAATCCTTGGTAACCGAACACCCCATCCATCCCAAAACGCCCCATCTACGGCAGCGGGTCGTAGATGCCCGTAAAACGAAACACTTTCTTGACAGCCCCGCCGCCCGGTCAACCGGCCCCTGACAACGGGTTCTTCCAGATGGAATTGCTAGGCAAAAGTCCCTTTTTATCCGCTTTTGCGCGCACGGTGTATCCCACTATCCCGGCTAGTACCGGACATTTCGCCTGTGCCCCTTATCACCGGCGCCGCATACCGAGGATCGCGGAAATGTGACGCAGACCTCTAGGCACCTACCCTCCGGTAACCCTACGGTTCCCCTCGCGCCACCCTCGCCTCAGATCATGCCCCTGACATTCAGAGACGCGAGAGGACCTCCCACCGATGACCAGACGCCCCTGGGCGCGCCGCATCTCCGTGACCGCCGTCTCCGTGGCCGCCCTGGCCGCGACGGCCGCCCCGGCCGAGGCGGCTACCACGAGCACCTCCTCCGCGAAGGTCGACTACGCCACCTGGCAGAAGGACTGCCGGACCGTCATGGACCAGGCCCTGCCGTACCTGAAGGACCGCATCGCCGCCGCCCGGCCCGGCGAGAAGCAGGCGATCGTCCTCGACATCGACAACACC
This sequence comes from Streptomyces sp. NRRL S-1022, assembly GCF_000720135.1. Taxonomy (GTDB): domain Bacteria; phylum Actinomycetota; class Actinomycetes; order Streptomycetales; family Streptomycetaceae; genus Streptomyces. Next base: position 359,042 of record NZ_JOIU01000009.1, on the reverse strand, counting down.
ACGCTGGAGACGGACTTCGGCTTCAGCTACCCCCAGCCGGCCAACAAGCCCGTCCTGGACGTCGCCCGGTACGCCCAGGAGCACGGCGTCTCGCTCTTCTTCGTCACCGCCAGGCCCGGCGTCCTGTACTGGCCCACCGAGTACAACCTCGAACACGACGGCTACGACGTCTCCGGCCTCCGCGTCCGCGGCCTGTTCGACCTCTTCAAGGACGTCGCCGCCTACAAGACCGCCCAGCGCGCCGACATCGAGAACGACGGCTACACGATCATCGCCAACATCGGCAACAGCGCCACCGACCTGTCCGGCGGGCACGCCGAGAAGACCTTCAAACTGCCCGACTACGACGGACAGTTGTCGTAGGACCGGGCGCGCCCGGCACAGGCAGCTCCATCGCCCGGAGCGGAGACAGCTCCATCGCACGGAACGGCGCCGGGAACGCCGGAGGGGCCGGTGCCCGAAGGCACCGGCCCCTCATGCTCGGCCGCTCCGCAGGATGCTTACGCGTCCTTGCTCAGGTTGGGACCGGCCCCGCCCGCGGCCTGCTCGATCGGCGGGACGTCCGGGAGGGCCGACTTCTCCTCGCCCCGGAAGGTGAAGGTCTGGGTGTCACCCTCGCCCTCGGTGTCCACGACCACGATGTGACCGGGGCGCAGCTCGCCGAAGAGGATCTTCTCCGACAGCGAGTCCTCGATCTCACGCTGGATCGTGCGACGCAGCGGACGCGCGCCCAGCACCGGGTCGTAACCCTTCTTGGCCAGCAGCTCCTTGGCGGACTGGGAGAGCTCGATGCCCATGTCCCGGTCCTTCAGGCGCTCGTCCACCTTGCCGATCATCAGGTCGACGATCCGCAGGATGTCGGCCTGCGTCAGCTGCGGGAAGACGACCACGTCGTCGACGCGGTTGAGGAACTCGGGGCGGAAGTGCTGCTTGAGCTCGTCCGACACCTTGTTCTTCATGCGCTCGTAGTTGGTCTTCGTGTCACCCGAGGCCGCGAAGCCCAGGTTGAAGCCCTTGGAGATGTCCCGGGTGCCGAGGTTGGTCGTCATGATGATGACCGTGTTCTTGAAGTCCACGACCCGGCCCTGGGAGTCGGTCAGGCGACCGTCCTCCAGGATCTGCAGCAGCGAGTTGAAGATATCCGGGTGGGCCTTCTCGACCTCGTCGAAGAGGACGACGGAGAACGGCTTGCGGCGCACCTTCTCGGTCAGCTGGCCGCCCTCCTCGTAGCCCACGTATCCGGGGGGCGAACCGAAGAGACGCGACACCGTGTGCTTCTCGCTGAACTCCGACATGTCGAGGGAGATCAGCGCGTCCTCGTCACCGAAGAGGAACTCGGCGAGCGCCTTGGACAGCTCGGTCTTACCGACACCGGACGGGCCGGCGAAGATGAACGAACCACCCGGACGCTTGGGGTCCTTCAGACCGGCACGCGTACGGCGGATCGCCTTCGACAGCGCCTTGACGGCGTCGTTCTGGCCGATGACCCGCTTGTGCAGCTCCTCCTCCATGCGGAGCAGGCGGCTGGACTCCTCCTCGGTCAGCTTGAAGACCGGGATGCCGGTGGCCGTGGCGAGGACCTCGGCGATCAGCTCGCCGTCGACCTCGGCGACGACGTCCATGTCGCCGGCCTTCCACTCCTTCTCCCGCTTGGCCTTGGCGGCCAGGAGCTGCTTCTCCTTGTCGCGCAGGGAGGCGGCCTTCTCGAAGTCCTGCGAGTCGATCGCGGACTCCTTGTCCCGGCGGACGGCGGCGATCTTCTCGTCGAACTCGCGCAGGTCCGGCGGAGCGGTCATCCGGCGGATGCGCATCCGGGAACCGGCCTCGTCGATCAGGTCGATCGCCTTGTCCGGCAGGAAGCGGTCGGAGATGTACCGGTCGGCCAGGGTGGCCGCCTGGACCAGGGCCTCGTCCGTGATGGAGACGCGGTGGTGGGCCTCGTACCGGTCACGGAGACCCTTGAGGATCTCGATCGTGTGCGGCAGGGACGGCTCGGCGACCTGGATGGGCTGGAAGCGGCGCTCCAGGGCCGCGTCCTTCTCCAGGTGCTTGCGGTACTCGTCCAGCGTGGTCGCACCGATGGTCTGCAGCTCACCGCGGGCCAGCATCGGCTTCAGGATGGAAGCGGCGTCGATGGCGCCCTCGGCGGCACCCGCACCGACCAGCGTGTGCAGCTCGTCGATGAACAGGATGATGTCGCCGCGGGTGCGGATCTCCTTGAGCACCTTCTTCAGGCGCTCCTCGAAGTCACCGCGGTAGCGGGAGCCGGCGACCAGGGCGCCGAGGTCCAGGGTGTAGAGGTGCTTGTCCTTGAGGGTCTCGGGCACCTCGCCCTTGACGATGGCCTGGGCCAGGCCCTCGACGACGGCGGTCTTGCCGACGCCGGGCTCACCGATCAGGACCGGGTTGTTCTTGGTGCGGCGGGACAGCACCTGCATGACCCGCTCGATCTCCTTCTCGCGCCCGATCACCGGGTCGAGCTTGGACTCACGAGCGGCCTGGGTGAGGTTCCGGCCGAACTGGTCCAGGACGAGGGAGGTCGAAGGCGTGCCCTCGGCCGGGCCGCCCGCGGCGGCGGTCTCCTTGCCCTGGTAACCGGAGAGCAGCTGGATGACCTGCTGCCGCACTCGGTTGAGGTCTGCACCCAGCTTGACCAGGACCTGGGCGGCGACGCCCTCGCCCTCGCGGATCAGGCCGAGCAGGATGTGCTCCGTGCCGATGTAGTTGTGGCCCAGCTGAAGGGCCTCGCGGAGCGACAGCTCCAGGACCTTCTTGGCACGGGGGGTGAAGGGGATGTGGCCGGACGGGGCCTGCTGGCCCTGGCCGATGATCTCCTCCACCTGCTGGCGGACCGCCTCAAGCGAAATGCCGAGGCTCTCCAGGGCCTTAGCGGCGACACCTTCGCCCTCGTGGATGAGACCCAGGAGGATGTGCTCGGTGCCGATGTAGTTGTGGTTGAGCATCCGGGCTTCTTCCTGAGCCAGGACGACAACCCGCCGCGCGCGGTCGGTGAACCTCTCGAACATCGTTAATCGCTCCTCAGAGCGGTCAGGCAGTGGGGGGAACTTCCCCTCCCTGTCCTTCCGCAGCTTAGTCCCGCAAGCGGGGACCGCTCATTCCAACTGCCGACACCGTCGATGGCCTCCTGACCGTGTGCGCCGACATCTGTCCCAACCCGATGGTGCGAGACGATGTTCCCGCAGGCCAGGCAGTTACCCCAGTCGCCAGTACGCCGATGGCGAACGTGAGACGGCCTGTCCTGCGTGTCGCCCCCTCCCACTAGGCATGTCTTACCCGCAGGGACTGACACTCCATGCGGGAAGCCCCGGTTCCCTCCGCTATGGGCGAACAACCTCGCGCCTCCCCGGGCCCCCGCGCGCACCGTTCTCCCGCACCGTGCGCAGCCGACAGGCCACCCAGCGTAACCTGGAGGGGGGCTGGGCGTTTCACTTGGCATGGTTGGCTCGGTCTCCACGACCTCCACGGTCCCCATGACTTCCACGGTCCCCCTTCCTCGCCGGCCCCTCGACCCGGACGCACTCCTGACGGGTGGTCCCTGTGCCGGCCCGGACGCCCGGGCCCGGCACTGGTACGAGAACGATCTGGGGTGGCCGACCGTGCCCGGACGGCCGTTGCGGCTGCTCACGGGGGTGCGGTTCGACGTGCTGGACGTGCCGGCCGAGGCGGGCGCACAGGCGCTCCGGCATCTCGCGCCGGGCTCCCCGGTCGCCCTGCGGGGCGAGCGGATGGAGTTGCTGGTGGCCGCGGGCGGCGCGGAGGAGCTGCCCGGGCTGCTGGACTGGCTTGAGTGGGGCGCCGTACGCCTGGACCTGCGGGTCCTGGGATCGGGCGACACCCTGGAAGCACCGCGTCCGCCCACCGCGGCCGCTGCTTCGGAGTTCGTGCAGGGGGCCGCCGTGTGGCTGCGGCCCCCTGAGCCCGGACGCGAGGTCGAGGCCTCGCTGCCGGCCATGCCGGCCATGCCGGCCGTATCCCCCGTGGAGCGCGAGGGGAGCGCTCCCGATTTGGTACGACTGCTGGACACGGTGGCAGCGCACTGTCACCGGGCCCGGCTGCGGCGCGCGTGCGCCGGCCACACCGCCGACCGGCGGGATCAGCCGTTGGCCTTCTCGTAGGCCTCACGGATGGACGCGGGAACCCGGCCGCGGTCGTTGACCTCGTAACCGTTCTCCTTGGCCCACGCGCGGATCGCCGCGGTGTCCTGGTTGCCGCCGGAAGCGGCACGCGCCTTTCCGCGCCCGCCGGAGGAGCGGCCACCGGTACGACGCCCACCCTTCACATAGGGATCAAGAAGGCTGCGCAGCTTGTCCGCATTGGCAGTCGTGAGATCGATCTCGTACGTCTTGCCGTCCAGCGCGAACGTCACGGTCTCGTCCGCCTCGCCGCCGTCGAGGTCGTCGACAAGAAGGACCTGAACCTTCTGTGCCACCGCATTTCCTTTCATCGATAACGTTGAGGGTCGGGGATGTGCGGCGTCCGCCGTTTCGCCGCCCCTGTTATATGCAGTACTGCAGTACGTCGGAAAGCAAACCGCTTTTGCCGGAAAAACACAAACCCTCGGGAGTGACCCGGCGGACCGCGCGCGCCCGGAAACATGCGCGTTTCGGACATAGGGCACCGGGGCAATGACGATCACAGATGCAGAAGCATCCGGCTGTTGCCCAAGGTGTTCGGCTTCACTCGTTCGAGACCCAGGAACTCCGCGACGCCCTCGTCATAGGAACGCAACAGCTCCGCGTACACATCGGTGTCGACCGGTGTCTCGCCGATCTCCACGAAGCCGTGCTTCCCGAAGAAGTCCACTTCGAAGGTCAGGCAGAAAACCCGGCGAACCCCGAGCCAGCGCGCGGTCTGGAGCAACTTCTCCAGCAACTGGTGGCCGACGCCGGCGCCCTTGAGGCCGGGCTTCACCGCCAGGGTGCGGACTTCCGCGAGGTCCTCCCACATGACGTGCAGCGCGCCGCAGCCGACCACCTCGGCGTTGTCGTCGCGTTCCGCGACCCAGAACTCCTGGATGTCCTCGTAAAGGGTGACCGTGGCTTTGTCGAGCAGGATGCGGCCGCGGACGTAGGCGTCGAGGAGGTCGCGTACGGCCGGGACATCGCTGGTCCGGGCCCGCCGGACGGTGATGGCTTTTGCGGGGACTTCGGGACGCTCTGCTGACATGGGCGGACGCTATCGCCCGGCCGCGTCCTCTGCCGAGCCGGGGTTCTCCTCTTGCCGGGCTTCGGGGGCTTCCCGGGTTTCTTCCGGGCCCTGGACGATGCGTACGGCGTCCCTGAGGGCCTGGCGCTGTTCCTCGCTCATCATGCCGAAGAAGGCGACGAGAGCGGCGGCGGGGTTGTCGCTCTGGGACCAGGCGTCGTTCATCAGGGCGGCGGCGTACGCGGCGCGTGTCGACACGGCCTCATATCGATAGGCCCGGCCTTCCGCCTCACGGCGGACCCAGCCCTTCTGATGGAGATTGTCCAAAACCGTCATCACGGTGGTGTACGCGATGGAGCGTTCCTGCTGCAGGTCTTCCAGGACTTCTCGAACGGTCACCGGGCGGTTCCACTTCCACACCCGCGTCATGACCGCGTCTTCGAGTTCTCCCAATGGGCGAGGCACACCTCAGAACAATAGTGGGAGATCCCGGCAATGGCGTGCCGGACGTGCGCTAGGACTGCAAACGCGAACAAAAAGGGCGTACGACTCACTGAGCGCGCGGGCGCCGGGAGTCGTACGCGGAGGCCGGCCGGGATGTACGGGAGGCCTGCGGGCCGCTCAGGCGTCGCCACCGGCGGAGGCGTTGCGCGCACCCTCCACGCGCGCGAGCGCGGCGTCGACCGCGGCGTCCTCCTTGGCCTTGGCGGCCCCGCCCTGGGTCTTCACGATCACCCTGACCACACCGATGAAGAACACGGCCATGACGACCGGGGGCACGAGCGCGGAGACGTAGTCCATGCCTCCAGAGTAGCCACGGAGACCCGGCCGAACGGCGCGGGGGCACACGAACCGCCGCGAAGCGCGCCGCGGACGAGCGGCCGTACGGGGGCCCCGACGGCGAAGCCGCCCCACGGGGCCACCCGCACCGGACCCCGGAACCCGCCCGGGCGGTACGAGTACCAGCGGTACGGGCGGGCCCCCGCGGACCGGAGGCCGCCGGCGGCGAGGTCGCCCCCACGTGGGCCACCCGCACCCGGCCGCGAAAGCCGCACGGGGTGCGGGTGGGAGACACAGGCCCCACGGGCCCGAGGCCGTCGGCGGCGGATCCGCGCCACGGGGCCCCGCGGGGGAGACGGGTCGGCCAGGGTCAGCCCGCGGCCAGTTGGCGGGGCTCCGGTGGGGTCGGCTTACGGCGGGGGAAGACCTCGCCCGGCGTCGGAACGGGCCGCTTCGGGGCCGTCGGCTCGGACGCGGGCGGCTCCGCGGGGCGGGGTGCCGGCTCCGGCCGGGGCTCCACGGGCTCCTGCGGGGCCTCCGACGGCTCCCCGGACTCCCCGGCGCCCTGGCGCACCCCGGTCTCCCCCGCGCCGCCCGCAAGGGCCGTCAGGCGCGTGCGCGCGGGCGGCACGGCGGGCGCCGGCACCTTCCGCGCGCCCTGCGCGAACCGCGCCCGTACGTCCTGCTCGGCCAGCGCCTGGCAGCGGTCCAGCAGCGCCGCCGCCGCGGGGTTCCCGCGCAGCGCCCGCAGCGCGGCGAGGTCGTCCGGCGTCGGCCGGTGCCCGGCCCCCAGCGCCTCCTCCAGGAGGGTCAGGTAACCGGAGACGGTGCCCGGCAGGGCGGCCCGGTAGCGGTCCAGGTCGGCCACCAGGAAGGCGCGCAGTCTGGCCCCCTCGCACATCGCCTCGTCGAGCGACTCGGCGAGCCGGAAGCAGTCCTGCACGTCCTCGGCGGAGGCGTGGCCGGGGTGGAGGGCGAGGGCGAGGGCGCGGCGGAGCACACGCAGCTCCTCCACGCCGAACGCCATGCCGCCGCGGGATCCGTATGGCGTGGGCATGCGGCGAAGCTACCGACTAATCGGACAAAAGTGAGGAATCCGGATGCCGGTACGTCGCGTGTCGCGCGGGTTTCCCTCGTCCGGTGTCACGGGCGGGGCCGGCACCCGCGCGGGGCGCCGGCCGTGCCTCACAGCCGCGAGACGTTCCGCTCGTACACCAGGCGCAGCCCGATCAGCGTCAGCCACGGCTGGTGCTCGTCGATCACCGAGGACTCCCCCAGCACCATCGGCGCGAGCCCGCCCGTGGCGATCACCGTGACGTCGTCCGGGTCGTCAGCCAGCTCCCGCGCCATCCGGCCGACCACACCGTCGACCTGTCCGGCGAAGCCGTACACGATGCCCGACTGCATGGCCTCGACGGTGTTCTTGCCGATCACGTTCCGGGGCCTGGCCACCTCGATCTTCCGCAGCTGGGCGGCCTTGACTCCCAGGGCCTCCACCGAGATCTCGATGCCCGGGGCGATGACCCCGCCGACGTACTCCCCGCGCGCGGAGACCGCGTCGAACGTGGTCGCCGTACCGAAGTCGACGACGATCGCCGGCCCGCCGTACAGCTCGTTCGCCGCGACCGCGTTGATGATGCGGTCGGCGCCGACCTCCTTGGGGTTGTCGAACTGGATCGGCACGCCGGTCTTCACCCCCGGCTCGACCAGCACCGCGGGCACGTCGCCGTAGTACCGCCGGGTGACCTCGCGCAGTTCGTGCAGCACCGACGGCACGGTCGCGCAGATCGCGATGCCGTCGATGCCGTCGCCCAGTTCCTCGCCGAGCAGCGGGTGCATGCCCATCAGGCCCTTGAGCAGCACCGCCAGCTCGTCCGCCGTGCGGCGCGCGTCCGTGGAGATGCGCCAGTGCTCGACGATGTCCTCGCCGTCGAACAGGCCGAGGACGGTGTGCGTGTTGCCGACGTCGATCGTGAGCAGCATGGCCGTTACTCCGCCTCGCGCAGGTCCAGGCCGATGTCCAGGATCGGCGAGGAGTGCGTGAGCGCGCCCACGGCCAGGAAGTCCACGCCGGTCCCGGCGTACGCGCGCGCGTTGGCGAGCGTCAGCCGCCCGGAGGCCTCCAGCAGCGCCCGGCCGCCGACGATGCCGACGGCCTCCTCGCACTCGCCGGGCGTGAAGTTGTCCAGCAGGATCAGGTCGGCGCCCGCGTCCACGACCTCGCGCAGCTGGTGCAGGGTGTCGACCTCGACCTCGATCGGCACCTCCGGGAAGGCCTGCCGTACGGCCTTGAATGCCTGCGCGACGCCGCCGGCGGCGACCACGTGGTTGTCCTTCACCAGGGCCGCGTCCGAGAGCGACATGCGGTGGTTGACTCCCCCGCCGCAGCGGACGGCGAACTTCTCCAGCGAGCGCAGGCCCGGAGTGGTCTTGCGGGTGTCCCGCACGCGCGCCTTGGTGCCCTCCAGCGCGTCCGCCCACGCGCGCGTGGCGGTCGCGATGCCGGACAGCCGGCACAGGATGTTCAGCGCGCTGCGCTCGGCGGTGAGCAGGTCACGCGTGCGCGTGGTGACCGACAGCAGCTTCTGCCCGGCCTCGATCCGGTCGCCGTCCTCCACGTGCCGCTCGACCTCGAACTCGTCCGTGCAGACCACGGAGAGCACGGCCTCGGCGACCCGGAGGCCGGCCACGACGCCCGCCTCGCGGGCGGTGAAGTCGGCGGTGGCCACCGCGTCCTCGGGGATGGTCGACACGGTCGTCACGTCCACGCCGCCGTCCAGGTCCTCCTGGATGGCGACGTTGGCGATGTCCTCGACCTCGACCGGGTCGAGTCCGGCAGCGGCCAGCAGCTCGGCGAGCGCGGGGTCGAGCCCGCACTCCGCGTACTCTGCGGCTTCCTCGTCTCCCTCGGCGCCGCAGGCGCAGCCGTCGCCGCAGCCGCCGGTCGGGGCGAGGGGAAGGTCGTCGGTGCTCACGTCTGTCACTGCTCCTGGGGCGCTGTTACCGGATAGGGGGGAAGTCTGCGGTGTCGGTGGTGCGTACGGCCAGCGACCGGTCGGGATTGAGCCGTACGACGATGTGGCGCCGCCAGTCGGCGTCGTCGCGCTCGGCGTGGTCCTCGCGCCAGTGGCATCCGCGGGTCTCCTCGCGCAGCCGGGCGGCGGTGACCAGGACCCGGGCCACGCACAGAAGGTTCGTCGCCTCCCAGGTGTCCACGCCGGGCTCGGCGGTCTTGCCGTTCTCCCGGAGCGCGTCCCGGGCCTCGGCGTGCAGCTTCTGCAGCTGGTCCGCGGCCTTGGCGAGGGACTCCTCCGAGCGCAGCACGCCGGCGCCCTCGCTCATGATCCGCTGGATGGCGAACCGGGTCTCGGGGGCGAGCAGCGGGTGCGCGGGCTTGCCGGGGTCCGGGACCGGAGCGGGCACGCGCGCGTGCAGGCCGCTGCCGGCGTGGGCGGCCGCGATGTCGGCGGCGATCCGCTCGGCGTAGACGAGCCCCTCCAGGAGGGAGTTGGAGGCGAGCCGGTTGGCGCCGTGCACACCGGTGCACGCGACCTCGCCGCACGCGTACAGGCCGGGGACGGTGGTCCGGCCGCGGGCGTCGGTGCGGACGCCCCCGGAGGCGTAGTGGGCGGCCGGGGCGATCGGGATGGGCTCGGTGACCGGGTCGATGCCGTTGGCCCGGCAGGCGGCCAGGATGGTCGGGAACCGGTGCTCCCACATGGCGGCGCCGAAGTGCCGGGCGTCCAGGAACATGTGCTCGGCGTCCTGCTCCTGCATCCGCCGCATGATGCCCTTGGCGACGACGTCCCGCGGCGCCAGCTCGGCCAGCTCGTGCTGCCCCACCATGAAGCGCACGCCGTCCGCGTCGACCAGGTGGGCGCCCTCGCCGCGCACCGCCTCCGAGACCAGCGGCTGCTGCCCCTCCGCGTCCGCGCCGAGGAACAGCACGGTCGGGTGGAACTGCACGAACTCCAGGTCGCTGACCTCCGCGCCCGCGCGCAGCGCCAGTGCCACGCCGTCGCCGGTCGACACGGACGGGTTGGTGGTCGCGGAGAACACCTGGCCCATGCCGCCGGTCGCGAGGACCACGGCGGGCGCGTGCACGGCGCCCACGCCGTCGTGCTGGCCCTCGCCCATCACGTGCAGGGTGACACCGGCCGTACGGCCCCCGGCGTCCGTCAGCAGGTCCAGCACCAGCGCGTTCTCGATCGTGCGCAGTCCGCGCGCGCGGACGGCCTCGACGAGGGCCCGGGAGATCTCCGCGCCGGTGGCGTCGCCGCCGGCGTGCGCGATGCGGCGCCGGTGGTGGCCGCCCTCACGGGTGAGTTCCAGTTCCCCCTCGGAGGACTCGTCGAAGTGCGCGCCGGTGTCGATGAGCCGCCGTACCGCGTCGGGGCCCTCGGTGACGAGGATCCGTACGGCCTCCTCGTCGCACAGGCCCACGCCCGCCACCAGGGTGTCGGCCAGGTGCTCCTCGGGGGTGTCGCCCTCGCCGAGGGCGGCGGCGATGCCGCCCTGCGCCCAGCGCGTGGAGCCGTCGTCCAAGCGGGCCTTGGTGACGACGACCGTGGTCAGCCCGGCGGCCTCGCAGCGCAGGGCCGCGGTCAGACCGGCCACCCCGGAACCGACGACGACCACGTCCGCGGAGATGGCCCAGCCGGGTGCGGGCGCGTGCAGTCGTATGCCTGTGCTGGTCACGAGGCGGCTCCGAAGGTGAGGGGGAGGTTGTCGATCAGCCGGGTGGCGCCGACCCGGGCGGCGACGGCGAGGACGGCCTCGCCGGTGAAGCCGTCGCCGATCTCGGTGAAGTCGGCGGGGTCGACCAGCGCGAGGTAGTCCAGCTTCAGCGGCGGGTCGAGGCGGGCGGCCTCCTCCAGCACCTGGCGGGCGGCGGCACGCACGGCCGCCGGGCCGCCGGGCGCGGCGGTGGCCACCGCGTGCGCGTCGGCCGCCGCGCGGGACTCGCCTATGGCACTCAGCGCCTCGGCACGCGCGTGCGTGGAGGGCACTTCCCGGGCCCGCGCGCGCAGCGCCTCCTGCGCCGCGTGCCGGTCCCGGCCGGCGAACAGCGCGTGGGACAGCGCGAGCGCGGTACGCCGCTCGTCCGGCGCGAGGTAGCGGTTGCGGCTGGACAGGGCGAGCCCGTCCTCCTCGCGCACGGTCGGTACGGCGACGATCTCGACGCCGAAGTTCAGGTCCCGCACCATGCGCCGGATCAGGGCCAGCTGCTGGGCGTCCTTCTGCCCGAAGAGGGCGACGTCGGGACGGGTGAGGTGCAGCAGCTTGGCGACGACGGTGAGCATGCCGTCGAAGTGCCCGGGCCGCGAGGCACCCTCAAGGCGCTCGCCCATGGGGCCCGCGGTGATGCGCACCTGGGGCTCGCCGCCCGGGTAGACCTCGTCCACGGAGGGCGCGAACACGGCGTCGGCGCCGGACCGCCCGGCCAGCTCCAGGTCGGCGTCCAGGGTGCGCGGGTAGCGGTCGAGGTCCTCCCCCGCACCGAACTGCAGCGGGTTCACGAAGACGGTGACGACGACCTCGCCGTCCGGGCCGGCGATCTCCCGCGCGGTGCGGATCAGGGTCGCGTGGCCCTCGTGCAGGGCACCCATGGTCATCACGACGGCGCGGCGGCCGTGGCGCACGCGCGCGTGCAGCTCTCCGGCAGTGCTCAGCAGGGCGGTGGTCATCGGTCGTTCCCCTCGGTGCCGTTCGTCCCCTCGGTGCCGTCGGTGCCGTTCGTGCCGCCGGTGCCGTCGCCTCGCCGGCTGCCGGGGCCCGCGTGGCCCGCGTCGGCGAGTACCCCGAGGAGGTCCTCGGCCAGCTCCGGCTTCAGCAGCCCGTGCGCGAGCGCGCGGTCCGCGGTCGCGCGGGCCATCGCCAGGTAGCCGGCCACGGTCTGCGGGGCGTGCTTGCGCAGCTCGGTGACGTGCGCGGCGACCGTACCGGCGTCCCCGCGCGCGACCGGCCCGGTCAGGGCGGCGTCACCGGAGCGCAGGGCGTTGTCGAGGGCGGCGCCGAGCAGCGGGCCGAGCATCCGGTCCGGGGCCGTCACGCCGGCCGTGCGCAGCAGCTCCATGGCCTGGGCGACCAGGGTGACCAGGTGGTTGGCGCCGAGGGCGAGGGCCGCGTGGTACAGCGGGCGGTTCTGCTCGCTGATCCACTCGGGCTCGCCGCCCATCTCGATGACCAGGGCCTCGGCGGCCAGCCGCAGCTCCTCGGGCGCGGTGACGCCGAAGGAGCAGCCCGCGAGGCGCTGGACGTCCACCGGCGTACCGGTGAAGGTCATCGCCGGGTGCAGGGCCAGCGGCAGCGCGCCCGCGCGCAGGGCGGGGTCCAGGACCTTCGCGCCGTACCGGCCGGAGGTGTGCACGAGCAGCTGTCCGGGCCGTACCGCGCCGGTCTCGGCGAGCCCGGCGACCAGGCCGGGCAGGGCGTCGTCGGGGACCGTGAGCAGCACCAGGTCGGCGCGCTGGAGGACCTCGGCGGGCGGCACCAGGGGGACGTCCGGGAGCATCGTCTCGGCGCGCCTGCGGGAGGCGTCGGAGACTCCGGAGACGGCCACCGGGCGGTGCCCGGCGAGCTGGAGGGACGCGGCCAGCGCGGGGCCCACGCGGCCGGCGCCGACGACGCCGACGGTGAGCCGCGCGGGGCGGTCCTTGAGGTCTGGCTGGTGGACTGTACTCACGCGACGGCGGCCTTCCCGTTCCAGTCCGCTCTGGGTACCGGACGATTTCTCGTCATGTTAACGCTATCCGGTGCGGCGGCGGCCGGCCGTCCACAGGCTGTGGGTCACGCCACGCGGCCGGCGTTGCCCGCGTGCGGGGAAACCCCGGTGCCCTCCCGGCCCCGGCGCGGCATGATCCACGGCATGACCGACACGGCTGAACAGGACACCGGACAGCGGACGCGCGAACGGCTGCGGGAGCGGCGCGCGGCGGCACAGCGGCAGTCCCGGCGCGCGCTGTCCCGCGCCGGCTGGGGGAGCCCGATCCGCGACCGTCTCGCGCACCTGATGGACGCGGCGGAGGAGGTGTACGACCTGGACGAGCCCGCCGACGTCTACGGCAACCGGATCGTGGCGGCCCTGGAGGAGCGGATCGCCGCGCTGCTCGGCACGGAGGCCGCCGCGTTCTTCCCGACGGGCACCATGGCCCAGCAGGTGGCCCTGCGCTGCTGGGCGGCCCGCACCGGCGACACGGCGGTGGCCCTGCACCCCCTGTCCCACCCCGAGGTGCACGAGCGGCACGCCTTCAGCCAGGTCAGCGGCTTGCGCCCGGTCCGGGTGGGCGAGGGGCGCCGGCTGCCCACGGCGGCCGAGATACGCGAGGCCGAGGAGCCCTTCGGCGCGCTCATGCTGGAACTGCCCCTCAGGGACGCCGGTTTCGTGCTGCCCACGTGGGAGGAGCTGACCGAGGTCGTCGAGGCGGCCCGGGAGCGCGACGCGGTGGTGCACTTCGACGGCGCGCGCCTGTGGGAGTGCACCGAGCACTTCGGGCACCCCCTCCAGGACATCGCGGGCCTCGCCGACAGCGTCTACGTCTCGCTCTACAAGTCCCTCGACGGATTCGGCGGTGCCGCGCTCGCCGGCCCCGGGACGCTGGTGGAGGAGGCGAAGACCTGGCGGCACCGGTACGGCGGCATGGTCTTCCAGCAGTTCCCGACCGCCCTGTCCGCGCTGATCGGCCTGGAGCGCGAGCTGCCCCGGCTGCCGGAGTACGTCCGGCACGCGCGCGTGGTGGCCGCCGCGCTGCGCGAGGGCTTCGCGGCGGCCGGGGTGCCCTGGGCGCGCGTCCACCCGGAGGTGCCGCACACCCACGAGTTCCAGGTCTGGCTGCCGTACGCGCCCGGCGTGGCGGCCGAGGCGGCCGTGCGGCAGGGCGAGGAGACGTCGGTGCTGCTCTTCGCGGACGCCTGGGACGAGGGCGGTCCCGGGCTCGCGTGCACGGAGGTCGCCGTCCGTTCCAGCGGCCTGGAGTGGACGGCCGACGACGTCCGTGCGGCCGTACGGGACTTCGTGGACCGCCTGCCGGACCCGGCGTGACCGCGCGCGGGTGGCGGGGTTAACCGAGCGCGCGGGGGCGCAGCCAGCGGGCCAGCGTGCGCCTGAGCCGACCGCGCGCCGGGCGTCCGGCGACGACCGCGCGGAAGCGCCGGTGGTCGCGCAGTTCGCGGGCGAGGCCGAGGTCGTGGCGGCCCGGCGCGGGCGGTTCGGGCTCGCCGTGCAGACGGGCGCGGTAGGTGTCGAGGAGGTACTGCTGGGTGATGCTCATGGCGGATCGCCTTCTCGGGACGGTGAGTGATCACGTGGCGTCACCGACCGCTCGGTGACCGATCGGGCTCCGCGGCTGCCCCGGTGCCCTCAGCCTGCCCCCCGGCCCGCGCCGATGTCCCGTGGATTGACGGCTGCCGTCAATCCACGCGGGCACTGTCGGTGGGCGGGTGCACGATGGAGGCCATGAGCGTGACCATCGACATCACCGGACTGCCCCCGGAGCGGGTCTGCGTCGTGCCTTCTCCGCTGGCGGAGCTGGGGATGGCGTTGCACGCGCTGAGCGAGCCCGGCCACCACCCCGACCTGCGCGGCTGGGCGACCGCCGTCTCCTCCCGGCTGGACCCCTGCCTGGCCGACCGGCTGTGCGAGGCGGACTTCCTGTGGCGCACGACGTTCTCGGACGTCTTCGCCCCGTTCGCCGGCCTCCCGGGCGGACGCGCGGTCCCCGGGGCCACGCTCGCCGAAGAGCTGGACCAGCTGGACAAGCTGACGGACGAACAATTCGTCAACGCGGCCCTGGAGTTCACCTGCCAGCTGCGCTACGACGTCCAGGAACCCGGCCCGCTGGACGACCCGGAGCTGCGCCGGCGCTCCCTGGAGCTGGCCGCCGCGCGCGGGGCCGTGCAGGAGCGGTTCACACGCCGTCTGCTGACCGATCCGCCGGCCGTGCGCGCCTGGTTCCGGCAGCTGATGCTGGACTGCGACGACGCCTTCTTCGCCGACACCTGGGCCCGTGTCCAGCCCCAGCTGGCCGCGGACGCCCGGCACAAGACCGAACTGCTGCGCCGCAAGGGCCTCGGCGAGGCCCTCGCGTCCCTGTCCGGGGCGGTCTCGCTGGACGAGGAGGCCGGGCTCGTCACGGTCGACAAGCTGCTGGTGGGCCGCACGGCCACCGGTGACGGCGGCCTGGTGCTGGTGCCGACCAGCCTCGGCTGGCCGCACGTGATGGTGCTGCACCGGTACGGCTGGCAGCCCTCCATCGCCTACCCGGCGAGCGTCCCCCGGCCGCAGGCCCCGTCCGTGGAGCAGCTGACGCGCCGGATGGAGGCGCTGGCGCACCCGGTGCGGATGCGGCTGTGCCGGCACCTCGCGCGCGCCGCGCACACCACGAGCGAACTGGCCGACGCGCACGGCATGTCGGCGCCCGAGATATCCCGGCACCTGACGGTGCTGAAGAAGGCGGGTCTGGTCACCGACTGCCGGCGCGGCCGGTACGTCCAGCACCAGCTGGACCTGTCCGCGGTGGCCCGGCTGGGCAGCGACTTCATCGAGGGCGTCCTGCGCTGAAGCGCCCCGGCCCGGGTGCCGTACGCGCGCGGGCGTGGCGCGCCGGAGCCCGCGCGGGACCGGCCGTCAGCCGCGGCCGCCGGCCCGCACCAGCCCCGTCTCGTAGGCCAGCACGACCACCTGTACCCGGTCGCGCAGACCGAGCTTGGTCAGGATGCGGCCCACATGGGTCTTCACGGTCGCCTCGCTCAGCACCAGCCGGGCCGCGATCTCGCCGTTGGACAGGCCCTGCGCCACCAGGATCATGACCTCGCGCTCGCGCTCGGTGAGCCGTTCCAGTTCCTTGTGCCGGGGCTCCTTGCCGGCGGCGGGCAGCATCGGCGCGAAGCGGTCCAGCAGGCGCCGGGTGGTGGAGGGCGCGACGACCGCGTCACCGCTGTGCACGGCACGGATGGCGGCCAGGAGATCGCCGGGCGGCACGTCCTTGAGCATGAAGCCGGAGGCACCCGCCTTCAGCCCGGAGAAGGCGTACTCGTCCAGGTCGAACGTGGTCAGGATGAGCACCTTCGGCGGCTCGGGCTCGGAGCAGATCCGCCGGGTGGCCTCCACGCCGTCCAGCTTCGGCATCCGGACGTCCATCAGGACGACGTCGACGGAGGTGGACCGCACCACCTGGAGGGCCTCCACGCCGTCGCCCGCCTCCGCGACGACCTCCATGTCCGGCTGCGCGGCGAGCACCATCCGGAATCCGGTGCGCAGCAGCACCTGGTCGTCGACGAGCATCACGCGGATCGTCATCTGGCCTCTTTCGTCATGCTGTGGGGTGGCTTCAGCCACAGGTGTTACAGGTGTCGACAAGGTGCGCGCCGCTGCGTCAGTGCGCCGGTTTGAGCGGCAGCAGGACGCTGATGCGGAATCCTCCGCCCGGGCGCGGGCCGGCGTCCAGGGTGCCACCGACCATGCCGACCCGCTCGCGCATGCCGATCAGGCCGTGGCCCTGCCCGTCGGCGCCGCCCTCCTCGTACAGCTCGTGCGGGGCGCCCTTGCCGTCGTCCTCGACCAGCAGGCCGAGACCGTCGTCGAAGTAGACCAGGCGCACGCTCGCGCCCGCGTCGGGCCCGCCGTGCTTGCGGGTGTTGGTGAGCGCCTCCTGCACGATCCGGTACGCGGTCAGCTCCACGCCGCTGGGCAGCGGGCGCGGGGTGCCCTCCACCTTGAAGTCGACCGGCAGGCCGGAGCTGCGGCACTGCTCGACGAGGTCGTCGATCTGGTCGACGTCGGGCTGCGGGACGTACTCCCCGCCCTCCTGGTGCTCGCCGGTGCGCAGCACGCCCAGCAGGCGGCGCATCTCGGCCAGGGCCTGGCGACCGGTCGAGGAGATCGTCTCCAGGGCCTTGCGCGCCTGGTCGGGCGCGGCGTCCATCACGTAGGCGGCGCCGTCGGCCTGGACGACCATCACCGAGACGTTGTGCGCGACGACGTCGTGCAGCTCGCGCGCGATCCGGGCGCGCTCGGCGGCCACCGCGACCTTCGACTGCGCCTCCCGCTCCTTCTCCAGACGGGCCGCGCGCTCCTCCAGCTGGGCGAAGTAGGCCCGCCGGGTGCGCATCGAGTCGCCCAGCACCCAGGCGAGGGCGAAGGGCACCGTCTGGAAGACGGCTATGGCGATCTGCCCGGCGAAACTGGCCTGCTCGGCCGGCCAGCGGATCTGGGCCACGGCCGCCGCGCAGAGGCTGACGGCGAGGGCGAGCCGGGAGGCCCAGCGCGCGCCGACCGCCGCGACCGTGTAGGTGATCACCAGCATGGCGAAGTCGGCGACGGTCGTCTCGACGTCCAGGGCCAGCTGGGCCAGCCCGACCACGAGGGCGACGAGCAGCATCGGCTCCGGGAAGCGGCGGCGCAGCGCCACGACGGCGCCCAGGACGGCGGACACGGCCATCCCCTCGGCGATGGTCCCGTGGTGACCGGGCACCCCGTCGAGGTTGACCACACTCACCGCGGACACGCCGAGCAGGGCGACGGCCCAGAAGCAGTCGACCCAGGTCGGGTGGCGGCGGAGGAAGTCGTAGAGGCGCTGCACGTAACCCAGCGTAGGGAAACCCGATGCGTGCAGGGGTCAACCGAAGGGCCGATCCGCACCCGGCGCGCGTACTCCGCAAGGTGGATGCCGTGATCATCTGTGTGCCTAGTCTGGTGCGGTGACGGATGAGACGACCGCGGAGGACTCCCGCCCGCGTCCCGGCCCGCGCGGCTGGCGTGCCGCGGCCGAGGCGGCCCTGTACGGCCCCGGCGGCTTCTACCGGCGCCCCGAGGGCCCGGCCGGCCACTTCCGTACGTCCGTGCACGCCTCCCCGCTCTTCGCGCGGGCCGTGGCCCGGCTGCTGTGCCGGGTCGACGCGGCCCTCGGCCGGCCCGCGGTGCTGGACTTCGTAGACATGGGCGCGGGGCGGGGCGAGCTGGCCGGCGGGGTGCTCGCCGCGCTGCCGGCCGACGTGGCTGCACGCGTGCGTACGTACGCCGTGGAGATCGCCGACCGCCCGGCCGGGCTGGACGGACGGATCACCTGGCGGAGCGACCTCCCGGACACCGTCACCGGGCTGCTGTTCGCCAACGAGTGGCTGGACAACGTGCCCGTGGACGTCGTGGAGGTGGACTCCGCGGGAGTGCCCCGGCTGGTCCTCGTGGCGGAGGACGGCTCGGAACGGCTCGGGGGGCCGGTGACGGGCGCGGCGGCCGACTGGCTCGCCCGCTGGTGGCCGCTGCCGGCCGAGGAGGGCCTGCGGGCGGAGATCGGGCTGCCCCGCGACCGGGCCTGGGCGGCGGCCGTGGACCGGGTGGCACGGGGACTGGCGGTGGCCGTGGACTACGCCCACACCCTGGATACGCGCCCCCCGTTCGGCACGCTCACCGGTTTCCGGGAGGGCCGTGAGACGGCACCGGTGCCGGACGGTTCGTGCGACATCACGGCCCATGTCGCCCTGGACGCGTGCGCGGCGGCGCCCGGTCCGACGTACCCGCCCTCCGGCGCGGCGCGCACGCCCTTCGGTACGGCGCGCACCTCCGCCGATGCCTCCTCCGATGCGCCCCTCACCCCGGCGCGCACCACACCTCGTACGCCCCGCGACGCGGCGCAGGAGCCCCGCAGTACGGCGCACCGGACCAGCGGAACAGCTCGCGAGCTTCTCCCCGCGCGCCTCCTCACGCAACGCGCTGCTCTGCGCGCCCTCGACCTCACCGACGCACGCCCCCCGCTGGCGCTGGCCTCCACGGACCCCGCCGCCTATGTGCGCGCGCTGGCGGGTGCGGGCGAGGCCGCCGAGCTGACGGCACCGGGCGGCCTCGGCGACTTCGGCTGGCTGCTCCAGCCGGTCGGCGTCCCGGACCCCCTGGAGCAGGAGCCGGAGGGCCGGTAGCCCGCACGGCCCCGCCGGCCGGCCTACTTGTCGATGTCGCCGACCACGAAGAACATCGACCCCAGGATCGCCACCATGTCCGCCACCAGGGTCCCCGGCAGCAGCTCGGTCAGCGCCTGGATGTTGTTGTAGGAGGCGGACCGCAGCTTCAGCCGGTACGGGGTCTTCTCACCCTTGCTGACCAGGTAGTAGCCGTTGATCCCGAGCGGGTTCTCGGTCCACGCGTACGTGTGCCCCTCGGGCGCCTTCAGCACCTTCGGCAGCCGCTGGTTGATCGGCCCGGGCGGCAGCCCGGCGAGCCGGTCCAGGCAGGCGTCGGCCAGGTCCAGCGCGTTGTGGGTCTGCGCCAGCAGCACCTCGAAGCGGGCGAGGCAGTCGCCCTCGCTCCGGGTCGCCACCTCCAGGACGTCCTGGAGGTCGCCGTAGGCCAGGTACGGCTCGTCACGGCGCAGGTCGAAGTCGACGCCCGAACCGCGCGCGATGGGCCCGCTCACGCCGTAGGCGTGCACCGCCTCGGGCGCGAGCGCGCCCACGCCCCGCGTGCGCCCCCGGAAGATCTCGTTGCCGAGCACCAGGTCGTCGAAGACGTCCATGCGGGAGCGCACGTCGGCGACGGCCGCACGCGCGCGGGCGGCCCAGCCGGCCGGCAGGTCCTCCTTGAGGCCGCCGACGCGGTTGAACATGTAGTGCATGCGCCCGCCGGAGACCTCCTCCATGACGTTCTGGAGCACCTCGCGCTCCCGGAAGGCGTAGAACACCGGAGTGATCCCGCCCAGCTCCAGCGGGTACGAGCCGAGGAACATCAGGTGGTTCAGCACCCGGTTCAGCTCGGCGAGCAGAGTGCGCGTCCACACCGCGCGCTCGGGGACCTCCATGCCGAGCATCCGCTCCACGGCGAGGACCACGCCCAGCTCGTTAGAGAACGCCGACAGCCAGTCGTGGCGGTTGGCCAGCACGATGATCTGCCGGTAGTCACGCGCCTCGAAGAGCTTCTCCGCACCGCGGTGCATGTAGCCGATGACCGGCTCCGCGTGCACGATGCGCTCCCCGTCCAGCACGAGCCTGAGCCGCAGCACGCCGTGCGTGGACGGGTGCTGTGGCCCGATGTTGAGCACCATGTCGGTGCTCTCCGCCGCGCCGCCGATACCGACCGTGGTCTCCGTCGTAGGAGTCATGGCCCCAGTTTCCCCTACGTACGCTGGGCCCATGGAAACGGGGAGCGGAACGGAGAGCCGGGACGGAACCGGAGCGCCGGCGGAACAGCCGGTGTGGCGCGCGCTGGAGCCCGGGCTGCTGCGCGTGCGCCGGCTGCTGCTGGCGGTGTGGACGGGGGTGCTCACGGTCGCGGCGGGCCTGCTGCCCGGGCTCCTGGCGGGGCCCGCGTGGGCGGCCTGCGCGCTGCTGCCGCCGGTGTGCGCCGCCTGGTGCTGGCGGCTGCTGGGCCGCAACTGGCGCTCCTGGCGGTACGCCGAGCGCGCCGACGACCTGCTGATCAGCCGCGGTGTGCTGTGGCGTGAGGAGACGGTGGTGCCGTACGGGCGGATGCAGCTGGTGGAGGTGACCTCCGGGCCCCTGGAGCGGCGCTTCGGGCTGGCCACCGTGCAGCTGCACACCGCGGCCGCCGCGACCGACGCGACCATCCCCGGCCTGGACCCGGCCGAGGCGGAGCGCCTGCGCGACCGGCTGACCGAGCTGGGCGAGGCACGATCGGCGGGCCTGTGACGTCCCCCGGCCGCGCCGGCGGCATACCGGAGACCCCGCCCGTCACCGAGCGCCGGCTGCACCCGGTCACGCCCTTCCGCCGTGCCTGGGCGCCGCTCACCGTGCTGGCCGGCTGGGCGGTGCACGACCCTGGCGGCGCCCAGGAGCAGCTCACGCGGCTGACCGGCACCATGCTGCTGCTGGGCGTCGCGGTGCTGGTACCGGCGGCCGGTCTCTACGGCTTCCTGTCCTGGTGGTTCACGCATTACGCCGTCACCGGCACCGAGCTGCGCATACGGACCGGACTGCTGTTCCGGCGCACCGCGCACATCCGCCTGGAGCGCATCCAGGCCGTGGACGTCTCCCGTCCGCTCCTCGCGCGCGTGGCGGGCGTGGCGAAGCTGCGGATCGACGTCGTCGGCACCGACGACAAGGACGAGCTGGCCTTCCTGGGCGAGCGGGAGGCCCGTGCCCTGCGCGCGGAACTGCTGGCGCGCGCGGCCGGTTTCGCACCCGAGACGGCACGGGAGGTCGGTGAGGCACCGGCGCGGGTGCTGCTGCACGTGCCACCGCGCGCGCTGGTCCGCTCCCTTCTGCTGACGGGCGCCACCTGGGGCTCGCTGTGCGCCGCGGTCGTCGTACCGACCGTGCTGTGGCTGGTCACCGGCAACCTGTGGACGGTGCTCGCCAGCGCCCTGCCGTTGTTCGGCGCGGCCGGCGCGAGCAGCGCGGGCCGGTTCGTCACCGAGTTCGACTGGACGGTGAGCGAGTCCCCGGACGGGCTGCGCATCGACCGCGGGCTGCTCGACCGGGCGCACGAGACGGTGCCGCCCGGCCGGGTGCAGACGGTGCGGATCGTGGAGCCGCTGCTGTGGCGGCGGCCCGGCTGGGTGCGGGTGGAACTGGACGTGGCCGGCTCCGCGAACTCGGTGCTGATTCCGGTCGCCCCGCGCGCGGTCGCCGAATCCGTCGTCGCGCGCGTGCTGCCCGGCGTGACGGTGCCCCGGGAGCTGTCGCGGGTACCGCGGCGGGCCCGGTGGTGCGTGCCGGTGTGGTGGCGCGGGCACCGGCTCGCGGTCACCGGCGCGGTGTTCGCCGCCCGGAGCGGTCTGCTGCGCCGCCGGCTCTCCCTGGTCCCGCACGCCAAGGTGCAGAGCGTACGGCTCACCCAGGGGCCCTGGAGGCGCCGCTGGGGGCTCGCCGACGTCCACGTCGACACGGGCGCAGGCAAGACGGTCACGGCCCGTCTGCGCGACGCGCAGGAGGCCGCGCGCCTCCTCCACGAGCAGGCGGAACGCTCCCGTACGGGCCGCCGCGACGCCCGCCCCGACCGCTGGATGACCACCGGCTAGCCCCTCCGCCGTCCTCACGCACCGGGCCCGGTCCCCCTCGGGGGGGGACCGGGCCCGGTGCGTACGGCCGACGGTGGCTCAGGAAGCGGCGCTGCGCAGCCGCTGGACGTCGATCTGTTCCGTCTCGTCGTGCGCCGTCAGGTCGATGATCTGGCCGACCTCCCGGGAGCGCGCGTCGGCGGGCTTGAAGCCGGCCTCGGCCTCGGCCTTGTGCACGGCGAGCGCCTCCGCTCCGACGACGTCGGCGAGGTCCTCGTTCTGCACGGAGTCCAGCGTGGCCTTCGGCGCGCCCTTCTGGGTGCCGAAGAAGTCGAACCCGCCCTCGACCACCGGCCGCCGCGCGGGCGGCGCCGGTACGACGGCCACCGCGGTCGGCACCGTGAAGTGCCCGGCGGGCGGCTGCCCCGCGGGCGTGGCGGTCTCGACCGGACGGGAGGCGTCCGTGCCGTCCGCGTGGTCCACACCATCCGTGCCGTCCGCGTTGTCCGCGTTGTCCGCGTTGTCCGCGTTGTCCGTCACGGCCTCCGGGGCACCTTCTCCTTTGGCGACGGCGCCGGCCCCGGCCTCGGCCCCGGCTTCGAAGGCGTGCTCCGCGGGAGCCTCCGGCGCGGCGGCCCCGGCCTCGGCGTCGGTGTCACCGCCGGCTTCCGCTCCGTCCGGTTCCCCGTCCGGCTCCACCTCGTCCGGCTCCACCTCGTCCGGCTCCGTCTCGTCCGGCTCGGCCTCGGACGCCTCGACGCCCTCCGCCTCGGCGTCGACGCCGGCCACGCGCTCGGGCTCCGGCTCGGGCTCGACGTCGGGCCCGGGCTCGCCCGGAGTCTCCCGGCCGAACCGGACCAGGGCCGTCAGGGCCTGCCGGTAGAGCTGAGCGCCCTCGGGTGAGAACACCGCGTACGCCGCCGGCTCGCCCTCCGAGACCATCGAGGCAGCCGGGGCCGTCGAAGCCGCCGAGCCCGCAGGGGCCCCGGCGCCGGCCGTCTCCGGCTCGGAACTGCGCGCGGGCGGCAGCGCGGGCGACGACGAGGGCTCGGGCGCCCCCGCTTCGAGTTCCAGCAGCCGCCGTCCCTCCAGCGCGCTGGCGCGCTCGGTCTCCGCGGTGGCGTACCGGCGCAGCAGGGCCGCGTGCTCGTTGCGCAGGCCGGCCAGTTCGGCCCGCTTGGCGCGCAGCCGCTGCTCCAGCTTGGCGCGCAGTTCGCGCGACTCCTCCAGGTCGGTCTCCAGTTCGGCGACCCGTTCCTCGAACCGCCACTCGTCGCCGGCACGCGCCCGCGTGAGCTCGGCGACCTGCTTGCCCGCCTGCGCGTCCCAGCGGCGCATCACGACCGCGCCGGCGACCGCCGTCGCGGCGGCCGCCGCGGCCAGCGCGCGCAGCACGGTGGCCTCTGAGAACACCCAGGGACCCAGCGCGCAGACGACGGAGACGCCGGCGATCGCCGACGGGGGCAACAGCCGGTGCAGAGGCGGGGAATGGCGGTGGCGTCCACGTGGCATGGCCAGAAACTTACCGCGCGTAGGCGAATCATGGGCCCCCGCCCCGTAAAAACCCGGCCGGGTCGCGGTCTTCACCGGACGGCGGCGCCTTCGCCCGGTCAACGGTCGGTGAGCCGTCCGCTGATCCACTGGAGGGTCGGCGGGATCTCGCGCCGCCAGGTGTTGAAGTTGTGCCCGCCGCTTTCGAGGATGATCGACGAGATCCGGGTCAGGTCCGTGGCCTGCACCCGCTCGATGAACCGCGTCGTGGCCTGGTAGTTGTGCTCGCCGACCTTGCTGCTGGTGACGAGCAGCGAGGTGTCCGGTGCCTCCTCGTGCTGGAGCATCCAGAACAGGTCGGCGCGGTTCTGCAGCTTCTTGTCGCCGTGGAAGAGGTCACCGGTCGTGGGGTCGATCGGCGCCTTGTAGTACGGCGAGAGGCCCGCGCCGGCCGCGTAGACGTAGGGGTGGTGCATGGCGAGCTTGAGCGCGCAGTAGCCGCCGGTGGAGTCACCGATGAGGCCCCAGCTGCCCGGCCGCTTGCCGGCCCGGTAGTGGGAGAGGACGGCATCCGGCAGATCCTTCGCAAAAAACGTTTCGGCTTGCGGCCCGCCCGGCACGTTCACGCATTCCGTGTCCCGCGGCGGCGCCACGGTCGGCCGCATCATCACCAGGATCATCGGCTGCATCCGCCCGTCCTTCGTCAGCCGCTGCGACGTGCTCGGGTAGTTCAGCTTGTCCACCAGCGACCGCGCGGTGCCCGGGTAACCGGTCAGCACGACCGCCGTCGGGAACGTACGCGTGCGGTACTGCGGTTGGAAGTACTCCGGCGGCAGGTACACGTACGCGGGCGTGACGATGTGGGTCGTACGGCCGACGATGTCGACCTTCTGGATCTGGCCGCCTATCTCCGGCCGCGAGGCGCGCACGCCGGGCACGTCGGAGGTGGAGACCACCTGGAGCGGGCCACCACTGCTCCCGTGGGCCGAGTGGTCGATGACCACACCCTGTTCGGTCTCCTTGCCGAACAGGTCGGCCCAGCTGGCGTAGAACCCGAACGCCTGGTTGGCGGCGAGCCCGACGGAGGCGAAGAGCGCCACCTGGGTGGACAGCAGCAGACCGACCCGCCCGCCGACGGCCCGCCAGTTCCGGCGCGCCAGCCGCGGCCACAGCCACACCGTGCCGACGAACAGCACGACGGCGATCAGAATCGCCAGCACCAGCACTTTGTTGCTCGTGAGACCCATGGCTGTTTCCTGCCTGCGCTTTCCGCCCGTTCCCGCCCGCACATCGGCGCGCGGGCTTGCCCGGGGCTTTCCTTGGCCTTTGACCCGACTTTCCGGTGGGGAGTGAACCTCCCTCCCCGAGACACCGTCCTAGAGGGCGCAATGTCGCCGGACGCCCGATCGGGCCCGGGTCCAAGGTCTCTCGCAGAACTACGGGATGCGATGTCTGTCAGGATAGATGGGGAAATGTCGGGCGGGGTTCCGAGCCGATCAAGCCGGGCGCGGCGCATACTGCGCGGCCCGCGTCCCGAGGCCGTTCCCGCTCTGGTCGGCCGGGCCGCCGCGATCGTCGGTGCCCTGGACATCGCCGCGGGCGTCTTCCCGCGCTTCCGGCACAGCCGTATGCACGCTATCGCGGAAGTCCTGCCGGGTTCGTTCGGCCCCTTCGCGGCGGCGCTCTCGCTCAGCGCGGGCGTGCTGTTGCTGCTGCTCGCGCACGGGCTGAGGCGCCGCAAGCGCCGGGCCTGGCGGGCCGCGGTCGCACTGCTCCCGGCGGGCGCCGCCGCCCAGTTCGCCTACCGGCACTCGATCGTCGGCGTGCTCATCGCGGTCGCGCTGCTGGTGCCGCTGCTGCGCCACCGGCAGCAGTTCGAGGCGCTGCCGGACCCGCGCAGCAGGTGGCGCGCGCTCGCCAACTTCGTCCTGATGAGCGCCGGTTCGGTCGCCCTGGGCCTGGTCATCGTCAGCGTCCACCCGAACCGGACGATCGGCGACCCGAGCCTGGCCGACCGGCTGACGCACGTCATCTACGGCCTGTTCGGCTTCGAGGGCCCGGTCGACTACCAGGGCAACACCTCCTGGACGGTCGCGTTCTCCCTCGGCGCCCTCGGCTGGATCACCGCGGCCACCACCATCTATCTGGCCTTCCGCCCCGAGCACCCGGCCGCGCGCCTCACCGAGCAGGACGAGTCCCGGCTGCGCGCGCTGCTGGAGAAGCACGGCCGGCGGGACTCGCTCGGCCACTTCGCGCTGCGCCGCGACAAGGCGGTCGTGTTCTCGCCCAGCGGCAAGGCCGCGGTCACCTACCGGGTCGTGTCCGGCGTGATGCTCGCCAGCGGCGACCCCATCGGGGACGTCGAGGCCTGGCCGGGCGCCATCGAGCGCTTCATGGACGAGGCCAAGGCCCACTCCTGGACGCCCGCGGTCATGGGCTGCTCGGAGACGGGCGGTGAGGTGTGGACCCGCGAGACCGGTCTGGACGCCCTGGAACTGGGCGACGAGGCGGTGGTGGACGTGGCGGATTTCTCGCTCGCCGGACGCGCGATGCGCAACGTGCGCCAGATGGTCAAGCGCATCGAGCGGGCCGGCTACGAAACCCGGGTCCGGCGCATCCGTGACCTCGGCGAGGCCGAACTGGAGCGGGTCCGCCGGGCGGCGGAGGACTGGCGCGGCACGGACACCGAGCGCGGCTTCTCCATGGCGCTCGGCCGCATCGGCGACCCCTCCGACGGGAACTGCCTGATCGCCACCGCCCACAAGCAGGACGACGAGCCGGGCGAGTACGGCGACCTGAAGGCGATCCTCCACTTCGTGCCCTGGGGTCCGGACGGCGCCTCGCTGGACCTGATGCGCCGTGACCGCAGCGCCGACCCCGGCATGAACGAACTGCTCATCGTCGCCGCCCTGCAGGCCGCCCCGAAGTTCGGCATCACCCGGGTCTCGCTGAACTTCGCGATGTTCCGCTCGGCTCTCGCGCGCGGCGAGAAGATCGGCGCCGGCCCGGTGCTGCGCGCCTGGCGCGGGCTGCTGGTGTTCCTCTCGCGCTGGTTCCAGATCGAGTCGCTGTACAAGTTCAACGCCAAGTTCCAGCCCCGCTGGGAGCCGCGGTTCGTGGTCTACCGGGCCTCCTCCGACCTGCCCCGCATCGGCTTCGCCGCCATGCAGGCGGAGGGCTTCGTCAACTTCGCGCTGCCGATGCCGCGCTTCCTGCGCCGGCGCCGGGCCGCCGCCGGGCGCCCGTGCGCGCACGCCGTGACCGAACGGGACGTCCGAGCGGCCTGAGCCGCGGACGCGCCGGATGGTACGGCCCGGGCGGAAGCCCCTCCCCCTCCAGCCCGGGGGCTTCCGCCCGGGCCGCCGCGCGTTCCCGGCATCCGCCTGGGCCTACGCTGAACGTATGAACAACCTCAGCGGGCGCGGCCGAGTGGCCGGCCTTCCGGCATGGGACCGGTGCGCGGTCATGGGGGTCGTGAACGTGACCCCCGACTCCTTCTCCGACGGCGGCCGCTGGTTCGACACGACCGTCGCCGTCAAGCACGGCCTGGATCTCGTCGCCGAGGGCGCGGACCTGGTCGACGTCGGCGGGGAGTCCACCCGGCCCGGCGCCACGCGCGTGGACGAGGCCGAGGAGCTGCGGCGGGTCATCCCCGTGGTGCGCGGCCTTGCCTCCGAGGGAGTCGTCGTCTCCGTCGACACCATGCGTGCCTCCGTCGCCGAACAGGCCCTCGCGGCCGGCGCCGCCCTCGTCAACGACGTCAGCGGCGGCCTCGCCGACCCCGCGATGATCCCGGTGGTCGCCGAGGCGGGCGCCCCCTTCGTCGTCATGCACTGGCGCGGCTTCCTCCAGGGCGGCAACGTCAAGGGCGTCTACGAGGACGTCGTCGGCGAGGTCGTGGACGAGCTGCACGCGCGCGTGGAGGCCGTGCTGGCCGGCGGCATCGCCCCGGACCGCATCGTCGTCGACCCCGGCCTGGGCTTCTCCAAGCAGGCCGAGCACGATCTCGCGCTCCTCGCCCGCCTGGACCGGCTGCGCGCCCTCGGTCATCCCCTGCTGGTCGCCGCCTCCCGCAAGCGGTTCCTCGGCCGGGTCCTCGCCGGACCGGAGGGCGCGCCCCCGCCGGCCCGGGAGCGCGACGCGGCCACGGCCGCCGTCTCCGCACTGGCGGCGCACGCCGGCGCCTGGGCGGTGCGCGTCCACGAGGTTCGCGCCACGGCGGACGCGGTGCGCGTCGCACGGGCCGTGGAGCAGGCGCGCGCGGCGGACCCCGCGCGCGGGACGGACAGCGAGCGCCGGGCGGACAGCGAGCGCCGGGCGGAAGGAGAGCGGTGAGCGCCCCCCATACCGACGTGGAGCAGGTGGAGGCCGCCAACACCGCCTTCTACGAGGCACTCGAACGCGGCGACTTCGAGGAGGTCTCCTCCCTCTGGCTGACCCCCGCCGACCTGGGCGTGGACGAGACCTACCACGATCCCGCGGACTCCGGCGTGATCTCGTGCGTGCACCCGGGCTGGCCGGTGCTCACCGGCCGCGGCGAGGTCCTCCGGTCGTACGCGCTGATCATGGCCAACACGGACTACATCCAGTTCTTCCTCACCGATGTCCACGTCTCGGTGACCGGCGACACCGCGCTGGTGACCTGCACGGAGAACATCCTGAGCGGCGGCCCCGCCGAGGAGGGCGCGGAACTGGGCCCGCTGGTCGGCCAGCTCGTCGTCGCCACCAACGTGTTCCGGCGCACCCCCTCCGGCTGGAAGCTGTGGTCCCACCACGCCTCCCCGGTGCTGGCCGAGACCGACGAGAGCGAGGACGAGGACCACGTGAACGGCGTCAACCCGGACGACGGCCCCCTGGCCTGACCCAACCCGGGCCTCCGGCACGCGGACCCGGTCCGGGACGTGGACGTCGACGCGTGGACGTCAACGTGGACGTGGTTGGAATCACCTCCCCGGGGTAGGAGCGGCTACCAGTCCATGGCAGGACCGGTTTCGCCGGGGGAAACACCCGGTGAACCCTGCGGGGAGCGAGCCGCGCCCACGCCCCCGCGGCCCGGCCCTGTCGGTGCCCGCAGGTAGATTCGTCCGAGACCGGTGTGCCGCCCGCACGCGGTACGGGCCGGTCGTTCCCGACGATTGCAGGAGTGATTCGCGTGGATCGTGTCGCGCTGCGCGGCCTCAAGGCCCGCGGGCACCACGGTGTGTTCCCCAAGGAGCGCGAGGAGGGCCAGACCTTCATCGTGGACCTGGTCCTCGGCCTGGACACCCGGCCGGCCGCGGCCGACGACGACCTGGCGAAGACCGTGCACTACGGCATCGTGGCCGAGGAGGTCGTGGCCGTGGTCGAGGGCGAGCCGGTGAACCTCATCGAGACCCTCGCCGAGCGGATCGCCCGGACCTGCCTGAAGCACGAAGGGGTCCAGGAGGTCGAGGTCTGCGTGCACAAGCCGGACGCCCCGATCACCGTCCCCTTCGACGACGTGACCGTCACCATCATCCGGAGCCGAGTATGACCCGACCTTTCCGCCAGGGTCACAGCGACCCGACCGTCCAGCCGGTGCCCGCCTCGGTCGTCGAGCAGGTGGACGCCGCCGACACCACGCTCAGCAACCCGAAGTGGGCCGTGATCTCCATCGGCTCCAACCTCGGCAACCGCCTGGAGACCCTCCAGGGGGCCGTCGACGCCCTGGAGGACACCCCGGGCGTCCGGGTGAAGGCCGTCTCCCCGGTGTACGAGACGGAGCCGTGGGGCGTGGACCCCGGCAGCCAGCCGTCGTACTTCAACGCGGTCGTGGTCCTGAAGACGACGCTGCCCCCGGCGTCCCTGCTGGAACGGGCGCACGCCGTCGAGGAGGCCTTCCACCGCGTCCGGGAGGAGCGCTGGGGCCCGCGCACGCTGGACGTCGACATCGTCGCCTACGCCGGCGTCACCTCCGACGACCCGCACCTCACGCTGCCCCACCCGCGCGCCCACGAGCGCGCGTTCGTGCTCGCGCCCTGGCACGACGTGGACCCCCAGGCACAGCTCCCCGGCCGCGGTGCGGTGGCCGATCTGCTGTCCGGTGTCACCCGCGAGGGTGTGGCGCCGCGCGCGGACCTGGAACTCCGGCTGCCCGAGTAGTCGTTAAGGTCGAGACGGATCAAGACCACGACGACCACCGTCCGTCCGGGACGGAGCGACCCGGGACGGTCCGGGGGAACTGAAGGGACACCGTGAGAGAGCTGCGCATCAGGGTGCTGGCGGGCGTGTTCGTCGTGGCCGGCGTCCTGTCCTGGGCGGGCGCCCGCCTCTGGAACTCGGTCGGGACCCTTCCCGGCGTCCCCCTGGCCGCTCCGGTGGTCCTCGCGCTGATCGCGGTGGTCCTGCTGTCCACGGCGCTCTCGCTGCGCGCCCGGCTGAAGGCGCAGCGCGAGCGCCGGCCGGGCGCCAAGGGCGTCGACCCGCTGATGGCCGCCCGCGCGGTCGTCTTCGGCCAGGCCAGCGCCCTGGTCGCCGCCCTCGTCTCCGGCATGTACGGCGGTACGGGCGTCTTCCTGCTGGAGCTGCTGGACATCCCGGCCCGCCGGGACCAGGCGATCTACGCCGGTCTCTCGGTGCTGGCCGGCCTCGGCGTGATAGCGGCCGCCCTGTTCCTGGAGCGGGTGTGCAAGCTCCCGGAGGACGACGACCAGAACCCCCCGGGAGCGGAGCCCGCGGCCTGAGGGGCGGCCCCGCCCGGCGGCGCGGTGGGCGCGGTCAGCGCGCCATGATGAGGCTCATCGCCTCGTTGCGCGTGGCGGCGTCCCGCAGCTGACCGCGCACGGCGGACGTTATGGTCTTCGCGCCCGGCTTGCGGATGCCGCGCATGGACATGCACATGTGCTCGCACTCGACCACCACGATGACGCCCCGCGGCTCCAGGATCTCCATCAGGGAGTCCGCGATCTGCGTGGTGAGGCGCTCCTGCACCTGCGGCCGGCGGGCGTAGACGTCGACCAGCCGGGCGAGCTTGGACAGGCCGGTGATCTTGCCGGTCTCGGACGGGATGTAGCCGACGTGGGCGACGCCCCGGAACGGCACCAGGTGGTGTTCGCAGGTCGAGTACACCTCGATGTCCTTCACCAGGACCATCTCGTCGTGCCCCAGATCGAACGTCGTCGTCAGGACGTCCTCCGGCTGCTGCCACAGGCCGGCGAAGATCTCCTTGTAGGCCCTCGCGACCCGGGCCGGCGTCTCCCGCAGCCCCTCGCGGTCCGGGTCCTCACCGACCGCGATCAGCAGCTCCCGTACGGCGTTCTCGGCGCGCTTCTCGTCGAACTCGCCGATGCGGCCCTCGCCGTCCAGCGTCACCGGGTCGGTCATCTGGTTCCTCGTTCCTGTGCCGTGCACGCGCGTGTGCCTCGCGCTCCGTGTGCGGACATGCGAAATGCCGCGCCCCCCAGGCTAGAACCTGGGGGGCGCGGCATCCATTCCGGCCCTGTGGCCGGAACAGGGTCAGCTCGCCGTCAGTTCTCCCGGCGGTCCTCCGGGGACTGCTCGGTCACCGGGGCGGACTCCGCCGCGGTCGACTTGGCCGTGCTGATCGCCGCCGCCGAGCCGTTCGCACCGTTGGTCAGTGCCAGCTCCTTCGGGGAGAGCACCGGCGGGCGGGTGGACGGGGTCCGGCGGGAGGAACCGGTCCAGGCGGGCCGCGGCGGGCGCTTGACGATGGTGGCGAAGATCTCGGCGATCTCCTCCTTGCCCAGCGTCTCCCTCTCCAGCAGCTGCAGGACGAGGTTGTCGAGCACGTCGCGGTTCTCGACCAGGATCTCCCAGGCCTCGTTGTGCGCCGTCTCGATCAGCTTCTTGACCTCCTCGTCCACCAGCGCGGCGACCTCTTCCGAGTAGTCGCGCTGGTGAGCCATCTCACGGCCGAGGAAGGGCTCGCTGTTGTCGCCGCCGAACTTGATCGCGCCGAGCCGCTCGGTCATGCCGTACTGCGTGACCATCGCACGGGCCAGGTTGGTGGCCTTCTCGATGTCGTTCGCGGCACCGGTGGTCGGGTCGTGGAAGACCAGTTCCTCGGCCGCCCGGCCGCCCAGCATGTAGGCGAGCTGGTCGAGCATCTCGTTGCGGGTGGTCGAGTACTTGTCCTCGTCCGGCAGGACCATCGTGTACCCGAGGGCACGGCCGCGGGACAGGATCGTGATCTTGTGGACGGGGTCGGAGTTCGGCGAGGCCGCCGCGACCAGGGCGTGACCGCCCTCGTGGTACGCGGTGATCTTCTTCTCCTTGTCCGACATGATCCGGGTCCGCTTCTGCGGGCCCGCGACCACGCGGTCGATCGCCTCGTCCAGCGCCTTGTTGTCGATCAGCTTCTGATCGCCCCGGGCGGTGAGCAGCGCGGCCTCGTTCAGCACGTTGGCGAGGTCGGCACCGGTCATACCCGGGGTGCGGCGGGCCACGGCGGACAGGTCGACGTCGGGCGCGACCGGCTTGCCCTTCTGGTGGACCTTGAGGATCTCCAGGCGGCCCTGGAGGTCCGGCGGGTCGACCGCGATCTGCCGGTCGAAGCGGCCCGGGCGCAGCAGCGCCGGGTCGAGGATGTCCGGGCGGTTCGTGGCGGCGATCAGGATGACGCCGCCCTTGACGTCGAAGCCGTCCATCTCGACCAGCAGCTGGTTCAGGGTCTGCTCGCGCTCGTCGTGACCGCCGCCGAGGCCGGCGCCGCGGTGGCGGCCGACCGCGTCGATCTCGTCGACGAAGACGATCGCCGGGGCGTTCGCCTTGGCCTGCTCGAACAGGTCACGGACCCGGGAGGCACCGACACCGACGAACATCTCGACGAAGTCGGAACCGGAGATCGAGTAGAAGGGGACGCCCGCCTCGCCGGCGACGGCGCGCGCGAGCAGGGTCTTGCCGGTGCCCGGACGGCCGTAGAGCAGCACGCCCTTGGGGATCTTGGCGCCGACGGCCTGGAACTTGGCCGGCTCCTGGAGGAACTCCTTGATCTCCTGGAGCTCCTCGACGGCCTCGTCGCAGCCCGCGACGTCGGAGAAGGTCGTCTTCGGGGTGTCCTTGGTGATGAGCTTCGCCTTGGACTTGCCGAAGTTCATGACCCGGGAGCCGCCGCCCTGCATCTGATTCATCAGGAACAGGAAGACGACCACGATCAGGACGAAGGGCAGCAGGGAGAGCAGGACGCCGACGAACGGGTTCTGCTTGGACGGCGAGACCGTGTAGCCGTCCGGAATCTGCTTGTCCTGGTACTTGGTCTGCAGCGACCCGGCGAGCTGTACGCCCTGGTCGCCGATGTAGCTCGCCTGGATCTTGGAGCTGCCGTCGACCTTCTGGCCGTCCTTGAGGGTGACCTTGATGGTCTGCTCGTCGCCTGTGGTCAGTTTGGCCGACTGGACCCTGTTGTCATTGATCGCCGCAACGACCTGGCCGGTGTCCACCGTCTTGTAGCCGCCGGACGAGCCGACGACCTGCATCAACACGACCACGGCAAGGACGGCCAGCACGATCCACATGACCGGCCCACGGAAGTATCGCTTCACGTCCATCCATACGGAGCGGTGCCGCCCCGTCCCTCCTGCCATAGTGAGTTTGATAAGACAGTTCTTCTGACGGTACCCCAGCAATGTTGCCCGAAGCCGCACGGAGCCGTTTCGACGGCTGGGAATCCCGTCTCTGCATGCTCCAACGGAACGGAACCCGCTGGGGTTCCCGATCGTCCTGCCGGGCTTGGGCCGAGTGGCTCAGCCCACGGCCCGGGGCGGCTCAGCCGCCGTAGACGTGAGGCGCGAGCGTACCCACGAACGGCAGGTTGCGGTACTTCTCGGCGTAGTCGAGGCCGTAGCCGACGACGAACTCGTTCGGGATGTCGAAGCCGACCCACTCCACGTCGATGGCGACCTTGGCGGCGTCCGGCTTGCGCAGCAGCGTGCACACCTTCAGGGAGGCGGGCTCGCGCGAGCCGAGGTTGTTGATCAGCCAGGACAGGGTCAGGCCGGAGTCGATGATGTCCTCGACGATCAGGACGTGCCTGCCCTTGATGTCGGTGTCCAGGTCCTTGAGGATCCGCACGACACCGGAGGACTGGGTGCCCGCGCCGTAGGAGGACACGGCCATCCAGTCCATGGTGACGGGGGTGGACAGCGCCCGGGCGAGGTCGGCCATGACCATCACCGCGCCCTTGAGGACGCCTACGATCAGCAGGTCCTTGCCCGCGTACTCCGCGTCGATCTTCGCGGCCAGCTCGGCCAGCTTCGCGTCGATCTCTTCCTTGGTGATGAGCACCTGCTGGAGGTCGGCACCCATGTCTTTCGCGTCCACCCGCATCACTTTCGGTCGTCCCGCACTTGAGGCCGCGTACGCGGCCACGGCTCCGGCCGCATGCACGGCCCCCGGCCGCCCGGCCCGCCGGAGGGTCGCTCCGGGAGGGTCGGGATTCAGCCTTGCCGAATCACCAGTCTGCCACCCTGCCGCTGGGCGACGACTTTGCCCGGGAGATTGATGACTCCCTGGCCGCGCCAGCCGGTGATCAGGCGGTCGACTTCCTCGATGTGGCGGGCGAACAGCGCGCCGGCCGGGGCGCCGGCCTCGATGGCGGCCCGGCGCAGGATCCGGCGGCGCACGGCGGGCGGGAGGGCGTACAGCTTGGCGCACTCCAGCAGGCCGGCGGCGTCCCGTACCGAGGCCTCGGCCTGGCGGGCCCAGGCGTCCAGGGCGTCGGCGTCGTCGCGGGAGAGCTGGGCGGTGCGGGCCAGCGCCTCCACGACACCCTTGCCGAGGGCCTTCTCCAGCGCGGGCAGGCCCTCGTGCCGCAGCCGGGAGCGGGTGTAGGCGGGGTCGGCGTTGTGCGGGTCGTCCCAGACGGGCAGGGACTGGACCATGCACGCCTTGCGGGCGGTCTGCCGGTCCAGCTGGAGGAAGGGCCGCCGGTAACGGCCGCCGGCCCCCGAGACCGCGGCCATGCCGGACAGGGAGCGGGTGCCGGAGCCGCGGGCGAGGCCCAGCAGGACGGTTTCGGCCTGGTCGTCGCGGGTGTGGCCGAGCAGGATCGCGGCGGCGCCGTGGCGTTCGGCGGCGGCGTCCAGGGCGGCGTAGCGGGCGTCCCGGGCGGCGGCCTCGGGGCCTCCCTCGCGGCCGACGGTCACGGCGACGGACTCGACCGGATCGAGTCCCAGTCCCCGCAGCCGCAGGGCGACCTCGTCGGCGCGGAGGTCGGAGCCGGGCTGGAGACCGTGGTCGACGGTGACCCCGCCGGCCCGGAGGCCGAGCCTGGGGGCCTCGAAGGCGAGGGCGGAGGCGAGGGCCATGGAGTCGGCGCCGCCGGAGCACGCGACGAGGACGAGCGGGGAGGGGGGCCGCTCGGCCGTCAGGGCGGGATGCGCGCCGGAGGGCTGCGGGCCGGGGTGCTCGCGGGAGGTCTGGTGGTCGTTCAGGATGTCGTGGAGGGCGCGGCGGACCGCCAGGCGTATCGCCGCGACCGCAGGATGGGGACCCATGTCCGGTTCCCTTCATGAAGTTGTCCGGGGGGTGAGCCCGAGTCGGTCACTCAGAGTGTGTAGATGGTGACAGAAGCGGGCCGTTCCCCGAGCATTGCACGCCTACGCATGGCCCACGGTCCCTCGGACGGGTGATTGGAGGGGCGTTCGCCTGCCGTCGGCCGGATTCGTTTCACGACCGCCCCACCCGTTCACGCCTCCGGCCTGCGGTGCACCCGTGTGACCCAGTCCGCCGGTTTGGCGATCTCGGCCTTCGTGGGCAGGGTGTTGGGCGAGGTCCACACCCGGTTGAAGCCGTCGACGCCGACCTGCTCGACCACGGCTCGTACGAACCGTTCGCCGTCCCGGTACTGCCTGAGTTTGGCATCCAGACCGAGCAGCTTGCGCAGGGCCGTGTCCAGGCGGGAGGCACCCTTCGCGCGACGCTGCTGGAACTTCTCGCGGATCTCCGCGACGGACGGTACGACGCTCGGGCCGACGCCGTCCATGACGAAGTCGGCATGCCCCTCCAGCAGGGACATCACGGCCGTCAGGCGGCCGAGGATCTCCCGCTGGGCGGGGGTCTGCACCAGCTCCACGAAGGAACGTCCGCCGTCCTCCTCCTCGCCCTCGGGCCGGCCGCCGACGAGGGACTGGGCGGCTTCCCTGATGCGCTCCAGGAAGGTCATGGGATCGACGTCGGTCTCCGCCAGGAACGACTGGATTTCGCCCTCCAGGTGGTCCCGGAGCCAGGGGACGGCGGTGAACTGCGTGCGGTGGGTCTCCTCGTGCAGGCACACCCACAGGCGGAAGTCGTGCGGCTCGACGTCGAGTTCGCGCTCCACGTGGACGATGTTGGGCGCGACGAGCAGCAGCCGGCCGCCGCCGTTCGCGCCGGCCGGGAGGTCGCGGGCGGCGGGGGCGAAGGTCTCGTACTGGCCGAGGACGCGGGAGGACAGGAACGACAGGAGCATGCCGAGCTCCACGCCGGTGACCTTGCCGCCGACGGCGCCGAGGACCGCGCTGCCCGGGTTGTTGCCGCGCCGTTCCTGCATCTTCTCCAGGAGCGGTTTGAGGATCTCCCGGAAGCCGGCGACGTTGGCGCGGACCCAGCCGGGCCGGTCGACGACGAGGACCGGGGTGTCGTGGGTCTCCTCGGTGCCCATACGAGTGAAGCCCCGGACGTGTCCTTCCGAGGCCTTCGCGTGCCGGCGCAGCTCCGCGACGACGGCCCTGGCCTCGTCGCGGCTGACGTCGGGACCGGGGCGCACGAGCCGTGTCGCGGTTGCCACCGCGAGGTTCCAGTCGACCATCCCGGGAGAAGCGGTGCCGCCGAAGCCAGTCATGCTGTCAACCGTACGTGAGCGCTCCCGCTTCGGGCAGGCCATGGGGGCCGCGGGGTGGCGGAGGCGTCCGCGGCCCCCGGGACGGCCGTCAGCCCGCCAGGGCCGTCGCCGCCTTGTCCAGGGCCGCCTGGGCCTCCGGGGCGCTGGTCGTGCCCGAGGCCAGGAAGGCGAAGGCCAGGAGCCGGCCGTTGCCGTCCACGACCGTGCCGGCCAGCGTGTTCACCCCGGTCAGGGTGCCGGTCTTGGCGCGTACGACACCGGCGGCGCCGTCGGCGTACCGGGTGCTCAGGGTGCCGGTGAAGCCGGCCACGGGCAGGCCGGTGAGGACCGGGCGCAGGCCGGGGCGCTGCGGGTCGCCCGCCTTGACCAGCAGCGCGGTCAGGAGGCCGGCCGTGAGCCGGTCGTCGCGGTCGAGGCCGCTGCCGTCGTGGAAGGCGGCACCCGCCATGGGCAGGCCGAGCTTGCGCAGCTGCGTGGCGATGGCCTCGGCGCCGCCGGAGAAGCTCGCCGGCTGCCCGCCGGCCAGGGCCGTGTGCCGGGCCAGGGCCTCCGCGATGTCGTTGTCGCTGTTGGTCAGCATCCGCTCGACCAGGGCGGACAGCGGCGGCGAGGAGACCGTCGCGAGGGTCTGCGCGCGCGTGCTGGCCTTGGAGGGGCCGGGGGACGTGGTGGTGATGCCGGCGTCCTTCAGGAAGCCGGCGAACCTGGCCGCCGCGTCGGCCGCCGGGTCGCCCACCCGGGTGACCGGGCCGCCGGCGGAGCCGTCGGTGCGGCCCTCGTCGACGGTGAGGGCGCTGACCGGGGCGAGGTTGTCGTTGACGCCGATGGGGTGCAGGGCCGGGCCGGTGAACAGGGTGGTGTCGTAGGAAAGCGTGATCTTGTGGATGCCGCGCCGGTCCAGCGCCTCGGCGGTGTCCGCCGCCAGCGCCCGCAGGCCGGCCCAGCCGTCGGTCCGGGCGTGCGCGGTGAGGGTGGGGTCGCCGCCGCCGACCAGGACGAGCTCGCGGGTGTCGGGTTCGAGGGCGGTGCGGGTGGTGAGGCGGTGGTCGGGGCCGAGGGCGGACAGTGCGGCGACGGCGGTGGCGATCTTGGTGGTGGAGGCGGGGGTGAGGGCCTTGCCGGCGTCGGCGCCGTACAGGCGGGTGCCGGTCGCGACGTCGACGACGGCGGCCGCGTGCGGGCCGGGCAGCGCGGGAGCGTCCAGGAGGGGCTTCAGGCGGCCGGTGAGGTCCTCGGGCGCCGGAGGGGCCTTCTTGGTGCCGACGGCGCTCGTGGTGCCGCCCAGGGCCGCCAGGACGGGTGCGGCGCTCGGCGCGGGCCGGAGCCCTCCGCCGGCCGTGCCGGAGCCGCCGTGATCTGCGCCACCTGACCGCTCCAGGGCGGCGGCCCGGTCCCGCTCGGCCGTACGCTGACCGTTGGCGTCCCAGGGACCGGTGACGGTCACCACGCCGGCGGCCAGCGCCAGGCCGGCGGTGGCGGCGCCCGCGGTGTACTGCCAGGTCCTGACGGTCCGGGGGAGACGGGGGAGGTGCCCAGGCCTGACGCGCACGGCCCTCGCCAGCCCCACGAGGCGCGGCCGGGCGGCCGTCACGGCGCTCGCCAGACGCGGTCGTACGGCGTTCGCGATCCGCGCCATCCGCGGTCTCGCGGCTCGCCAAGGCCCCAGCTCTGGCACGACCACCAGCCCCTTTCGCGATCACACACCTGCGTGAGGGACACTTAACCACCAGAACTATGTGCTGATCATGGAGGAGCCACCGGTGGAGTTCGACGTCACGATCGAGATCCCGAAGGGTTCGCGGAACAAGTACGAGGTGGACCACGAGACCGGTCGGATCCGCCTGGACCGTCGCCTCTTCACCTCGACCGCCTACCCGACCGACTACGGCTTCGTCGAGAACACCCTCGGCGAGGACGGCGACCCGCTGGACGCGCTGGTCATCCTGGACGAGCCGACCTTCCCGGGCTGCCTCATCCGCTGCCGCGCGATCGGCATGTTCCGGATGACCGACGAGGCGGGCGGCGACGACAAGCTGCTGTGCGTCCCGGCCACCGACCCGCGTGTGGAGCACCTGCGCGACATCCACCACGTGTCGGAGTTCGACCGCCTGGAGATCCAGCACTTCTTCGAGGTCTACAAGGACCTGGAGCCCGGCAAGTCGGTCGAGGGTGCCAACTGGGTGGGCCGCACGGACGCCGAGGTGGAGATCGAGCG
Organism: Streptomyces sp. NRRL S-1022; assembly: GCF_000720135.1. Lineage (GTDB taxonomy): Bacteria > Actinomycetota > Actinomycetes > Streptomycetales > Streptomycetaceae > Streptomyces. The sequence goes on along the minus strand of NZ_JOIU01000009.1, from coordinate 320,650 downwards.
GTCGTACAAGCGCTTCAAGGAGCAGGGCGGCCACTGACCGGCCGGTTTGTCTTCCGCGGGCCGCGGCACCCTGCGTGGGGTGGCGCGGCCCGTTTGCGTACCCATGCGCATACTGAGGCCTACGGAAGGTGTCGTTCAGGAAGCGGTGCGAGGTGACGGAGGCGGAGGACCGAAAGCCCCGGTCCGACGAGGCGCGGTACGACCCGGAGATCACGTCCGAGTTCGCGATTCCCCGGGGTCTGGACGTCCCCAAGGGCGATGACTCGGAGACGACCTCCGAGTTCGCCGTACCGCAGGGGCTGCAGACGCTGCAGCCGTCGACTGCCGAGCCGGAGGGGTCGGCGTTCAGTCCGCCGAGCACCTACAGCACGGAGCACGCCCCGGCCGCGTTCACGCCGGCCACCGGGGTGCCGCTGGTCAGCCTGGTCAAGGACGCGCCCTGGCAGGACCGGATGCGCACGATGCTGCGCATGCCGGTGGCCGAGCGGCCGGCGCCGGAGCCGGTGCAGCGGGTGGACGAGGGCGGCCCGGCCGTCCCGCGCGTGCTGGACCTGACCCTGCGTATCGGGGAGCTGCTGCTGGCCGGCGGCGAGGGCGCGGAGGACGTGGAGGCCGCGATGTTCGCGGTGTGCCGGTCCTACGGCCTGGACCGGTGCGAGCCGAACGTCACGTTCACGCTGCTGTCGATCTCGCACCAGCCGTCCCTGGTGGAGGACCCGGTGACGGCGTCCCGGACGGTACGGCGGCGGGGCACCGACTACACGCGCCTGGCGGCCGTGTTCCGGCTCGTGGACGATCTGACCGACCCGGAGACCCATGTCTCGCTGGAGGAGGCCTACCGGCGGCTGGCGGAGATCCGCCGCAACCGGCACCCGTACCCCGGCTGGGCGCTGACCCTGGCCAGCGGGCTGCTGGCCGGTGCGGCCTCCGTGCTGGTCGGCGGTGACGTGATCGTGTTCGTGGCGGCCGCGGTGGGCGCGATGCTCGGCGACCGGCTGGCGTGGCTGTGCGCGGGGCGCGGGCTGCCGGAGTTCTACCAGTTCACGGTGGCCGCGATGCCGCCTGCGGCGATCGGGGTGGCGCTGACGCTGGCGCACGTGAACGTGAACGGCTCCGCGGTGATCACCGGTGGGCTGTTCGCGCTGCTGCCCGGGCGGGCGCTGGTGGCGGGCGTGCAGGACGGGCTGACCGGCTTCTACATCACCGCCTCCGCCCGGCTGCTGGAGGTCATGTACTTCTTCGTCGGGATCGTCGTCGGCGTGCTGGTCGTCCTGTACTTCGGCGTGAAGATCGGCGGCAAGCTCAATCCGGACGCGGTGCCCACCATCTCCGAGCGGCCGCTGATCCAGATCGCGGCCTCGATGCTGCTCTCGCTGACCTTCGCCGTCCTGCTCCAGCAGGAACGGTCCACCGTGCTCTGGGTGACCCTCAACGGAGGTGTCGCCTGGTCGGTGTACGGCGCGATGCGCTATGCGGGCGACATCTCACCGGTGGCCTCCACGGCCGTGGCGGCGGGCCTGGTGGGACTGTTCGGGCAGCTGCTGTCCCGGTACCGGTTCGCCTCCGCGCTGCCGTACACGACGGCGGCGATCGGGCCGCTGCTGCCCGGTTCCGCGACGTATTTCGGGCTGCTGTCCATGGCGCAGAACGACGTGGACAAGGGGCTGGTGTCACTGGCCAAGGCCGCGTCGCTGGCGATGGCCATCGCGATCGGGGTCCACCTCGGGTCGGAGATCTCCCGGTTGTTCCTGCGGGTCGGCTCCGCCGGGAAGCGGCGGGCCGCCAAGCGGACCAGGGGGTTCTAGACCCCCGCCCCCGCGCGCCCCGGCCCCGCTACTGCCGGCGGTGGTCGTGCGGGTACTGATTCGGGTCGTACTGGTTCGGGTCGTACTGGTTCGGGTCGTACTGGTTCGGGTCGTACGGGTTGGGGTCGTACCCGTTCGGGTCGTACTGCTCCTGGCCCTGACCGTACTGGCCCTGATCGTGCCGCCGCTGGTCGTACGCCTGCTGCTGCTCGTACTGCTGCTGGTCGTACTGCTGCCGGCTGTACTGCTGCTGGTACTGCTGGTCGGGGTGGTGCTGCTGCGGTGCGTACTGCTGCTGGTCGTAGTACTCGTCGTAGCCCTGCTGCCGGTTCCAGTCCTGCTGCTGCGGCTGCTGCTGGTGCTGGTGCTGGTGCGGAGGCTGCTGGTACTGCGGCTGCTCCGGCTCGATGCGGCGCAGGCGGGTCGTGGCGTCGTCCATGACCGGGGGCTGCTGGTACTGCTGCCGGTACTGCGGCTGCGGCTGGGCGGGCTGCTGCGGGGACTGCGGCCGGGGCTCGGGCCGGTTCTGCTCGGCCTTCTTCTTGCTCTTGCTCCGCGCGCGGAGGAACTCGATCCCGATCGGGACCACGGAGACGAGGACGATCAGGATGAGGATCGCCTCGATGTTGTTCTTGACGAGGCCGATGTTGCCGAGCCAATGGCCGAGCAGGGTGACGCCCGCGCCCCACAGGACGCCACCGATGACGTTGAAGACCAGGAACGAGCGGTACTTCATGCCGCTGACGCCCGCGATGATCGGCGTGAACGTGCGCACGATCGGCACGAACCGGGCCAGGACCAGCGACTTCGGCCCGTACTTCTCGAAGAAATCGTGCGCCTTGGCGACGTTCTCCTGCTTGAACAGGCGCGAGTCCGGGCGGTTGAACAGGGACGGCCCGACCTTCCTGCCGAACATGTAGCCCGCCTGGTCGCCCAGGACCGCGGCGAGGCAGATCAGGGGGATCGCGGCCCACAGCGGGAAGTCCAGGTCGCCGGAGGTGATCAGCAGACCGCAAGTGAACAGCAGCGAGTCACCCGGCAGGAAGAAGCCGATGAGCAGGCCGGACTCGGCGAAGACGATGAGCAGCAGGCCCCAGACGCTGTAGGTGCTGAGCAGGTAGTCGGGGTCCAGCCAGCTCGGGCCGAGGGCGAGTGTCATCACGGGTCCGGGCTCCTGAGGGGGTGAAGGCGGCTGAACGTGGATGGGGCGCCGTACAAAACTATCAACGTGAGGCGACCGCACCGGGTTCCGCGCGGTCCCGGCCGGTGCCCGGGGCCGCGGGCCGGCCCCGGGCCGGGGCGTCAGGACGTGGTGTGCCGGTCCGCGTTGGCGAGGATCGCGTCGCGCAGGTGTTCGGCGAGGCCGGGGTGCATGGAGTCGTAGAACGCCTTGAAGCGCTCGTCGGAGACGTACATCCCGGCGAAGCACCGGTGCATCTCGTACGGGACCTCGAAGTAGTACCGGCTGATGTGCCGGCGGTGCTCCTCGGCCAGCTCCATGGCCGCCTCGCCGGCCGGCCGCTCGCCGGCGGCGACCAGGGCGGCGTACCGCTCGCCCCAGTCGTCGACCTCGGCCTGGATGCGCTTCCAGTCCTCCTTGGTGTAGCGGGCGGCGCGGCGCTGGGACTCGGCCCAGGCCTCGGTGTCGCCCCAGCGCTGCCCGGCCTCCTCGGCGTACTGTTCGGGGTCCTTGTCCCCGAACACCTCGAACCGCTCCTCCGGCGTCAGGTCGATGCCCATCGTGCGTGCCTCCATGGCTTGCTCCACGGCCGCGGCCATCTTCTGCAGCTTCTCGATCCGGGCGGTCAGCAGCCGGTGCTGGCGGCGCAGGTGGGTACGCGGGTCCGCGTCCGGATCGTCGAGCAGGGCCGCGACCTCGTCGAGCGGGAAGCCGAGCTCCCGGTAGAACAGGATCTGCTGGAGCCGGTCGAGATCGGCGTCGCTGTAGCGCCGGTGGCCGGCGTACGTCCGCTCACCGGGGGCGAGCAGCCCGATCTCGTCGTAGTGGTGCAGGGTGCGCACCGTGACGCCGGCGAACCCCGCGACCTGTCCCACGGAGTAGCTCACTTTCCGCTCCTTGTCGTCGGTACGCGTCCACGGTGGTGCCTCACGTCACGTGAGGTGCAAGCCGCATTCGGTTCGGGGTGTTTGATACGTTCTGTCCGCTTATGGTGAGCGCGTGGCCCAGGAGACGACGCAGGCGCCCCCGAGCGTCCCGACCGCCCCGGCACGGGCTCTGCTGCCGTTCATCCTGCCCGCCGTCGTCGTGGGGGTGGCCGCGAGCCTGGTCTTCGTCGGGGTGAGCTGGGCGGCGGAGCAGCTCCAGCGCGTGCTGTGGGGGCCGCTGCCCGACGCGCTGGGCGTGGGCCGCTGGTCCGTGCTGTGGATGTCCGTCATGCTCACGGCCACCGGGATCGCCGTGGGGCTGGTGGTCTGGAAGGTGCCCGGCCACGCCGGTCCCGACCCCGCCACCCTCGCGCTGCACTCCCCCGTCCTGCCGCCCGCCGTGCTGCCGGGCCTGGTGCTGGCCGCCGGGCTCATGCTGGCCGGCGGGCCCAGCCTCGGCCCGGAGAACCCGGTCATCGCCGTGAACGTGGGGCTCGCCGCCTGGCTCGGCGGGCGCCTCCTGCCCCGGACGCCGGGCGCCCTGTGGCCCGTCCTCGCGGAGTCCGGGACGATCGGCGCGCTGTTCGGCACGCCCGTGGCGGCGGCGCTGGTCATCTCCGAGGCGCTGGCGGGGCGGCCCATGCGGGGCCGGCTGTGGGACAACCTGTTCGCCCCGCTGACCGCCGGCGCGTGCGGGGCCATGACCACCACCCTGGTGTCCCACCCCACCTTCGACCTGGGCCTGCCGCCCCTGGACCACCCGCACGGGAAGGACCTGCTGGCCGCACTGGTGATCGCCCCGGTGGCCGCGGCGCTCGGCATGTGCGCCGTCTACGCCTTCCCGTACGTCCACACGGTCCTGGGGCGGCTGCGGCACCCGATGCTGATGCTGCCGGCCGGCGGGGTCCTGCTGGCCGGTCTCGCGGCCCTGGGCGGCCACCTCACGCTGTTCAAGGGCCTGTCCGAGATCGCGCAGCTGGCCCGCGACCCGGCGGGCTGGTCGGCGGGACAGTTCCTCACCATGGCGGTGGTGAAGCTGGCCGCGCTGCTCGTCGCCGCCTCCTGCGGCTTCCGGGGCGGCCGGATCTTCCCCGCGGTCTTCGTCGGCACCGCCCTCGGCCTCGCCGCGCACGCGCTGGTGCCGGCCGTGCAGCCCTCGCTGGGCGTGGCCACCGGCGTCCTCGGCATGCTCCTGGCGATCACCCGACAGGGCTGGGTGAGCCTGTTCACCGCCGCCGTCCTGGTCGCCTCGCCCGCCGTCCTCGCCCTGCTGTGCATCGCCTCGCTGCCGGCCTGGCTGCTGGTCACCGGCCGGCCGCAGATGCAGTTGTGCGCGGACGGCACCCCGGTCCGCTGACCCTCATCCCCCTTGGAGGCAACCCATGGCCCTGCACAAAGGCTCCGGCCGGCACGAGAAGCGGACGGTGTCCGTCAACCCCTTCTTCGGGGAGGCCAACCCGGTCGGCGGCATGACCGAGGCCCCGCCCACCCACCGGCTGCCGGACACCCCGCTGCCCCCGTCCACGGCGTACCAGCTGGTGCACGACGAGCTGATGCTGGACGGCAACGCCCGGCTGAACCTGGCCACCTTCGTCACCACCTGGATGGAGCCGCAGGCCGGGATGCTGATGGCGGAGTGCCGGGACAAGAACATGATCGACAAGGACGAGTACCCGCGCACGGCCGAGCTGGAGCGGCGCTGTGTGGCGATGCTCGCCGACCTGTGGAACGCGCCGGACCCGGCGACCGCGGTGGGCTGTTCGACGACCGGGTCCAGCGAGGCGTGCATGCTCGCCGGCATGGCGCTGAAGCGGCGCTGGACGAAGCGGAACGCCGACCGGTACCCGGGCGCGCGGCCCAATCTGGTGATGGGGGTCAACGTCCAGGTCTGCTGGGAGAAGTTCTGCAACTTCTGGGAAGTGGAGGCCCGGCTGGTCCCCATGGAGGGCGAGCGCTTCCACCTGGACCCGCAGGCCGCGGCCGGCCTGTGCGACGAGAACACCATCGGGGTCGTCGGCATCCTCGGTTCCACTTTCGACGGTTCCTACGAGCCGATCGCCGACCTGTGCGCGGCCCTGGACGCCCTCCAGGAGCGCACCGGGCTCGATGTCCCGGTGCACGTCGACGGTGCGTCCGGCGCAATGGTGGCGCCCTTCCTGGACGAGGACCTGGTGTGGGACTTCCGGCTGCCGCGCGTGGCGTCGATCAACTGCTCCGGCCACAAATACGGCCTGGTGTACCCGGGCGTCGGCTGGGCGCTGTGGCGGGACCCGGAGGCGCTGCCCGAGGAGCTGGTGTTCCGGGTGAACTACCTGGGCGGCGAGATGCCGACCTTCGCGCTGAACTTCTCCCGGCCCGGCGCCCAGGTGGTCGCGCAGTACTACACGTTCCTGCGGCTGGGCCGGGAGGGCTTCCGCGCGGTGCAGCAGTCCACGCGGGACGTGGCGCGCTCGCTCGCCGGCCGGATCGCCGCGCTCGGCGACTTCCGGCTGCTCACGCGCGGGGACCAGCTTCCGGTGTTCGCGCTGACCACGGCCGAGGACGTCACGTCGTACGACGTCTTCGACGTGTCCCGGCGGCTGCGCGAGGGCGGCTGGCTGGTGCCCGCCTACACCTTCCCGCCCCACCGGGAGGACCTGGCCGTGCTGCGGGTCGTGTGCCGCAACGGCTTCTCGCGCGACCTGGCCGACCTGTTCGTCGACGACCTGACCCGCCTGCTGCCGGAGCTACGGCGCCAGCCGCACCCGCTGACCCGGGACAAGGGCGCGGCCACCGGGTTCCACCACTGACTCTCCGCGTCCTGGGCGCCCCGGCATTCCGCGTCCTGGGCGGGCAGGCCGGCTAACGGTTCGCCCCCGCCGGTGATGGCGGGGCGGAGGCGGGAGCGGGGGCGGCCTGCTCGACGCGGGCGACCCGGCCGAGGCTCCACGGCTCGGGGCCGCCCCAGGGGGCTGGGTGAGCACCCCCGAGATCACTGCCCCCAGGAGCCGCCCTGCTCCAGCGCCACCAGTTCGAACGCGGTCCTGCCGTCCAGCGACTCGCGGACGATGTCGGCGTGACCGGCGTGCCGGGCCGTCTCGCGGATCAGGTGCAGGCAGAGCCAGCGCAGCGAGACCCGGCCCTCCGGCGGGAACCAGGGGTCGGGCGGCAGCGGGAAGGTGTCGTCCAGGCTGGGCGCAGAGCGGATGAACTTCTCCGTCTCGGCGGCCACCTGCTCCCAGTACGCCAGCTGCGAGGCGACCGTCTCGTCCCCGGTCAGCCGGAAGGTCTCGTGCCAGTTCGACTCGTCGCGCCGCACCGCCGGCGGCTCCTGCTTCGCCCGGGCGATCCAGCTCTGCTCGACCTCGGCGACGTGCTTGAGCAGGCCGCCCAGAGACAGCTCGCTGGCACTGGGGCGGGTACGGGCCTGCTCCTCGGTCAGCCCGAGCAGCGCCCGGCGGATCCCGCCGCGCTGCTCCTCGATGAACGCGAGCAGCGCCCCGCGCTCGTCGCCCTTCGCCTCCGCCGGAACGTGCGTGACCATGGCGTGCCGCCTTTCGTCGGGCCGTTCGCCGGGGCCGTTCCCCCGACACCGAAGACGCTACGGGCCAATGAGGACAGCTGCTGTCCTCATTGGCCCGGGGTGCGAAAAGGCGGGACCACGGAACAGGCCGGCCCGCGGAACAGGCCGGCCGCGGAACGGGCCGGACGGGAGCCGGGCAAGCGGCGCGCGGCTAGAAGGGGAAGCCGCTGCGGCCGTGCTGCACCGAGATCCACTTGACGGTGGTGAACGCCTCCAGCGTGGTCTCGCCGTTGAGGCGGCCGAGACCCGAGTGCTTCTCGCCACCGAAGGGCACGATCGGCTCGTCGTGGACCGTGCCGTCGTTCACGTGGAACATGCCGGTGTCGATCCGCTTGGCGAAGGCCACGCCCCGCTCGATGTCGCCCGTGTGCACGGCGCCGCTCAGGCCGTAAGGGGTGTCGTTGACGATCCGGACCGCCTCCTCCTCCCCGTCGAACGGGACCAGGAAGACGACGGGGCCGAAGACCTCCTGCTGGAGCAGCGGGGAGCCGGCGGGGACGCCGGTCAGTACGGTCGGCCCGACCAGGTTGTTGGTGGTGGTGCCGCGCACCAGCGCGGTGGCGCCCTCGGCGAGCGCCTGCTCCACGGTGCCCGAGACGGCGTTGGCCTGCGCGGAGTTGATCACCGGACCGATCACGGTCTCCGGGTCGCGCGGGTCGCCGACCTTGAGGGTGCGGACCTTGGCGACGAACTTCTCGGTGAACTCCTCGGCGACGGAGGCGTCCACGAGGACCCGGTTGGCGGCCATGCAGACCTGGCCCTGGTGCACGAACCGGCTGAAGACGGCCGCGTCCACCGCGTAGTCGATGTCCGCGTCGTCCAGTACCACCAGCGCGCTGTTGCCGCCCAGTTCGAGCACCGAGCGCTTGAAGTGCTTGGCGCAGACGGTGGCGACGTGCCGGCCGATCTTGTCCGAACCGGTGAAGGAGATGACCTTCGGGACGGGGTGCTCCAGGAACGCGTCACCGATCTCGGCGATGTCGGTGACGACCACGTTGAGCAGACCGCCGGGCAGCCCGGCCTCCTCGAAGATCTTCGCGAGCAGGGTGCCGCCGGCGATCGGGGTGTTCTGGTGCGGCTTGAGCACCACGGCGTTGCCGAGCGCGAGGGCCGGCGCTACCGACTTCAGCGACAGCAGGAAGGGGAAGTTGAACGGGCTGATCACGCCCACGACGCCGACCGGCACCCGGTAGACCCGGTTCTCCTTGCCCTCGGTCGGGGAGGGCAGGATCCTGCCCTCGGGGCGCAGCGCGAGGTGGACCGCCTCACGCAGGAACTCCTTGGCGAGGTGCAGTTCGAAACCGGCCTTCACGCGCGTGCCGCCGAGTTCGGCGATGATCAGGTCGGCTATCTCCTGCTCGCGGTCCTCTATCAGCCGCAGGGCCCGCTCGAACACCGCACGCCGGGCGTAGGGGTTGGTCTCGGCCCACTTCTTCTGGGCACGCGCGGCGGCCTGGTAGGCCTCGTCCACCTCGTCGACCGTGGCCACCGTGATCGAGGCCAGCTTCTCGTCGTCGTAGGGGTTGAAGTCGATGACGTCCCAGGAGCCGGTGCCCGGGCGCCACTCGCCGTCGATGTACTGCTGGGCCAGGTCGGTGAAGTAGGACGACATGTGATCCCTCAATCGCTAGCGGACACCAGATCCGTGCATGCCTGAGCGAGCGTCATCCTACTTGCAAGTAAAGGGAGTTGGGGCCGGTCAGGACAGTTGCAGCAGACCCCGCAGCAGGTCCCGGCTCTCGTCGGGCCCGGGGCTGTCCTGCTGGAGTTCCTTCAGGGCCTGCTCGTACTGGGCGACGTCCTCCCGTTTGTCCAGGTAGAGGGCGCTGGTCAGCTGCTCCAGGTAGACCACGTCGGACAGATCGGACTCGGGGAAGCTGAGGATGGTGAAGGCGCCGCTCTCGCCGGAGTGCCCGCCGAAGCTGAACGGCATGACCTGCAGGCGCACGTTGGGCCGCTCGGAGATGTCGATCAGGTGCTGGAACTGGCCGCGCATCACCTCGCGGTCGCCGTAGGGACGGCGCAGGGCGGCCTCGTCCAGGACGATGTGGAACTCGGGGGCGTTGTCGGCGAGCAGGTGCTTCTGCCGCTCCAGGCGCAGGGCGACCCGGCGTTCGACGTCGGCGGCGCTCGCGCCCTTCATGCCGCGCCGGACCACCGCGCGGGCGTAGTCGGCGGTCTGCAGCAGGCCGTGCACGAACTGCACCTCGTAGGCGCGGATCAGCGAGGCGGCGCCCTCCAGGCCCACGTAGGTGGGGAACCAGCTGGGCAGGACATCGGTGTAACTGTGCCACCAGCCCGCCACGTTGGCCTCACGGGCGAGGGAGAGCAGCGACTCGCGCTCCGCCTCGTCGGTGATGCCGTAGAGCGTCAGCAGGTCTTCGACGTCTCTCGTCTTGAAGCTCACCCGGCCCAGCTCCATCCGGCTGATCTTCGACTCGGAGGCGCGGATCGAGTATCCGGCCTTCTCCCGCGTGATCCCCCGTGTTTCACGCAGTCGCCTGAGTTGCGAGCCGAGCAGCATCCGCCGCACCACCGATCCGGGCTCTCCCGCGCTCACGTTCGCCAGCCTCCCCAACCGTCTTCAGGGGCCGAAGTCTGCCACTAAAACACTCCGAGCAGTACTCGCCCGGTTACGGAAACGGAAAGAGCTCGGCCGTTTCTGCCGGGCTCCGATCGGCAAGAGGTCCGGACCTCTGGCGGGATCGACGTGAAGATGGCAGAAAAAATGGCCAAGAAGCGGTACGGGCAGGGCCATTTCGGTCGCGTGCACGTGCATCTGCCCTTGCATCTGCTCTGCGCATCCGAAACCATGGTGCAGCGCCACCGCTGCATCGCAACGACCGCGAATTCCCGGGAGTGCCTCGCATGGGGACGAATGGATCGACCATGCTCAAGCCGTTACGGCAGGGCCTTCCGCCGCTGGATCCCGCGGCCGTGTCCGATGCCGCCTCCTGCGCCCTGCCCGCCCGTTTCGAGGCGGTGCGCGAGGCCCGGCGCTTCACCCGCGACACCCTGGACCGGTGGGACGTCGGGGACCGCTTCGACGACATCTGTCTCGTCGTCTCCGAACTCGTGACCAACGCCCTGCGGCACGCGGTGCCGGCCGCTCCGTGCCGGGGCGAGGCGCACCACCCGTGCGTGCGGCTGCACCTGATGCGGTGGAGCGGGCGGCTGGTGTGCGGGGTGCGCGACCCCAGCCACGAGACGCCGGTCCCGCGCGACTCGGACGACTTCTCCGCCGAGTCGGGCCGCGGGCTGTTCCTGGTCGAGTCCTTCGCCGACAGCTGGGGCTGGCACCCGCTCGCGGGCACGCTGGATGGCAAGGTGGTCTGGGCGATGTTCCGGCTGCCGGCGGCCGGCTGACCCGTTCCGCACCGGCGGACGCGCGATGTCTACGCGCGTCCACTGGTCACGTACGGATGCGGGTGCCTCCGACATCGTTGCCATCCGGCCCTCGCGGACGGACGGTCCGCGTCAGCTGGTTATCAGGTGGTCGAACTCGCCGTCCTTGATGCCGAGGAGCATCGCCTCGATCTCCGCGCGCGTGTAGACGAGCGCCGGCCCGTCCGGGAACCGGGAATTGCGTACGGCGACCTCGCCGCCCGGCAAGCGCGCGAACTCCACGCAGGAACCCTGCGAGTTGCTGTGCCTGCTCTTCTGCCAGGCCACTCCGTTCAGCTGCGTGGCAGCCATGCCGTTGTACACGTCGTACCCCCCGTACACGCCGTCGACGTCGCGGTCCACAGGTCGCTCCCCGGTGGTGCACTGGCTGGTGAGGCCATAGATGCTGTGGTCAACTGACCCGGATCATAACTTGGTTCACGTGCGGATGCGTGAGCAAATGCACGTGCACGAGGAGTGGTCCTGCGATTACAACCTTGACGTCCGCTTTACCCGAAGCCGTTCCGGCACCTGCCCTGGAACAGGCAGGACATGTCCCCGGGCCGTCCGGGTCGAACCCCTCGCGCACTAGGAAGAGACGCGCACCGCGCCCTTCATGTTCCAGGGTCCGGGTGACGGTCCGGTCGGCGGGGTTGGCCGAGATCACCGGCACCGGCCGGGAGGAGATCACCCAGCCGCCGGACGACCGATTTCGTCAGTGAGTGAAACGAGTGGAATGCGGGAGCGACGCCGCATCCCGGGCACCCCCCGGCCCGCGCCGGCAGCAACTGCTGTCGGGCCGTGACGCGGTCGACCCGGGCAACCGGGTGACCCGGGTGACCGAGTGACCCGGGTGACCGAGTGACCCGGGTGACCGAGTGACCCGGGTGACCGAGTGACCCGGGTGACCGAGTGGCGCGCGACTGCGGGTCCTGTCGCGGCGCACCGTGCGGGCGGGCGGTGGTCAGCGCTCCTCTCGGAAGTCGACGTGCCGGCCGGCGGCCGGGTCGTACTTGCGCAGCGTCATGCGGTCCGGGTCGTTGCGGCGGTTCTTGCGGGTCACGTAGGTGTAGCCGGTTCCGGCCGTGGACCGGAGCTTGACGACGGGGCGGAGTTCATTGCGTGCCATGCCGACATTTTACTGAAAATGAATCCCATTAGCATCACTGTTGCGGGAGAGCTACGTCACCGTGTCCACGCACTGCATGCCCACCAGGGCCGGTACGTCCCCGGCTGCGGGCGGGCGCGCCGGCCGTCAGGACGGTGGACACGATCGGCGCCGAGGCGGCAGGCGCCCGCCCCCGCGCCCGGGGTGTGAGGGTCCGCTGGCGAAGCAGCGCAGGATCGCGAGGTACGAGCGGCGCAAGGATGTGGTCGCCCGGTACGCCGAGCGCCGCGCCGGACCGAAGGAGATCATCCGCCGGCCCGCCACCCCCGACCGGACGGCTCGCCGCCCGGCGGGAACTGCGCCGCCGGCCCCGGGACGCCAGTGCCGCGCGCGTGCGGAGCCGCGACCGGGCCGACGGCCGTCCCCGCGGCTGCCTGCGCGTCTTCGGCCTGTCCCGCGGCTGCCTGCGCGCCCGGGCGCACCGGGGACACCTGCCCGGGGTGCGGAAGTCGTCCTGGTGACTCCTGGTAGCTTGCGCTGCGGGCCGTCCGGCGAGGGCGGCCGGCCGCTACCGCGGAGGGAGCTTTCCGGTGACTACTGCGAATGCGAGGGTGCGGGGCGCGGCCCTGGCCGCGGGACTGGCGGGCGCGCTGGCACTGACGGCGTGCGGCGGCGGTTCCGGGGACGGGGGCTCGGGAGGTTCCGGCGAGAAGGCCGGCGCCCCAGCCTCACCGGGCACGTCTGCGGGTACGGCCTCGCCGGGTGTGACCGGCGCTGCCGCCGGGCTCCAGGGCAGCTGGATCACCACCGCCGACGGCAAGATCGTGGCCCTGGTGGTCACCGGGAAGCAGGCCGGCGTCTTCGTGACCGGCGGGACCGTGTGCAGCGGGACCGCGGGGGCCGAGGACCGCATGCAGATGATCCACCTGACCTGCCGGGGCGGCGGCAAGGAGCGGACCACCGGCATGGTCGACTCCGTCAACGGCACGACGCTGAAGGTGACCTGGTCGGGCGAGACCGGCCAGGAGACCTACACCAAGGCCGAGGGCGGCAAGCTGCCGTCGGGGCTGCCGACGGCGCCCGCCAAGCGGTGAGGGCGCCCGCGGGGGGAGACGGCGGCGTCCGCGGGCGGGCGGGGCAGGCGCCCGGGAAGCGGCGAAGGCACCCCTGAAGCGGTGAATCGGACCGGGGCGCGTGATCGCGTCCCGGGCGCAGGGGCCATGATGCGGGGAGACCGTCCCGACCTCGATGGGAATCTGCTCATGCGCGCCATTCCGCTCACCGTCACCGCCCTCGCCGCCGCTGTGCTGCTGACCGCCTGCAACGACAGCGGCGGGAACAAGAACGGCAAGAGCGGCTCCGCCTGCGACATCGGCGGGGTCTCCGTGCAGATCGGCTCGGCGAGCGCGGCACCGGCCGCCGGCGACACCGGCGAGATCCCGGTGAGCCTCACCAACCAGAGCGCGCCCTGCACCCTGGAGCACTTCCCGGCCGTCGTGCTGAAGGGCGGCGGCAGCAAGGCCACCGTGCCCGTGCTCAAGGGCGCGAAGGCGCAGAAGCTGAAGCTGGCCAAGGGCGACTCCGCGTCCTTCTCCATCAGCTACGTGCGCGGCAAGGACGGCGCCGGGAACGCGCTGGCCGCGAAGACCGTGACGATCACCCTGCCCGGCTCGGACGCCAGCCGCAGCTTCCCGTGGACGTACGGCCCGGTCGCCGCCAAGGCCGACGGGAGCGGGCCGGACGCCTCCGTGAGCGCCTTCCAGCAGGTCGGCGACTGAGCCTCACTCCAGCCGCGGACGGGCCCTGACCTGCGCCCGGTCGGCCGCGCGGGCCCCCTCGGTCCAGCCCGCCGCGTCGCTCACCCCGCGCAGCCGGGTCGTGGTGGTCTCCGGGAACATCCGCTCCAGCCGGCCGGTGACGGCTATCGCGCGCGTGGCCAGCACCGGCAGCAGGTCCCGGGTCACCTGGGTCTCGGCGGCGGCCGCGAGCCGGTCGCCCACGCGGTGCGCGTAGGCCGCGAGGAACGACTGCCGGAAGGTCTTGGTCCGCTTGCGTCCGCCGGCCCGCTGGGCCGCCTCCGCCTTGGCCATCGCGTGCGTGGCCTGCACCAGCAGGGAGGTGTAGAGCATGTCGACCGCCTCCAGGTCGGCCTCGAAACCGACGACCGTGGAGAAGCCGAGCGGTTCGTTCCACACCGCGCGGCAGTGGTTCGCCGTGGCCACCGCGTCCAGCAGGACCGCCTTGGCCTGTTCGTACGGCGGCTCGACCCCGATGCGGCAGGCGCCGGGCGCGTCCGGCGCGGGCGCCCCGGCGGCGAGCAGCGCCTCGTCGACGCTGTGCCGTGCCATCAGCTCCTGCGCCTTGGCGGTGAGCGCTTCGGCCTCCTCCGGGTAGCCGGTCGCCTCGGCCTTGGCGAGCAGCGCGCGGATGCGGCCGAGCATGCGGGAGGCGGCCGGGCCGGGGGTGCGGCGGGACTCCTCCTCCAGGGGCTCCAGGGCGGGCAGCCGCAACAGCAGGCGGTAAAGCTCCAGGACGGCCGTGGCGTGGGAGAAGCGGTCGGCGGCGCGGTCGGGGCCGGCGGGCAGCGCCGCCAGCTGGTCGGCCCAGCGGCGCCCGCGCGGCCGGTCCCGCCCGGACTGCGTGCGGATCAGCTCGGCGGCCAGGCGGACGTGCGCCTCGTCCAGCTCCCGCCGCACCAGCCGTACGACGTCGGCGGGCTGCCAGCCACGCTGCCAGGCCGTCGCCACGAAGTCCTCGCCGCGCCGCGCGAGTTCGGCGTCGGCGGCCGGGTCCGCGGCGAGCAGCGAGGCGCCCGTGTCGAGGCCGGTGTCGGTGTCGTCGTAGAGGGCGGCCCGGAAGGCACGCTCGACGGTGCTGGCGGTACTGGTCACGCCGTCGATCGTGCCACGGCCGACCGACAGCGCGCGGCGGCCGTCCACAGGCTGTGGACAGTGGACCGGCACGGGGGCGCGCGACGGCATGGCGGCGAACGTGTGTCAACTGTTGGTTGACGATCCCAGGTGGGCAACCTACGGTTGACACCATGGCGACCAACCCGAACACCACGGCATCCGTGCGCCTCGACGACCTCATCGAGGCGATCAAGAAGGTTCACGACGAACCCCTCGAACAGCTCCAGGACGCGGTGATCGCCGCCGATCACCTCGGTGACGTGGCCGACCACCTGATCGGGCACTTCGTCGACCAGGCCCGCCGCTCCGGCGCGTCCTGGACCGACATCGGGCGCAGCATGGGCGTGACCCGGCAGGCGGCGCAGAAGCGGTTCGTGCCCAAGGAGTCCGCCGACCTCGACCCCAGCCAGGGCTTCAACCGCTACACCCCGCGCGCGCGGAACGTGGTCATGGCCGCGCACAACGAGGCGCTGGCCGCCCGCAACGCCGAGGGCCGCCCCGAGCACCTGGTCCTCGGCCTGCTGGCCGAACCGGACGGCCTGGCCGCGAAGGCGATCACCGCGCAGGGCATCCCGCAGGACGCCGTACGCCAGGCGGCGACGGCCGCGCTGCCGCCCGCCGCGGACGACGTCCCCGACCTCGTCCCCTACGGCCCCGAGGCCAAGAAGGTCCTGGAACTCACCTTCCGCGAGGCCCTCCGGCTCGGCCACGACTACATCGGCACCGAGCACCTCCTGCTCGCCCTGCTGGAGCACGAGAACGGCCAGGGCGTCCTGAGCGGCCTCGGCCTCACCAAGCCGGCCGTCGAGGAGTACGTCGCCAGGATCCTGGCGCTGCTGCTGGAGCAGCAGCAGACCGAGACTCCCGGTGAGCAGGGGTAGAACCGCAGGTCACAGCGATTGTCAGACCCCCCTGCCAGACTCGCCGTCATGACCGACCGGTGGGCTCTCGCACCGGCCGAGGACTCGGGCGTGGACGTCGCCCCCCTCGGCCCGGACGGGCTGCCCGCCGGACCGGTGCGGCGGGAGAGCGATCTCGCCGAAGCGGTGCGGAGCCGCCCGGAGGTGACGCGCTGGGTGTGGCGGTCGACCCCCGAGGTCTACCCGCGACTGC
The DNA here is from genome assembly GCF_000720135.1 of Streptomyces sp. NRRL S-1022. Lineage (GTDB taxonomy): Bacteria > Actinomycetota > Actinomycetes > Streptomycetales > Streptomycetaceae > Streptomyces. The sequence goes on along the minus strand of NZ_JOIU01000009.1, from coordinate 304,660 downwards.
TCGCCACGGGGGTGCGAGTGGAGCGGTGCTACGACATCGAGGACGCCGAAACACTCCTGCTGGGCCACGAGGGACGGCACGGCGAGCCACGCTCGGCCGCCGCCGCCCTGGCCCGCCTCCGCGGCGGTCCCGTCCCGCCCGACCCGCCGCAGCGCGCGGCCGAACCCGGCGCGCAGTCCCCGCTGTTCGAGCCCGCCGGCACCCGGCTGCCCCTGCCCGACCTGATCGCCGTCTACGCCGAGCAGCTGCGGCGGCACGAGAAGACCGCCCACCCCGACCGGATGCGGCTGCTGACCGCCGCCGAGTCGGCCGGGATGCTGGTGGCCGCCGAGATGAACCACGCGGGCCTGCCCTGGAGCGCCGGGGTCCACCGCGAACTGCTGCACGGCCTGCTCGGCGAGCGGTACGCGGGCGGGGGCGAACCGCGCCGCCTCGCCGAACTGGCCGACCAGGTGTCCGCGGCCTTCGGCCGCCGGGTGCGGCCCGATCTGCCCACCGACGTGATCAAGGCCTTCGCCCAGGCCGGGATCAAGGTGAAGTCCACCCGCCGCTGGGAGATCCGGTCCGTCGACCACCCGGCCGTCGAACCGCTGCTGGAGTACAAGAAGCTCTACCGCATCTGGGTGGCACACGGCTGGTCCTGGCTGCAGGACTGGGTGCGCGAGGGCCGGTTCCGCCCCGAGTTCCTCGCCGGCGGCACGGTCACCGGGCGCTGGGTGACCAACGGCGGGGGCGCCCTGCAGATCCCCAAGGTGATCCGCCGCGCCGTGGTCGCCGACCCCGGCTGGCGGCTGGTGGTGGCCGACGCCGACCAGATGGAGCCGCGCGTGCTCGCCGCGATCTCCCGCGACCCCGGCCTGATGGAGGTGGCCGGCCGCGACAGCGACCTCTACCAGTCCGTCTCCGACCGCGCCTTCTCCGGCGACCGGGACCAGGCCAAGATCGCCGTGCTCGGCGCGGTCTACGGGCAGACCTCCGGCGACGGCCTGAAGAACCTCGCCGCGCTGCGCCGCCGCTTCCCGAAGGCCGTCGCCTACGTCGACGAGGCGGCCCGCGCGGGCGAGGAGGGCCGCCTGGTGCGCACCTGGCTGGGCCGTACCTGCCCGCCGGCCGCCGGGGCCGGCGGGGACGCGACGGAGGAGGCGGGCATCCCCGTCGGCGAGGAGGAACAGGACGGCCGGACCGGCTGGGCCGCCGGACACACCTCCGCCGACTCCCGCGCGCGGGGCCGCTTCACGCGCAACTTCGTCGTGCAGGGCAGCGCCGCCGACTGGGCCCTGCTGCTGCTCGCCGCGCTGCGCCGGACCCTGCGGGACATGGCGGCCGAACTGGTCTTCTTCCAGCACGACGAGGTGATCGTGCACTGCCCCGCCGAGGAGGCCGACGCCGTCGTCGAAGCCATCCGCGAGTCCGCCGCCCTCGCCGGCCGGCTGACCTTCGGCGACACACCGGTGCGGTTCCCGTTCACGACGGCGGTGGTGGAGTGCTATGCCGACGCCAAGTAGCCCGGTGCCGCCGGGCGGTCGGGCCGCCGGGGCGTCAGCTGGACAGGCTGCCGGGGCATCAGGCGGTCGGGCTGTCGGGGCGTCGAGCGGTCGAGCCGCCGGGGGGTCAGGTGGGCGGGCCGTCAGCCAGCAGCTCCCGCAGCTCCTCCAGGACCGCCTGCTCGTCGGTGCCGTCCAGCGCCACGCGGGCCGCGTGCCAGGCGTCGTACGCCTCCGCCCGCCGCCCCTGCTCGCGCAGCAGCAGCCCGTGCTGGTGCAGGCCCAGCCCGCCCGTGTAACGGTCGGCGCGGGCGTCGGCGCGGTCCAGCAGCTCGGCGCACTCGCCGGCCGCCCGGCCGGTCTCCCCCAGCTGCCGCAGCGCGCGGACCAGGCCGAGCCGGGTCTGGGACTCGCCGTGCCAGTCGCCGTGGCCGCCGAGGATGCGCAGGCTCTCCTCGAAGTGCCGGGCGGCGGCGGCCGGTTCACCGAGCGCGAGATGGGCGTAGCCGATGTTGCAGTGCGCCGAGTGCTGCACGATGACCGCGCCGATGGCGTCCCCGATCGCGAGCGAACGCCGGTGCTGCTCGATGGCGGCGCGCGGGTCGGTGTGCTCGTAGAGGTTGCCGAGGTGGCTGCGGGTGACGGCCTCGCCGTAGGGATCGTTCAGCAGCCGCGAGTAGGCGAGGCTCTGCCGCAGCGCCTCCCCCGACTCCTCGAACCGTCCCAGTCCCTCCAGCAGCAGCCCGCGGTTGTTCAGGCAGCGGCGGATCCGGGAGGCCGTGCCCAGCCGCTCCCAGATCTCCAGGGCCTGGTCGGTGAGGGCCAGGGCGTGGTTCTGCCGGCCGGTCAGGAAGTGCAGGCCCGACAGGTCGCCGAGGGCGTACGCCTCCGCCGCCGCGTCCCCGAGCCGCCGTGCCGCACCGAGCGCGGCCCCGCCCAGGACCTCCATCTCGGCGACCCGGCCGCTGCGCTGCACATAGGGGAAGAGCAGCCGTACGAGCGCGGAGAGGTGGGCGGCGGTGCGCGGCTCGTCGGCGTCCGCGTTCCGCGCCACCAGCGCGACGACGTTCTCCAGCTCCACCTCACCCCAGGCGAAGGCCTCCTCGGCCGACTCGAAGGGTGCCAGGGCGGCCACGTCCGCCGCGTGGCCGGCCGGCTGCGCGGAGGTCGGCCGCCGCCGGTCGTCCTGGTCGAGCCCCGGCTCCACGACCGCTGTCAGCACCCGCTCGGCCATGGCGGCGTACCAGCGCAGGGCGGTCAGGTCGGGGGTGGCGGGGGCCTGCTCGGGGCCGCTGGGAGCGCGGGCCGGGCCGGCGGTGCCGTTCGCGTTGCCGGGGCCATGCATGGCCGAGCCGCCCTGAGGTTCCGTCCCGGCCGATGCGGAAGCTCCGCCGGAGCCCTCGGCCGTCTCGACCGGGGCCGGAGCTGAGGCCGGGGCCGGGGCCGGCTGGAGGCTGCCGGCGTCCGCCAGTTCGCGGGCGAAGTCGCGGACCAGGTCGTGGGGTGCGTAGCGGCCGTACGCCGTCTCCTCCAGGAGGGCGACGTCGACCAGGCGGTCCAGCGCGGCCTCGGCGCGGCGCTCGTCGGTACCGGTGAGGCGGGCGATCAGCGGGGCGCCGTAGGTCGGCAGGTCGAGCGCGCCGATGTGGCGCAGGGCGAGGGCCGCGTCCCGGTCGGCCTCCCGCTCGGCGGCGGCGAGCGCGTCGTGGGCGACGGCCAGGGAGCGGCGGACGCTCAGGTCGTCGTACTCCAGGTGCCGCAGCCGCCCGCCGGTCTCGGCGAGTTGTCCGGCCAGCACGTCCGGGGTGAGGGCGCTGCGGGCGGCGAGCCGGGCGGCGACCACGCGCAGCGCCAGCGGCAGCCTGCCGGTCAGCTCGACCAGCGCATGGCCGGCGTCCAGTCCCGCGCGCCCGCTCACCGCGCGTAGCAGCGCCGCGCTGTCCTCGCCGGTCAGCGGGGAGAGCGGGAAGCGCCGGGCACCGTCGAGCGCGGTGAGCGGCGAACGGCTGGTGACGATCACCGCGCAGCCGGGCCCGGCCGGCAGCAGGGGCCGCACCTGGGCCGCGTTCGCCGCGTCGTCCAGGACCAGCAGGATGCGGGCGGGCGCGAGCAGCGAGCGGAGCAACGCGGCGGCGGCGTCGGGGTGTTCCGGGATGTTCCGGGGCTCGGCGCCGAGGTCGCGCAACAGGGCGGCGAGCGCCTGCGTGGCGGTGAGCGGGGTCATGCCGGGCGTGGCGCCGTGCAGGTTGACGTAGAGCTGCCCGTCAGTGAAACGTTCCCTCAGCTCATGGGCGACATGCAGGGCCAGCGCGCTCTTGCCGACGCCGGCCATACCGCTGATCACCACGACCGCGGGCGCCGGGGCGGGCGGCTCGGTCAGCGTGCGGCGCAGCTCGCTGCGCACGTCGGCACGGCCGGTGAACTGGGCCGGCGGGGCCGGCAGCTGGGCCGGGCGCGGGGTCTGCCGCGCGGTGCCCCCGTCACCGTCCCGCGCGGACGCGGGCGCCGCCGGAGAAGCGGAGGGCGCGGGCGGCGCGGAGGCGGCCGTGCCGTCCGGGGAAACGGCTTCCCCCGTGACGCCGGCGCCTCGGGACACGTCACCGCCGCGCCGCGGGTGTCCGTCCCGCCCGTCCGTCCGCTGGTCGCCGTACTCCTCGTCCCGACGCGCCTCGCCGCTGCCCCGCAGCACCTCGACATGCGCCTCGCGGACCGCCGGACCGGGTTCGATGCCGAGCTCCTCCACCAGGCGGGCGCGCAGGTCCCGGTGGACGGCGAGCGCTTCGGCCTGGCGGCCGGTGCGGTGCAGGGCGAGCATCAGCTGGCGGTGATACGCCTCGCGCAGGGGATGCTCGGCGACCAGCGCCGCCAGCTCCGGCACGAGCGCGGCCAAGCGGGCTCCGCCGAGGGCCAGTTCGGCGTCGTAGCGCCACTCCAGCAGGAACAGCCGGGCCTCCTCCAGACGCTGCACCAGCGCGTAACCGCCGATGTCGGCGGGGAGTCCGCTGAGCGGGGTGCCGCGCCAGAGCGCGAGCGCGCAGGCGCAGGCCCGTACGACGCCCGTCCAGTCCCGCCGGGCGTGCGCGGACCGCGCCTCGGCGACCCGGGCGTCGAAGACGTGCACGTCCAGCTCGCCGTGGTCGACCCGCAGCACATAGCCCGGCGGTACGGCCCTGAGCCGCTCGGGGTCGTCCAGGAGCCGGCGCAGCCGGGTGACGTGGTTGTGCAGGGACGCCTGCGCGGAGACGGGCGGCGCGCCGCCCCACAGCGCGTCCTTCAGCGCCTCGACCGACACGACCCGGCCGGGCTCCATCAGCAAAGTGGCGAGCAGGACGCGGACCTTGGGGCTGCCGATGGCCCGGACGCCGTTGTCGGGGTGGTCGTCGCCGGGGACCGGTGCGGTGGGTGCGTGGGGGGCCGGGGTGGGGGTACCGGAAGAGGAGTCGCCGGGAGGGGGGTCGTCGGGGGTGCCGGGGGTCCCGGGCGGGGGGTCGTACGGAATCCCGTACGGCGGTCGGTCGTAGAGGACCGGCGGCCCCAGCAGTCCGAAGCGCAGCTCGCACTGCCGCATCACGCCGCTCCACTGCCTTCCCGCGCGGTCGGGGCCGACCGTGCTCTGCGGCGGGCGTGTGCCCGCAGTTTCCTGGCGGAATTCCGCCCTGTCCACAACGGTTTCCCGCCACCTTCCGCTCGCCGGCCGACCGCCGGTCCGGCACCGGAGTCCGCCCGACCGTCGGGCATGTGGCGCTGCTGACGGACGAGTTCCGGCCAACCGCTCCGCGACCCGCCGACGAACCGTTGGCCACATGTTAGCGATCCGTTGGCGAATCCTGATGTGATCATTCCATCGGATCTGGCCCGACGGCGCGCGCGTGAGTCGCGTAACTCGGGGGAGTGTCGCCGCAGGCTGGGTCCGGGGACGACAAGGGCCCCGGCCGTCGGAGGTGAACGACCGGGGCCCCGTCCCGCCTTGCGCCGTGCGGGCGCCTCGCCTTCTCCCACGCGGACGTTCCGCCGTTCCCTTCCTCCTGCCGGCCCGCCTTGACGGTTTTCCCTGGCTCTGTCGGCAGTTCGCCTCCGTCGGCCACCTCAGATGACGGGCGGGCGCCCCAGCCGGGTCAGCCGCCACACCGTCCGCCAGCGCATCGGCCGCCGTTCGCCGGCCGGCTTCCGCAGCCCTTCCACGAACCCGCCGCACCACGCCCGGAGACCCGGCAGGGAGCGGGTGCGGGCGAGGGTGAGGAGCGTCCACAGCCCGAGGTGCACCGGGACGAGCGGCAGCGGCAGCCGGCGCCGGACGAGCCAGACGCGGTTGCGGGCGTTGACGCGGTAGTAGATGGCGTGCCGGGCCGGGGAGGTCCTGGGGTGCCGGAGGAGCAGTTCGGGGGCGTACAGGATCTTCCAGCCGGCGTCGGCGGCCCGCCACGCGAGGTCGGTCTCCTCGTGCGCGAAGAAGAACTCGGCGGGCCAGTCCCCGGTCTCGGCGAGCATCGCCATGCGCAGGGCGTGCCCGCCACCGAGGAAGCCGGTGACGTAGCCGCCGCGCATCGGGTCCGACTTGCCCACCCGGGGCACGTGCCGCTGCTGGGTCTCGCCGTGCTCGTCGGCGATACGGAAACCGACGATGCCGAGACGGGGGTCGGCCGCGTACAGGTCCCGTACCCGGCGCAGCACGTCGGCGTCGACGAGCAGCCCGTCGTCGTCCAGTTCCACGACGACGTCGACGTCCCCGAACTCCCGCAGCCGGCCGAGCGCGACGTTCCGGCCGCCCGGGCAGCCCAGGTTCTCCTCGACGTCGACGGTCGTGACCTCGCCGGGCAGCGAGAGCCGGCGGGCGAACTCGGGCAGCCGGCAGCCGTTTCCGACGATCACGATGCGGACGGGGGCGAGGTCCTGCTTGGCCACGGACTCCAGCAGGGCGTCGACCTCGGCGGGCCGGTTGCCCATCGTCACCACGGCGACGGCGATCCTCGGCTCCCCCACGTCCCACATCCCATCCGGCCGACGGCGGCACCACGCTCCGACCGCGCGCTGCCCGCCGTTCACCAGGATGTTGCTTCGGCGGCGGGGGTTCACCCGGCACGGGTTCACTTTGCCGCGTCTTTGATCCGGGTTTGTCACCGAGAACACCTGCAGCCGTCGGAGGCAACACCGCCACCAACGACGAAACCCCAGGTCAGCTGATTATCTGACCTGGGGTTCCAGTGGAGCCGCTTTCGGGATTCGAACCCGAGACCTACGCATTACGAGTGCGTTGCTCTGGCCATCTGAGCTAAAGCGGCGCGCTGCCCGCACCATGGTGCGATTGGCAACGTCGGTAAGTCTACACAGTTTCGGGAGGTGCTTCGTACCCGCCCCGGAGGGGGTGGTTCCGGGGCGGGCGGGAGGGGTCAGGAGCAGCGTTTACCGGGGGATGGCGGGGTGCCGTGCAGGAGGTAGGTGTCGATCGCGGTGTCGATGCAGGTGCTGCCGCGGCCGTACGCCGTGTGGCCGTCGCCGTCGTAGGTGAGGAGGCGGGCCGAGGAGAGCTGGGCGGCCAGGGAGCGGGCCCAGCGGTACGGTGTCGCCGGGTCGCGGACCGTGCCGACCACCACGATCGGCGCGGCTCCCTTCGCCTCGATGCGGTGCGGCCCGCCCGTCGCCCGCACCGGCCAGTACGTGCAGCTGAGCGCGGCCCAGGCCAGGCCCGGGCCGAAGACCGGGGACGCCTTCTCGAACGCGGGCAGCGCCTTCTCGACGCCCTCGGGGCCGCTGAAGGCGGGTGGCAGGTCCAGGCAGTTCACCGCGGCGTTGGCCATCATCAGATTGCTGTAGCGGTCGTCGGTGTCCCGCTCGTAGTAGCTGTCGGAGAGCGAGAGCAGGCCGGCGCCGTCGTTCTTCCTCATCGCCGAGGCCAGCGCCTCGCGAAGCTCCTGCCAGGTCCCCTCGTCGTACATGGACGCGATCACCCCGGTGGTGGCCAGCGCCTCCCCCAGCTTGCGGCCGTGCGCGTCGCCCGCCGGGATCGGGTGGGCGTCCAGCTTGCGGAAGAACGCCTGCAGGTGGTCGCCGGCCTGCGCGGGCGTCGTACCCCTGCCGCCGAGCGGGCAGTCGGAGTGCCGTACGCAGTCCTTCGCGAAGGCCCGGAACGCCGTCTCGAAGCCGGCCGTCTGGTCCAGGTTCAGCCTGCGGGCGTCCAGGGACGGGTCCATCGCCCCGTCCAGCACCATCCGGCCGACCCGCCCGGGGAACAGTCCGGCGTACGTCGCCCCGAGGAACGTGCCGTACGACGCCCCGACGTAGTTCAGCTTCCGGTCGCCGAGCGCCGCCCGCAGGATGTCCATGTCGCGTGCCGCCTCGACCGTGGAGACGTGCCGCAGCAGCCGCGCCGAGCGGGCCCCGCAGCTCTCCGCGAACCTCCGGTCGGCCGCGACCAGCGCCTTCCGCTCCTTGGCGTCGTCGGGGGTCATGTCCGTCTGCGTGTACGCGTCCATCTGCCGGCCGTCGAGGCATTCGACGGGCTCGCTGCGGGCGACGCCCCGCGGGTCCATCGCCACCATGTCGTAGCGGGCGCGGACCTGCGCCGGGTAGCCGACGCCGGCGTACTGCTGGAGGTACGCGATCGCCGAACCGCCCGGGCCGCCCGGGTTGACCAGCAGGGAGCCGAGCGGCTTGCCCTTGCCAGTGGCCTTCTTGCGGGCGACGGCGAGCCGGACGTCTCCCGCGTCGGGCTTGTCGTAGTCCAGCGGGGCCCGCATCGTCGCGCACTGGAACCCGGGGACGCCGCAGTCGCGCCACCGCAGCCGCTGGGCGTAGTACGGCGCCAGCGCCGACGGCGTCGCACGCGGCAGCTCGGCGAGCGCCGCCTCCACCCTCCCGCTCGCCGACGGGGTCGAGTTCCCGGACGAGCAGGCGGACACGAGCAGGGCGGCGGCCGCGAGGAAGCCGGCCGTCAGGCGGATCGCCGGCCGGGTGCGGGTGCGCCGGTGCCGGCGGGAGCGGGGGGATGGACTGGTACGCATCGGTCGAGCGTAACGCTGAGCGACGAGATGAATGCGGTACGTGGAGAAGGGTGGCCCGTACGAGGGACGAAGCCGGGTCGGCTCCTGCGTGTCGCGGGACCGGGGTCGCCCCTACGAGTGACATCCCCACGAGTCACATGGTGCGCGGCGCCTCACCCCGCGCGCAACGCCATCGTCATCGCCTCCACCGCCAGCAGCGGAGCCACATTGCGGTCCAGGGCCTCCCGGCACGCGGCGATCGCCTCGATCCGGCGAAGCGTGGACTCGGGCGTGCTGCCGCGGGCCAGCCGCTCCAGGGCGTCCTCGGCGTCGGCGTTGGCGAGCGCCACGCGGGTGCCGAGCTGCAGGGCGAGCACGTCGCGGTAGAAGGCGGTGAGGTCGCCGAGGGCGACGTCCAGGCTGTCGCGCTGCGTACGGGTTCTGCGGCGCTTCTGCATGTCCTCCAGGTCCTTCATCACCCCCGCCGTGCCGCGCGGCAGCCGGCCGCCCTGGGTCGCGCCGAGCGCCGCCTTCAGCTCCTCGGTCTCCTTGCCGTCCATCTCCTCGGCGAGCTGCTTGGCGTCCTCGGCGGCCGCGTCGACCAGCTCCTGGGCGGCCTTGAGGCAGGCACCGACCTCGTCCAGCCGCAGCGGCAGCTTCAGCACGGCGGCACGGCGCTCGCGGGCCGCCGGGTCGGTGGCCAGGCGCCGGGCACGTTCGACGTGGCCCTGGGTGGCACGGGCGGCCGACGCGGCGACCGCGGGCTCGATGCCGTCGCGCCGGACGAGCATGTCGGCGACCGCCTCGACCGGCGGGGTGCGCAGGTTCAGGTGGCGGCAGCGGGAGCGGATGGTCGGCAGGACGTCCTCGATGGACGGGGCGCACAGCAGCCAGACCGTGCGGGGCGCCGGCTCCTCGACCGCCTTGAGGACGGCGTTCGCCGACTTCTCGTTCAGCCGCTCGGCGTCCTCGACCAGGATGATCTGCCAGCGGCCGGTCGCCGGGGAGGTGAACGACTTGCGGACCGTGTCCCGCATGTCCTTGACCAGGATCTCGGCGCCGACCGCGGCGACCGTGGTGACGTCCGCGTGGGTGCCGAGCAGCGCGGTGTGGCAGCCGTCGCAGAAGCCGCAGCCGGGGGTGCCGCCGAGGGCGCGGTCGGGGCTCACGCACTGCAGGGCGGCGGCGAAGGCCCGCGCCGCCTGGTTCCGGCCCGCGCCGGGCGGCCCCGTGAACAGCCAGGCGTGGGTCATCTTCGACGCCTCGGGCAGCGGCTCGTCCGCGGCGGCGGCCGTGACGAGGGCGTCGGCGTCCCGCGCGGCCGCGTCGAGCACCGCGCTCACCTTCTCCTGCCCGACGAGGTCGTCCCACACGGTCATGGGTCACGCCGCCCTTCCGTCACATCCCGCATTCCAAACTCCATTGTGCGGGTGGGGACTGACAACGGGGACCGGCGGAGGGTGGGGGCGGTGGGGGGGACACGCTGACGGTGACGTGGTGGTGGGGTGGTGGCGCAGGGGTAGGGCGGGGTGGGGCCGGGGGTGGGGTGCGTCTGTCCGGCCCGGGCAGGGCGTGCCTGGCGGCGGAGCTGCTTCTTTCCGATGCGGGGGCGCCCGCGAGCCGCCCGGCGCCCCCGTCCGTGGCCCGGGGCCCCTGTGGCCGGCCGTCACCGGCGCCTGGCGGGACCACCTCACGGCCGCCCGGAGGCACCGCACCGCCGACGTCCCGGGCGCCCGGCCTCACCGGCCGCCCGGGACAGTGCCGCTCAGCCCCGGCGGCCCCGGCCGCGTCCCTTGCGGCCCTGTTCCTCGCCGGCGCCCTGGTCGCCGTCCTCCCCCTCGTCGTAGGAGCCCAGCAGTTCGTCGGCCAGCGTCGGCAGGTCGTCGAGCGGGGTCTCCTCGGCCCAGTCGGAGCGCGGTCGGGTGCGGGGCGTGCCGTCGGCGTCGAGCTGGGGCATCTCGCGCGTGCGCGGTTCGGAGCCGTCGGGGCCCGCGGCGGGCTGCTCGTCGCGGAAGAAACCGGGCGGCACCCGGTCCGACGGGGCGTCGTCCCGTACGGGCGGCAGCACCGCGGTCTCGGCCGGCGAACCCGGAGCCACCGCCGGCAGCTCGGCCGTCTCGTCGGCGGACACCGGCGGCAGCACGGCCGTCTCGTCCGCCGCGCCCGACGGCACCCTCGGCAGGACCGCGGTCTCCTCGGCCGCCGGCGGCTGCGGCAGCTCGGTGGTCGCCTCGGAGTCGGAGGGAACACCCCGGGTGTCCCGGGCGGCGCGCTCCTCGCGCACCGGACGCAGCACCGTCGTCTCCTCGTCCGTGCCCCGCGTGTCCGTGCCCCGCGTGTCCGTGCGCGCCGTCCCGCGCGCGGCCTCGTCCGGCGAGACCACAGGCGTGGGGACCGTCACCGCGTCCGGGACCACGCCCGGGGCCGCGGGCTGGGGCGCGCTGGGCCTGCGTGCCGCCGCGTCGGCGGCCGCCGCGGCCTCGGCGGCCTGCCGGCGGGCCTCCTCGGCCCGCAGCAGCGCCTCCTCCGCCTTGCGCTGCGCCGCCAGGCGCCGGGCTTCCTCCTCGGCGCGCAGCCGGGCCTGCCGGGCCTCTTCCTCGGCGCGCCGCCGAGCCTCTTCCTCGGCCTCCTTGCGGCGCCGCTCCTCCTCGGCCCTGCGGCGGGCCTCCTCCTCGGCGCGTGCCTTCTCCTCGGCGAGCAGCCGCTGCCGCTCCTCCTCCGCGCGCCGGCGCGCTTCCTCGGCCCGCTGCCGGGCCTCCTCCGCCTGCCGTTCGGCCTCGCGCCGCTGCGCCTCCTCCAGCTCGCGGCGCTTGCGCTCCTCCTCCTCGGCGCGCAGCCGGGCGAGCTGCTCCTCGCGCTCGCGCTCCAGGCGCTCCTCCTCGGCCTTGCGGGCGGCCTCTTCCTCGGCCTTGCGGCGGGCCTCCTCCTCGGCCTTCCTGCGGGCCTCTTCCTGGGCCTTGATCTCGGCCTCGGACAGCGGCAGCACGATGTCCAGGCGGTGCCGGATCACGGTGGTGACGGCCTCGGGCTCCTGCCCGGCGTCCACGACCAGGTAGCGGCCGGGGTCGGAGGCGGCCAGCGTGAGGAAACCGGCCCGCACGCGCGCGTGGAACTCCGCGGGCTCCGACTCCAGCCGGTCCGGCGCCTCGGTGAACCGCTCGCGGGCGGCCTCCGGGGAGACGTCCAGCAGGACGGTGAGGTGCGGCACGAGCCCGTTGGTGGCCCAGCGGTTGATGCGGGCGATCTCGGTCGGGGACAGGTCGCGGCCGGCACCCTGGTAGGCGACGGACGAGTCGATGTAGCGGTCGGAGATCACCACCGCGCCGCGCTCCAGGGCGGGGCGTACGACCGTGTCGACGTGCTCGGCGCGGTCGGCGGCGTACAGCAGTGCCTCCGCGCGGTGCGACAGGCCCGCCGAGGACACGTCCAGCAGGATCGAGCGCAGCCGCTTGCCCACCGGGGTGGCGCCGGGCTCGCGGGTGAGCACGACCTCGTGGCCCTTGGCGCGGATCCACTCGGCGAGGGCCTCGGCCTGGGTGGACTTGCCGGCGCCGTCGCCGCCCTCCAGGGCGATGAAGAAGCCGTTCGCCGCCGGCGTGGTGACCGGGTCGTCGCCGCCGAGCAGCGCGTCCCTGAGGTCCTGCCGCAGCGGCACCCCGGACCGGTCGTCGACCTTGGCGAGCACCAGCGCGGCCACCGGCAGCAGCAGCGCGCCGACCAGCATCAGCGTGAAGGCGGCACCGCCGTGCGCGAAGACGAACCTGCCGTTCTCCAGCCGGTGCGGGCCGATCAGTGCGGCGACCAGCGGCGCGACCAGGGCGCCGAGCGCTATGAAGACGCGGACCACGGCGTGCAGGTGCTCGGTGGTGCGCGCCCGGCGGTGGTCCTCGGTCTCCTGGTCGAGCAGGGTGTGCCCGGTGTGGGCGGCCACGCCCGCGGCGACACCGGCCAGCGTGACGATCAGCAGGACGGTGGTGACGTCCGGGACCAGCCCGGCGGCCAGCAGCGCGATGCCGGTGACGGCGATCGCCAGGGCCAGCAGGCGGCGGCGGGAGAGCGAGGGCAGCAGCGCGGGGGCGGACCGGACGCCGATGGCGACACCACCGGTCAGGCCCAGCACCAGCAGGCCGTAGAGCACCGGGCCGCCGCCGAGGTCCTTGGCGTGCAGCACGCATACCGCGACGGCCGCCGCGATGGCGCCCGCGACGCCGGCACAGGCCGGGACGAGCAGCGGGATGGCGCCCGTACGGCCCTTGTCGACGCCGGTGCCGGTGCGCGGGCGGCGCAGGCCCTCCAGCGGGGACCGCGCGCGCGGGGTGCGCGTGTCGGGCAGTTCCAGGTAGACCAGCACGGACAGCGAGGCGGCGAACAGGCCCGCCGCCACGTACGACCCGAGGGCCACGTGGTGCTGGTCGAACCAGGCCAGACCGGTGCCGAGCAGGTTGTTCAACAGGGCGGCGACGACCAGGGCGGCGGCCGCCAGCGGGATCGCCAGGAAGGTCGTACGCAGCGACAGGCGGCGCAGCGCGTCCAGGTGGTCCGGCAGCGGCCGTACCGTCGCGCCCTCCAGGGGCGGGGCCGGCAGCAGGGCGGGGGCGGCGCTCTCCCGGCACACGGTCCACAGCCGCTCGGCGACGCCGGTGACGAAGGCGGTGACCAACAGGACCGCGAGCGCGTTGTCCGGCGTCCAGTCGATCCACAAGGGCGCGGCGATCAGCAGGGCGGCGCGCAGGCCGTCGGCGCCGACCATGGTCCAGCGGCGGTCGAGCGGGCCCTCCTGGGCGGTGAGCGAGGTCAGCGGGCCGAGGAGGACGGCGCCGAAGAGCAGCGCGGCGAGGATGCGGGCCGCGAAGACCGTCGCCACTGCGAACGCCACGCCCCGGTAGCCGCCGCCGAAGGCCCCTTCGGCTATGGCCGCCTGGAGGACCAGGACGACCAGGACGAAGAGGGAGAGGGCGTCGCCGACTCCGCTCACCAGCTGCGCGCTCCACAGGCGCCTCAACTGCGGTCGGCGCAGCAGCGAACGAACGGCGCGCTCGCGGGAGTCCGCGACCAGGGCGTCGTCAGGTGCTGTGGTGTGGGCCGTTGGCTGCTCGGCTCGCGTCATGCGTTCAGCCTATCCGCAGCCACTGACACCACACCTCACGTGTCCGGCACGAGCGCGCCCCGGCACCGAGGCGGTGCCGGGGCGTTCGTTTCGCGAAGCCGACCGGGAAGCGACCGGCGGCGAGGGAGCCGCCGGGCCGCGCGGGGTCAGTCCTCCGCGCCCGAAGCCGCCGTCTTGGAAGCCGTCGCCTTCTTCGCGGTGGTCTTCTTGGCGGTCGTCTTCTTCGCGGCAGCCGTCGTCTTCTTCGCGGCCGTCTTCTTGGCGGCGGTCTTCTTCGCCGGTGCGGTCTTCTTCGCCACCGCCTTCTTCGCGGTCTTCTTGGCGGGAGCCTTCGCCCTCTTCTCGGCGAGCAGCTCGAAACCACGCTCCGGAGTGATCGCTTCGACGCTGTCGCCGGACCGGAGGGTCGCGTTCGTCTCCCCGTCGGTGACGTACGGGCCGAAGCGGCCGTCCTTGACCACGACCGGCTTGCCGGAGACCGGGTCCTCGCCCAGCTCCTTCAGCGGCGGCTTGGCGGCGGCCCGGCCACGCTGCTTGGGCTGGGCGTAGATCGCCTGGGCCTCCTCCAGCGTGATCGTGAAGATCTGGTCCTCGGCCTGCAGCGAGCGCGAGTCCGTGCCCTTCTTCAGGTACGGGCCGTAGCGGCCGTTCTGCGCGGTGATCTCCTGCCCGTCGGCGTCGGTGCCGACGACGCGCGGCAGCGACATCAGCCTGAGCGCGTCCTCGAGCGTCACCGTGTCGATCGACATGGACTTGAAGAGCGAGGCCGTCCGCGGCTTCACCGCGTTCTTGCCCGTCTTCGGGGTGCCCTCGGGGAGGATCTCCGTGACGTACGGGCCGTAGCGGCCGTCCTTGGCGACGATCGCGTGGCCGGTGGCCGGGTCCGTGCCCAGCTCGAAGTCGCCGCTGGGCTTGGCCAGCAGTTCCTCGGCCAGCTCGACGGTCAGCTCGTCCGGCGCCAGGTCGTCCGGGATGTCGGCGCGCTGGTGCTGCTCGGTGTCCTTCTCGCCGCGCTCGATGTACGGGCCGTAGCGGCCGACGCGGAGCACGATGTCGTTGCCCACCGGGAACGACGACACCTCGCGCGCGTCGATCGCGCCCAGGTCGGTCACCAGCTCCTTGAGGCCGCCGAGGTGGTCCCCGTCCCCGTTGCCGGCGTCGGCCGCGCCGCCCGTGGCCGTCCCCTCGCCGAAGTAGAAGCGCTTCAGCCACGGCACGGCCTTGGCCTCGCCCGCCGCGATGCGGTCGAGGTCGTCCTCCATCCTGGCCGTGAAGTCGTAGTCCACCAGCCGCCCGAAGTGCTTTTCGAGCAGGTTCACCACGGCGAAGGACAGGAAGGAGGGGACGAGTGCCGTGCCCTTCTTGAAGACGTAGCCGCGGTCGAGGATGGTGCCGATGATCGACGCGTACGTCGACGGGCGGCCGATCTCGCGCTCTTCCAGTTCCTTGACCAGGCTGGCCTCGGTGTAGCGGGCCGGGGGCTTGGTGGCGTGCCCGTCGACCGTGATCTCCTCGGCGGACAGCGCGTCGCCCTCGGAGACCTGCGGCAGCCGGCGCTCGCGGTCGTCCAGCTCGGCGTTCGGGTCGTCGGCACCCTCGACGTAGGCCTTCAGGAAGCCGTGGAAGGTGATCGTCTTGCCGGAGGCGCTGAACTCGACGTCACGGCCGTCGGCGGCCGCGCCGGCGATCTTCACCGTGACGCTGTTGCCGGTCGCGTCCTTCATCTGGGAGGCGACGGTCCGCTTCCAGATCAGCTCGTACAGCTTGAACTGGTCGCCGGTCAGTCCGGTCTCCGCAGGCGTGCGGAAACGATCACCCGAGGGACGGATCGCCTCGTGGGCCTCCTGCGCGTTCTTGACCTTGGCGGCGTAGACGCGCGGGGTGGCCGGCAGGTACTGGGCACCGTACAGCTGCGTGACCTGGGCGCGGGCCGCGGTGACCGCGGTGTCGCTCAGGGTCGTGGAGTCCGTACGCATGTACGTGATGTAGCCGTTCTCGTACAGCTTCTGGGCGATCTGCATGGTCGCCTTCGCGCCGAAGCCGAGCTTGCGGCTGGCCTCCTGCTGCAGCGTCGTCGTACGGAACGGGGCGTACGGCGAGCGGCGGTACGGCTTGGACTCGACGGACCGCACGGAGAAGCGGGTGTTCTCCAGGGCGGCGGCGAGGGCGCGGGCGTTCGCCTCGTCGAGGTGAAGGGTGTTCGCGCTCTTGAGCTGTCCCACGGAGTCGAAGTCGCGGCCCTGCGCGACCCGCCTGCCGTCGACGGTCTGCAGGCGGGCGACCAGCGACGACGGGTCCGACGAGTCTCCCGCACGGCCGGTCGCGAAGGTGCCCGTCAGGTCCCAGTACTCGGCGGAGCGGAACGCGATGCGCTCGCGTTCCCGCTCGACGACGAGTCGCGTGGCGACCGACTGGACACGGCCGGCCGACAGCCGGGGCATGACCTTCTTCCACAGGACCGGCGAGACCTCGTAGCCGTAGAGGCGGTCGAGGATGCGGCGGGTCTCCTGGGCGTCGACCATGCGCTGGTTGAGGTCGCGCGGGTTGGCGACGGCCTCGCGGATCGCGTCCTTGGTGATCTCGTGGAACACCATCCGCTTGACCGGGACCTTGGGCTTCAGGACCTCCAGGAGGTGCCAGGCGATGGCCTCGCCCTCGCGGTCCTCATCGGTGGCGAGGAATAGCTCGTCGGAGTCCTTCAGCAGGTCCTTGAGCTTCTTGACCTGGGCCTTCTTGTCGGCGTTGACGACATAGATCGGCTCGAAGTCGTGGTCGACGTCCACACCGAGCCGACGCACCTCGCCGGTGTACTTCTCCGGCACCTCCGCGGCGCCGTTGGGAAGGTCGCGGATGTGCCCGACGCTCGCCTCGACGATGTAGCCGGGGCCGAGGTAGCCCTTGATCGTCTTCGCCTTGGCAGGCGACTCGACGATGACGAGTCGGCGACCGCCTTGTGCGGTCTCGCTGGTCGGGGACAACTTCGCTCTTCTCTCCGGTCGACGCTGGCGCCTCCCCAGGCCTTGGTCCCGGGGTCGCGGCGTACTGCCTGGCTCGTGTGACGCTGCGGAGTGTGACGCTACATCCCGCCCCCGTGTCAAACGGGAAAAGCCCACAACGGCCACTCGAACGGTAACCCGACTACCGCCATTCCTGCCGCCCGGACCGCCCGGTCGCCCCCGCACCCCTGTCCGGAGCGTAACGCTCCCCTCACGCGGCGGACACGGTGCGCACCCGCCTCAGAGGCGGGTCAGGCAGTATCCGGAGAGGGCCAGCGCGGCCGCGGCGGCCACGCTCGCGACGGCGGCCGATGCGACGCGGTTCACACCCACGGCCACCGGCTCCCCGCGCCGCAGACGCGTGCCGGTCCAGGCCAGCAGACCGCCCCCGAACAGGGCGAACACCACTCCCGCGAAGATCGCCGGACCACTCTCCATCATTCGCCCGCCCCCTGCCCGCCGTCGGTTCCGCCCAGCGCGGGGAGGGTGGCACGCGCGGGCGGCGAACAGGCGACATCGGGGTGAACGGACGGCACGTCCCGGTTCGAACGTACGTCCGAACCGGGACGTGCCGAATTCCGTGCGCATATTTTTCCGGCCGTTTTCCGGGAGCGGGTCCGTTCCGGCCGCCGTCGGCATGTTCCGGGCGTGCATGCCCCCGGCATACGACGTCGATCGCAGCACGATCAGAAGATGATCGGACCGTGTCTACGACGGCTGGGGCACCGGGGGTACGGCAGCTGCCCGGCCCCCTCTCGCGGCCCCCTGCCCCCGGTCAGCGCACCGGCTCCAGGAAGCCCTGCTCCACCAGCAGCCGGATCTGCGCGGGCGTGCGGTCGCGGAGCAGCACCGGGTCCTCGCCGACGAGCTGCGCGATGGCGTCCAGGATCCGGCCCGCACTCAGCGTGCCGTCACACACGCCCGCGAACCCGGCGCCGACCGTGTCCACCTTCGTCGCCCGGCGCATCCCTCGGTGCTGGCGCAGCACCACGTGCTCCGGGTCCTCCGCGCCGGGCAGCCCGACCTGCTCCTGGACCACCTCGGCGACGAGCCGGAAGTGGCTGTCCAGCAGTGCCGCGTCGTCGTGCGCCCGGAGGTAGTCGAGCCGGTCGAAGTGCGCCCGGATCGTCTCCCCGAGCGGCTGCTCGACCGGGTGCGGCCACTCCTCCACGGTGACGACGGGCTCGGCGGACCCCGTCCTGCGCAGGGTGATCCAGCCGAAGCCGACCGCCCTGGCCTTGCGCGCCTCGAACTCGTCGAGCCAGGCGTCGTACCGCGCCTGGTACTCCGCCGGATCCCCATGGTGGTCACCGGCGTCCCTCAGCCACAGCTCGGCGTACTGCGTGACGTCCTGCACCTCGCGCTGCACGATCCAGGCATCGCACCCGCGCGGCACCCACGACCTGAGTCTGTCCTGCCAGTCCTCCCCCGCCACGTGCTGCCAGTTCGCGAGGAACTGCGCGAACCCGCCCTCGTTCAGCCGTTCCCCTGCCTCCTGAACGAGCGAGCGGCACAGATCGTCCCCGCCCATGCCACCGTCCCGGTACGTCAGCCGGGCGCGCGGGGAGATCACGAACGGCGGGTTGGAGACGATCAGGTCGAACCGCTCGTCGTTCCGGACCGGCTCGAACAGCGACCCCTCGCGCAGGTCGGCGGCGGGTGCACCGGACAGCGCCAGCGTGAGCGCCGTGATGTGCAGCGCGCGCGGGTTGAGGTCGGTCGCCGTCACGCGCGTGGCGTGCTGCGCGGCGTGCAGTGCCTGGATGCCGGAGCCGGTGCCGAGGTCCAGGGCGGAGGTGACGGGCGTGCGGACGGTGATGCCGGCGAGGGTGGTGGAGGCGCCGCCGACGCCCAGGACGACCCGCTCGTCGCGCCGGCCGATGCCGCCGGCCCCGCCGACCGCGCAGCCGAGGTCGGAGACGATGAACCAGTCCTCGCCGCCGGGACCGCCGTAGGGCCGTACGTCCACGGTGGCGGCCACCTCGTCGCCGCCCACGCGCGTGAGCCAGCCCGTCTCCAGCGCGTCCTCGACCGGCAGCACGCCCGCCACGCGCGCGTGCGGCACCGGCTGCTGGAGCAGGAACAGCCGTACCAGCGTCTCCAGCGGCGTGTCGCCACGGGTCGCCCGGAGCGCGGGCACGGTCTCGCTGCGGGCCAGCGCCGCGTAGGCGGCGGGGCCGAGCAGGTCGAGCAGCCCGTCGGCGGTGAAGGAGGCGGCCAGCAGCGCGTCCCTCAGGCGTGCGGCGCTGTCGGGCCGGTCGGAAGCGGGCAGGGGAGCGAGTCCGGAGTCAGTCACGCCCCCATTGTGGCCCGCGCCGGCCGCCCGGGGCCGCCTGCGCGCGGCCGTCCGCCGGCGTCGGGCCGCGGTCGCCGGCGCGGTCAGCCCGCGGTCGCCGCCGGCGCCGGGGAGGCGGTGGAGGAAGCGGCGACCTTGCAGCTGGGCTGCTTGGCCATCGCCTTCTTGACGTCCTCCTGCTCCAGCCGCTTCAGCGCCTGGGTGCCGCTGTCGCTCTGCTTGCCGATCTCCTTGGACTGGCCGGCGACGTCCTTGAGGCCGCGGGCGAACTTGCCCTGGTCCTTGGTGTCGAGCCCGTCGACCTTCTTCTTCAGCTCGGCGTACGACGAGGAGAGGCCGGCGAGGTTCTGCGCGGCGTCCTTCTGCAGCTTGGCGCCGCCGTCGACGCCGGGGGGCGCACCGGCGGTGTCGAGGGCGTCCGCGAGCGCCTTGTAACCGTCGGCCATGTCCTGGAATGCCTCGGCGTACGTCTTCTGGGCGCTCTTGGGCGGGAGGTTGCTGTCCGTGGCGATGGCCGCGATCGCGGCGTTGGCCGACCTGATCTTGGCGTTCGGCGCGGGAACCGCGTCGCACACCGTCTTGGCCCAGGACACCAGCTTGGGGTCGGGCCCCTTCTCACCGCTGTCGCTGCACCCGGACAACGCCACTACCAGTACCGCACCGCCGGACAGTGCGGCCGCGAGCTTCTTGTTCACCGGATCGGTCCCTTCCATGGCTCTCGGCCCCCGGAATCTACACGGCGAACGCACCCCCACCCCCCGCCGGTCGAGTCATAAGTGGGCTTTTGTGACCTTTCGCACCACGGGAGAGAAGGCTCACGACGAGGGCGGGCACACACGGAAGCGGGCGGCCGGCGCGTCAGCACGCGCCGGCCGCCCGCCCGTTGACCAGGCCTTGGCGACCGGTCCTAGGAAACGACCGCGGCGTCCGCCGAGTTGGCGACCCGCTGGGCGCTGTCGTCGTCACCGACGGCGATCCCGCGCCGCTTGGAGATGTACACAGCCACGACGATCACCAGCAGCGCCAGGACCGCGATCCCGATCCGCACGCCGAGGTTCTTGTCGTCGCCGTAGGAGAACCTGATCACCGCCGGGGCGATGAGCAGCGAGACCAGGTTCATGACCTTCAGCAGCGGGTTGATCGCGGGGCCGGCGGTGTCCTTGAAGGGATCGCCGACCGTGTCCCCGATCACCGTGGCCGCGTGCGCCTCACTGCCTTTGCCGCCGTGGTGGCCGTCCTCCACCAGCTTCTTGGCGTTGTCCCAGGCGCCACCGGAGTTGGCCAGGAACACCGCCATCAGCGTGCCCGCGCCGATCGCGCCGGCGAGGTAGGAGCCGAGCGCGCCGACGCCGAGCGTGAACCCGATGAAGATCGGCGCCATGACGGCGAGCAGACCAGGCGTGGCCAGCTCCCGCAGGGCGTCCCTGGTGCAGATGTCCACGACCTTCCCGTACTCGGGCTTCTCGGTGTAGTCCATGATCCCGGGGTGCTCGCGGAACTGCCGCCGCACCTCGAACACCACCGAACCGGCCGAGCGGGACACCGCGTTGATGGCCAGTCCGGAGAAGAGGAAGACGACCGCGGCGCCCGCGATCAGCCCGACGAGGTTGTTGGGCTGCGAGATGTCCAGCGACAGGCTGAGCGGCGAGCCCGGCCCGGTCAGCTTCACGCCGACGTCCTGCACGTTGGTGGTGATCGCGTCGCGGTACGACCCGAACAGCGCCGCGGCGGCCAGGACGGCGGTGGCGATGGCGATGCCCTTGGTGATGGCCTTGGTGGTGTTGCCGACGGCGTCCAGGTTGGTGAGCACCTGCGCGCCGGCGCCCTCGACGTCACCGGACATCTCGGCGATGCCCTGGGCGTTGTCGGAGACCGGTCCGAAGGTGTCCATGGCGACGATCACGCCGACCGTGGTGAGCAGGCCGGTGCCGGCCAGCGCCACCGCGAACAGCGCCAGCATGATCGACGTACCGCCGAGCAGGAACGCGCCGTAGACGCCGAGCCCGATGAGCAGCGCGGTGTAGACGGCCGACTCCAGGCCCACCGAGATGCCGGAGAGGACGACGGTGGCGGGTCCGGTGAGGGAGGTCTTGCCGATGTCCCGCACCGGGCGGCGGTTGGTCTCGGTGAAGTAGCCGGTCAGCTGCTGGATGACGGCGGCGAGCAGGATGCCGATGGCCACCGCGACCAGCGCGAGGATGCGCGGGTCGCCTTCCTTGCCCTTGATCGCCGCGTCGGTGACGCCCTTGAGGGCCGAGTACTTCGACGGCAGGTAGACGAAGACCGCGATCGCGACCAGTGCGAGGGAGATCACCGCGGAGATGAAGAAACCGCGGTTGATCGCCGTCATGCCGCTGCGGTCGGCGCGGCGCGGGGCGACCGCGAAGATGCCGATCATCGCGGTGAGCACGCCGATGGCCGGCACCAGCAGCGGGAACGCCAGCCCGGAGTCGCCGAAGGCGGCCTTGCCGAGGATCAGCGCGGCCACCAGGGTCACGGCGTACGACTCGAAGAGGTCGGCCGCCATGCCCGCGCAGTCGCCGACGTTGTCGCCCACGTTGTCGGCGATGGTCGCGGCATTGCGCGGGTCGTCCTCCGGAATGCCCTGCTCGACCTTGCCGACCAGGTCGGCGCCGACGTCGGCGGCCTTGGTGAAGATGCCGCCGCCCACGCGCATGAACATCGCGATCAGGGCGGCGCCGAGGCCGAAGCCCTCCAGCACCTTCGGCGCGTCGGCGGCGTACACCAGCACCACACAGGAGGCGCCCAGCAGGCCGAGCCCCACCGTGAACATGCCGACGACGCCGCCCGTACGAAATGCGATCTTCATCGCGGTGTGCGAGACGGTGGTGAGATCCTTTTCCGGTTCGCCTTCCGCCGGGGTTGCTTCCCGGGCCGCCGCGGCGACCCGCACATTGCTGCGTACGGCGAGCCACATGCCGATATAGCCGGTGGCCGCCGAGAACAACGCTCCGATCAGGAAGAACAGCGAGCGGCCGGCTCGCTGATTCCAGTCGTCCGCAGGCAGCAGCATGAGCAGGAAGAAGACGACGACGGCGAATACGCCGAGCGTGCGCAGCTGCCGGGCGAGATACGCCTTGGCGCCTTCCTGGACCGCCTCGGCGATCCGTTTCATGCTGTCGGTGCCCTCGCCGGCCGCCAGCACCTGGCGGACCAGGATCCCCGCGACCACCAGCGCGGCCACGGCGACCGCCGCGATAACGGCCACGATGATCCGGTTGTCGTCGGTCAGGACCGCGGCTGCGAGGGAAGAGGGGTGACCCAACTGACGTGGGGTAGAAAGCCCCGCCATTCGTCCTCCTTGACGCTTGGGCTGAGCTCAAGATGTGGACGGATTGTAGGTACCAGTGGGTGATCTAAACAGGGGACGGTAAACGGAATTGGCCTGCATGCACCTACAGCGAACCCGAAAGAAGTAATGCCCCTGAGGCATTGACGGCCAGTTGGGCGCTTGATCAAATTATCAGGCTTTTTGATCGTGAATTCCTTCACGAATTCCCCGGGGTATCCGGAAAACACGACAGGGGCCCTGCTCAGCAGGGCCCCTGTGCGATGGTTCGGGTACGGACGGTCCGGCCGGCCGGACCGGTCAGGCGAGTGCGGCGGCCGGCGGTGCGGTCGGCCAGGTCATGCGGATCAGGCCGCCGTCCTGGCCGGTGCTGACCTCCACGTCGTCGACGAGGCCGCTGATGACCGCGAGGCCCATCTCGTCCTCCTCGATCTCCGCATCGACGTCCTGCGCGGCCCCGGGCGTGTCGCCGCCCGGAACGGCGTGCGGCGCCTGGTCGCCGACCTCGATGGAGAACTGTTTCTCATCCTCGATCAGCGCCACCTTCACCGGTGCCGTGACGCCGCTGTTCTGGTGCAGTCCGACGGCGCGGGAGCAGGCCTCGCCCACGGCGAGCCGCACCTCGTCCAGGACGGCCTCGTCCACTCCGGCCCTGCGCGCCACCGCTGCCGCCACCAGCCGGGCGGTCCGGACGTGCTCGGGCAGCGCGCTGAAGCGGAGTTCGACGGTGGCCATGCATCCCCCTCGCGACTACGGGCGTGCGGTAGGGGGGCGGGGCCCCGGGCGCCCACACCCCAGGTGTACTTCTGTGCCCCGGCCCGCCTGCTACGCATCCTCTGCCGCTACGCATCCTCTGCGTCGGTCCGGGACGGAACCGGCCGGACGGGACTGGCCGGCGTCGAGCTCCCGCAGGAGCCCGTCGCCGGCAAGCGGTCCGGATCGACCGGTGACCGATCAGTCGACGACCGATCAGTCGGTGGCCGCCACCGCTTCCTCGACCGAGGTGTGGATCGGGAACACCTTGGTGAGGCCGGTGATCCGGAAGATCTTGAGAATGCGCTCCTGGTTGCAGACCAGGCGCAGCGAGCCCTCATGGGCACGCACCCGCTTCAGGCCGCCGACCAGCACGCCGAGCCCGGTGGAGTCGAGGAAGTCCACGCCCTCCATGTCGACGACGAGGTGGAAATTCCCGTCGTTCACCAGCTCGACCAGCTGCTCGCGCAGCTTGGGCGCGGTATATACGTCGATTTCGCCACCGACCTCGACGACCGTACGATCGCCGACGGTACGGGTCGACAGGGACAGGTCCACGGATCCTCCAGCACCTTGCTATCGAGCGGTTCGCCCCTTGGGCACCTCGGCTTGCGGCCCCCGGGACGCCACGCCAGCCGCGATGGCATTCAATCACTTACCGGCAGGCGTGCACGACGCCTTGACTCCATTGTCCGTCACGCCAGTGACACACTCGGTGCCGATGGCCAAGAATCACCGATCCGATCGATCCCAGGCCCACGAGGCATCCCGCCCGTCTCCGGGCACGATCCTGGACCGGCTCGCCTCCGGGCCGAGCCGGGCTGCGCGCATCACTCATACGGAGCACTTGCCCCCGCGCACGGGCCGCCATGCCGTCTGGCCTGAGCGGATTCGGTCCGAGGTGATCGCGGCCGTCCAGGCCTGCGGCATCGAGCACCCGTGGGCGCACCAGGCGCTGGCCGCGGAGCACGCCCTCGACGGCGACTCGGTGGTCGTCGCCACCGGCACCGCGTCCGGCAAGTCCCTCGCCTATCTCGTACCCGTCCTGTCCACCCTTCTGGGCGGCGCCGAGGCGCCGAACGGCCGTGGCGCCACCGCCCTCTACCTGTCCCCCACGAAGGCGCTCGCGGCGGACCAGTGCCGGTCGGTGAAGGAACTTTCACAACCTCTCGGCACCTCGGTACGGCCGGCCGTGTACGACGGCGACACACCGTTCGAGGAGCGGGAGTGGATCCGCCAGTACGCCAACTACGTCCTGACCAACCCGGACATGCTGCACCGCGGGATACTCCCCGCCCACCCGCGCTGGTCCTCCTTCCTGAAGTCGCTCAAGTACGTGGTCATCGACGAGTGCCACACCTACCGGGGCGTCTTCGGCTCGCACGTCGCCCAGGTGCTGCGCCGGCTGCGCCGCCTGTGCGCCCGCTACGGCTCCTCCCCCGTGTTCCTGCTGGCCTCGGCGACCGCCGCCGAACCCGCCGTCGCCGCCCGGCGGCTGACCGGCCTGCCGGTCGTGGAGGTCGCCGACGACGCCTCCCCCCGCGGAGAGCTGGTCTTCGCCCTCTGGGAGCCCCCGCTGACCGACCTCCAGGGCGAGCGGGGTGCACCCGTACGGCGTACCGCCACCGCCGAGACGGCCGACCTGCTGACCGACCTGACCGTGCAGGGCGTGCGCTCGGTCGCGTTCGTGCGGTCCCGGCGCGGCGCCGAGCTGATCTCGGTGATCGCCCAGGAGCGGCTCGCCGAGGTCGACCGTTCCCTGGTCCGGCGTGTCGCGGCCTACCGCGGCGGCTACCTCCCCGAGGAGCGCCGCGCCCTGGAACGCGCCCTGCACTCCGGCGAGCTCCTCGGCCTCGCCGCCACCATGGCCCTGGAGCTGGGCGTGGACGTCTCGGGCCTGGACGCGGTGGTGATCGCCGGCTACCCGGGCACGCGCGCCTCCCTGTGGCAGCAGGCGGGCCGCGCGGGCCGCTCCGGCCAGGGCGCCCTCGCGGTCCTCGTCGCCCGCGACGACCCGCTGGACACCTTCCTGGTCCACCACCCCGAGGCCCTGTTCGACCGGCCGGTGGAGTCGACCGTCCTCGACCCCGACAACCCCTACGTCCTCGCCCCGCACCTGTGCGCCGCCGCCGCGGAGCTGCCGCTGACCGAGGAGGACCTGGAGCTCTTCGGCCCCGCCTGCACGGACGTGCTGCCGCAGCTGGAGGCCGCGAAGCTGCTCCGCCGCCGGACCAGGGCCTGGCACTGGACCCGGCGGGAGCGGGCCGCCGACCTCACCGACATCCGCGGTGCCGGCGGCCGTCCGGTGCAGGTCGTCGAGTCCGGCACGGGCCGTCTGCTCGGCACGGTCGACGCGGGAGCCGCGCACTCCACGGTCCACGAGGGCGCCGTCCACCTGCACCAGGGCCGCACCTACCTGGTGCGCTCCCTCGACCTGGAGGACTCCGTCGCCCTCGTCGAGCAGGCCGACCCGCCGTACTCCACGGTCGCCCGCGACACCACGGCCATCTCCATCCTGGAGACGGACACGGAGATCCCGTGGGGCGCCGGCCGCCTCTGCTACGGCTCGGTGGAGGTCACCAACCAGGTGGTCTCCTACCTGCGCAGACGCCTGATCACCGGCGAAGTGCTGGGCGAGACGAAACTCGACCTCCCTCCTCGTACGCTGCGCACACGCGCGGTGTGGTGGACGGTCACCGAGGACCAGCTGGACGAGGCCCGGATCATCCCGGAGATCCTCGGCGGCTCCCTGCACGCCGCCGAGCACGCCTCCATCGGCATGCTGCCCCTCTTCGCGACCTGCGACCGCTGGGACATCGGCGGCGTCTCGATCCCGCTGCACCCCGACACGCTGCTCCCGACGGTCTTCGTCTACGACGGCCACCCCGGCGGCGCGGGCTTCGCCGAGCGCGCCTTCCACACGGCCCGCGCCTGGCTCACCGCCACCCGCGAGGCCATCGCCTCCTGCGAGTGCGAGGCCGGCTGCCCGTCCTGCATCCAGTCCCCCAAGTGCGGCAACGGCAACGACCCCCTGCACAAGAGGGGCGCGGTCCGCCTGCTCACGGTGCTGCTGCGGGGGGCACCGGAGGAGAAGCCGCCGGGGGATACCGGGGATGGGGAGCCGGGTCAGGGCTGAGCCGGGGGCGGGGGACCTAAGGCTCGGGGGCGGGGCGCGGAGGCGGGACTGGCGGCCGGCGGCTGGCGTACGCGGCTCAGGGGAAGTGCCGTGGGCTGGCGGACGGGGGCTGCCGCGCGGCTGCCCACACGCCTGCCACGTGGCTGCCCACGCGGCTGGTGGCTGGCAGTGCACTGGCGGCTGGCAGTGCGTGGCCGACGGCTAGCGGCGGGTGGCTATCAGCGTCCGGGCTGCTCAGCACCTCTCGGCGCCGGGGTGTCACGCGCACCCGGGAGGGCGGGTGGTGCGGCCCGGGCCCCGCCTGGTACGCCTGGCGAGGGCGTACCCGCCGCACCCGCCGACCCCGCCGTACTCGCCGCACCCGCCGGCCCCGGCGTTCCCGTTGGCCCCTGCGCTCCCGCCAGCCCCGGGGCTCCCGCCAGCCCCGCCACTCCCGGTGGCCCCGCTCTCGCCCTGACCTCCGCCGTGAACGGCCCCCGTCCCGCGGCCGCCGTCACCTCCGAGGTGTCGCCCACGATCACGCACCGCACCAACCGCACCTCCTGGGCCGCAGCCAGCCGCTCGGCCCGGGCGCAGGCCGCCGCGCCGCCCTCCGCCCAGTGGTCCGCCGCCGCGAGCGCGGCGAGGTCGGCGCCACCGGCCGCCCGGTGCCGTACGACGACGGCCTGCCCGAGCGCGAGCACGGCACCGAACACCACGCACAGCACGGCGATCGCCCCGAGACTCCAGACGGTGGCGGACCCCCGATCGGAGTCGTGCCCCCGCCCCGTGCCCCCAGCCCCGCTGCCCGGCGCCTCACCGCCGCGCTGCCGGCCCTTCCACCGCCTGTGCGGGGATCCGGCCCGCCGCGCGTCACCGGCGCCTCCATACCCCCCGCGCGCGTCGCCCCCACGCTTCACGGCCCCACCTCCCCCGCGCCCGGCGCCGCGCCGACCGTGTCCTCGGCGAGCGCCACAGCCTCCTCCCGTACCTCGAACGGCAGCCCGGTCAGCACCGGCGGCCTGGCCACCACCGTCACGTGGACCCGGTCACCCTCGCGGGTGACGGTCACCCGTGCTCCCCGCGGTGCCGCTTCCCGGGTCACCGTCACCACCGCGTCGGCCGGGTCCTGACGGGCGGCGGCCCGGGCGCCCGCACGGGCCGCGTCCACGCACTCGATCTGCGCCGCCACCACGAGCAGCCCCCAGACCAGCGCCATCGTGAACGCCACCAGCACGGACAGCACCACGGCCGCCTCCGCGGTCACGAACCCCCGGTCACCGCCTCGCTCACATCCGCGCACTGAGCGCCTTCTTCACGATGTCCTGCAGCTCCGCCTGGACCTGACCGCTGCTGACGACCTTGTAGAGCACGACCGCGAACGCGACGGCCGCGATGATCCCCATGGCGTACTCGGACGTCACCATTCCGGCGTCCTGGCGGCAAGCCCCGCGCAACCGGACCGCTGCATTCCTGATCTTCCTGAACTTCCCGAACTCCGCGATCTTCCTGAACATGTCGACCCCCGTGAGGTTCTGATCCGTTGCCGTCTGGGCGTTTACCTGATGTCCGTCTGCCGACCCGCTCCCGTCCCCTCACCCCCCTCCCCTCACCCCGTCCGCCAGTCCGATCACGACCGGCAGCACCCCGACCGCGATGAACGCGGGCAGGAAGCACAGGCCGACCGGCGCGGAGATCAGTACGGCCGCCCGGCGTGCCCGGGCCGTCGCCGTGCGGGCCCACTCCGCGCGCGCGTCCGACGCGAGGCGGGAGACCGGGCCGACCGCGGGCATCCCGGACTCGTCGGCCCGCTCCAGCAGCCGGGCCAGCGCATCCGCGCCGGGCAGCGCCGCCAAGCTCCGCCAGGCGCGGGCCGGTTCACCGCCGAGCCGGACCTCCGCCGCGCCGCGTGCCAGCGCCTGGCCGACAGGGCCGCCGAGCGCCTCACCCACCGCCTGGGCGGCGATCACCGGAGCGGCACCGGCCGCGATGCAGGCGGCCAGCAGGTCGGCGGCGAGGGGGAGTTGACGCGCGGCCCCGGCGGTGTCGATCACCTCCTGCTCCCCCGCGGAGGCCTGCCGGGCCCGCCACCGCCACAGCGCCGCCCCCACGCCCAGCCCGAGCAGGCATCCGGTGACCCCGCCGACCAGCACCCACGCACCGCCCGCCGCTCCCACCGCCGGCAGCCACCGCCGTACGGCACCGGGGATCACGAACGGCGCTCCGGCCGTCGGCACATCGAGCCCCAGCAGCTCGGCCACCCGGCGCCGCGCCCGATGCCGACGCCGCGCCAGCTCCAGCCGCCAGGCAGCCCATCCGAGGGCCGTCACGACGGCCACCGCCATCCCCAGCCTGTGGACAACGTCCCCGCTCACACCGCCCGCCCCCTCTCCGCCGTCCCGGCCTCCGGACTGCTCACCGCGTCACCCACCGACTGCCTCCCTCCGCCTCCACCTGCCGTCTCGCACACCGCCGGCCTCATACCGCCCGCCCTTCCATCGCCCACACCCGCACCCACATCCGCACCGGGCGCCACCTCCCACGTCCCTGCCTCACACCGCCTCCGCAGCCCGCACGATCCACACCGCCCACCACATCCCGGCCACCTCGAACAGCACCCCGGCCGTCAGGCAGCCGAAGCCGGCCCCGCTGTGCAGCAGAATCCGCAGGGGATCAGCGCCCATGGCCGAACCGAGCAGCAGGCCGAGGGCGGGCAGCGCGGCGAGCAGCAGCACGGTGGCGCGGGCGCCCGACAACTGGGCTTGCAGATCGGCACGCTGGTCGCGTTCGGCACGCAGGGCCCCGTCCAGCCGGTCCAGGCCGGCCGCCAGCCCGGCGCCCTGGTCCACGGCCACCCGCCAGCACGCGGCGAGTCCGAGCAGGCCTTCCGCGCCCGGCTGCCGCGCCGCCGCTGCGAGCGCGCCGGCCACGTCCCCGCCGAACCGTGCCGCCGCCACCACGGCCGCGTGTGTGTCGCCGAGCCCGCCGGAGTCCCGCGCGGCCCGCAGCAGCGCCTCCCCCGGCTGCCGTCCCGCCCGCACCTCGCCGGCGAGCGCCCCGCACAGGGAGATCACCGCGTCGGCCCGCCGCTCCCGGGTCCGCCGGGCCTGCCGGGCCAGCCGCATCCGGCGGAGCACCGGCACCCCGGCCGCCCCCGCGACGGCCGGAATCAGCGAGGCACCCAGCAGGGCGAGCACGAGCCCGGCGACGAACGCCCACCACTCGGCTCCCCACCGGCCGCACCGGCGCCGCAGTTCCGCGAGGGTCTCCTCCCAGACAGGCGGTCCCGTCACCACCGCGCCGCCGCCGGCCAGCAGCAGCCGTGCCCGCCGCAGCCCGTGGTGCCGCCCGCCCAGCAGCCAGGCCAACGCACCGCAGCAGACCAGCGCGGCCCCCATGGACGCTTCACCGACCATTCCGGTCACCTCTCCCCGCTCCTCGAACCTCATCCGTCGTCGTCCCGAACCCGACGGTCACTCCGGCAGCCGCGCCCGCGGCCTCGCGAAGGCGCTCCCGAACTCGGCCGGCACCCCCAGCAGTTGTCGCAGCCGCTCCCACCCTCGCTCCCGCACGAACGCCCGCTCGCCCCAGCGCAGGGCCGGTACCGTCCGCACCAGCCCGGTGCCGTCCCGCTCCAGCACGTGCACCTCGGCGATCCGGCGCCGCCCGGACCGGTCCCGTACGAGGTGCACCACGACCGAGAGGGCGGCCGCCAACTGGCTGTGGAGCGCTGCCCGGTCCAGTCCGGCGGCCGTGGCCAGCGCCTCCAGGCGGGCCGGCACGTCCGCGGCGGCGTTGGCGTGAACCGTGCAGCAGCCGCCCTCGTGGCCGGTGTTGAGGGCCGCGAGCAGGTGCACGACCTCGGGTCCGCGCACCTCGCCGACGACCAGCCGGTCCGGCCGCATCCGCAGCGCCTGCCGCACCAGGTCCTCCAGGCTGACCAGGCCGGCGCCTTCCTGGTTGGCGGGCCGGGTCTCCAGCCGGACGACGTGCGGGTGGTCCGGCCTCAGCTCGGCCGAGTCCTCGGCGAGCACGATGCGCTCACCCGGTCCGACGAGCCCGAGCAGGGCGCTCAGCAGGGTCGTCTTGCCGCATCCGGTCCCGCCGCTGACCAGGAAGGACAGTCGCGCCTCGACCAGCGCGCGCAGGATCCGGTCGCCGCCGGGCGGCACCGTGCCGGCCGCGACGAGCTCCTCGACGGTGAAGGCCCGGGGCCGCACCACCCGCAGGGCCAGGCAGGTGCAGCCGACGGCCACCGGGGGCAGCACCGCGTGGAGCCGGGTCCCGTCGGGCAGCCGGGCGTCCGCCCAGGGCCGGGCGTCGTCCAGCCGGCGTCCGGCCACGGCGGCCAGCCGCTGCGCGAGACGTCGTACGGCCGCCGCGTCGGGGAAGGCCACCGCCGTCAGCTCCAGGCCGCCGCCGCGGTCCACCCACACCCGGTCGGGGGCGGAGACCAGGACGTCGGTGACGTCCGGATCGGCGAGCAGCGGCTCCAGGGGGCCGCTGCCGACGAGTTCGGAGCGCAGGTGTTCGGCCGCGCCGAGCACCTCCGCGTCGCCGAGGACGCGGCCCTGTTCGCGCAGGGCCTGGGCCACGCGCGCGGGGGTGGGTTCGGCGCCGCTCTCGGCGAGCCAGCGGCGGACGCCGTCGAGCAGGGCCGCGCCGTCGCTCCGGTCGAGTCCCGGCACGGTCATCGGGTGCCTCCCGCCTCGACCAGGGCGCGCTCCCAGAAGTGCGCGCAGAAACGGGCGAGCGGTCCGCGTCCGGTCGCGCCCGGTGGTTTGGCGCCGCCCTGCGGGCGCAGCAGCGCCGGTTCGACGGGCACCTCACCGGCCAGCGGCAGGGCGAGCAGCCGGGCCACCTCGTGGTCGTCGAGGCCGGGTGCGTACGGCCCGCGGACCGCCACCCGCAGATCGCGCACGACCATGCCGACGGCGGAGGCGACGCGGCCGGCCGCCGCGACCGCCCGCAGCTCGGCCGGGACGACGAGCAGGGCGAGGTCGAGCTGGGCGAGGGCTTCGGCGACCCCGTCGTCGAGTCGGCGGGGCAGGTCGACCACGACCGTGCCGCCGCGCCGCCGCGCGGCGGCCAGCACCGCGCGGACCGCGGGCGGCGGTACGGCGACGCAGTCGCCACGGTCCCAGCTGAGCACGCGCAGGGAGTGCAGTTCGGGCAGCGACTCCTCCAGGGCGCCGCCGCCGACCCGGCCGCGGGAGGCGGCGAAGGCGGGCCAGCGCAGTCCTTCGGCGCTCTCGCCGCCGAGGAGTACGTCGAGTCCGCCGCCGAGCGGATCGGCGTCCACCAGGAGTGTGCGCAGTCCCTCGCGCGCGGAGGTGACGGCGAGGGCGCACGCGAGCGTGGACGCGCCGGCCCCGCCCCGGCCGCCGATCACCCCGACGGTGAGGGCCGGACGGCCGATGCCCTCGGCGACGTCCGCGATGCGGTCGACCAGCCATGGCTCGCCGTCGGGAAGCATCAGGACGTGGTCGGCGCCGATCTGGACGGCTCGTTTCCACACCCCCGAGTCGTCCTGATCGCGGCCCACCAGCACCACACCGGGCCGGCGCGCGGCCCCGCGCACCCGGCGGGCGGCGTCGTCACCGACGAGCACGAGCGGCGCGGTCGCCCAACGGTCGTCGGATTCCGGTACGCCGTGATGTACCTCGGGTGTGGCGCCCGCCGCCGCGCACAGGCGCAGCAGATCGTCCAGGAGAGCGGCGTCCTCGGTGAGGATGAGCGGCCGTCCGGGCCTGCTTGCGGAGCCGGGCGGCGGATCGTGTGCGACGGTTCCGGTCACGGGTGTTCCCCCTTCGCTGCGCGGGCCGCGCGATCGCTGCGACCGCGCGTTTCCCAAAGGTGTGAAGAACCGGCAAGCGGCCTCCATATGAACGGCCGACAGAAACCGGCCATACGCCCTCCGGCAATCGGAACCGGCCATGAACTCGCCGCGGCCGGAGTGCGCTGGAATCACGGTGCAGCGATCCGCGAAATGATGTGGATCTTGCTCGAAAACTGTGGACAGGCCGGAGCCTGTGAATATCTCCGTCACCCATACCGGTGACCCCTGTGCTGATCCGTGTGCGACTTCCGGAGAGGAGTCTGACGATTACCCTGAGTGAGCAATCATGGGCATGGCAAAGGAGCGGCCAAGGCGGCGAGAAGCCGGCCGTACAGCCGCGCGGAGAGAGGGGAGGAGCGGTAAAACGCATCCGGACATGCGACGACCCCCGCCGGGGGGGAGAGCGGGGGTCGTCCCCACGGCCGACTCGGGGGGGGAGGAGTCGGGCCGGGTTAGCACGGTCGCGAACGATCCGTGACTTCCATGGTGTACCCGAGAGCCCTCTCAGGCAAACCCACGCGCCCCACCTTACGCCGAATGGTGGGCGCCTATGCTCAGGGGCGTGGAAAACCACTCCTTGCCCCGCGCAGCCGCCTTCTTTGACCTGGACAAGACGGTCATTGCGAAGTCCAGCACGCTCACCTTCAGCAAGTCCTTCTACCAAGGCGGGCTGATCAACCGCAGGGCCGCGCTGCGTACCGCATATGCCCAGTTCGTCTTCCTCGCCGGCGGCCTGGACCACGACCAGATGGAGCGCATGCGCGAGTATCTCTCCGCACTGTGCCGCGGCTGGAACGTCCAGCAGGTCCGGGAGATCGTCGCCGAGACCCTGCACGATCTGATCGACCCGATCATCTACGACGAGGCCGCCTCACTCATCGAGGAGCATCACGCGGCCGGCCGGGACGTGGTGATCGTGTCCACCTCGGGCGCCGAGGTGGTCGAGCCGATCGGCGAGCTGCTGGGAGCGGACCGGGTGGTCGCCACCCGCATGGTGGTCGGCGAGGACGGCTGCTTCACCGGCGAGGTGGAGTACTACGCCTACGGCCCGACCAAGGCCGAGGCCATCAGGGAGCTGGCCGGCTCCGAGGGCTACGACCTCGACCGCTGCTACGCCTACAGCGACTCGGCGACCGACCTGCCGATGCTCAGGACGGTCGGGCACCCGCACGCCGTGAACCCGGATCGCGCGCTGCGCCGCGAGGCACTCTCGCGCGGGTGGCCGGTTCTGGAGTTCCGCCGTCCGGTCCCGCTCAAGAAACGGCTGCCCGGGTTCTCCGTCCCGCCCCGCCCCGCACTGGTCGCGGCGGCGGCCATAGGCGCGGCGGCGGCGACCGCAGGCCTCGTCTGGTACTCCAGCCGGCGACGCGGCACCGCCTGAACGAGCGCCCGTTTCACCCTGTTTGAAGGTGAAAGTAAAGAAGTGGCGGCTGGGGTTCCGCTTCCTCCCGACTCGCGGTACAAAGAGGTTAGGCCCGCGAGACCAAGGGACATCCGCGAGGATCACCTACCACTACGCACTGGCCCCACGGACCCCGCATGAACACCAGGCACCCACGCGACGTCGACCCGTCGATTACGGGCCAGCCGCACCAGGTGACGGGCAAAGCTCCCCGACCTGATGGGCGCATATCGAGGACGCTTGGTAACCCGGTGAGCATGCCAGCGGCGGTACGAGAACTCGTACCGCCGCAACCCTTTTCCGGGAGACCCGCGGCAGTCCTCTCCGGGCGTCCCGCCCAGCCCATTTCCGGGACCGGAGTCCCGCAGCGCCCTCAGGCCGCGCCGCGCTGCAGCGCCTCGCACACCGCGGTCGATTCGCGCACGCCCAGCTCGACGGCCCGGCCGCAGTGGGCGATCCAGGCCGCCACACCCTCGGGGGTGCCGGAGACGTACCCGTCCAGAGCGGCCAGGTAGGAGGCGCGGCCCAGCTCGGCGTGGCCGACCTCGGCCGGGCAGACCGCCTTCGGGTCGAGGCCGCTGCCGATCAGCACGATCCGCTCGGCCGCGCGCGCGACCAGACCGTTGTGGGACGTGAAGGGGCGCAGGGCGAGCAGTTCGCCGTGGACCACGGCGGCGGTCACCAGCGCGGGAGCGGAGGTGCCCGCGATGATCAGGTCCGCCAGCCCCTCCAGCCGGCCCGAGACCTCCTCGGCGCCCGGCAGCGGCAGCTCGATCAGCGGCTCGTCCACCGGTTCGCCGGCCTGGCGCGGCCTGCCGACCTGGTCGTCCCCGCTCGCCGCGGCCACCAGGTGCAGCCGGGCCAGCACCCGCAGGGGTGACTGGCGCCAGATGGACAGCAGCTGCCCCGCCTCCGCGGTGAGCCGCAGGGCCGCCCCCATGACGCGGGCCTCGGGATCGACACTGAAGTCGGTACGCCGGCGCACCTCCTCCAGGGCCCAGTCCGCGCCGGAGAGCGCCGCCGAGCCGCGGGCGCCGCGCAGGGCCGCCTCGGAGGTGATCTCGTTGCTGCGGCGCCGCATGACCCGGTGCCCGTAGACCCGGTCCACGGCCTTGCGCACGGATTCCACGGACTCGGCCACACCGGGCAGCGAGCCCAGGGCCGCGAGCGGGTCGGCGGTCGCGCCTGTCGTACTCATGAGTACGACATTACGCACCCCACCGGCCGACCCCACGAATGAGTGGTCTTCTTCACTTCCCCGTGACACTTACAGCTATCGACCGACTACTCTTGGTGAACATGAAAATTGCTTTCGTCGGGAAGGGCGGCAGCGGCAAGACCACGCTCTCCTCCCTTTTCGTCCGCCACCTCGTGGCCACGGGCGCCCCCGTGGTCGCCATCGACGCGGACATCAACCAGCACCTCGGTCCCGCGCTCGGGCTCGACGAGCGGGAGGCGGCCGCACTGCCCGCCATGGGCGAACAGCTGCCGCTGATCAAGGACTACCTGCGCGGCCACAACCCGCGCATCGCCTCGGCCGCGACGATGATCAAGACGACCCCGCCCGGCGAGGGGTCCCGGCTGGTCCGGGTGAGCGAGCCCAACCCGGTCTACGACGCCTGTGCGCGGCCGGTGGAACTCGACGGCGGCGCCGTCCGTTTGATGGCTACAGGCCCCTTCACGGACGCCGACCTGGGGGTCGCCTGCTACCACTCGAAGACGGGAGCGGTGGAGCTGTTCCTGAACCACCTCGTCGACGGCCCCGACGAGTACGTCGTGGTCGACATGACGGCCGGCTCGGACTCCTTCGCCTCCGGCATGTTCACCCGCTTCGACATGACGTTCCTCGTCGCCGAACCGACCCGGAAGGGGGTCTCCGTCTACCGCCAGTACAAGGAGTACGCCCGCGACTTCGGTGTCGCCCTGAAGGTCGTCGGCAACAAGATCCAGGAGCCGGACGACATCGACTTCCTGCGCGCGGAGGTCGGCGACGACCTGCTGGTGACGCTCGGGCGCTCGGACTGGGTACGTGCCATGGAGAAGGGCCGGCCACCCCGGTTCGACCTCCTGGAGGAGCCCAACGCCCGCGCCTTGGAGACACTCAGGGCCACCGTCGACGCCACCTACGAGCGGCGCGACTGGGAGCGCTACACCCGCCAGATGGTGCACTTCCACCTGAAGAACGCCGAGTCCTGGGGCAACGAGCGCACCGGGGCCGACCTGGCGGCGCAGGTCGACCCCCACTTCGTGCTCGGCGAGAGTGTGGCGACGTCGGTCTGACGTCTACAGTCTGTCCGCCGGCGCCCCGGGCACGCCCTTGGGCGCCGGAGCCGGGCGGCCGGAAAGGAAGGACGCCCAGCCCTGCCGGGGCGCCTCGCCCACGTTCAGGGTGCGCAGCTTCGCCAGAGTCTGCGGGTCCTGGGCGTCCAGCCAGTCGGCCAGCTGGTGGAAGGAGACGCAGCGCACCTCGGGCTTGGTGCACACCTCCTTCACCACGTCTTCGACGGCGCGCATGTAGGTGCCGCCGTTCCAGGACTCGAAGTGGTTGCCGATGATGAGGGGCGCGCGGTTGCCGTCGTAGGCCCGGTAGAAGCCCTTGAGGAGGCCGTCGCGCATCTGGTCGCCCCAGTAGTCGAACTTGTCGGGGTCGCCCTGGGTCTGGGTGCCGGACTGGTTGACCATGAAGTTGTAGTCCATGGTCAGCTGCTCGTAGGTGTGGCCCGGGAAGGGCACCAGCTGCATGGACAGGTCCCACAGGCCCTGCTTCTTCTTGGGCCAGACCTGGTTGTTCACTCCGCTGGAGTCGTAGCGGAAGCCCAGCCGGCGGGCGGCCTTCATGAAGTTCTTCTGCCCTTCCAGGCAGGGGGTGCGGGCGCCGATCAGCTCCCTGTCGTAGTCGAAGGGGAGCGGGGCCGCCTGCTTCATGCCGCTGTTGGTCCGCCAGGACTTCACGAACTTCTTGGCCTGGGCGATCTCGCTCTCCCACTCCTCCACCGACCAGGTGCCGACCCCGCCGTCGGGCCCGCAGAAATGGCCGTTGAAGTGGGTGCCGATCTCGTTGCCCTCCTGCCAGGCCAGCCGTACCTGCTCCAGGGTGTCGGCGATGCCCTGCTCGTCATTGAAGCCGATGTCGGAGCTGCCCGGCGCGTGCTGGGGCGGCTTGTACAGCTCGCGCTTCTCCTTCGGCAGCAGGTACACGCCGCTCAGGAAGTAGGTCATCGTCGCGTTGTTCTCCTTGGAGACCTCGCGGAAGTGCGAGAACAGCTTCTGGCTGTCCTCGCCCGCGCCGTCCCACGAGAACACGACGAACTGCGGGGGCTTCTGACCGGGGCTCAGGCGCTCGGCCCGGGGCAGATGCGGTTGGGATCCGGTGTAGGCGGTCGATCCGTCGCCGATCGGCCGCAGGACGCTGCCCGGCGCCGGCGCCCCCTGCTCCGGGCCGGGCGCCCCTTCCTTCGTGCCGCTGGAGTCGGTCGCGCAACCGGCG
Source organism: Streptomyces sp. NRRL S-1022 (assembly GCF_000720135.1). GTDB lineage: Bacteria > Actinomycetota > Actinomycetes > Streptomycetales > Streptomycetaceae > Streptomyces. Next base: position 267,894 of record NZ_JOIU01000009.1, on the reverse strand, counting down.
AACGACGCCGCACAGGCCGCGGCGACCATGGCGCCGACGGCGATCCTCTGGGTGGCGGCCATCTTCCGCCCACCTTCTTCCTTCTCTCAGGCACACGCTGACGAGGGCCGTTTTCTGCGGGTCTGCCGGGCTTGCGCCGGCAGCGCCGCAAAGGTCGCACGTGACCGAGGAGGAATTAGTACGACAAGCCGATGAACTGCTTACTTCACTCCAGTAGGCGATCATCTACCCCGTTTGCCCCTAAAAGCTATGCTCTGGCTTTACGTGCCATTACGGTTCTTTTACCGAGCGTTGAACCATCCCGCCGCTGCACGCCGTGACCCACGGCCGCGACCGAGCCCGCCCATCGCCGCGGGTCCCACCCAATCCGCGACCGCGCCGCCCCGGAGGAGACGGGAACATGCCAGCCTGCGCACCCCCTCACACCCAGCAACCCCACCCGCCGCACAGCCCCGCACCCGCACCCGCACCCCGCCGCTTCCGCGTGGCGGGCGCCGACCTGTCCGCGGCCGTCGCGGTGTTCCTGATCGCCCTGCCCCTGTCTCTCGGCATCGCCCTGGCCACCGGCGCCCCGCTCCAGGCCGGCCTGGTCGCCGCCGCGGTCGGCGGGATCGTCGCCGGCCGGCTGGGGGGCTGCCCGCTGCAGGTCAGCGGCCCCGCCGCCGGACTCACCGTGGTCACCGCCGATCTGATCCACCGTTACGGCTGGCGGGTGACCTGCGGCATCACCGTCCTCGCCGGTCTGGCCCAGCTCGGCCTCGGCTGCCTGCGGGTGGCGCGCGGCGCTCTCGCGGTCAGCCCGGCCGTGGTCCACGGCATGCTCGCCGGCATCGGCCTCACCATCGCCGTGGCCCAGCTGCACATCGTCCTGGGCGGCAGCCCGGACAGCTCCGTCCTCGCCAACCTGCGCCAGCTGCCCGCCCAGTTGGTCCGCCTGGACCCGGCCGCCGTGTCCATGAGCACCCTGACCCTGGCCCTGCTCATGGCCTGGCCGCGCCTGCCCGGCCGGGCGGGGCGGCTGCTGCGCCGGGTGCCGGCCGCCCTCGTCGCCGTCACCGGCGCCTCCCTTACCGCCGCCTTCGCCGGCCTGACCCTGCCCCGGGTGGAGCTGCCGTCCTGGCACAGTCACGCCCTGGCCGGACTGCCCGAGGGCCCGGCGCTCGGCATCGCGGCCGCCGTGCTCACCACCACCCTGGTGTGCAGCGTGCAGTCGCTGCTCGGCGCGGTGGCCGTGGACAAGCTGGTCGCCGCCCGGCCCGGCCCGCAGTCCCACGTCGGCCGCTCCGACCTGGACCGCGAGCTGCTCGGCCAGGGTGCCGCCAACATCGTCTCCGGGGCCCTCGGCGGACTGCCGATCGCGGGCGTGGCCGTACGCAGTACCGCGAATGTGAAATCCGGTGCGGTCAGCCGGAACTCCACGATGCTGCACGGCGTTCTCGTAGTAGTCGCCGCGCTGCTGATGGTCCCGGTCCTGGAGGAGATCCCGCTCGCCTCCCTCGCCGCCCTGGTGATGGCCGTCGGCATCCAGATGGTGTCCCTGCACCACATCCGCACGGTGACACGCCACCGCGAAGTGCCGGTCTACGCCGCGACCACCCTCGGCGTGGTGGCCCTCGGCGTCCTGCAGGGCGTGCTCCTCGGGATCGCCGTGGCGGTCGCCCTGGCCCTGCACCGCCTCGCCCGCACCCGCATCACCCACGAGGAGAAGGAAGGAGTCCATCACGTACAGATCCGAGGTCAGCTGACCTTCCTCGCGGTGCCCCGGCTCAGCCGGACCCTGCATCTCGTACCCCAAGGCGCCCACGCCGTCGTGGAGTTGGACGGTTCGTTCATGGACCACGCGGCGTACGAGTCACTGCAGGACTGGCGCAGCTCCCACTCCGCGCGGGGCGGCACGGCCGACCTGGCGGGCCGGCGTGGCGGGATCCGGACCGCCGAGCGGGCCCCGGCAACCGAGTGCCGGTGCCGCCCCTGGACCCCCTGGCGCAACCACCAGTCCTGCTTCGCCGCGGCCCCCGCCGCGGCGGCCGGGCAGGAGGCCGGCCGGGAACTGGCCCGTGGGATCAGCTCGTTCCAGCGGAACACCGCCCCGCTGGTGCGGGAGGAGCTGGCGCGGCTCGCCCGGGAGGGCCAGCGGCCGTCCCAGCTCTTCCTGACCTGCGCCGACTCCCGCCTCGTCACGTCGATGATCACGGCCAGTGGTCCCGGCGACCTGTTCGTCGTCCGCAACGTCGGCAACCTGGTGCCGCCGCCGGGCGAGAAGCACGGCGACGACTCGGTGGCCGCCGCCATCGAGTACGCGGTGGAGGTACTCGGGGTGCGCTCCATCACGGTGTGCGGCCACTCGGGGTGCGGGGCGATGCAGGCGCTGCTGACCAGCGGGACCGGCCGGTCGGACAGCTCGCTGGGCAGGTGGCTGCGGCACGGGCTGCCGAGCCTGGCGCGGACGGCCGGCGACCTCGGCGACCGGCCCCGGCTGGCCGGCCGGGCCCCCGCGGACGCGGTGGAACGGCTGTGCCTGGCCAACGTGGTCCAGCAGCTGGCGCACCTGCGCGCGCACGCGACGGTCGCCCGGGCGCTGGCCAGGGGGGAGCTGGAGCTGCACGGCATGTATTTCCACGTGGGCGAGGCACAGGCGTACCTGCTCGCACGAACGGATGGAGCAACGGTGTTCGAGGATGTCCCGGAAGGCGTCGGCGGAGGTGAGGAGGCACACGGAAGGTCCGGGACCATCAGTCCCGGACAGGTCTAAACCAATTTTGCCGTCGACCCTTGTCATCGGCCCCCCGCGTCTGATGAGCTGTGGCCTGGGACACAACGGACACCCTTGGAAAGGGAGATGTCGTGAGCAACGAGAGCCTGGCCAACCTGCTCAAGGAAGAACGCAGGTTCGCGCCGCCCGCCGACCTGGCGGCGCACGCCAACGTCACCGCGGAGGCGTACGAACAGGCCAAGGCTGACAGGCTCGGCTTCTGGGCCGAGCAGGCCCGCCGGCTGACCTGGGCCAAGGAACCGACCGAGACGCTGGACTGGTCGAACCCGCCGTTCGCGAAGTGGTTCAAGGACGGCGAGCTGAACGTCGCGTACAACTGCGTGGACCGGCACGTGGAGGCCGGACACGGGGACCGCGTCGCCATCCACTTCGAGGGCGAGCCCGGGGACAGCCGCGCGATCACCTACGCCGAGCTGAAGGACGAGGTCTCCCGGGCCGCCAACGCCCTGCTGGAGCTGGGCGTGCGCAAGGGCGACCGGGTCGCCATCTACATGCCGATGATCCCGGAGACCGCGATCGCGATGCTGGCCTCGGCCCGGATCGGCGCCGCCCACTCGGTCGTCTTCGGCGGCTTCTCGGCGGACGCGCTGGCGACCCGGATCAAGGACGCGGACGCCAAGGTCGTCATCACCGCCGACGGCGGCTACCGGCGCGGCAAGCCGTCCGCACTCAAGCCGGCCGTGGACGAGGCGATCGGCAAGGTCGACAACGTCGAGCACGTGCTGGTGGTGCGCCGTACCGGCCAGGAGGTCGCCTGGGACGGCGAGCGGGACCTGTGGTGGCACGAGGTGGTGGGCCGGCAGTCCGCCGAGCACACCCCGGAGGCGTTCGAAGCGGAGCACCCGCTGTTCATCCTCTACACCTCGGGCACGACGGGGAAGCCGAAGGGCATCCTGCACACCTCCGGCGGCTACCTCACCCAGGCGGCCTACACCCACTGGGCGGTCTTCGACCTCAAGCCGGAGACGGACGTGTACTGGTGCACGGCCGACGTCGGCTGGGTGACCGGGCACTCCTACATCGTGTACGGCCCGCTGGCCAACGGCGCGACGCAGGTGATGTACGAGGGCACGCCGGACACCCCGCACCAGGGCCGGTTCTGGGAGATCATCCAGAAGTACAAGGTCACTATCCTCTACACCGCGCCGACGGCGATCCGGACGTTCATGAAGTGGGGCGACGACATCCCCGCCAAGTTCGACCTGTCCTCCCTGCGCGTCCTCGGTTCGGTGGGCGAGCCCATCAACCCCGAGGCGTGGATCTGGTACCGCAAGCACATCGGTGCCGACACCACGCCGGTCGTGGACACCTGGTGGCAGACCGAGACCGGCGCCATGATGATCTCGCCGCTGCCCGGCGTCACCGAGGCCAAGCCGGGGTCCGCGCAGCGCCCGCTGCCCGGCATCAGCGCCACCGTCGTCGACGACGAGGCGAACGAGGTGCCGAACGGCGGCGGCGGTTACCTGGTGCTGACCGAGCCGTGGCCGTCGATGCTGCGCACCATCTGGGGCGACGACCAGCGGTTCATCGACACCTACTGGTCCCGTTTCGAGGGCACCTACTTCGCCGGGGACGGGGCGAAGAAGGACGACGACGGCGACATCTGGCTGCTGGGCCGGGTGGACGACGTGATGCTCGTCTCCGGGCACAACATCTCCACCACCGAGGTGGAGTCCGCGCTCGTCTCGCACCCGTCGGTCGCCGAGGCCGCCGTCGTGGGCGCCGCGGACGAGACCACCGGCCAGGCCATCGTCGCGTTCGTGATCCTGCGCGGCACGGCCTCGGAGACCGAGGCGCTCCTCGGCGAGCTGCGCGACCACGTCGGCGCCACGCTCGGCCCGATCGCCAAGCCCAAGCGGGTCCTGCCGGTGGCGGAGCTGCCGAAGACCCGCTCGGGCAAGATCATGCGCCGGCTGCTGCGGGACGTCGCCGAGAACCGCCAGCTCGGTGACGTGACCACGCTGACGGACTCCACGGTCATGGACCTCATCCAGACCAAGCTGCCCGCGGCGCCCAGCGAGGACTGAACGGCACTCCGAGGGGCACCCGGCCGGCGAACGTGCCGGGTGGCCCCCGGGCGTCTACGGTGAAGATCACCGGACCCGGCGCGCGGCACTTTAGGTAATCTAAGCAAAGTGCCGTTCGACGCGGCACGCCAGGTGCGCCGGGAAGTCTGGTCGGCATGTGAATTCCGCCTGCCCCCGGAGGTCTCCCGTGACCGCGCCCCGCACCAGCCCCCGCAAGGCCCTCGGCCGTCTGTCGCTGCCCGAGCGGACCTTCGTCACGGACGCGCTGCGCACCGAGACCGTCGGCGGTGTCCTGCTCCTCCTCGCCGCCGTGGCCGCGCTGCTCTGGGCGAACATCCCCGGCCTGCGCGACAGCTACGAGACGGTCAGCCACTTCCACCTCGGCCCCGGCGCGCTCGGCCTCCACCTCTCGGTCGCCCACTGGGCCGCCGACGGCCTGCTCGCCGTGTTCTTCTTCGTCGCCGGCATCGAGCTGAAGCGCGAGCTGGTCGCCGGGGACCTGCGCGACCCCAAGGCGGCCGTGCTGCCCGTGGTGGCCGCGCTGTGCGGGATGGCCGTACCGGCGCTGGTCTACACCCTCACCACCCTCGCCGGGGGCGGCTCCGCACAGGGCTGGGCCGTGCCCACCGCCACCGACATCGCCTTCGCGCTCGCCGTCCTCGCGGTCATCGGCACCTCCCTGCCCAGCGCCCTGCGCGCCTTCCTGCTCACCCTCGCGGTGGTCGACGACCTCTTCGCGATTCTGATCATCGCCGTGTTCTTCACCGACCGGCTGAACTTCGCCGCGCTCGGCGGGGCCGCCGCCGGCCTCGCCGTCTTCTGGCTGCTGCTGCGCAAGGGCGTACGCGGCTGGTACGTGTACGTACCGCTCGGGGTCGTCGTCTGGGCGCTGATGTACAACAGCGGCGTGCACGCCACCATCGCCGGCGTGGCGATGGGCCTGATGCTGCGCTGCACCACCCGGGAAGGTGAGGAGCACGCGCCGGGCGAGCACATCGAGCATCTGGTGCGGCCCCTGTCGGCCGGGCTCGCCGTACCGCTGTTCGCGCTCTTCAGCGCCGGTGTGTCGATATCCGGCGGGGCCCTCGCGGACGTGTTCACCAGACCCGAGACGCTCGGCGTCGTCCTGGGCCTGGTCGTGGGCAAGACCGCCGGCATCTTCGGCGGCACCTGGCTGACCGCCCGCTTCACCCGGGCGGAGCTGAGCGAGGACCTGCGGTGGGCCGACCTGTTCGCGGTGGCGTCCCTCGCCGGCATCGGGTTCACGGTCTCCCTGCTCATCGGCGAGCTGGCCTTCGCCGGCGACGCCGTACTGACCGACGAGGTGAAGGCGGCCGTCCTCACCGGCTCGCTGATCGCGGTGGTGTGCGCCACCGTGCTGCTGAAGCTGCGCAACGCCGAGTACCGCAGGCTGTGCGAGGCCGAGGAGCGCGACGAGGACCTCGACGGCATCCCCGACGTGTACGAGCAGGACGATCCGGCGTACCACCTGCGCATGGCCGAGATCCACGAGCGCAAGGCCGCCGAACACCGGCGGCTGGCGGCCGAGCGGACGGCCGAGGCGCGCCACGGTCTTGCGGAAGTGCCGGGCGGGGCAGGCGATGGGGACGACCGTCCGGCATGATCTGACGAGACGGTACAAACCAAGACGGTACGCAAGACGATGACGAGAGACCTCAGAGGGAGATCGCGATGAGCGCACCCGACGGCAGCCCGGTCGGCGCCGAACGCAGCATCGGCCAGCTGTTCGCCTCGGCGACGACCGAATTGTCGGCGCTGGTGCACGACGAGATCGCACTGGCCAAGGCCCAGCTCAAGCAGGACGTGAAGCGCGGCGCGGTGAGCGGCGGGGCGTTCTCCGTCGCCGGCGCGGTGCTGGTGTTCTCCCTGCCGATGCTCAACTTCGCGCTGGCGTACGGCATCAGGACCTGGAGCGGCTGGAACCTGGCCGTCTGCTTCCTGCTGTCCTTCGCGGCCAACGTGCTCGTCGCCGGATTCCTCGCGCTGCTCGGCGTGACGTTCGCGAAGAAGGCCAAGAAGGGCCGGGGCCCGCAGAAGGTGGCCGCCTCGATGAAGCAGTCCGCGGGCGTGCTGCAGAACGCCAAGCCGCATCCGCGGCGCCCGGAGCTGACCGGGGAGCAGACTCCCGCGGCCATCGAGGCTGTGGCACGCTCGTCGTCATGACGGAACCCGCCGCCCCCTCGGCCGTACGGATCGAAGGCCCCTGGATCCACAGGGACGTCGCCGCGAACGGCGCGCGTTTCCACATCGCCGAACTCGGCGACGGTCCCCTGGTGCTGCTCCTGCACGGCTTCCCGCAGTTCTGGTGGACGTGGCGGCACCAGCTGACCGCGCTCGCCGACGCGGGCTACCGGGCGGTGGCGATGGACCTGCGGGGTGTCGGCGGCAGCGACCGCACACCCCGCGGGTACGACCCCGCCAACCTCGCGCTGGACGTCACCGGTGTCATCCGCTCGCTCGGCGAACCGGACGCCGCCCTGGTCGGTCACGACCTCGGCGGCTATCTGGCGTGGACGGCGGCGGTCATGCGGCCCAAGCTGGTCCGGCGCCTGGCCGTGGTCTCCATGCCCCATCCGCGGCGCTGGCGCGCGGCGATGCTGCGCGACGCCCGGCAGACGGCCGCCAACTCCTACGTCTGGGGGTTCCAGCGGCCGTGGCTCCCCGAGCGCCAACTGACCGCGGACGGCGGCGCGCTGGTGGGCCGGCTGATCCGGGACTGGTCCGGGCCGCGGCTGCCGGAGGACGCGGCGGTGGAGACGTACCAGCGGGCGATGTGCATCCCCTCCACCGCGCACTGCGCGATCGAGCCGTACCGCTGGCTGGTGCGCTCCCTGGGCCGCCCGGACGGCGTGCAGTTCTACCGCCGGATGAAGCGGCCCGTGCGGGTGCCGACGCTGCATCTGCACGGCTCGCTGGACCCGGTGACGCGCACGCGCAGCGCGGCCGGTTCGGGCGAGTACGTCGAAGCGCCCTACCGCTGGCGGCTGTTCGACGGCCTCGGCCACTTCCCGCACGAGGAGGACCCGGCGGCGTTCTCCACCGAACTGGTCAACTGGCTGAAGGATCCCGAGCCCGACCGGTGACGGTACGGTGCGCGGAGTACCCGGTTCCTGAACACTCGTCCCCCGAACGGCCACATGCCCGCCGCATAGGCCAATTGGGGGCCGCGCGGGCGGTTATCGACCTTGGGGCGGGGGCACACGTCCGGGTATGGGCTGGACGCACGACTACAGTGACGCACCCCGCAACCGCCGCTCGGCCACGGGCCTGAGCACGCCTCAGCGAGGCACCCCGCAACTCGCGGAAGCGGACCCCCGGGTGGGGATCCCGCGCATCCTGCGCCGCCGGGCCCGCTGGGTCTCGGTGCGCCTGCGCCACACGCGGGACTGAGCGCCACCGTCCTCACAGGGCGCAGCTGTCCGTACCCACCTGCTCGTTCGCCGTACGCCCCCGCCGCACGTCGGGCTGGATCTCGTCCGCCGTCAGGGCGTAACCGGTGTCCGCGTCGTCGAGGGACTTGGCGAACACCACGCCGTACACCTTGCCGTCCGGTGTGAGCAGGGGGCCGCCGGAGTTGCCCTGGCGGACGGTGGCGTACAGCGAGTAGACGTCGCGGCGGACCGTGCCGCGGTGGTAGATGTCCGGGCCGTTGGCCGTGATGCGCCCGCGCACGCGCGCGGCACGCACGTCGTACGAGCCGTTCTCGGGGAAGCCCGCGACGATCGCGCCGGCACCACCGGACGCGTCCCGGTCGGTGAACCGCAACGCCTTCGCCCTCAGGTCCGGTACGTCGAGTACCGCGATGTCGCGCTTCCAGTCGTACAGCACGACCTTCGCGTCGTACTTGCGGCCCTCGCCGCCGATCTGCACCCGCGGCGCGTCCACACCGCCGACGACGTGCGCGTTGGTCATGACGCGGCGGTCGGCGAAGACGAAGCCGCTGCCCTCCAGGACCTTGCCGCAGCTCTGCGCGGTGCCGGTGACCTTGACGATGGACCGCTGGGCGTGGAAGGCCACCGGGCTGCCGGCGAGGGCCGGGTCGGGCGGCTCCACGTCCTTGATCGGCTCGTTGGCGAACGGGCTGAAGACCTGCGGGAAGCCGTTCTGCGCGAGGACGGCGGAGAAGTCGGCGAACCAGGTGTCGGCCTGCGCGGGCAGCGCCCGGGACACGCCGAGGAGCACCTTGGAGCCCCGGACCTCCTTGCCGAGCGTGGGCAGGGTCGTGCCGGCCAGGGCGGAGCCGATCAGCCAGGCGACCAGGAGCATGGCCACGACGTTGACCAGCGCGCCCCCGGTGGCGTCCAGGGCGCGGGCCGGGGACCAGGTGATGTACCGGCGCAGTTTGTTGCCGAGGTGGGTGGTCAGGGCCTGGCCGATGGAGGCGCAGACGATGACCACGACGACGGCCACGACGGCGGCGGTGGTGCCGACCTCCGCCTGGCCGGTCACGGCGTCCCAGACGACGGGCAGCGTGTACACGGCGACGAGGCCGCCGCCCAGGAACCCGATCACCGACAGGATGCCGACGACGAAGCCCTGGCGGTACCCCACCACCGCGAACCACACGGCCGCGACCAGCAACAGGATGTCCAGCACGTTCACGTACGACACCCTGTCATGCGTGCCAGTCGAGCGGGACCTGCTTCCCGTGGTCCCAGGGCCGCTCCCAGCCCGCGTAGTGCAGCAGCCGGTCGATCACCCCTGCCGTGAAACCCCACACCAGGGCCGATTCGACCAAGAATGCCGGACCGCTGTGGCCTCTGGGGTGGACGGCGGTGGCGCGGTTGGCGGGGTCCGTGAGATCCGCCACGGGCACGGTGAAGACCCGCGCCGTCTCGTTCGGGTCGACCACGCCGACCGGGCTGGGCTTGCGCCACCAGCCGAGCACGGGCGTGACGACGAAGCCGCTGACCGGGATGTACAGCCTCGGCAGCACGCCGATGAGCTGCACGCCGGACGGGTCGAGCCCGGTCTCCTCCTCCGCCTCGCGCAGCGCGGCCCGCAGCGGTCCCTCGCGCTGCGGATCGCCGTCCTCCGGATCCAGCGCGCCGCCCGGGAAGGACGGCTGGCCGGCGTGCGAACGCAGCGAGCCGGCGCGCTCCATGAGCAGCAGCTCCGGGCCGCGCTCGCCCTCGCCGAACAGGATCAGCACGGCAGACTGCCGTCCCGAGCCGTTCTCCGGCGGCAGGAAGCTGCTCAGCTGGAGCGGCTGGATCGTGTCGGCGGCGCGCACGACGGGCTCCAGCCAGTCCGGCAGCCCTTCCCTGCTGAACGTCACCGAACCGCCCTGTGTCTCACTTGCCCTCATCGCCACCCCCGCCGCTCTGCCCTCTCCAACGCCCGGGACCCCCGGGATCGTTCCGTCACGCGGCGCCCAGTGGCGGCGCCGGCCTGCCGCCCGCGTCGAGGTAGGCCTGCGGGGGCTTGAGCCGCTGGCCGGGGAAGCCGCCCTTCTCGTACTTGAGCAGCTTGGCGGCCTTCTCCGGGTCGGTCTCGCCCTCGCCGTAGGCCGGGCAGAGCGGGGCGATGGGGCAGGCGCCGCAGGCGGGCTTGCGGGCGTGGCAGATGCGGCGGCCGTGCCAGATCACGTGGTGGGACAGGTCGGTCCAGTCGCTCTTCGGGAAGAGCGCGCCGACCGCGGCCTCGATCTTGTCGGGGTCGGTCTCGTCGGTCCACCGCCAGCGCCGGACCAGCCGCTGGAAGTGGGTGTCCACGGTGATCCCGGGCCGGCCGAAGGCGTTGCCGAGGACGACGAAGGCGGTCTTGCGGCCGACACCGGGCAGCGTGACCAGGTCCTCCAGCTTTCCGGGCACCTCGCCGCCGAAGTTCTCCACGAGCGCCTTGGAGAGCCCTATGACCGACTTGGTCTTGGCCCGGAAGAAGCCGCAGGGCCGCAGGATCTCCTCGACCTCCTCCGGGACGGCCGCGGCGAGGTCCTCGGGGGTCGGGTACCTGGCGAAGAGCGCCGGCGTGGTCTGGTTGACGCGCAGGTCGGTGGTCTGGGCCGACAGCACGGTGGCGACCACCAGCTGGAAGGGGTTCTCGAAGTCCAGCTCGGGGTGGGCGTACGGGTACACCTCGGCCAGCTCGCGGTTGATGCGGCGGGCGCGGCGGACCAGCGCGGTGGGGGACTCGCCGGACGGTGGCCGGACGGCCGTCTTCCTGACGGGCGCGGCCTTCTTGGCGGGCTTTTCGACGGCGGCGGCCTTCTTCACGGCGGCGGGTACCTTTTTGGCTGATTTGCCTTTTTTATTACTTCCTCCGGGGCTCTGTTCGCCCACAGCGGAATCATGACGTGCAACCACCCGCCCAGCCCCCTTGTCCTGTGCTCTCACCGGCGATTTGGACACCCGGCCAGCCTAAAGCCCGGCACCGACATCCGCCCCGGACCCCGCGCAGCGGCCCCCGATCGGACCCCTGACGCTTACCCCGGGACACCTGTGCGGCATCCTTGTGACAGATCACACTGTTTGGACCGTCCGGCAAAATGGGGAACACGGTCCCCTGGCACATGGGGGAGCAAGATCCCCTGAGCAGGTCGACAAGGAGAGAACTCGTGGACGACGTTCTGCGGCGCAACCCGCTCTTCGCGGCACTCGACGACGAGCAGGCCGCGGAGCTTCGCGCCTCCATGAGTGAGGTGACCCTGGCACGCGGCGACTCCCTGTTCCATGAGGGAGACCCCGGGGACCGGCTGTACGTCGTCACCGAGGGCAAGGTCAAGCTGCACCGCACTTCCCCCGACGGCCGCGAGAACATGCTCGCCGTCGTCGGCCCCGGCGAGCTGATCGGTGAGCTGTCGCTGTTCGACCCGGGCCCCCGTACGGCCACCGCGACCGCGCTGACCGAGGTGAAGCTGCTCGGCCTCGGCCACGGCGACCTCCAGCCCTGGCTGAACGCCCGCCCCGAGGTGGCCGGCGCCCTGCTGCGCGCCGTCGCGCGCCGTCTGCGCAAGACCAACGACGCCATGTCCGACCTGGTCTTCTCCGACGTCCCCGGCCGTGTGGCACGCGCCCTGCTGGACCTCTCCCGCCGCTTCGGCGTGCAGTCCGAGGAGGGCATCCACGTCGTCCACGACCTCACCCAGGAGGAACTGGCCCAGCTGGTGGGCGCCTCCCGCGAGACCGTGAACAAGGCGCTGGCGGACTTCGCCCAGCGCGGGTGGCTCCGCCTGGAGGCGCGGGCCGTGATCCTGCTGGACGTGGAGCGGCTCGCCAAGCGCTCGCGCTGACGCCGTTCCCGGCCGTACGACACGGGGCCCGCTTCCCGCAAGCCGGCCCCCGTCGTCATGCCCCCGGGCCCGCCCGGGCCGAAATCCGGCTGCCCCGGTCCGCCGGGGACGGCACGGTGGGCGCATGACCGTGCTCCCCGTCCCCAGAGGCCTCGACGCCCAGGGCCGACTGACCCGCGAAGGCTCCCTCGCGCGCGTGCAGCCCGTCTTCCGTCCGGTCGTGGCCGCCGTCCGCGACCGGCTGCCGGCCGTCTTCGGCACCCGCCTGCACAGCGCCTACCTCTACGGGTCGATCCCGCGCGGCACCGCGCGCGTGGGACGCAGCGACCTGGACCTGCTGATCGCCCTGTGCGAGGAACCGGCCGACGCCGACCGGGCCGCCGTACAGGCCCTCGGGGAGGCGCTCGACCGGGAGTTCCCGCAGATCGACGGCGTCGGCACCCTGCTCCACGGCCGGGAGCGGCTGCTGAGCGACCTGGAGCGGTACGACCTGGGCTGGTTCGTCGCCTGCCTGTGCACCCCGCTGCTCGGCGACGACCTCGCCGCCCGCCTGCCCCGCTACCGCCCCGACTCCCTGCTGGCCCGCGAGACCAACGGCGACCTCGCGCGGTGGCTGCCCCGCTGGCGGGAACGGATCGCGCGGGCGGAGGACACCGAGGAGGCCCGCCGGCCGCTCGTCCGGTTCATGTCCCGCCACCTCGTCCGCACGGCCTTCACGCTCGTCATGCCCCGCTGGCAGGGCTGGACCAGCGACCTGCACGAGATGGCCGAGGTGTTCGGCGCCTACCACCCCGTGCGGGCCGCGCAGCTGCGTACGGCGGCCCGGTACGGCTACGAGCCGGCCGGCGACCCGGCGGTGCTGCGGTCGTACGTCGACGACCTGGGCCCCTGGCTCGCCGCCGAGTACGCGCGCGTGCACGGCGTGAAGGCACCGCGCCCGGACCAGGGCCTTCCCCTCGGCTCAGGCCGGCCCAGGCGGACCAGCCCGGCGTGAGCCGAACGGCAGGCCCTAGATCAGCCCGTGGTCGCTCAGGTAGTCCATCTGCGCGCGCACCGACAGCTCCGCCGCGGGCCACAGCGAACGGTCCACGTCGGCGTAGACGTGGGCGACGACCTGGGCCGCCGTGCGGTAGCCGTCCTCGACCGCGGTCTCCACCTGGGCGAGCCGGTGGGCGCGATGGGCGAGGTAGAACTCCACGGCGCCCTGCGCGTCCTCCAGGACCGGCCCGTGGCCCGGCAGGACGGTGTGCACGCCGTCGTCCACCGTCAGGGACCTCAGCCGCCGCAGCGAGTCCAGGTAGTCGCCGAGCCGGCCGTCGGGGTGCGCCACGACCGTCGTACCGCGGCCCAGGACGGTGTCGCCGGTCAGCACGGCCCGGTCGGCCGGCAGATGGAAGGACAGCGAGTCCGCGGTGTGCCCGGGGGTCGGCACCACCCTCAGCTCCAGGCCGCCGACGGTGATCACGTCACCGGCGGCCAGGCCCTCGTCGCCGAGCCGCAGCGCCGGGTCGAGGGCACGCACGCGCGTGGCGGTCAGCTCGGCGAACCGGGCGGCGCCCTCGGCGTGGTCGGGGTGGCCGTGGGTGAGCAGGGTCAGGGCTATGCGCTTGCCGGCCTTCTCGGCCGTGTCCACGACGTTGCGCAGGTGGCCGTCGTCCAGCGGACCGGGGTCGATCACCACGGCCAGGTCGGAGCCGGGCTCGGCGACGATCCAGGTGTTCGTGCCGTCCAGGGTCATCGCGGAGGCGTTCGGCGCGAGGACGTTGACCGCGCGTTCGGTGGCCGGGCCGGAGGAGACCTCGCCCCGGGGCTGGCCCGGCAGCACGCTTGCGTCGGTCATGCGGGGCCTCCACCGGTGGTCCGGGCGGGCGTCGGGGCGGTCGGGACGTGTTTGGTGAACTCGTCGTGCCCGGGCCAGGACAGGACGATCCCGCCGTCCTCCAGGCGGGCCCGGGCCAGCACCGGGGTCATGTCGCGCGCGGGCGCGCCGGCCAGCGCCTGCGCCGCGCTGCCGTACGGCAGCAGCTGGCGCAGGGTGGCGATGGTGGGCGGCATCATCAGCAGCTCGCCCCTGTCGTACCCGGCGGCGGCCTCCTCGGGACGGATCCACACCGTGCGGTCGGCCTCCGTGGAGGCGTTCCGGGTGCGCTGCCCCTCGGGGAGGGCGGCCACGAAGAACCAGGTGTCGTAGCGGCGGGCCTCGAACTCCGGGGTGATCCAGCGGGCCCACGCGCCCAGCAGGTCCGAGCGCAGCACCAGGCCGCGCCGGTCGAGGAACTCGGCGAAGGACAGCTCGCGCGCGACCAGGGCGGCGCGGTCGGCCTCCCAGTCGTCGCCCGTGGTGTCGCCGACGACCGAGTCGGGGTCGGGTCCGGCGAGCAGGACGCCGGCCTCCTCGTAGGTCTCCCGTACGGCGGCGCAGACGATCGCCTGGGCGCCCGCCTCGTCGACGCCGAGCCGGTCGGCCCACCACGCGCGCGCGGGGCCCGCCCAGCGGATCTGGCGGTCGTCGTCACGCGGGTCGACACCGCCTCCGGGATACGCGTACGCGCCTCCGGCGAAGGCCATGGAGGCGCGTCTGCGCAGCATGTGGACGACCGGACCGGCGGGCGTGTCCTTCAGCAGCAGCACCGTGGCCGCGCGCCTGGGGGTCACCGGGGTGAGCGTGCCTGCCGCGAGCGCGCGGATGCGGTCGGGCCACTCCGGGGGATACCACTGACCGTTCGCCATGGCCGGAGGCTATCCCGTGTAGGGCGAATGTTCGAGAGGTACCCGAGGTCAGGGGGGTTACTGAGCGAGTTCCACCTGGATCTCGACCTCGACCGGCGCGTCCAGCGGCAGCACCGCGACACCGACGGCGCTGCGGGCGTGCACGCCCTTGTCGCCCAGGACCTCGCCGAGCAGTTCACTGGCGCCGTTGACGACACCCGGCTGCCCGGTGAAGTCGGACGCCGAGGCAACGAAGCCGACGACCTTCACCACGCGCGCGATGCGGTCCAGGTCACCGACGACGGACTTCACGGCGGCCAGTGCGTTCAGCGCGCAGGTGCGGGCCAGCTCCTTGGCCTCCTCCGGCGTGACCTCGGCGCCCACCTTGCCGGTGACCGGCAGCTTGCCCTCCACCATCGGCAGCTGGCCGGCGGTGTAAACGTACACGCCGGACTGCACGGCCGGCTGGTAGGCGGCCAGCGGCGGCACGACGGCCGGCAGGGTCAGGCCCAGTTCGGCCAGCTTGGTCTCGACCGCGCTCACGCCGGCTTCTCCTGCTTCTCGCGCTTGAGGTAGGCCACGAGCGACTCCGGGTTCGGACCCGGCACGACCTGCACGAGCTCATAACCCTGATCGCCCCAGCTGTCCAGGATCTGCTTGGTGGCATGGATGAGCAGCGGCACGGTCTGGTATTCCCACTTCTTGGTCATGGGGGCGACTGTAGCCGCTGCGACCCGGGGGCCCGGCGGCCCACCACGGCCCCCGTTGTCCACAGCCTCCCGCGTGAGTGTCGGCGGGACTGGTTAGGCTCGAAGACGTGAGCAGGCTCCAGGTCGTCAGCGGCAAGGGCGGGACCGGAAAGACGACGGTCGCCGCCGCACTCGCGCTGGCCCTCGCGACCGAGGGGAAGCGGACGCTTCTCGTGGAGGTCGAGGGCCGGCAGGGAATCGCACAACTCTTCGAGACAGAAGCACTTCCCTACGAGGAGCGGAAGATCGCGGTCGCTCCGGGCGGAGGCGAGGTGTACGCCCTCGCGATCGACCCCGAACTGGCCCTTCTGGACTACCTCCAGATGTTCTACAAGCTCGGCGGCGCGGGCCGGGCCCTGAAGAAGCTCGGCGCGATCGACTTCGCCACCACCGTCGCGCCCGGGCTGAGAGACGTCCTGCTGACCGGCAAGGCGTGCGAGGCCGTGCGCCGCAAGGACAGGTCCGGGCGGTTCGTGTACGACTACGTCGTCATGGACGCCCCGCCGACGGGCCGCATCACCCGCTTCCTGAACGTCAACGACGAGGTGGCGGGCCTCGCGAAGATCGGCCCGATACACAATCAGGCGCAGGCCGTCATGCGGGTGCTGAAGTCTCCGGAGACGGCGGTGCACCTGGTGGCGCTGCTGGAGGAGATGCCGGTCCAGGAGACCGCCGACGGCATCGCCGAACTGCGCGCGGCCCGGCTTCCGGTGGGCCGGGTCATCGTGAACATGGTCCGGCCGGAGGTGTTGGACGCGGCCGATCTGGAACTCGTACGGACCGTGGAGCGTTCATCGGTTGCACAGGCGCTCTCGGCGGCCGGTCTGGGCGGGGCCCGGCGCGGCGGGAACGCCGAGAAGCTGGTGGACCCGCTGCTGGCCCAGGCCGCGGAGTACGCCGAGCGGTACGCGCTGGAGCAGGAGCAGCGCGCGGTCCTGGCCGAGCTGGGGCTGCCGCTGCACGAACTGCCGCTGCTCGCCGAGGGCATGGACCTCGCGGGCCTGTACGAACTCGCCACCGAGCTGCGGAAGCAGGGGTTGTCATGAGTGCGGACCGGGCCGAGGCATCCGAGACGGCCGCGGGGCCCGAGCAGGGCCGGCGCCTCTCCTCCGCGCGCGTGCTGGACGTGGACCCGCTGCTGGACGACCCGAAGACGCGGATCGTGGTGTGCTGCGGCTCGGGCGGGGTCGGCAAGACGACCACCGCGGCGGCCCTGGGCCTGCGGGCGGCCGAGCGGGGCCGCAAGGTGGTCGTGCTGACCATCGACCCGGCCAGGCGGCTGGCCCAGTCGATGGGCATCGACTCCCTCGACAACGTGCCGCGCCGGGTGAAGGGCACCGAGGGCGACGGCGAGCTGCACGCCATGATGCTCGACATGAAGCGCACCTTCGACGAGGTCGTGGAGGCGCACGCGGACCCCGAGCGGGCCGCCGCGATCCTGGCGAACCCCTTCTACCAGTCGCTCTCGGCGGGCTTCGCGGGCACGCAGGAGTACATGGCCATGGAGAAGCTGGGCCAGCTGCGGGCGAAGGACGAGTGGGACCTGATCGTGGTCGACACCCCGCCCTCCCGCTCCGCGCTGGACTTCCTGGACGCGCCCAAGCGGCTCGGCTCCTTCCTGGACGGCCGGCTCATCCGCCTGCTGACCGCTCCGGCCAAGCTCGGCGGCCGCGCGGGAATGGCGTTCCTCAACGTCGGCATGTCGATGATGACGGGCACCCTGGGCAAGCTGCTGGGCGGTCAGCTGCTGAAGGACGTCCAGACGTTCGTGGCCGCGATGGACACCACCTTCGGCGGTTTCCGTACGCGCGCGGACGCCACCTACAAGCTCCTCCAGGCACCCGGTACGGCGTTCCTGGTGGTGGCGGCGCCGGAGCGGGACGCGTTGCGCGAGGCGGCGTACTTCGTCCAGCGGCTGGCCGCGGAGCACATGCCGCTGGTGGGCCTGGTGCTCAACCGGGTCCACGGCAGCGGCGCCGGCCGGCTGTCGGCCGAGCGGGCGCTCGCCGCCGCGGAAAATCTTGAGGACCCCCGCATTGTCGATCAGGGGGACGGGAAAGCTGGACTTCGTAACTCTCCCGACACGTACGGCAGTTCACAACCTCCCGCACCCGAGACCGCAGTCACCGCTTCCGAGGAAGGCTCCCCCGCCGACACGGAACGCTCCGTCGACCAGCTCACCGCGGGTCTGCTCAGACTGCACGCCGACCGCATGCAGCTGCTCTCGCGGGAGCAGCGCACGCGGGACCGTTTCACCGCCCGCCACCCCGAGGTGGCGGTCGTCGAAGTACCCGCGCTGCCCGGTGACGTCCACGACCTCGCGGGCCTGCGCGACATCGGGGACCGACTGGCAGCCGCGCGCCCGGAGGCCCCGTAGGCCGCGGGCAGTCATGGCGGCACACGTGGCACACGCGGTAGGCGGCCGGTCGCCGACGCCCTGCGCGGCACACGCGGGCGGCACGCGGCCAGGGTCGCGGGCGCGCGAGTGGCGGCCGGAGCGCACGAACGGCGGTCGCGGGCGCGCGCGACCTGCGCGGAGGAGGCTCCGCACGGTACGGCACGGCACGGCGGGCGCGGGCGTCGTATGCGAGGAGCGCGACTCCCGCACGCGGCGGTCACGCGTACACCGTGAGCGGTGGTCACCAGTACGCCGTACGCAGCAGTCGTGACTCCGCGCACGGCGAGCACGGGCACGCCGTGAGCGGCGCTCGCGGAGGTGGCGGTTGCCGGTGGCGGGCCTTCCCGGACCATGCGCCCGGGATACGCCTTGAGTGGGTGCCCGAGTGAGTGCCCGAGGGGGGTGCCCTCAGCTCACCGCCGCGTAGTTCTCGTACACCTCGTCGTTGTCGAGGGGCACGATCCCGATGCCCCGCTCGTACTCCGAGCGGGCGGTTTCCAGCAGTCTGCGCCACGAGGTGACGGTGGGCCGGCGGCGCAGCAGCGCACGGCGCTCCCGCTCCGTCATGCCTCCCCACACGCCGAACTCGACGCGGTTGTCCAGCGCGTCCGCCAGGCACTCGGTGCGTACCGGACATCCGGTGCACACCGCCTTGGCCCTGTTCTGCGCTGCTCCCTGAACGAACAGTTCATCCGGATCGGTAGTGCGGCAGGCAGCCTGCGCACTCCAGTCGGTTACCCAGCCCATACCGGCGCCGTCCTCTCCCGAATCGAGGCTCCCCCACGGCGGCAGCGGCATATTCACCGCCGCCAGTTGAGGACGTTACGGAAGGTGGGCACAGCGCAACACCCCCTGCGGGCCCAATCTTGAATGGCCCGAACGGACTATGGGTAAGCGGCAGATCACCCGCGGGAGTGAGCTGGCGACATGCGTGATCATCCCGGCAAACCGGGACAGTCGTGGTACGTCACACCGGGGCGCCAGGCGACACACGCGGCGGAATCGGGCTCGTCCCCGCGGGAGACGGGACGCTCCCTGCGGATCCCCGGCTGCGTCCGGAACGATTCGGGGTCGCCGGACGTATAGCTACATGACCGCACTGCTGTGACAGTTGAGAGCAGCTTAGGCCAAGGCCTGGGCGCGTGTCCGGCGAATGGGAACGCAGACCCCCCGCTTTGCCGTGCCGTGATGCGGTCGCTCCTTCGGAACGCTCAACAGTACGGATTAGGCTGCCCCCATGCCAAAGAAGCGCTCGGGCGGCGGTCTGTCGCCCATGCAGCAGGCCGCCAAGTTCCTCGGTGTCAGTGTCCTTGCCGGAGCCGTGATGGCCGGCATCGCGCTGCCCGCGGCCGGCGCGCTGGGCCTAGCGGCCAAGGGCTCGGTCAAGGGCTTCGACGAGATCCCGGCCAACCTGAAGAGTCCCCAGCTGAGCCAGCGCACCACGATCCTGGACAACCGGGGCAAACAGATCGCGACCGTCTACTCCCGCGACCGTACGGTGGTCGACCTCAAGGACATCTCGCCGTACATGCAGAAGGCGATCGTCGCGATCGAGGACTCGCGCTTCTACAAGCACGGCGCCGTCGACCTCAAGGGCGTGCTGCGCGCCCTGAACAAGAACGCGCGGGAGGGCGGGGTCGCCCAGGGCGCCTCCACGCTCACCCAGCAGCTGGTGAAGAACTACTTCATCGAGGAGGCCGGCGACGACCCGACCAAGGTCGCCGAGGCCACCCAGCAGACCCTGGGCCGCAAGATCCGCGAGCTGAAGTACGCGATCCAGATCGAGGACAAGCTCGGCAAGAAGAAGATCCTTGAGAACTACCTGAACATCACCTTCTTCGGCGAGCAGGCCTACGGCGTCGAGGCCGCCTCCCAGCGGTACTTCTCCAAGCACGCCAAGGACCTGAACGTCCAGGAGTCGGCACTGCTGGCCGGCATCGTGCAGTCCCCGAGCCGGTACGACCCGGTGAACGACGAGGCGGAGGCCACCAAGCGGCGCAACACCGTCCTGCAGCGCATGGCGGAGCTGGGCGACATCTCCCAGAAGGAGGCCGACGAGGCCAAGGAAAAGCCGCTCGGCCTGCACACCAGCCGCCCCAAGAACGGCTGCATCACGGCCGCGAAGGGCGCCGGCTTCTTCTGTGACTACGTCCGCCAGGTCGTCCTCACCGACCCGGTCTTCGGCAAGAGCAGGGAGCAGCGGGCCAAGCTCTGGAACCAGGGCGGCCTGACCATCCGCACCACGCTGGACCCGCAGGCCCAGAAGTCCGCGCAGGCGTCCATCAAGGACCACGTCTACAAGAGCGACGCCGTGGCCACCGCCGCGAGCATCGTCGAGCCGGGCACCGGCAAGATCCTCGCGATGGGCCAGTCCCGCCCGTACGGCGTCAACGTCAAGAACGACGAGACGACGATCAACCTGTCCGTCAACTCGGACATGGGCGGCGGCGCCGGGTACCAGCCCGGTTCCACGTTCAAGCCGATCGTCGCCGCGGCGGCCGTCGAGGGCGGCAAGCCCCCGACGCAGGAGTACTCGTCGCCGTACGAGATGGCGTACCCGAGCCCGGTGTCCGCGTGCAACGGCAAGACGTGGCGCGACGACCCGTACAAGCCGACCAAGCTGACCAACGAGAACGAGTCGGAGCGCGGCCCGTACGCCATGAAGGAGGCGACCGCGAAGTCGGTCAACACCTACTACGTGCAGCTGATCAGCGACATCGGCATCTGCCCGGTCGTCGACATGGCCAAGAAGATGGGCGTGCAGCGCGCGGACGGCCGCAAGATCCAGCAGGCGCCGTCCATCGCGCTCGGCACCCAGGAGGTCTCGCCGCTGACCATGGCGAACGCGTACGCCACCTTCGCCTCGCGCGGGATGTACTGCACCCCGGTCGCCATCGAGTCGATCACCCAGAAGGTCGGCAGCGACCAGAAGTCCCTGGAGGTGCCGAAGTCGACCTGCTCGCGGGCGATGTCGGAGAACACCGCGGACACGGTCAGCACGCTCCTCAAGGGCGTGGTCGAGGACGGCACCGGCCAGGAGGCCGGTCTCGGCAGCCGCCCGAGCGCGGGCAAGACGGGTACGACGGACGAGCGCTTCGCGGCCTGGTTCGTCGGCTACACGCCCAACATGGCCGGCGCGGTCTGGGTCGGCGACCCGCAGCACAAGCGCAAGATGACCAACATCACCATCGGCGGCGTCCCGCACGACAAGGTCTACGGCGGTGAGGTCCCGGGCCCGATCTGGCGCGACATGATGAGCGGCGCCCTTGAGGGCAAGTCCGTGGAGGACTTCCACCTGGTCGACATCCCCGACGCCACCCACGAGGGTGATGATCAGGGAAAAGGAAGAAGGGGGAGGGACGACGGCAACAACGGGGACACAGCAGGGGGGGGCCCCGCGTTGTGGGGGGGGGCCGCCCCCGCCGTCGTGATCACGCAGATCCGGCTCCGCCGTCGTACCGGGCGGGGCGGCTGCCCTGCCCGAAGCCGCTGCCCGGAGCCGCTGCCCTGACCCGAGCCGCTGCTCAGCCCGGGTCCGCTGCTCAGCCCTGGAGGAGCTTCTTCACCGCGGCGGCGACGCGGCCGCCCTCGGCCTGGCCGGCCACCTTGGGGTTCACGATCTTCATGACGGCGCCCATGGCCCGCGGCCCCTCGGCGCCGGCCGCCTTGGCCTCCTCAACGGCCTGGGCGACGATCGCGGTCAGTTCCTCGTCGGACAGCTGCTTGGGCAGGTACTCGGCGAGCAGCTCGCCCTCCGCCTTCTCCCGCTCGGCCTGCTCCGGCCGGCCGCCCTGCGCGAAGGCCTCGGCCGCCTCGCGGCGCTTCTTCGCCTCGCGGGTGATCACCTTGAGGACCTCGTCGTCGGAGAGCTCCCGCTTCTCCTTGCCCGCGACCTCCTCCTTGGTGATCGCGGTGAGCGTCAGCCGGAGCGTCGAGGAGCGGAGCTCGTCGCGCTCCTTGATCGCGGCGTTGAGGTCGTCCTGCAGCTTCGACTTGAGCGTGGTGGTCATGGGCCGATTGTCGCAGGTACACGGCCGCTCACGCCCGCGCATTTAACCGGGCCGCCGGTCTCGCCGTACCCAACCGGTCTGACACGATGGGCACATGCGCGCGCGATACGGAATCCCCCTTGGCATCGTGGCGGCCGGCGCCGCCGGCCTGGTGTATGCGGCGGGCTTCGAGGCCCGTTCCTTCCGGCTCCGACGGGTCACCGTCCCCGTCCTGCCCCCGGGCATGCGTCCGCTGCGTGTGCTGCAGGTCTCCGACATCCACATGGTGAGCGGTCAGCGCAAGAAGCAGCGCTGGCTGCAGTCGCTGGCCGGGCTGCGCCCCGACTTCGTGATCAACACGGGCGACAACCTGTCGGACCCCGAGGGCGTCCCCGAGGTCCTCGACGCGCTCGGCCCGCTGATGGACTTCCCGGGCGCGTACGTCTTCGGCTCCAACGACTACTACGGCCCCCGGCTCCGCAACCCGGCCCGCTACCTGCTGGAGAAGACGAACGGACGGCACGGCCTGAACGGCAACCCGCCGGTGGTCGGCGCGATCCACAACCCGTGGGAGGACCTGCGGGACGGGTTCGACGCGGCGGGCTGGCTGAACCTGACGAACACGCGGGGGGTCCTCAAGATCGAGGGCGCCTCCGTCGAGCTGACCGGCCTGGACGACCCGCACATCAAGCGCGACCGGTACGCCCAGGTGGCCGGCGGCCCGTCCGGTACGTACGACTTCTCGCTCGGCGTGGTCCACGCGCCGTACCTGCGGGTACTGGACGCGTTCACGGCGGACGCCTACCCCCTGGTGCTGGCCGGCCACACCCACGGCGGCCAGCTGTGCATCCCCTTCTACGGCGCCCTGGTCACCAACTGCGACCTGGACACGGACCGCGTGAAGGGCCTCTCCACCCACACGGCGGAGGGCCACACCTCCTACCTGCACGTCTCGGCAGGCTGCGGCACCAGCCGCTACACCCCGGTCCGCTTCGCCTGCCCCCCGGAGGCGACGCTGCTGACCTTGGTGGGGCGGGAGTAGACGGGAGGCCCGTGGGACCTGTGAGGCGCGTGGGCCTGTGAGACGTGTGGGGCATGGGAGGCGCGCGGGGCGTCGGGGGCGTCCCGACCGTGGTTAACCCACCCGGCCGCATCCGCCTGGCCGCACCCCTCCCCCGCTCCTAGCGTGAGGGCATGACCGCCCCGATACCCAGGGAGATCCCGGAACTGCCAGCGATCCCGGGTCCGCCCCTGCTGCTGCCCGCCCCGGTCCCGGCCACGGCGGTGGTGGCGCCGGTCCGCCGCCCCCTGGCCGCCGTGTTCCGCCTAGTGACCGCCGCGGCGGCGGCGCTCGGCGTCGCCCTCGAACTCCTGCTGGGCTCCCCGGCCCGCGTCCTGAGCTACTTCAGCGTCCAGACCGGCGTCCTGCTGGCGGTGGTCATGTTCCTGTCGGCCAGACGGGCCTGGCACGCCCGCCGCCCGCTCCCCTCGGGAGTGAGTGGCGCCACACTCCTGTACGTCCTGACCAGCGCCCTCGTCTACCACCTGCTCCTGGGCCACGCGACGCCTCCGTTCTCCATGACGGGCGCGACGGCGGCACCGGAACGCTGGCACACCCAGTGGGCGGTCCTCCAGATCCTCCACACGCTCGTCCCGACGGCGGCCGTGCTGGACTGGCTCCTGCTCACCCCGGCGGCCCGCCTGCACCTGCGCCAGACGGCGGCCTGGCTCCTGTACCCCCTGGCCTACCTGACCTTCTTCCTCACCAGGGCCGCCTTCCTCCCACCCACCAGCCCGTCCCGCTACCTCTATCCCTTCCTGGACGTGGCGGCCCACGGCTACCGCATCACCCTGGCCAACGCCCTCCTCCTGGGCCTCGCGATCTACGCCCTGGCCCTCCTCCTGGTGGGCCTGGACCACACCCGCCCGACCCCCGTCCGCCGCCGCGCCTGAACCGGATTTCGTCCAGGGCCACCAGTGGGCTAAAGTAAACGTCGTCGCCGCGAAAAGCAGCGACAGCGGGGTGTAGCGCAGCTTGGCAGCGCGCTTCGTTCGGGACGAAGAGGTCGTGGGTTCAAATCCCGCCACCCCGACGCCGTAGTACCAGGTCAGGGGCCTGATCCGCATCGCGGGTCGGGCCCCTGAGTGGTTCCGGGGGCCATTTCGACTGCGCCGCGAACTCGACCTCAGCGACACCGATGCCCTGAACGTCGACGACCTCGCCGCCCA
Organism: Streptomyces sp. NRRL S-1022; assembly: GCF_000720135.1. Classification (GTDB taxonomy): domain Bacteria; phylum Actinomycetota; class Actinomycetes; order Streptomycetales; family Streptomycetaceae; genus Streptomyces. The sequence continues at coordinate 243,768 of NZ_JOIU01000009.1, read as the reverse complement.
CCTCAAGGTCAAGATCGTCAGCGCCGAGAAGCTCGTGAGCCGTACCCGCCTCGAAGAACTCGAACGAGTCCAGGCGTACGCTTTCTCCGCCGCGACCTTCCAGGTCTCCGGCAGGAACATCGTCGTCACCAACCCGCTCCGCACCCCGGGCCGCAGGGCCAGCGACGTGGCCCACGAGCTCTCCCACCTCGTCCTGAAGCATGACCTCACCGAGATCCGCGAAGTCAATGGCATGCCCTTCAGGACCTGCCGCCCCGACGAGGAAGAACAAGCCACTGCCTTTGGCGGAACACTCATGCTTCCCCGCCCCCTGCTGCTCGGCGCAGTCCGCCGCCAGTGGGGGCCAGCGCAGATCGCCGAGCACTACGGAGTGACCGAAGAGATGGCCCGATACCGGTACAACACCACTGGGGTGGCCAAACAGGCCCGAGGCCGCTGACGGCGCCGGAGGTAGGCGCTGTCAGTCTGCCGCTTGCCGCCGGGACGTGGCGCGGGAGCAGGCAAGTACTTCGGTTCGCGGACTCTGCGCATGTCGGGCCGCCGTCAGCACTGAATGACGCACGCGTACGAGTGTGTGACGGTACGTCGATACGCGATCACCGACCTTCTCGACGACCTTGCGGGAGCATCTGCCGCATCGGCACGTTCGTCAGGTCTGACCGCCTCGGTTAGCCATCACAGCCGAAGCCTCGGCCAGCACCACCCAGGCCGCCTTGGTCCCGCAGTTCGTGACCTGAAACCCCCACTGTCCCTGGGTCAGCTCGTTCACGATGTGCAGGCCCCGTCCGCGCTCAGTGTGCAGCCCGCTCACTGCCTCCGACGCGGTGGCTTCCGGCGAGGACACGGCAGCCAGGTAGAGGTCCGTAGGGAGAAGAGGATTCCCGTCGTGGATCTCGCAGATGTATCTTTCGGCAACAGAGCGAAGGTGTACCTCGTACGGGCCGCGCGCGTGCTCGTGCGCGTTCGCCACGAGCTCCGAGACGGCCAGGACTCCGTCGCTGACGACGTCTCCTGACAGGCCCAGATCCTTGAGGACACGTCGCAGAACCGCGCGGGCTTCGCCGGTCGGGTTGATGGTGTGGTCGGTCCAGCGGTACACGAGGCCGAGAGCGGCGGACGGCGCGCTGATCATCGGGCGGCGGACCTCCTGTGGGTGACGTCGGTGGCCGTCTCCCGGAGCTGCGACGTGGTCGCGGAAGCGCGTCAGGCACGCCGCTGAGAGGCGTACGGCCGCAGGAAGCACCCCGGCTTCGGGCGCGCGACCCCGGGAGGATCGTGGCTCAGGCACCAGCCATGAGACCGGTCGCGAGTCACGCACTCAACGATGGCCGCCGGTGCCCCTGATGCTCATGGGCGTTTATGAGCGCGAGGGCCAGCGAGCGAAGAGGCACTCCAGCGAGACCGCCGACCCGCCGTCGGCCTGGGCTTCCGCCCGTCTGGTCACTGGGAGTATGGGCGGGTGAGTGCTGACGTGTTGGGACGCTGGGTGCCGGATCGCCCCGAAGATGTGGCCACAGTCTTCGCCAATGCGGACTTCCCCTGGTGGATCGCCGGTGGCTACGCGATCGAACTCGCGGTCGGCCGCGAGCTGCGTGCACACGGCGATCTCGACGTCCTCGTCCTCCGGCGTGACCAGGGGCTCGTACATGAACTGCTGGCCGACTGGGACCTGTACGTGGCGGATCCGCCTGGCCAGGGGGAGTTGCGACCGTGGCGTCCTGGAGAGGTCCTTCGACCGCCGCTCCACGACATCTGGTGCCGCCGCACATCCAAGGCGCCCTGGTCGGTGCAGCTCATGCTGGACGAGGCCGAGGGAACCCAATGGGTCTCACGGCGCACCCCGGAGATCCGGCTCCCGATCGACATGCTCGGGCGGACGAGCAAGACCGGCATCCCATATCTCGCGCCCGAAGTGCAGCTCTTCTACAAGGCCAAGGCGACCCGGGACAAGGACGAGACCGACTTCGAAGCGGTACTGCCGCTGCTCGACGCTCCGGCACGCGCCTGGCTGACGGACGCGATCAAGGTGATCGCGCCCGGCCACCCCTGGATTCGCCGGCTCCTGCCGGTCAGCCAAACGTAAGCAGCGGAACGTCGTAGAGGTCGGGGTTCCGGGGCCGGGTCATGGTGGGCGACGTGACTTCCACGATCAGCAGCTCGCTGAGGAACTGGACCTTGGCGCTGAGAAGATGGCTCGTCCTGCCGTCGGCCGACTGGGCCTTCAGACCGGCGGAGACGTGGATGTGCGGGAGTATTCCGCCGGTGGCGGGGTCCTGGGCGAGGGTGCCGGCGCCGAACGCCTCGACGTTGGTTACGTACGTCTTCGCCCAGACCGGTGCGTCCGGGTCCGCGAGCTTCTCGCAAGCACCCACGATCTCGGCCTCCGCGAAGGCTCCGATGAACGAGGGGATGTAGCCCTGCCGGACGCCGTTGTCCCGGCAGAAGGTGGACAGCGCCTCAAAAAAGTCCTCCCCGTGGTCGAAGGTGACGCCGAAGGTACGGCCGACGGTCAGCTCGTGAGCACGCATGTGGCGGGAGTCTCCTGATGAGGTGGGATCAGCGGGCGGAGGCGGTGGTGAAGGTCTCGCGGACCGTCGCTCCGTCGGCGCCCTGGGCGAGCAGAGCGTGCAGGAGGAGCCGCGCCTGATACGGGCCGAGGTCTCCAGCGCCGATGAGCCCACGGCCGAGGAGGTCCTTCTCGGAGCCGGCGAAGCCGTACGTGTCGGACAGGACGGGGCCGTTGCCGATGCGGGAGGCGAGGACCACGGGGATACGGGACGCGAGCTTGGTGAGCCCTTCGACGAGACGCTCCGGGACGTGGCCGATACCGAAGGCCGCGACCACGAGTCCGTCGCAGTTGCCGTCCCACAGGTCGAGCAGAGTGCCGTCGTCGCCGAGGGTGACGGTGTAGAGCCCGACGCGCGCCCCACGGTCGGGGGTGCCGACTAGCGGTCCGCGGGACGGCAGGCCGCCCACCATCCGCACCCGGTTCTCCGCGATCCGCGCGATCGGGCCGCTTGCTGGTGAGGTGAAGGCGGCGGGGCTGGTGGTGTGGGACTTGCGGACGGTCCGGGCCGAGTGGATCTCGTCGCCGAGTACGACGAGGCAGCCGACTCCGCTGAGTTCAGGGTCGGCGGCGGCCAGGAAGGCGGCATGGAGGTTGGCCGGACCGTCGGCGCCGGGCAGGGTGGGGTTGCGCATCGCGCCGGTGACGACGACCGGCTGCTCGTGGCCGTGGTAGAGGTCGAGGAGGAAGGCGGTCTCCTCGATGGTGTCGGTGCCCTGCGTGATGACGACGCCGTTGACCTCTCCGGTCTCCAGCTCCGCCGCGATCTCGGCCGACAGTGCGGTGAGGTCCTCGAAGGTCAGGGAAGCGCCGGGCAGACGTCGGAAGTCCCGCACCTTGAGACCGATGCCACTCGTGGCCAACGCGGGTACCGCCGCAAGGAGTTCGTGGGCCGAAAGCGCCGGTACGACGCCTCCGGTGGTGGGATCCGTGGTCATGGCGATCGTGCCGCCGAGGGAGAAGACCGCCACGTTCCTGACTGACTCCGTCATTCCCCTGCTCCCCTGTCCGGACGCCGCTGAGCGCTGCCTCACGAGTGGTTCACGCAGGCTATCGGGTCGGCGCCGTCCGGGTACGCGGAATGATCACCATCTGCTCGGCCACGAACCGGCAGGCTGCCTCCAGCCCTTCGAGGCCGAGCAACCGGCTGCGGGGCCTGGCAAGCCGATCCGTACCGGCCGCCGACAACTGTGCGCACCGGCGACCGAGCCAAGAGGCGTCGAGGCGGAGGTACTCCGCCGTTGCCGCCAGGCGCTGCCCTGCCTGCCCGGCCGCCGTGGCCGAGTGCTGGCTGACGTGGCCCGTCACATCGGCGAACGTCCGCAGGGCTCCCGGCCGCGCGGTGACCGCGAGGCGAGACGCCCCCTCGGTCCGTACCCATGAGGCGATAACGGCCCGGCGCCCGTGGGAGAGCGCGAAGCCGTCGGTGTGAGCGAAGCCTCCGTCGTCGGTCACCCAGGTGCAGATGCCCAAGGACTCCATGAGCGCGACGGCGAGGAAGAGCAGAACGCGCTCGTACGCGGGCGAGGAGGCAACAGCAGTCTCGGGGACGCAGAACCCCCGGCCGCTGGTACCGCCCGGACTCCGGGGTGCCATTCGTTCGAGGTAGCGGTATTTGTGCCGGAAGAACAGCCACGTGGCAGCCTCTTCACCGCGCTGTTCCCTGGTCCAGAAGGCGGGCGCGTCACCCAGGTGGTCACGGTGGCCCAGGATGTACCGGGCGGCGGTCTCCGAGCCGATCAGCATCCGGGAGACTTCGGTCAGGTCCTGGTCGGAGGCGGCTGGTGAGCCTGGGGAAACGGTGAGCGACGCCAGCGATGTGTGCAGGGCTTGGTCGTCGCCGAGAAGTGCCGCCTCGAAGCCGGACACGGCCCAGAGGATGCCGTAGGTGAGATCGTCCAGTTCGTACGCGGCGGGGATGTCGACCGGGGTGGAGGCGGTAGCGCGGACGCCGCTCGACCGGGCGTCGGTGACGAACTGCCGGACCGCCCCGTCCACCGTGCGGTTCGCGACGACGAGCGCGCGCATCGGCATGGCGCGCCAGGGACCCAGCTCCGGGCGGGAGTCGAGCCTCAGGCTGTCCCCGAGGAAGGAGACCGCAGGAAGGGACAACACAGGAAGCGCCGTCGTCGGGACGGACCGGCCGGCGGGTAACAGAAGCTGGCCCGGCCCTTCGGGCAGCGTCGCATACCCACGGGCTCCGGTACCCGCCGTTCCCGGTCGCCCCGTGGAGTCCGGGGTGTGCGGATCGGCCGTGGGCAGGAGCCCGAGCAGCTCCTCCGGGACTCCGAGCGCATCGGTCCACTGGACGAACTGCCGTCGGTCGCGGATCTGTTTGAGCCCTCGTTCCAGTCTGCTGACCTCGGCCTGGTCGATGCTGACCATCCGCGCCACGCCGGCCTGGGAGAGGCCCGTGTGCTTCCTGAACAGCTTGACGACGGTGCCGAGTTCCCATGCAGCCACGGCTCGCCGGACCGTCGGATCACGCCAGAAGGCCGGGTCGGCCCGTCGGGCGGCCGGCCCGCCCTGGCACGAAGCGCATCGTGTACCGGCATTGAAGCGGCTGAGAAGGGCACCGCAGCGCGTACACCGCCGCTGTCCGCTGTCGACCATGGTGGGCATTCTCCCTCGTTCTGTGATCACCCGAGCACGTTCCGCTGATGGGGCTCATAAACACTCATAGGCGTGCGCCTTCGTAGCGGCCATCGTGGTGGAGCACCGCCGACCGGAGCCGCGTGCCGCGACTCCCCGGACGTGAGGATCCGACCTGTGACCTCCTTGACCCTGCCACCCCGGCCCCCCGGTTCGCCGCCGCTCGCCCATGCCTGGCAGACGCTGGCGGACGGGCTGCTGACCCAGCGGCTCCATCTCCATATCGACGAATGGCGGGCTGCTGTCGCCGAGGAGAAGGCGCTGCCGGACGTGCCGGGCGCCGATGTCTCCGTGCTGGCCCAACGCCCGTCGCCGCTGCCGGCAAGTGACGAGTCCGCGATGGCGCTGCTGGGGGACGCCGGGCTCGGCTTCTGGTGGGAGCTGCCCCAGAGGCACGGAGTGGAGTCGCGGAACCAGCGCGGGGCACTTCACCGCGCCGCCGACACCGCTGCCCAGAATCTGCTCGTTGAGCAGTCCGGGGCGTGCTGGTCCGACGCTGTGATCGCCGTCAGCGGCGCCGCCGCGTGGTGGGTGGGCTTCTTCGCGGTCATCCGCCACTGCGGGGTGCACCACATCACGCTGGAGCCGCACCCGAGCCCGGTCCATGAGCAGGCCCTGGGCACCGCCGTGAGCGTCGTGGCCCACGGCATGGCCACGCGGGTGCTGAAGACGGCGCTGCGCGACTCCGCCGACGACCAGGCCCTCCGCGCCACGTACTGCCGGGCCATCGAGGCCGGCATCTGCGCCGAGCCCGAACTACCCGAGCTCATCGATGAGTTGGCGGAGCTCCGGCTGGTGGACCTGGTATCCACCACGGCCCGCTGGCGAGGCCGCTTCACCAAGTACGCCGGCGGCACGGGGGCGGGGCAGGTCGAATGAACCACCGCTATCCGTTCATCGTCATCGAGGGGCTCGACGGCACCGGCAAGACGACGCTACGCAAGGGCCTGTTCCGGCTCTGGGAGGGGCTCTACGGCGTCACCCCGCTGTGCGTGCTCACCACCAACTTCCTCGCCGCCGACCAGGCCGCCGCCATCGTCACCGGCAAGTACCAGCCGAACGCCGGGAACCGTGACGCCTACCTGTCCGCGATCGCGTCGGACAAGCGGGCCACGCTGGATCGCCTTGTGCTCCCTCAGCGACCGGCCCGGCCCGTGATCGCGGATCGCTGGCTGCTCAGCGAGCTGGCCTTCTTCGCCGTGAAACACGGCATGAGGGCGTCGGAGACGTACGAGACGCTGGCCACGCACCTCACCGTGGTCCCCGATCTCACGCTCGTCCTGGACCTGGAGACCGACGCCTCGATGAGCCGGGCGCAGGCCCGACAGGGAGACGCCGTCCGAGCCGACTGGGACGTGCATGACGTCCAGAGCCGGGTTCGGGAGACCTATGAGGCCGTGGTGACGAAGCCCGACCAGTTCCCGCTCCTCGGCGACGTGGTCCGCCTGGATGCCCGCCGCCCCCGGTCCGAGGTGCTGCTCGCCGCCTGGGACGTACTGCGCGATCGACAGCTGGTACCGCCCATCGCCGCCCACACGGAAGGAGGAGAGACCTGTGACTGACGACACGAAGGCGAGGCGTCTGCGCGAGGCCCTCGGCGACAGCGAGCGGAAGCACCCTCTCCTGGCGATCGGTGCGGTGAACGCGCTCGCCGCGCACGTCGCGGCGGAGGCGGGCTTCGACGCCCTGTGGGTGAGCGGCCTGGAGGTGTCCGCGGCCTCCGGGCTACCGGACGCCAACGTCCTGGGCCCCCGGGACCTGTCCGACGTGGTCGCCTCGCTCGGCCGTGTCACCGAACTGCCTGTCGTCGTGGACATCGACAACGCGGGCGGCTCGGGGCGCACGGCGGAGCGGTTCGCCTACGACCTGATGCGCGCCGGAGCCGCGGCAGTGTGTGTCGAGGACAGCGCGTACCCCAAGTGCAACAGCTTCGCGGCCCACCGTGCCCAGAGCCTCGCCGACCGGGACCTGCTGTGCGAGCAGGTGGGGCGCATACGGAAGACCGCCGGTGACGGCCTCGTGGTCGTGGCCCGCACCGAGGCCCTGATCGCCGGCGAGGACATGACCACGGCGATCGCCCGCGCCGAGGCGTACGCCGACGCCGGAGCGGATGCGATCCTCATCCACTCCAAGGACGCGACCGGTGATCAGGCGCGGTCCATCGGACGCGCGTGGAACCACGGCGTACCGCTGGTCAGCGTGCCCACGGCGTTCCCCGACCTGAGCGCCGCCGAGCTCGGCGAGGCCGGCTTCCACCTCTGCATCTACGCGAACCAGCTCAGCCGTGCCGCCCTCGCGGGTATGCGCACCGCCGCTCGTCAGTTCCAGCGCGGAGGGAGCTTCCGCTCCACCGTCGCGGGGTCCCTCGCGGAGGTCGGCGACCTGATGCGCGTCGGCGAACCGGAGGCGCTGTCGTGCCTCTGACGCCCGAACTGCCTCGGATCAGCGTCTCCGTGAAGGCGGCGATCGTGCGCGACGGCGCCGTCCTGCTCCTGTCGTACGACGACGAGGCCGGGTTCCACTACAACCTCCCTGGCGGCAAGGCCCAGGTTGGCGAGGACCTGCGCCAGGCCGTGAACCGCAAGGTCGCGCAGGAGACCGGCCTGAAGGTCGTGGCCCGGCGTCTGCTGTGCGTCGTCGAGTACGTCCCTGAGTCGTGGCAGGGCGAGTTCGGGGACGTACAGAAGGTTCAGTTCAACTTCCTCGCCGAGCAGGTGGACGACGCCGAGCCGCGCATGCCGGAACCGCCGGACCCCATCCAGGTGGGCTTCGAGTGGGTTCCGCTGGAACGTCTGGGCCACGTGTACCTGCTGCCCCGGATCAACCGCCCGCTGTCGGCGGCGTTGAGCGGGGAGCTCGCCGACCCCTTCGTGGACAGGTGGTGACCTTCATGGATCCAGCGCTGAAGGATCTGCGGGAGTGGCTGTTGCGGGAGCACTCAGGGACGGTCTGTGCCGACCGACTCCACGTGATCGCCGCCGAGCTCGCCGACATGACCGCCTGCGGTCTGCCGGGAGCCGTGGTGGAACTCGGCTGCTACAGGGGCGCGATGGCCCTCTGGATCCGTAGCGTGCTCGACTCGCTGGGCGATCGCGACCGGGAGATCCACGTCTACGACTCCTTCCAGGGCATGCCCGCGCCCGGCGCCGAGGACTCGGACCACCTGGCGGCGGGCGAGCTCCAGTCGTCCCCGGACGACGTGCGCGTCACGCACGCGGCCTGGGGCAGGCCGGCGCCGGCCATCCATCCGGGGTGGTTCGACGAGACCCTTCCCAAGGAGCTGCCGGACGAGATCGCGTTCGCCTACCTGGACGGCGACTTCTACGACTCGACCCTCACGGGACTCACGCACTGCGTCACCCGCCTGGTGCCGACGGGTGTGTTGCTCGTCGACGACTACGCGGACACGGCGGTCAATCCACGAGCCTGGGACGGGCTCCCCGGGGTGAAGCGCGCCTGCGACGCGTACTTCGGCGCGCCGTCGCCCGTGACCGTCGTCGTGGGCGAGGGTGATCTGGCCTTCGGCCGGTACGAGAAGCCGGGGTCCCTCAGATGAGCGCAGTCCTCGTGGTGCGCGGAGCGGCGGACGCGGGTGCGATCCGCCGCGCGCTGCCAGCCGTCCCCGTGCACGACTTGCTGGACCTGAACTGGCCTCTGCCAGCCGACGCGGCCGTGGTCGTCTTGCGTTCCGGTGTCCGACTCGGAGAGCGGGAGCTCGACGCACTTCCTGAGCTGCGGCACGTCGTACGGACCGGCTCCGGCATCGACCACATCGACGTGAGCGCCCTCCAACGCCGTGGGATCACGCTGCACCGCAACGCCGAGGCCGGGGCGGCAGCCGTGGGCGAGTGGGTCCTCGCCGCTGCTCTCGCCCTGGCCCGGCGGATCCCCCTGGGGCAGCACGCGCTCATGCTCGGCCGCCACGAGAAAGAGGCGTGCATGGGTGTCTCACTCGGCACCCTGGCCGCAGGCGTCTGGGGCGCGGGTCCGGTGGGGCTGGCCGCCGGCCGGGCCCTCGCCCCACATGTAGCACGCACGGCCTACGCCACATGGCCGTCGAATCCCCCCGGCCTGCGGGAGGTGTCGCAGGCGACGCTCATGGAGCAGTCACAGGTGCACGTGGTCGCCCTGCCACTGCGTGCCACGACCCGGCAGTTCATCGGCGAGGCATTCCTGACACGCGTCGCTCCGCAGCAGCCCCTACTGATCTGCGCCGGGCGGCTGGAGACCCTCGATATCGCCGCCTGTCTGCGGGCCTTGGCGGACGGCGGACTCTCGGGCCTCGCACTCGACCCGGTCGAGCGGGAGCACCTGCCGCTCCTCACCGGCTCCACAGTGCCGCTCAACCTCTTGGCCTCGCCCCACATCGGCGCCCAGCGGTCCGACGTGCGCGGCGCGCTCGACCGATGGGCCGTCGATCTCCTCAGGGAGATCACCGCCGACGACGAGATCCTCATCGAAGGAGGCCGCTCGTGAACTCATCAGCACAGCTGCGCCGGGAGATTGCTGACGGAGTCGCCCGGGAGCTACTCGTCTCCGGCCTGGCTCGTGAGGTCTGGCTGGAGGGAGCGCTCGCCTGCGGCTTCGCCCACGCGGCCAGCGATATCGACCTGCGCGGCATCGTGGACGGCGACCTTCCGGCGTGGGAGTCGCGCATCGTGGACGGCGTCCGTGTCGACCTCCAGGCGGCGGCGCCGCAGCGGGCGGAGGAACTCCGTCACCTGCTCCGCTCCTTCGACGTCCGCCGCGACGACCTCGGATCGTTCCGCCGAGTACGCGCCTCGATGCACGACCTCATGTGTCTGCGCACCGCTCTCTCGTACGGCTCCGGACGCTGGGACCCGGTGCTCGATGCCGGGGAGTGCCAGGGCTACCGACGCTGGGCGGTCGCCGACCAGGCGGAGGTCGCGGCGAGTCTCGCCGAGGACCTGACCGGTCTCGTCGAAGACGGCCTGGCCGAACCCGCCCGCGTCGTGTGCCGGAAGCTGGAGACCTGCCTCACCGCGCTCGAGTGCGCGGCGGCTGGTCATCCGGTCCTGGGCGACAAGTGGCTGCCGCTGCTTGCCGGCGCTCCGTTCGGTCCGCCGATCGAGCCGGCCCACACGGAGACGTGGGAGTGGTTCCGTCCCGTTCAGCGACGCGTGGCCAGAGCGCTCCTGGGCTGCTGGCCCGTCGACGACCCGCTGCAGAAACCTCCCAACCTGGTTGGCCCTGACTCCGGCTGGCTACCGCAGCGGTACGCCGACGGGTGGTTCCTGCGCCGCAGCGACGTCCACATCCCCATCACCGGCGGACAGCTTCTCGGGTGGCTGTCCACGGTCTTCACCGATGGCGCGTAGACCGCGCCTCTCCTCCTCAGGAGTCCTCTCATGCCCGTCACCCGCACCGCCCCCATCGACCTGGAGAGCCTTTACGCCCCGCTGTCGAGCACCGGGCCGGACACGGCCGTCTCCGTCATCCTCAAGCTCCGCGGGGAGACCTGCGACATCGACTGCCTGTACTGCTTCGAGAAGCGCAAGGAGTCACCGGGCGGCGCCCGGATCAGCGCGGCGCAGGTCCACCGCCTCGGTTCGATCTTCTCCGGGCGTCCGCTCAGCGTCGAACTCCACGGCGGGGAGCCCCTGACCGCCGGCCGGGAACGGATCGCGGAGATCCTGGACGCGCTCGCCACACAGCCGAACGTCATCCGCGTGAGCCTCCAGACCAACGGCCTCCAACTCGACGACTCCTGGCTGGACCTGTTCGAGCGGCACTACTCGGAACTGGAGATCGGCATCTCCCTCGACGGGGACGCGCTGGGGAACTCGTGGCGAGTGGGCTACGACGGCCGCCCCACCTACCCGCGAGTGGTCGAAGCCCTGAAGCTCCTCGGCCGTCGGGAACGCCGCGTCGGCGTCATCTGCGCCGTCACCCCGTACGTCCTCGGTCGGGCCTCCGAGGTCATGGAGCACCTCGCATCCTTTCCCGCCGTGACGACGGTCAGCCTTGTGCCGTGCTTCGACGCGGCGGTCACCCGGTCGACCGCAGTGGCCGGATCTCGTGCGCCGACCAGTCGGGCACTCCAGCGGCGGGCCATCGGTCCCACCGGCCCGGCCTGGGCCGTCACGCCTCGTCAATACGCCGACTTCGTGTTGGAGGCCGCCCACCACTGGGTCGTTGACGGCGTGTTCCGCCGCGTCAAGCTGGAGCCCGTCGTGTCCGTCATCCGCCGTCTGAAGGGTCTGGGGACCCGTTCCTGTCACTTCTCCGATTTGAAGTGCGACCATGTCCTCACCCTCTATCCCGATGACCGCCTGGGAAGCTGTGACGAGCTGCCCTGGCCGCAGGCCGGCCTCGCCTCTCTCGGCGACGTCCACACCGAGGCGGACGTGGCCAGCGCCCAGGGCGGCTCTGCTTTGCTCCAGCAGGCACGCTCCCTGGTGACGAAGTGCACGACCTGCGACTACCGCGATACCTGCGGCGCGGGCTGCCCGGCGGTCCGGGTCCGATTCGCCGCCGCGGGCGACGAAGACGCGTACTGCGACCACCGCATGCGCCTGATCGACGGCGTCGCAGCCCTCCTCGCCCAGCCAGACCTTCCGCCCGGTGCAGCATGCTCCCGGTTGCGCTGGCGTCCCGTCCGCCCCAACACCATGCACCACGTCTCCGCCTTCCTGGCCCGCTGGGACGACCCCACCGCTCCCCGCTCGCCCGCGCGTCTCCAGGTCAGCGCCAACGGGAACATCAACACGGTCGGCCTCCCCGGCGTGCACGAGGCAGACGATCTCGACCCCCACCATCCCCAGTGGTACGCGGGCATCGAGCCCGGCATCCACCCGATCGTCGACGCGCTCACCTCAGGCTGGAACACCGTCACCTATGACAGCTGCCAGGGCCACGCCTACGCCGACCTCCCCGGAGCCGAGCCCCGATTCCTCTCGGTCGGCATCCTGCCGCGCGACAGCGCCGAGTACCCGCGAACAGCGGCACGCCTGTGCCATGCCGCCAGCCGAGCCGTGTCCTCCCTGCCCGGGACGTGTTCGCTGGTCCTCGGTCGCAGCGAACTCACGTGCCGCACCACCGGCCGGATCTATCCGACGCTCGACCTCCATCTCGTGCCCGCTGCCGGCACCACGTTGGCCGAGTACTTCGAGGACCTCGCCCAAGCGGTGCACGTACTCACGGTGGCACTCGCCGAAGCCGCCTCTGCCCCGCCCTCCACCTCCTGCGCGTGCGGAGGCAAGCAATGATCCACATAGCCGAGACTCTGTCCATCCGCACTGTGGAGGGCTTCCTCAAGCCGGACGAGATCGAGCGACTCAGCCTCGTCATGGACGACACACTCGGCTCCCTCGGGCGCGACCGGTACGGCACGGCCCGCCGCACCACCATCCACGAGATCCCCGGTCACTCCCCCGCCGAGGCGCAGGACGTCTACGAGCCGGCCGGCCGGATCGAGATGACCGAGATCCCGTACGAGGCGACCGACTTCCTCGACCAGGCTCTGCAGCTCCACATGGTCGCGATCACGCGCACGCTGCCGTCGGTCACCGGCCACCGGCCGTGGATCTACCTCGAATACGGGGCCGGCCAATACATCACCGCGCATGCCGACGGTATCGCCCCCGATCCCCTCACCCGTCCCCGCCAGATCGCCGCCGCGACGGTCACGCTCACGGACATCCACGACACCGGCGGCGCGTTCTACGTGGAGACCACGGGCAGCGACGCCGTCTGGACCGCCGACGAGGCGCCGATCGGATCGGGTTACGCCCAGGGAATGCGCTTCGCTCACGACGGGACAGACACGTCCTCGCCCTGGTTCCGCACCATGCCCCGCACTCGATGGAGCGTCGCACCCGCTCCCGGCACGCTCGTGGTCTTCGGCAGCCAGCTCGTCCACGGCACCGAACCTGTCCGCGCCGGCCGCGTTCGCAAGTTCCTCACGCTCCTCGTCTCCGAGTAGGGGGCTTCGCCGCCTTGACCGGCCCCCGCGGCCCGCCCCGCAGCGCCCCTTCCCCCGACTCACGGCCCCGACCAGAAGAGAGAGCGAGCAGTGGCAGAAGACAAGACGTTCGACGAGTTCCTGGAGGCGGTCGCCTCCCTGCGCGACAGCGACTCCGTGCGCACCACAGCGCACACCTCCAACGCGGCCACCGAGACCTGGCTGGCCACCACGGTGCAGCCCGACGCCGCTGAGCCCACCACCGAGTCCTGACCCGCCACGGGGCCGGGCCCGTCCGGTCCGGCCCCGTTCCACCCCCGGAGCCCCAGATGAGCGCTCTCTCCCTGGAAGCCACGGTCGCCCTCGGCGGCATCGCCGACCACCAGCACCTACAGACCAGCCGTATCGCCTCCGTACTCGGCAACCGCCTCGGCTCATCCGCCCTCGACTACGCCGTGGCTCACCACCTGCTCGAAGGCGCCGAACACGCGGCGCGCGCCCGCCACGCGGACCGCCTCGCCTGGTACCGCCGTACGACGGTACGAGACCTGACCCTCCTGTCGGCTGGCCCACACCTCGTGCTCAGCCCGTGTCCCGCGGACCTGCTCCGCTCAGAGATCTCCGAAACCGCGTACTACCTCATCGGCCCCGACACCAACCCCGCCCCACCCGAGGCCCTCGGCCTCGTTGGTGCCGCGATCGCCTCCGCGACCGAGCACGGCTTCGGGACCCTGCTCACCCAGCACGCCCCCGTCGTCTGCCTGCTCAACCATCGCCGACCTCACCAGACTCTCCACAGTTGGGCCCTCACCCGCCTCCCGGGCACCGTCTTCACCGACTACACCGCCCAACCCGAGGTCCTGGCCCGTGACCTGATCCACGAGGCCGCCCACAACTGGCTCAACGACGCCCTGGCCGCGTACGACGTGAGCCTCCCCGCCGACGTCACCTTCTTCTCACCCTGGCGGGGAACTCCTCGTCCCGTCTACGGCTTCCTTCACGCCTGCTGGGCCTTCTCCCTCACCGTGATGTACGTACGGAAAGCACGGCGCCGCGCCACAGGCGCCGTCGCACCCTTCCTCGACGCCTTCCTGCGCCAGCAGGCGGCCCAGTTCGCTGCCACGGCCGAGTGCTTGGATCAGGCCCTCACGTACGTGCCGACAAACGAAATCCGTGAACGCATCGGCCGAGCAGTCGGCGAGGTCGTGGGTCCCGCATAGCAACAGCCTGAGTTCGGTGGGGCTGGGGCAACCTCCTGGCGCAGGTCGCCTGACCAGCAGCTAAGCCTGAGCGGCCAGCTTCTTGCTGGCGGCGTCTAGACGGGCCAACGCGCGGCCCCGGCCAAGCAGTTCCATGGACTCGAACAGCGGGAGTCCGATCGTCCGGCCGGTGACCACGACCCGAAGGGGCGCCTGGGCCTTGCCCAGCTTCAGCCCGTGCTTCTCGCCGACGGCGAGCAGGACGGCCTTCAGGTCGTCCGCCTTCCAGTCCGCGACGCCGGCCAGCTCGGCGCGGGCGTCCGACAGGACCTGCCTTCATCGCCTTGTTCCACGACACCTCGTCCTCGACCGGCTCATCGAGGAAAAGGAAGTCCACATAGCTGGTGATCTCGGAAAGCAGCGCCAGCCGGGTCTGGGCCAGGGAAGCCGCCGCCTCGAAGACGTCCTTGTCGAACGCCTCTGGCCGCCACGGCGCGTAGGGGGCCACGAGCCACGGCGCGCAGGCGGCGGCGAACTGCTCCGGTGACAGGGTGCGGATGTACTCGCCGTTGAACGCCGTCAGCTTCTTCACGTCGAAGAAGGCCGGCGCTGTGTTCACGTCCTCGATCCGGAAGAGCTGCTCCAGCTCCTCGTACGGCCTGATCTCCCGGTCCTTCCCTAGTGCCGAAGCTGTTGCTGTTCCACGGGATCTCGCCCAGGTCCTCGCGGTGGTTCATGAGCAACTGCTCCGGCGCCAGGGCCGAGAAGTCCTCCGCCACGTAGAGACAGGAGAAGGTCATGCCATTCGGCGTGATCCCACGCCGGCCCTAAGTCTTCTTGAGGTGCTGTCGAAGTCGCATCGGCAGGGACTTCTCGGCCTTCCCCACGTAGACGAAATTGTCGTGCGGGTAGAGCTGGTAGACACCGGGGCGCTACAACAGCTGCTTGATGCTCACGTCACTCAAGGGGGCCCTGGTCAGCTTGGCGAGATCCGCCGCGAGCTGATCGCCGAATGCCTTCGGGTGAAGCTTCGGTGGTATGTCGACTCCTCCGGCCCCCTGCTCTCGCCGTCATGGCCCCCGTGGCCCTCCTCGTGCTTCTGCCGCTGTGGAGCGTACGACCTCACACGAGTTTCTGCGGCGCATGGGTCGCAATGAACACTACTCCGCGGTATGGTTCTGGCTGCACTGAACTGCTAGGAGTGGAAAATGCAACGGACGTCGGTGGAGCTCTTCGCGGGCGGGGGCGGGCTGGTCCAAGCCAGCACGAACACCGGCTTCCGGCACCTGCTGCTGAACGAGTTCGCGAAGAGGGCGTGCGAGACACTCGAGAGCAATCGCTTCGAGGCGTTTCCGGCGGACGTCGATTCCGATGTGCTGGCCAAGTGGCTGGACCAGATCGATGAGCAACGCGCGGAGGGCCTCGAAGCCGGGGGCGCCATTGAGCGGCCCCTGTACCCTCCCCTGGTCACCGGCGACGTCCGAGGGTTGGACATGCGCTTCCTCAGGGAGCGAGATGTCGACCTTCTGGCCGGCGGGCCACCATGCCAGCCGTTCAGCCTTGGTGGAGTCGCGAAGGGTGACGAGGACGAGCGGAACATGTTCCCGGAGATGTTCCGGGCGGTTCGCGAGATCCGTCCCAAGGCCGTCATCTGTGAGAATGTCCGCGGTCTCCTTCGTCCGTCCTTCAATCCCTACTTCGAGTACATCAAGCGCGAGCTGTCCCTGCCGTTCGTGAAGCGGCGACGGGGCGCCACGTGGCAGGAGCACGACCACGCGTTGCGGGAGCGGCTCGACGCGAAGGACACCGATCCGGCGGAGACCTACGCGGTCACCCAACACGCCGTGAACGCCGCTGACTACGGGGTGCCACAGATCCGCAACCGGGTGATCCTCCTGGCGTTCCGCGCCGACCTGGGCGTGGATCCGGATCTGGTCAAGCGCGCTGTCGCGCGCACCCACTCCCATGCGGCCCTCGCGCGGACGATCCTCGATGGCTCCTACTGGGACCGCCACAAGCAGGCAGACGCCAAGATTCCGAAGCGCGTCATCGATCTGGTGACCTCGCGCTACGCGAATGAGCAGCTGTCGTTCGAGAGCGGGGATGAGGAGCTCCAGCCATGGCTCACCCTTCGAGACGCGGTAATGGGGCTCCCCAAGATCAACACCAGCATGTTGGACAAGACGACGGAACAGGGCGGATTCCCCGACCACATCGGGTGGCCCGGAGCCAGGATCTACGACGGGCACACACCCAACGAACTCGACCGACCGGCCAAGACCGTCAAGGCCGGGGTGCACGGTGTGCCCGGTGGCGAGTCGGTCATGCAGCTCGACAACTTGGTGCGTGACGAGAAGACCGGCCAGTTGCGCCCCGAGCACCGCTACATGACCGTGCGCGAGACTGCCCGGGTCATGACATTCGGCGATGACTGGAGCATGGCGGGCCCGCGTGGTGAACGCATGAGGCAGCTGGGCAACGCGGTTCCCGTGAAGCTGGGCGAGGTGTTCACAAGCGCCGTCGCGAAAGCCCTCGACGACGCGGAACGGCGCTCATGAACGACGCCGCCGAATCCCGGCAGATGGGCTGGAGGGACAAGCCGCCGCCCGAGAGGGCCTGGCGGGGACGGCAGGGACGGACGAGGAAGGCGATCGTCGCCGAACAGGATCGTGCTGCGGGTGGCCGGGAGGGCCGCTATGTCAAGCGCAAAGACGGCGACTACGCGCTGGCCTCGATCACGCTGAAATTGTTGCCCAGGACTCGTCGGATCAGGGCCTATCTCCGCTGGTCGGAGGACGGGCGTTCGCCCTCCCTGTATGTCGGGGAAGTGGAACACCTGACGCGTGCGGCGAATCTCGAACAGGCTTGGCGGATCGCCAAGGACCGGGGATTGGTTGGAGAGCGTCCTCTCCCGGAAGGGTCGTGGGCGTCGTCCCCTGCCACACGGTCAACAATGCGCGGGAAC
The DNA here is from genome assembly GCF_000720135.1 of Streptomyces sp. NRRL S-1022. GTDB lineage: Bacteria > Actinomycetota > Actinomycetes > Streptomycetales > Streptomycetaceae > Streptomyces. The sequence continues at coordinate 226,462 of NZ_JOIU01000009.1, read as the reverse complement.
CGAGGCCGCGACACGGCACCGGAACTACGTATCCGCTCACTGCTGCACCGCGAGGGTCTGCGCTACCGAGTATCGGCGCGGCCGCTTCCCGGGGTGCGGCGAACCGCCGACCTCGTCTTCACCCGCGCCCGTGTCGCCGTCTTCGTGGACGGGTGCTTCTGGCACGGGTGCCCCGATCACTGCCGCCCAGCGCGCACGAACAGTGACTTCTGGCGCGCCAAGATCGACGCAAACCGGGCCAGGGATGCCCAGACCGACCAGTTCCTGGCAGAGGCGGGATGGCGCGCCATCAGAATTTGGGAGCACGAGGATCCCGTACAAGCGGCGGGTCGGGTCGCCGCGGCCGTTCGCGACTTTGCGGCACGGAGTGATCACAACGTTCCGTGATTCAGAAGATCGCCGATGGCGTCGGAGGCTCGGCGCAGGACGATACGCCCGTCGCCGTCGCTGAACGCGAGCAGGTCGTCCCCAACGTTGATGCCGGCCTCGGCCAACAGCCCCAACGGTAGTTCGACGCGTCCATCGGGCTCTACGGATACCTCGGCGGGTTCACGGATCACGGGAGGAGTCTCCCAAGGACCGCCGGCATCTGCCACCGACGCTGCGGATCGTCGGGGGACCTTGCGATTGCGACGGTTGGCGGCTGCATCCCGCAACGTGCCGTAGACCTCTCAAGTGGATGGAGTGGCAGGGAACTTACCGCCGATTGTCAGTGGCACCCTCTACCCTCTTCATCACGCGTACGGCTCTACCCGAGCCGCGCGCCGAAACGCTGCCCGCGGCAGGGCTTCCTTCGGCGTGCCCACGCGAGACGAGGACAGGGGGTCCACCTGTGAAGATCACTCCTTCCGCGCGTGTGCTGCGCATGCTCGGTGAGATCGAGTTCGACGAGTGGCAGTGCATCGCGGAGCTGGTCGACAACGCCTTCGACGACTTCACGGAGATCCATCGATCCGGGACCCCCTGGGCGGGCGGGTATCGCGTCAGCGTCGAGCTCCCCGAATCCGCGCAGGGCCAGCTCGTGATCACCGACACCGGTCGCGGCATGACGTACGACCGGCTGGAGCGGGCCGTGCGGGCCGGCTGGTCGGGCAACGACATGCACGACAAGCTCGGCCTCTTCGGCATGGGGTTCAACGTCTCGACGGCGCGGCTCGGCAAGCGCACGCGCGTCCTCACCACGCGCCAGGGCGACACCGAGTGGATCGGTGTGGAGATCGACCTGGACCGCATCGGAGACGACTTCGAGGCCGAGGACATCACGGAGCCGAAGGCCGATCCCAACGAGCACGGCACGCGTATCGTCATTAGCCGCCTGCATCCCACGCGCGCTCGATGGCTGCAGAAGAACGGCTCGGCCCTGCGCAACATCCTGGGACAGGTCTACTCCTGGATCTTCCTGAACCGTCCGTTCGAGCTGTGGGTCGGCGGCTTCCAGGTGAAGCCAGTCCGGCACTGCCGTTGGGGAGACGACCGCTCGGTCCTCTACAACAACAAGGAGCGCATTCCCGCCTACATCGAGATCGACCAGAAGCTGGAGAATGGTCTCGCCTGTAGTGATTGCGGACAGTGGCAGCTCACTGATCGCGACGCCTGCGAGGACTGCGGGAGCGATCGGCTCACCGTTCGTGAGCGCCGGGTGCACGGATGGCTCGGCATCCAGCGTTACGTGCACAAGCACGATTACGGGATCGACTTCCTGCGCAACGGCCGCAAGATCCTCCGCTGGGACAAGCAGCTGTTCACCTGGCGCAACCCTGACGGAGCGGTGGGCAACGAGGAGCCGGAGTATCCGGTGGACCTCGCCCACCAGGGCGGCCGCATCATCGGGGAGATCCACCTCGACCACGTCCCAGTCACGTACCAGAAGGACGCCTTCGAGTACGGCGACCGCAGCTGGCGCTCGGCCGTCGAGATCGTGAGGGGGGTCGCGCCGCTACTGCCCCAGCGCGCGGCGAACCTTGAGTATGAGGAGAACACCAGTCCGCTCGCGCTCCTTTTCAAGGGATACCGTCGTAACGACGCCGGTCTGCGGTACCTGGTCCCGGGAGACGGCCGCAAGCCGATCCATGACGACACCCGTCGGTGGGGACATGAGTTCCACCGGGGCAACCCCGACTACCAGACCGATGAGCGCTGGTGGCAGGCGGTCCAGGACCACGAGGCGACCAAGAGCAGGGGCAAGAACGCGAAGGCGGCCGCCGTCACCCCTGGAAAGCCCGACGAGGCGGCCGTGATGGAGGCGCTTGGTTTCGACGGCGCGGAGATCGGCAGTCCGAGTTCCCCCGCGACCGGTCCGGACGAGACGAAGCCCGGTGCCCAGGCGCAGCCCCCGAAGGACGGCGAGTCCGCTCCCGCCGCGCCGACCCCGGAGAAGCGTAAGGAGACGCGGCAGGAACGCGTCACGCGCTACATGGAGAACTCCACCACCTACCCGGGCTTGAGTCGTTCCTTCGGCCACCCGCGCGTCGGCTTCGTCGAGGTCGAGGCGCGTCGGCTCACGGTGGGAAGCCTGACCGACGAGAACCTCCACCCCACTCCCGTCCTGCTGGACCAGCGCGGCGGCAACACTCTCGTGGCGTTCCTCGACCTCGATCATCCGATCTTCCAGAGGTTCGGAGCGGACCCGGCGGATCTGCTGCTCGCGGAGATCGCCGTGCTGCTCAGGGTGCAGACGAGTTCGGAGTGGAGCCACTCGGAGCTCATCGCGGCGATCCGGGCGGAGTCGCTGCCCGCCAGCGCTCTGGACGCCGAGATGATCAGTGCGGAGGCCAAGGAACTGCTGGCTGAGGTCCGTCGCCGGATGGCGTCCGAGCTGGACCGCGCCGGCGAGCCGGAGAAGGCGTTTCAGTTTCTCTCGCCTGATGAACTCACCCACACCGAGCACACCATGATCGCAAACGGCAAGGTCACCCGTACGACCGACCTCGGTGCGAGCGGTGAGTTCCTGCTGCACGTGCCCGCTCTTTTCCTGGTTCGTCTCGTCGAGTCGCTGCCGTCGCTGTTCATGGACAACCGCGTCTTCCAGGGTGTCTACGAGGGTGTCGCCTCCGCGTCCGCGCGGCGGCTCAGCCTCGCGCGCACGGTCGGCTACCTCTCCGATGTCGCGACGCAGGCGACCTACGCCGGGGCCAGCCTTCCGGACCAGCTGCTGCGGACGAGGCTGAGTATTCGTCTGCTGGCCGACGACCTCGCGGAGGAGAAGTGAGCGCCGTCTTCCTCTCGGCGGACGAGTTGCTGAGGGGAGGGCCAGCGGGTCTCACGCATGCCGTCGAACGGGCCCTCTGGTATCTCGGCTTCAACGACGTGCGTGTTATCGACGGCGCCGGCGACCAGGGCGCGGATCTCTTGGCGGTACGCGGTCGGGAGCAGTGGGTCTTCCAGTGCAAGTGGAAGGTCGGAGGGAAGGTCGACCGGAGCGGTGTCGACGACCTTGAGCGCGCGCGTACGTACTACCGCGCGGACAAGGCCATCCTGGTCACCAACACCGACATCAACGCGGCGGCGGAGGCCCGCCGCGTGGCGCTCAACGGAGTCGGCGTGCCGATCACCGTCTGGCACGGGGCGACCCTGCGGTCGATCGGGGACCGCATGCCCGAGACCGTTCCCGCGAAGTACGCCCTGCGCCCGTATCAGGTCGAGGCGGCGGACGCGGTGGTCCGGGACCTCGACGCCAACGGCACCGCGCTGCTCGTCCTCGCGACGGGTCTGGGGAAGACCGTGGTGGGCGGGGAGATCATCAGCCGTCACCTCAAGACCAATCCGAACGCCAGGATTCTCGTCGTCGCGCACATGAAGGACCTCGTCGCGCAGCTCGAGAAGGCGATGTGGCGGCACATCCCCAAGTACGTTCCCACGCGCCTGCTCACGGGAGAAAGTCGACCCGAAAGCCTCGACGGAGTCGTGGTCGGAACGGTCGAATCCGTTCTCAGTGCCGTACGCGTGGGCTACCGACCCGACCTCATCATGATCGATGAGACGCATCACGTGGCCGAGACCGGCAGGTTTGCGGAATTGCTCGACCTGTGTGGGAATGCTGAGCAGTTCGGCGTGACGGCGACACCCTGGCGCGGCGACAAGTTCGACATCACCTCCCGCTTCGGATATCCGAGCTTCAAGATGGGCATCGCGGAGGGCATGGCCGCTGGCTTCCTCTCAGCTGTCGACTACCGGCTGTACGTCGACAACGTTGACTGGAACGTCGTCCGGGACGCCAGCGTGCACGGTCAGTCGATCAAGGACCTCAACAAGTCCCTGTTCCTGCCGCAGCGCGACGAGGAGATCATCGAGCACTTCCGTGAGGCGTGGCGGACCACGACGGAACCGAGGGCCATCGTCTTCTGTCAGACCATCGAGCACGCCGAGCACATGGCCCGGTTGTTCGCCTCGTCCGACGCGGCGTGGGCCAACGCGTCCTTCCTGCACAGCGCACTCCCGCGGCAGCGACGCCAGATCCTGCTGAACGAGTTCCGGCTCGGCCGGGTGCCGGTAATCACGTGTGTCGATGTCTTCAACGAGGGCGTCGACGTCCCGGACGTGAACCTCATCGCCTTCCTGCGGGTCACACACAGCCGGCGGATCTTCGTCCAGCAACTCGGCCGCGGACTCCGACTCAGCCCCGGCAAGGAGGCCCTGAGGGTCCTCGACTTCGTGACCGACATCCGCAGGGTGGCGGCGACCTTGGACCTCCGGCGATCGCTGGAGGCCCAGGAGAGCGAGCACCTGCGCGTACGAATGCCGCACGCCTCCCGTATCCAATTCAGCGACGAGACCGTCGGGTCGCTGATGGACCACTGGATCCAGGACGCGGCGGACCTTGAGACCAAGGCGGACGAGGTTCGCCTTCAGTTCCCTCTGACGACTGGAATCGAATGACCAAGTACGCGATCCCCTCGGACCTGGAAGAAGAAGTCGTGCGTCTCCTCTACAGGCGGGCCGCCGACCTCAACTGGACCTATCTCACGGACACCGAGCGCACCCGTCACTATCAGGCGTGGACCTCCGACCCCGAGGTGGGAGGACGGCTCCTCCCGTTCATCGGGAAGCCGGAGAACGTCCGGCCGTGGCTCAAGGACAGGCCCATGAAGGAGTACATCCGGGCGACTTACGGGGTGGGCAAGTGGGCTCCGCTCGTAGTCAAGCCGGCCACTCCGGTCAGCGCTCTCGTCGACAAGGCCCTCGGTCACGGCTGGAACGTCGACCTTGAGACGCTCGACATCAAGCCGCTCTGCGTGACGATTCGCCACGAGGACGACGAGGAGATGGAGCGGCGCTTCGCCTGGGCGCCCATGCGCGACTTCAAGCATCTCGCGTGGGCGGCCATCGCGTCGCAGGCCGGCGGCGACCCCCTGCCATGGGTCATCTGCACGGTGGACTCGTTCGTTCGGAAGATCACCCCGGAGCAGAAGGCGACCAACGAGCGGATCGCGAAGCGGCTTGGTCTGATCAGCGCACACGTCACCGATGGCTGAACGGGGCTCCGCCATGACGAGGGACGACGACTGGCTTCAAGCTGCTTTCGGTGCGCTTCCTGCCCGGTCACGTCGCATGATTGAGGATCGTGCCGACGGGAAGACCCTCGGAAGTATCGGGCAGGAGCATGAGGTGAGCCGCGAACGGGTCCGCCAGTTGCTCCTGAAGGCGCAGGAGCATCTCTGTCTTGTCGCCGACGCCTTCGTGGATGACTGGCGTGATCGGCTCACCACCCTCACCGAGCGCTCGGCCGTGCCCCAGTCCGAGGTGTCGGCGTTGTTGGGCGTACGTGACCAGGTGGCCGTGGAGCCTCTTGTCGAAGCGGTCGGGGCTGAGCACCCATTGACGTGGGCTGGTCGTCTGCGCGGCTGGTGGACCCGCAGCCCTGGCGCACTGGAAGTGCTGCTTCGGCGAGGAGTGGAGGAGGCGCCGCTGCGTGGGGAGGACGTAGCGGTGACCTTCGCGGCTGCCGGAGTACCGGACGAGGTCCCCTTGCTGGATCTGCTCGGACATGCGGATAGCCCTCTGGTGCCTGGCTTCGGGGGAACTTGGTTGCGCCGTCGCGCCCGCGGAAGGGACGCGGCCTACCTCTTCCTCCTGGCGAATGGCGAACCCTGCCGCGCGGAGGAGTTGCTGGCGCCGACTGGGATCAGGCGGAAGTCCGCCGTCGCCGAGGCGCTCAGGCGGGACGAGAGGTTCGTGCAGCTCCGTCTGGAGGGTAAGTGGGCGCTGGCCGAATGGCCTCACCTGAATGTCACTCCGTACCCGAACGCCATGGAGGCCCTCGTCGCTGTGCTGACCGAACTGGGGCCGCTGCCCAAGGACGCTCTCTTCGTGAAGGTCGGCGAGCGCTACCCGGTGACCCTGTGGCGCCTGCACCAATGCCTGCTGGACGACAGGGTGGGCATCACGGAGGATGGCTTGATCGAGCTGGTCGCGCGAGGTGCTACCCCGATCGAGGAGAGCGAGCCGGCACGGCCGGCGAGGATGGCCGTCGATCCTGCGGGAAACGTCTTTGGCGTCCGGCTCACGGTGGACAAGGACATCCTTCGGGGTAGCGGCGTCGTCGTCAGCAGCTGGCTCACATGGCAGCTCGGAATGCGACAGGCCCCTATGGTCAGGACCTTCTCCATCGCCGGTCACCCCACACCGATCGTCCTCAAGCGGGCGACGAGCGCGGCCCAGATCTCCAGTCTGCGGGTGCTGGTGAAGGAGAACGGAATGGTGGGCGGCTGCGAATTCGTCCTCTTCCTCCGCACGGACGACTCGACGGCCCGCATCGAGCACGCGTGCACCCAACACATCTGCCCTGCGGCGAACGAGTCTGCCAGGACAGATGTGAGACCGCCGGGCGACTCCGCTCTTGAGCTGTCGCCGTAGGAGTTCGGTGAACCCCTGACGAGGGGCCGCATGGGGCAACGGGAGAAACGATGTTGGCGGCCGTGCGGGTTAGGCTCTTCCTCTCGGGGGCCCGGAGGGTCGGGCTCCGCTGCAACAGACGTCCAGCGTGTTAGCGGACAGGATGGCACGGACCGGGTCTGGCTGGCACTGAGGCAGTCGACGGGACTCACCCTGGGAGCCATCTGGGAGCCGACCCGCTCCCCGAGTCCCCTCTAAGCCACGTGGCACCAACCGATGCCACCCTTCCGACCTGCGGAAACGCGATCGAGGCTGGCAGGCTCACCAACCGAACGTCATTCGGGACGAAGAGGTCGTGGGTTCAAATCCCGCCACCCCGACAGCCGAAACAGCAGGTGAGGCACCTCCCAAATTTGGGAGGTGCCTCACCTGTCTCTGCATGCGTGTCCATCTGCGTGACTAACGCTTCCCGCGTATCTGCGGCCGCCGCTCCTGCGCCCCGAAGATGCCGTCCAGGACCACGGCAGGGTGACGACGATGTACGCGTACATCGAGGTTCCCTCGGCGCCCTTCAGCATGGCCTCGACCTGAGCGAAGGTGAGCGCCTTGGACCGGCGCCCCGCTTTGCCCCTGGGGCACCGAGCACAGCTCGACGACGTTCCGCTTCACCTTTCCCGGGCCATGACCCGCTTGACCGAGCGGTTCAGGCACGAGTGGATGGATTGGAGGGTGCGCGTGCTGAGCGTCTTCGCCTTGGCAGCAAGCCAACGATCCACGTCCTCGGCGCTCAGGTCGCGGAGCTTGCGAGCGCCGAGCGGCGGGATCGCACGGCCGTCTTCGTGGTCCCGCAACACCTCCTTGAGCTTGTTCTTCGCCTCCGTCTTGGTCTTGCCACTCCCCCGCTTCACGATCCGCTTGCCGCTCGGGCCGAAGCCCAGGTTCGCCGTGGCGAACATCCGTTGCCGCTTCTCGTCCCAGTGCAGGCCGCCGTCACCCCGGCTCCGACGCCTGGTCCTCAGGCCGCACGCTCCATCCGTCCAGCGATGAAGTCGCCCAGGGCGGAGGCGGGGATGCGCCGACACCGGCCGATGGTTACCGAGGGCAGCCGCCGCGTGCGGATCAGGTCGTACACCTTGGAGCGGCCGAGCCTGAGACGGGCCCGGTCGTGCAGCGGGTGGCCCGCCTCGGCGGCGCGTGCGCGGGCCAAGGCTTCGTTGTGGTCGGCGCGTTCCTGACGGAGGGCACCGAGGGTCACGGTGTAGGCCCGGGACTTGGTGGAGAAGTGGCTGCGGAAGCCGAGCATGTGGGCCCACTTGCGCAGGCGCAGGGCTTCCAGTTCGGATAGCCCACCGAGGTGCCAGCAGGTGAGGATCATCCGCCGGGCGTGGTCGGTGACGCCGGAGCCGATCAGGTCCGTGATCGGGTTGCGAATGGGACGGTCCAGGGTGCCGGCGGTCTCGGCGCCCTTGGTGGCGTACTTGGCGATGTAGGCGGCCACGGCCCGGCTGGACAGCTCCGAGCTGCCCGCGAAGTCGGCGGAGCGGATGGGGCGGATGTCGAGTTGGTCACCGAAGCGGAAGGTGTACGTGCGGCCGTCGAGCACGGGGCCGGGTGCTTCGGCGAGGCGGGCCGCCGGGCGGAGGCTCCGTTTTACGCACCGGGTTGCTCTCAGTTCGTTTCGTCTTGCTGCTGCCAGACACGAGGCCAGTTGCCGGACGGTGGAGGGGGCCCCAAGATGCCGAGGTCACGCCGTGCGAGAGCATAGAAGTCATCACGTGCTCGGCTCATCTGCCCGATTGCTCTCTCCCAGCCGGCAGGGTCGTCCTTCAGACCGCGAGCATAAAGTTCGACGTTCCACACAGCTTCGTGCCACTTTCGAGCCGCCGCTATGGTCTCAGCATCCCCGACGAGTAGCACCGTTTCCCACTCGGCTGCACGCCGCGCCTCGGCCTCGGCGAGCTGTGCCAGGCCCTGCTCCGGATCGAGCGGGTCCGCAGCGTGCTGGAACCCCCTTGCGGCCCCTATGCGCTGGGCGATGTTGATCTGATGCTTCAAGCTGTTCGCGTAGGACGCGTAGGTGTCCAGTCTCTTCTGATCCCAGCGTTCGGCTCTTGCCCGTCGCCACCGGCTCCGTTCCGTAAGGCTGGTTGCCACGTAGGAGCCGACGGCTCCCACGAGAACGCCGGCCAAAGCAGGCAACTGCTCCCACAATGTTGATCCCCCATGACTAACGCAGACAGTCGGAGACACAGTGCCGTACTCAGTGGCTTCGGGGTAGGCGGTATGCCCGCGATCTCATGCCGTGCAGCGCGCGCTTCGGCTTGCGCAGGCCCTCGTTGTAGCCATGCAGTCGCGGCGCGGCGTGGAACCGTCCTGCTATTCCGGGCGTGTTTTACTCGCCACGACGAAGCCCCGGACACTCACCCGACGATCACGGGGGACAAATCCCGCCACCCCGTCGCCGGTCAGAGGCCCATCACATGCTCGTGTGTTGCGGCAGTACGGCTACCGGGCCGTGAGATCGTGCCTCGGCCGGCCTGACATCCACACCTGACATCAACGACGGCGAACAGCGGCGGCGGCAAGCGGTCCGTGACGACTGTTGCAGGTGACTACGCGGCGGGAGCGACAGCGGCTTGTCGTTGGGCCGGGACGTTCGTGACTCCGTCGTGCGCCGGGGCGCCTTCCGCTCCACTCCTTGTGGTGGGTTTGGCTGGGTTGCTCCTTCCTGGGGTGTTGTGGCCGGGATGGTTGCCTCATGAGTGAGATGCGCGTAGTGCGTAGTGGGGCTGCGGCGGAGGTCCGGGCGGGCGGGGGGCCCCGGTGGGCGGGTGCGGGGAGGGTGCGTCCCCTGTGCCGGAGCGGGCATCGGCCGTGCTTCCGGCTCCTCCGGACGGGGCGGCGGTTTCGCTTACCGGTGCTGTGGGGGTTCGCGGTGCTGCTCGTCCTGGCCGCGAGCGCCGTCCCCGTTCAGCCTGCCCACGCCGGCAACGGAAGCACCTCGCCGTGTGCGCTGCAAGGACAGGGAAACACGGTCAACGAGGGGCAGAACACCGACCACACCCAGTTCCTGGATCCCATGGGGGTCAAGAACATCGGCGTGGTCTATGTGGACTTTCCCGATGTGGCCGGCGCCGGGGAGGTGGCGGACTACTACAACCTCCTGTCCCCGGCCGCCGACTGGGTGTGGAACGCCTCGTACGGCAAGACCTGGCTGAGCATGCGGCCGCTCGTGAACCGCTGGGTCCGGATGCCCTCGGCCTCCAACGCCTACGGCACCTCCAGTCCCACCTATCAGCAGCACACCCGGTACGTGACCGACGCGCTCCGGGCAGCGGCCGATGCCGGCGCCGACCTGGCCAGGTACGACCTGTTCTACATCGTCTCCACCGCTCACTCCCAGGTCAGCGGCTCCCACACGTGGTACTGGACACCCAGCCAGCCGATCGTCGTCAAGGGCACGACGATTCACTGGGCGGTGACGTTCGGCACCGACATGTGGCACTGGGGGCACAAGGTGGCCGACCACGAGACCGCCCACGTCTTCGGAGCTCCCGACCTGTACGCCTTCAGCGGCGACCAGCACCGGTACGTCGGCGGCTGGGACGTCATGGGCTACGTGGCCGGTGCCGCCCCGCAGTACTTCGGCTGGCTCTCCTGGAAGTTCGGCTGGACGGAGGACGGCCAGACCGTGTGCGTGTGGCAGAACAGGACCCAGAACACCGCCACGCTGAACGGTGTGGAGTACGTCGGCGGCACCAAGCTGCTGGTGGTCAGGACCGGTACCACCACCGCCTACGTCGCCGAGGCCCGCAGGAAGGCCCACAACGATTCCGGTGCCTGCTCCTCGGGCGTCGTCATCTACAGGGTCGACACCTCCGTCCCGAACGGCCAGGGACCGATCCGGGTGGTGCCCAACCCCAACGCCGCGGCGCCGCCGGCAGGCTGCGGCACGCTGGACATGGCCACCTGGCAGCCGGGGCAGACCTTCTACGACCGGGCCGCCGGCGTCCAGTTCACCGTCCGGTCCGCCGACGCCTACAACAGCACGGTGAACGCCATCAAGTGGTGACGTGTGAACAGCCCGTCGGTGGCTCCGAGACGAGACGGTGCGGCCACCGACGGGGTGGTTCGTCGGGTCGGGTCAGTCCTCGTTGGCGTCGAGGACGCGGCCCTTGAGCTTGATCGGGTTGGCGGCGCCCACCTTGAGCTGGCCGTCGGTGTAGCGGCCCGGGGTCGCGCCGTCGACGGCGGTGACCTGGGCGCCGTAGCCGAGGCACTCCTGGTTGGTGGACAGGTACGGGTTGTGGGTGAAGGTCATGGTGCGGCCGCCGTTGCCGAGGGTGCCCTGGGTGGTTTCCAGGTTGCCCTTCGCCTGGAGCGTGTTGACGTCGTGGTAGGCCCAGGAGAGCCAGCCGGTGAACACGAAGCCGGTGGGTGCCTTCAGGGTGAAGGTGATGTCTCCGGGGTTCACCGGCTCGGGGACGGTGCTGAGGATGCCGAAGCTGAGGTGGGCGGGGACTCCGCCCGGCGCGTCCTCGACGATGCCCTGCTGAAGGATGTAGAGCTTGCTCTCGGAACCCGGCTGGACGCCGGCTTGGGTCTGCGTGGCCATGGGTTTCCCTTCTGTGGATGGTTGCGTCCGCGTGAGCGGATCCGCCGGTGGCGGGCTTGGGGACCGGGCTCGCTCATGGACCGTCCGGCGCGGGGACGGCTGTCATGAGCCAGGCGAAGACGCCGAGTCGGTCGGTGCGTGGTCGGCCAGGAGCGGGCCGAGTACGGCCAGGGCGCCGAGGACGACGTCCTCGTAGAGGTAGAAGCCTGCTTCCAGCGGCGGCAGTTCCGCTTCGGTGCCCTCCGGGTCGGGTGCCGTATCGGCGATGTGGGCGGTGTCGCCGCCGGCTCCGGTCGGGTGGGCGGGCGTACCGAGCAGGTCGGTGAGATCCTGCGCGGCGCCCAGCAGCGCGCTGCGGGCGGTGCTGGTCAGCAGGCGCAGCGGGAGGTCGAAGGCAGCGGTCGTGCGCTGGCCGGGAACCAGCCTGGCCGCCGCCGGTGCCTCCTCGGTGGCCGCGGCGATCAGCTGCACGGGCAGCGTGCACGCGGAGACGATCCGCTCGGTGGGCATCACGGGTGGCGGGGCGCCGTCGACCATGAGGTCCTCCCACTCCATCAGGTCGAAGAGGAACTGACCGCCCTTGTACAGGGGCCAGGGCCGTACGGTGTCGAGCAGGAGGCGGGCGCGCTCGGGGGCTTCGCGGCGCAGGGCCACGCCGTGCCTGGCCAGGGTGCACAGGCACCGGCGCAGGCCGCTGTTGACGTGGCCCAGGAAGGCGAAGGCCCGGTGGTCGGTCGGGGTCAGCGGGCCGGTGGCGGTGGGGTCGGACGGCGGGGGCGAGGTGGTGGTCACAGTGGCCTTGAGGTGACGTAGTGGGCGATCTGCCGAAGGACGGCTTTGCCTTCGTTCTCGGGGATGAAGCGGAGGTCCTCTTCGAAGCGGGCGATCCCTTCCGCGGCCAGCCGGTCGGCGAGGTCGGTGGCGTACTCGATGGAGCCGTGCCGGCGCATGGCGGCGAGGAGTTCCTCGGCGTGCTGCTGGGTCTTGTCGGTACGGCGCTGCCGCAGCACGTCGAAGAGGCGGGGGCGCTCGTGGGCGTACGCGGTACGGAACAGGTGGATCAGCATCACCGTGCGCTTGCCTTCGAGCAGGTCACCGAGGGGCTCCTTGCCGTAGAGGGCCTCCTCGCCGACCAGGTTCAGGATGTCGTCCTGGATCTGGAAGGCGATGCCGATCAGGCGGAACGCCTCGTCGAACCGGCTCAGCACGGAAGGGTCGGTGACGCCGGCGCAGACGGCGCCGATGCGGCACGGGCTGATGCAGGTGTACCAGCCCGTCTTCTTGGTGCTCATCGTGAAGTAGGCGTCGTCGGTCCCGGGGACGACCTCGTGCCGGATCCAGCCCAGTTCCATGGCCTGGCCCTCGATGGACTCCCGGCACATGTGCACCGCCTCGTGGATGAGGCCGAGAGTACGGACGAGGCCGAGCGTTTCGAGGTTGGACAGGACGGCGTCGACGGCGAGCAGGTTCATCCCGTCGCCGACGTTGACGGCCAGGCCGAGGCCGTGTTCCTCGTGCATGGTCGGCAGGCCGCGCCGGTGGGTGGACTCGTCGGCGATGTCGTCGTGGACGAGGAAGCCGTTGTGGAACAGTTCCAGTGCGGCGGCGGCGCGTACGGCGTCGCCGGGACGCCCGCCGAAAGCGGCGCACGCGGCGATGGTCAGGGTGGGCCGCAGGCCCTTGCCCTGGCGGGCGGGGTAGGAGCGCATGAGGTCGTACAGCTCGGCACGCGGTTCCCGGTCCGGCAGCAGCCGTTCGATCTCCTCGTTGGTGCGGGCCCGGCACCGGAGCATGGTGTCCATCAGGTCCGCGTCCTGGACGGTGTCCTCCAGCGACCAGTCGGTGCTGGTACGGCCGTCCCACAGCAGGCGCGGCGCGGTGACGGCGGTGTCGCCGATCAGCGCGGGCGGTGCGGGCGCGTCCTCGGGCGAGCGTCGGGCGAGGAAGTCCAGTGCCGTCCAGCCGACCGGGTCGGCGTCGGGTTCCCGGGCGGCGGGTGTCGCGCCGCCCCACAGCTGCGGGGCCTGTTCGCGGTAGGCGCCCCACAGTTCCTGCATGCTGCGCAGGCCCGCCGCACGCTGGGACAGCAGGCTGAAGGCCCGCCAGACGGCGAGGGTGTCGTCGCGGGAGCCGCGGACGTCGAGGCTGTCGGGCAGGACCTGGTCGACGGGCGCGCGCTGGAGGTCGAACAGCAGGTTCATGGCCCGGTCGTCGAAGGCGACCTCGACATCGGGGTCCGGGCAGCGGTCCCGGTCCACCACGATACGGCTGTGCCGTGCGGTGAGGGTGGCGTGGCTGCCGTCGTTGAAGTGCAGGCCCAGCCGGATGCCGCGCATCTGGTCGGCCGCGGCGGCGAGGATCGCAGGCGCCCGGTCGGACAGGGCGGCGACGGTCTCGTCCAGCAGCCGGGCGCCGGTGAACGCGGGGACGGTCTCAGTCATGGGCTCCCCCGGCGAACTCCACGATGCCCCCGGTGTGGAAGCCGATACGGCGTCCGCCGACCCTGCCCTCCACGGTGCACGGGCCGAGGGTCTCGTGCACGCTGAACGGGTGCAGGCTGGTCTCGGACGGGTTGGCGATCCGGCCCGCCGTGTGCGAGCGGAAGTCGAGGACGAGACGGTCGTCACCGAGCCGGGCGGTGATCAGCAGGCGGCCGGGCACCGCGGCCATCGGCGGGGTGCCCAGCAGGCCCGCCAGCGGCGGCACCATCGCCACCCGGTCACGGTCCAGGCTGCCGCTCACCGCCACCCGCAGATTGCGCCGGGGGAAGTGACGGATCATGCGCCCGTCGCGCCACAGCATCACCGAGCCGTTGGCCGCGTCCGCGGGGCGGGCGGGCTGGATCAGGGTGAAGACGACCGCCGAGGGCGGGGCCTGGTCGGCGGGTCCCGAGGGGTCGTTGACGAATCCGAACACCCAGCCGCCGAGCGTGGGCCAGGACCACCGGCCGCGCACCCGCTCGTGATAGCCGAGCAGGTCCGTCTCCGTCGCCGTGCCGTCGCCGTGCCGGAGGGTTCCGGTGCCCAGCACGCCCGGCTCCGACTGCCAGCGCAGATGCTCGTCCTCGCCGAACGGCGCGCACTGCGAGGTACACGGCCTGCTGGTCCGGGTCAGCCGTACGTCCGCCGCCGGCGCCGCCGAGCGGGCCGCCACCCGGAACGCGCCGGGCTCTCCGTGCGGATGGGGCAGCCGGAAGGCCGACCAGGGCAGTTCGGGTTGTTCGGCGTTGAACTGCGTCGCACTCCAGCCGTGCTCCTCCCCGTAGAGGAGCAGGATCGCCATGTGCTGTCCCTCGGCCGCCGTGCCGGTACCGCTGCGGCGACCGGTGGCCGGGGCGCCCGGATCCGCGAGGACCGAGCCGGCGGAGGATCCCAGGACGGAGAGGTTCGCGATGAGCGCCTGCCGCCCGCACCGCGACAGGAACGCGTAGTGCAGCCACCTGCGGTCGAGCGGGTGGGCAAGCGGGGTATGCGGGAAGGGGCCCGGTGGGCCGAGACTCGGGAGGGCGGACGTGAGCACGTTTCGAACGCTAACTCAAAGTTACCGATTGCGTGCAAATTGTGACTGTCATGAGGGTGACCTGGGAGCACAGAAACGATTACCTCCGCATTCAGGGTTTGGGAACGCAAAGAGCCGCCCATGGTGGGTGGTTCGCCATGGACGGCTCCGGATCTCTCAGTCCTCGTCGTCCCCGAGGACGCTCGCCTTCAGGCGCACTTCCGGCTGGCCCGCGATCACCGCCCGGCCGTCGGTGTACCGGCCCGGCTCGGCGTCGCTCAGGGCGCGGACGCCGAGCGTGTAGACCAGGGCAGCCGCCGGGTGGCCGGGGGTGTTCAGGCGTGGCTCGTCCGTGACGGTCAGCGACCGGCCGTCGTCCCCGACCGTCCCCGTCGGGCCGCCGCCCGGGAGGACCGTGCGATCCGCGCGGTAGTACGCGCAGGTCACCCGGCCGTCGAAGACGAAACCCGTCGGAGCCGTGAAGTGGTGCTCCACCCGCCCCGGGGCCCAGGGGTCGGTGGAGGAGACCCGTACGTGGATCAGCTCGCTCTGCCCGCGCTGGACCTCCAGGCCGACCTCCTGCCGGACCAGCAGCCGGGCGGGCACGTCGTCGGTTCTCCTGTCCGGTTCGGGTTCCGGTTTCGGTTCCGGTTTCGGTTTCGGTTCCGGTTCCGGTTCCGGTTTCGGGTTCGGCTCCGGTTCGGGTTCGGCTTTCCGCTCCGGTTCACGCTCTCGCTCCGGCTCCGGCTCCGGCTTCTCCTCCCGTACCGGCTCGGTGGTCTCGGAGGACACGGGGGTGAGGGGCACGGCCGCGATCCGGTGGTGGAAGTTGTCCGCCACGAGCAGGCGCCCGGCCGGGTCCAGGGCGAGGCCGCACGGGTAGCGCAGCGCGGCGTGGACGACGGCACCGGGCGTGCCGTCGGACGCGGTGGCCTCGCCGGCGGCCGGATCCGGTTGCCCCGCGATGACGCGGGCCGCTCCGTCGGCCAGCCGCCACACGCGGTGTCCGGTCTGGTCGGCCACGTAGAGGGTGCCTTCACCGTCGACGGCCACCGCGCACGGTGCGCCCCAGTCGACCGCCTGGGCGCCGGCGTCCCCGTCCGGTGGTCCCGCCAGTACCCGAAGCGTTCCGTCCGGTTCGAGCAGCAGTACCCGCCGGCCCTCCGGGTCCGCGATGTGCAGCCGGCCCGCCGCGTCGACCGCCAGGCCGGCGGGAAGGAACACCTCGCCCGCGTCGGCCGCAGCGGAACCACCCGGCCTCCCGGAGGCGGCGACGACCGTGCTGATGACACCGTCGCCGTCGATCCTGCGCACGCGGGGAGTCCCCGCTTCCCCGACGTACAGCGATCCGGCGCCGTCGACGGCCAGGGCGCACGGGGCGTCCAGCCGCGCGCGGCCGGCCGGGCCGCCGTCACCGTCACCGTCGCCGCCGTCCTCGCCTCCGCCGCGCGAGCCGTCTCCCGCGACGGTGCCGATGACACCCGAGGGATCGATCCGGCGGACGCGGTGGTTCATCTCGTCGGCGACGAACACGGCTCCGTCCGGGGCGACCGCGAGCGCGGACGGGAAGCCGAGGCGGGCGCGTACCGCGTCGGCGCCGTCCCCGGCGAAACCCCGCAGTCCGTCCCCCGCGATCGTCGTCAGGGTGCCGGTGCCGTCGATCCGGCGGACCCGGTGGTTGGCGTGGTCGGCGACGAAGACCGCGCCGCCTCCCACGGCCACGGCCACGTCCGCGGGAAACGCCAGCTGTCCGTCCGGCGCGGGCTCGCCGTCGCCGGAGAACCCGGCCGTGCCATTGCCGGCCACGGTGCTCGGCAGACCGGCTCCGTCCGGCGTCTCCGGGGCCTCCCGCGCCTCCGGTGTCGCCGCTGTCGCCGGCGTCTCCGGCGTGCGCCGCCGCGCCGCGGATCCGGCCGTCACGCCGCCACCGCCCGGCAGGAGCGCGGCCGGGCCCCGATGGCGCCCGGCACCCTCCACGTCCACGGGCTCGTCTTCCACATCTCCGTCTCCTTCCACGCCCTCGTCGGTCCTTCCCCTGCATACCGGCCCGGCGGGCACCGCAGGAGCAGCCACCGCGCCCGCCACCCGCACGGGGTAGAAGCCCGGGAGGAACGGGCGGCGGGATCCGTACGGGAGGAAGGCGGCGGACGCCGACGATTCGGCAGGACACGGGGCGATGCGCCCCCCTCCGCGCCCCTGCGCTGCTTCCCGCCCCAACTGCACTCGAACAAGTGACGCAGGATCGATTCGGCATTCCAAACGGGCGAACGACGGCATACCACCCGTGAGTCCGGGCTAACGATGGACCCGGATGAAAGTCCGGTGCGTGCTGCGATGCCCACGCGAACGCCCCGCTCGAAGCCACGGGCGGCGGCCTGCGTTCCGTGTTCCGGACGCGACCCTCATGAACGACCGCGTTCGCCGGACGCGCGGCGTGCGGTGCCGAGCCGTGGCCGCCTCCCGCGGGCCCGGGCGCCCCGCACCAGGACGCTCTCTTTCCGTCGCACGCTTCGATCACAGCCCCAGGAGGAACCGGAGATGAGCACCGACGTCCAGACCAAGAAGGAAGCCTACAAGCGGGGGGAGGAACAGGGGCGCGCCGACGCGCTCGCCGGAAAGCCCTACGCCGACCCGCCGCGCGACGGCACACGCGGCGAGCAGGACCAGTACGCGAACGGCTACGACTGGGGCTACGAGCAGGGCCGTGCCCAGAAACTCGACCTCGTGGTGTGGCAGGAGGGCGGGGTCGAGGACGCTCCCGGGGGTCTCGGTACGACCATCAACATCTGCGTCCGCACGCCGAACTGGAGCGAGACGGTCGACGCCGGCGAACGCGAGCACGTCTTCACCGCCCCCACCGGATTCCGCTGGAACGGCACGGTGGGCGCACAGTACAAGCGCATCGACCAGACCACGGGCGGCGGCCTGCCCCCGGTCCATGCCACGGTCGGCGACGACGGACGCACCCTGACCTTCACCTACCACGTGCACCTGAACACCGGCAGCGACGACAAGGACTGCATCGTCTACACGTGCGGCCTCGAAGCCGTCGACGGTGCCGGGGCCGGCCGCCGCACCGACGGCGTCGCCCGGGTCGGCACCGCACCTCCGGCCAAGCTCAAGGCCGAGGTCATCGAGGACGAGGACTGAGAGAGCGGGAGCCAGACATCATGACCACCGTCGTCACCTCCGGCGTGTTCTCCTCCACCAGCCCCGCCATCTCACCGGTCAACGGCGTGGGCACCGATTACATCCAGTGGGGCAGCCCCGGCAGCCAGAGCGGGTACCAGTTCCGCGGCGAGGCAGCGGACGTCCAGCTCGACGGCACCGAGTTCGTCGTCGGCACCTTCGTGCACCGCAACAAGCCCACCAACGTCAGCCCGAGCCAGTTCGACGTCCAGCTGACCGTCAACGTCATGTTCGAGGACGGCAGCACGACCGACCTCGACTTCAGTTTCCACCATCACGAGACGCCCAACAGCACGGGTACCAGTCCGGCGGACGACGACCTGGTCGATCTGCAGACCTTCATCCACCCCCGGCCCGTCACGATCGACGGCAAGCAGTACCGGGCGGTGCTGAGCGGGTTCAAGCGCAACGGCCAGATCGTCCGGCGGTTCCGCAGCCCGGAGGGCGGCATCAACTTCGCCGACGTGGTGTGCATGTTCACGCTCGAAGAGCCCGACGTGATCATCTCCGGCCTGCGCTACCAGGGCACGGGCGCCGGCCAGGCGGACGAATACGTCGAGATCCTCAACAGGGGCGGCGGACCCCAGGACCTGACCGGCTGGAAGGTGGAGGCCAAGCCCACCGGACACTCGTTCCCCTTCCCCCCGGGGACGGTCGTCCAGCCCGGCCAGCGCTACCGCGTCTACACCAACGAGAGCCACCCGGAGTACGGCGGCTTCTCCTTCGGTTCCGCCGGCGAGGTCTGGCGGGACAAGGGCGGTATCGCCCGCCTGGTCGCGGACGACGGGTTCGTCGTCGACCAGTCCCCCTATTTGGACAAGGGGTTCGGCAACACCGGAACGCCCTGAGCCGGACCCGCCGGCCGCTCGCCGACAGGTGAGGCGGAAGCGCGCCTCACCTGTCGGCGCCGGTTCCGGTGCCGGCCCCGTGGGGTGACCAGCACCATGAGAAGGGCCCGCCCGCGCCCTGAGCGCCTGTCTCAGGGTGACGTCCGCGGTGGGACGAGGCTCCGGAAGGGCGGGCGGCGCAGGGCTTCGGAGAGGGACTGCTGCCAGTCGGCCAGGGGAGTCAGGCCGGCCTTCGACCAGTTGCCGTGGGCCAGGACGCTGTACGTGGGGCGGCGGGCGGGGGACGGGAAGGCCGAGGAGGGGATCGGGCTGATGCGGGCCGGGTCGAGGCCGGTCAGGCGGTAGGTCTCCCGGGCCAGGCCGCACCAGCTGGTGCTGCCGCCGGAGGTGCCGTGGTAGACGCCGGCCGGGGCCCGGCCGGCGTGGGCGGCTCGGCCCAGTTCCACCAGTTTGCGGGCCAGGGCGTACGACCAGGTGGGCTGGCCCCGCTGGTCGTCGACGACGTCCAGGGTGTCCCGCCGGGCGGCGAGCCGGAGCATCGTGGACACGAAGTTGGGGCCGTGTTCGCCGTACAGCCAGGCCGTGCGGACGGTGTAGCCGTGTTCCGGCAGCAGCTCGGCGACGGCCCGCTCGCCGGCCAGCTTCGAGCGGCCGTAGGCGTTGACCGGGCCGGTCGGTGCCGACTCCGGGTACGGCTCGGTGGCGTCCCCCGGCAGGACGTAGTCGGTGGAGACGTGGAGCAGCCGGGCCCCTGTTCCGGCGCAGGCGGCGGCGAGGTGGCGGACGCCGGTGCCGTTGACGGCGGTCGCCCGGTCCTCGGCCGTCTCCGCGCCGTCCACGTCCGTCCAGGCCGCGCAGTTCACCACCACGTCGTGGCCGCCGACCGCCTGGCGTACGGCGGCCGGGTCCGTGATGTCGAGACCGGCCCGGGTGACTGCGGTGACGTCCTCGCCGGACTGCTCCAGCACCGAGCACACGTCCCGGCCGAGCATCCCGCCGGCGCCCGTGACCAGCCAACGTATCTCCCTCATGGGGCCACACTCCGGCATACGGCTGGAGCGGGGTTCGAGCGGGGTTCGAATTCCGCTGGACACACCGGCCGACGCGGCTCGGATCCGGTGATTCGAGCGGGATTCAAGCCATGAGTGAGATGCCGTTGAAACGGTGTCGGCGAAGGCCATTTCCATGGGGGGTGAACCAGAATTCAATGACGACCACCGAGTGTGCCGAGGACGGCTCGGCGGCACTGCGCGACTGTCTGGCGCACTGGCCGAGCGGTGTCGCCGTGGTGACCACCGTGGACGGCGACGGGGTGCGGCGGGGATTCACCGCGACGGCCTTTTCGTCGCTCTCGGCGCGTCCGCCGCTGGTGCTGGTGTGCCTCGACCGGAGTGCCGACTGCCACCCCGCGTTCGACCGCGCCGGGGCGATGGCCGTGCACCTGCTCCGCGAGGACCAGGCAGGACTGGCCGAACGGTTCGCCACGAAGGGCGTGGACAAGTACGCGGGTGTGGCGTCCACGCCGGGGCTGGACCGGGTGCCGCTCCTGGACGGCGTGCTCGCCCGCATGGAGTGCGAGCTGGTCGACCGGTTCGACGGCGGCGACCACGTGATCCTGGTGGGGCTGGTCCGGCGCTCCGAGGTGTTTTCCGGCCGGCCGCTGGTCTACTGCGGTCGCGCCTTTCGTTCTCTGCCCGCGGAGGAAAGCGCCGGGAAAAGTCCGGTGTGACCCGTGGCGCTTTCCGTCCGAGGCCAGAAGTCGAGCTGTTCTCAAGCGACAGCCGCGAGCATTCCTCCCAACTTCCAGGAAGGAACTGTCATATGTCCAGACGCGTCGTGATCACCGGAATGGGGGTCCGCGCACCGGGGGCGTCCGGAACCGAGGAGTTCTGGGACCTGCTGAGCGCGGGTCGTACCGCGACCCGCCGGATCAGCTTCTTCGACCCCTCGCCCTACCGGTCCCAGGTGGCCGGCGAGTGCGACTTCGATCCCGTCGCCGAGGGGTTGAGCGCCAGAGAGATCCGTCGCATGGACCGGTCCGCGCAGTTCGCCGCCGTGTGCGCCGGCGACGCGATCGCGGACAGCGGCCTGGAGGTGGAGCGTCTGGATCCGTACCGGGTCGGTGTCAGCCTGGGCAGCGCGGTGGCCGCCTCCACCAGCCTGGACGTCGAGTACCAGGTGCTCTCCGACGCGGGGCGGCACTGGGCGGTGAGCCCCGAGTACCTGTCCCCGCACATGTTCGACTACCTCACCCCGGGGATCATGCCGGCCGAACTGGCGTGGCGGATCGGGGCCGAGGGTCCCGTGACGATGGTGTCCAACGGCTGCACCTCCGGGCTCGACGCGATCGGCAACGCCGTGCAGGTGATCCGGGAGGGCACGGCGGACATCATGCTGGCGGGCGCCACCGACACCCCGGTCACCCCGATCGTCGTCGCCTGCTTCGACGCGATCAAGGCCACGACCACGTACAACGACGACCCGGCGCACGCCTCGCGTCCCTTCGACGCCTCCCGCAACGGGTTCGTCCTGGCCGAGGGCTCGGCCATGTTCGTGCTGGAGACCCTGGACCACGCGCTGGAGCGGGGAGCCCCCATCTACGCCGAGGTGGGCGGCTACGCCACCCGCGGCAACGCGTACCACATGACCGGCCTGAAGAAGGACGGCCGGGAGATGGCCGAGGCGATAGGCGCCGCGCTGGCCGAGGCGGGCACGAACGCCGAGGACCTCGACTACGTCAACGCGCACGGCTCGGGCACCAAGCAGAACGACTGGCACGAGACGGCCGCGCTGAAGCGCAGCCTCGGGCACCACGCGTACGAGACCCCGGTCAGCTCGATCAAGTCGATGGTCGGTCACTCGCTGGGCGCGATCGGCTCCATCGAACTCGCCGCCTGTCTGCTGGCGATGAAGAACGGCGTCGTGCCGCCGACCGCCAACCTGCACGAGGCCGACCCGCAGTGCGACCTGGACTACGTGCCGGTCACCGCGCGGGAGAAGACGGTGGACACCGTGCTGAGCGTGGGCAGCGGCTTCGGTGGATTCCAGAGCGCAGTCGTGCTGAACCGGCCGGGAGGGACCCGATGACCACCGCTGTCGTGACGGGACTCGGTGTGGTGGCCCCCAACGGGGTCGGCACCGAGGACTACTGGAAGGCCACACTGGACGGCCGCGACGGGATCGCGGAGATCACCCGGTTCGACGCCACGCCCTACGCGGCCCGGCGAGCCGGTGAGGTGCTGGACTTCGACTCCGAGGAGCACATCCCGGCGCGGCTGCTGCCGCAGACCGACATCTCCACGCGGTACGCGCTGGCCGCCGCCGACTGGGCGCTCGCCGACGCCGCGGTGCAGCCGTCCGAGCTGGTCGACTACGACATGTCGGTGGTGACCTCCAACGCGCTGGGCGGGTTCGAGTTCACCCACCGGGAGCTGGCGAAGCTGTGGTCCAAGGGGCCGGAGCACGTGAGCGTCTACGAGTCGTTCGCCTGGTTCTACGCGGTCAACACCGGCCAGATCTCGATCCGGCACGGTATGCGCGGCCCCAACAAGGCGCTGGTCGCCGAGCAGGCGGGCGGTCTGGACGCGATCGGCCACGCCCGGCGGGCCGTCCGCCAGGGCACGGGCCTGGTCGTCACCGGCGGTGTGGACTCCGCCCTCGACCCGTGGGGCTGGGCCTCCCAGCTCGCCGGCGGCCGGGTGAGTGCCACCGCCTACCGGCCCTTCGACGTGCGGGCCGACGGCTGCATCCCGGGCGAGGGCGGCGCCCTGCTGGTCATGGAGGACCTGGCGGCGGCCCGCCGCCGGGGCGCCGGCCAGGTGTACGGCGCGATCACCGGGTACGCCGCCACCTTCGACCCGGCTCCCGGCTCGCCGCGTCCGCCGGCCCTGCGCCGGGCGATCGAGCTGGCGCTGCGGGACGCCGGTCTGTCCGCCGGCGAGGTGGACGTGGTCTTCGCCGACGCGGCCGGGGTCGGCGAGCTGGACCGGCAGGAGGCGGAGGCGATCTGCGCGGTCTTCGGGCCGTCCGGTGTTCCGGTGACCGCCCCGAAGGCGCTGACCGGCCGCCTCTACTCCGGTGGCGGGCCGCTGGACGTGGTCACCGCGCTGCTGTCCGTCCGCGACGGCGTGATCCCCGCGACCGCCCACGTCGACGAGGTCCCCGGCGACTACCGGCTGGACCTGGTCCGCGGCGAGCCGCGCTACCGGCCCGTGTCCCACGCCCTCGTGCTCGCCCGCGGCAAGTGGGGCTTCAACACGGCGATCGTCGTCAGCGCCCTGGGCGACTGAGCGACCTGGCACCCCTACGACTCACGGAACGAGGAACCACCATGAGCAAGCCCATCACGACGGACGAACTGCGCGACATCCTGGTGCGGTGCGCCGGCATCGACGACGCCGGCCGGGCGGACCGGGAGATCCTGGACCTGACCTTCGAGGAGCTGGGCTACGACTCGCTGGCCCTGATGGAGACGGCGGCCGTCCTGCAGCGGGAGTTCGGCATCGAGATCCCCGACGACGAGCTGTTCGCCACCGACACTCCGCGGGCGCTGCTCGACCGCGCCAACGGCGCGGTCGCGAACGCCGGCTGACGCCCGGACGTACGACGGCCGAGGCCGGCGGTCCTCCCGGGTGTCCGGGGGCCGCCGGCCTCGGCCGAGCAATGCCAGGCGGTACGTCAGCCCGCCAGGGGGGCGTACCCGGTGTCCGGCGTGAGGCCGAAGTCGCCCAGGCAGAGGGCGGAGGCGTTCTCCAGCACCTCCTGGTGCAGTCTCTGCAGCCGGTGCGAGGGCTCGACCCCCAACTCCCGCACCAGGGCGTCCCGCAGGTCCCGGAAGGCGGCGAGTGCCCGCCAGGTGGTCCCGGAACGGTGCAGGGCGACCATGAGCATGGCGCACAGGTTCTCGTGGAACGGGTTCTGGGCGACCAGCATCTGCAGCTCGGGAACGAGCGTGGCGTGCCTGCCCAGCATGAGGTCGGCGACGATGCGGCGTTCGAGCACCCGCATCCGGCTCTCCTCCAGGCCGATGATCTCGGCGTGGAGCACCTGTCCGGCCGGTACGTCCATCAGGGCGGGGCCCCGCCACAGGGCCAGCGCGCGGCCGAGGAGGCAGGACGCGCGGGTGGCGTCACCCGCCGCCAGCGCGGCGTCGCCCTCGGCCGAGAGTCGTTCGAACTCGCGAAGATCCGAGTAGGTCGGGTCGGCCATCAGCTGATAGCCGTTGAAGTGGGTGACGATGAAGTCCTTGGCGTCCCGGTGGGAGTCGGTGTCCAGCGACAGGGTGACCAGCCGCCGCAGCTGGAGGATGTATGTCTGCAATGTGCAAGCGCTGCTGCGCGGGATGTCGGTGCCCCAGACCTCGTCGACCAGGGTCGGGACCGGGGTGACCCGGCCACAGCGGACGGCGAGCAGTGCCAGCAGCTGTCTGGGCTTTCTCGCGGTCGGAACGATCGAGGTGCCGTTGACGGTCACGGTCATGGGCCCGAGCAGGCCGAGCTCCATGGTCCTGATGCGGTGATTTGCGGCAGTCATGACTGCGCCGTGGTGCGTGATGGTTCTCTACCCCCGTAGTACTTCCGCGGCTACCTGCGCACAATTTGTTGTAATGCGCACATATCCGCGGGTCTTTTGATCATAGGCTGGCCGCTCGGACGTGTCCACCAGCAAAGATCCGGGCGCACTCCATCGCGGATACACCGTTGTTCAGGCGCTCTCGCACAGGCTGTGCCGGACCGCATGGACTAGGACGGAAGGAGCCGTTCCGGCATGGCACGTTCGTTGAGGATGCTCTTCGTGGCCGCCGGCAGCCCGGCCACGGTGTTCGCGCTCGCCCCGCTCGCGACGGCCGCGCGCAACGCCGGTCACGACGTGGTCGTGGCCGCCACCGAGGACATGGTGCCGGTGGTCCTGGAGGCGGGGCTGCCCGGGGTGGCGGCCACGCACCGGACCATGCGCGCCTACATGTTCGAGACCCGGGACGGGACCCCGCTCGAACTGCCGGCGGACACCGCGACCCGGCTGCGCTTCGGCGGCCACGGCTTCGGACGGCTGGCGGCCGGCAGCCTGCCGGCCCTGCGCGCGCTCAGCCGGGACTGGCGTCCGGACGTCGTCGTCGGCGGCACCCTCTCCTTCGCCGCGGCGCTGCTCGCCGTGGAGCTGGGGGTGCCGTACGTCCGGCACGCCTGGGACATGGGCGAGCCGGCGGAGATGGACCACGGCGCCGCCGAGGAACTCGCTCCGGAGCTGGCCCGGCTCGGTCTGACCGGCCTGCCCGATCCACAGCTGTGGATACACATCTGCCCGCCGAGCGTGCTCGCACCGGACGCGCCGG
The DNA here is from genome assembly GCF_000720135.1 of Streptomyces sp. NRRL S-1022. GTDB lineage: Bacteria > Actinomycetota > Actinomycetes > Streptomycetales > Streptomycetaceae > Streptomyces. Next base: position 201,150 of record NZ_JOIU01000009.1, on the reverse strand, counting down.
CCGGGGCGGTGATGCGCTTCGTGCCCACGGGCCGGCAGCGCCGGCTGGAGCCGTGGATGTACACCGCCGCCGACCGGCCCCGGATCTGTGTCACGGCGGGCAGCCGGGTCAGCGGTGAGCAGGATGTCGACCACCTGGACCGGCTGGTGGCCGAGGTGGCGAGGACCGACGCCCGGGCGGAGGTGGTCATCGCCGCGCCGGACGACGTCGCGGCGGCCCTGACCGCCCGGCGGCCCGAGGTGCGGGCGGGCTGGCTGCCGCTGGCCACCGTGCTGCGCACCTGCCGTGCGCTGGTGCACGCGGGCGGGGGCCAGACGGCCCTGACGGCGATGCAGGCCGGGGTGCCGCAGCTGGTGGTGCCCAACATGCCCAAGCTGGTACCGCATTCCGAGCGGCTGTCGGCGTTCGGCGCGGCCGTCACCCTGCTGCCCGGGCAGGACACCCCGGAAGCCGTCGCCGCCGCCTGCCACCGGCTGGTGTCCCACCCGTCGTACACCGAACGGTCCCGCGAGCTGGCCTCTCGGATGGCCGCCCTGCCCGGACCCGCCGAGATCCTCACCTCGGTCGAGGACCTGGCAACGGCCTGACCCCCGTCAGCGGGACGACCTCGCCGGCCGCCGGATGCCGGAGGCCGGCGAGGAGACCGGCGAGGAGTCTGTCAGGGTCGCCGCCCGGCGGATGCCGGCGAACGGGCCGGTCAGCCGGGCCGGTCCGCCGCTCGGCGGATGGCGGCGAGGAGGTCGGCCTGGGCCAGGCAGCCGGCCGGTGACAGGTGGCCGGTGCGTACCGCCGTGACGAACGCGTCGAGCGTGTTGGCGACCTGGTCCTCCGGCGGCAGCGTGCGCGTGCGGAGGCCGTCCCGGGTCTCGACGACGATCTGCGGCGCGTGGTCCGCGGGCGGGGTGAAGGCGCGGTCGACGAGGATCCGGCCGGTGCTGCCCGACAGCTCGTACCGGGACCGGTAGGCGTCCTCCATGCCGAAGGTGAGATGCGCGACGGTCCCGTCGGGCGACCGCAGCAGCGCGGCACCGGCGATGTCGACCCGGCGGCCGGGACGGCGTTCGAGGACGGCGCCCCGGACCTCCAGCGGCCCCGGCAGCAGGTGCACGGCCGCGCGGACCGGATAGACGCCGACGTCGAAGAGGCTGCCGCCGCCCAGTTCGGGCTGGTGGCGGATGTCGTCCTCGGGCAGCCGCGGAATCGTGAACGTCGCGTGCAGCGAGCGCAGTTCGCCGATCGCGCCGTCCGCCACCAGCCGCCGGACCACCTCGTGCCGGCCGTGGTGGACGAACATGACGTTCTCCATCAGCACCAGGGACCGGGCACGGGCCCGGTCGAGCAGCTCGCGGGTGCGGGCCGGATCCGTGGTGAGCGGCTTCTCGGCGAGCACGTGCTTGCCCGCCTCCAGCGCCGCCTCGACCCAAGGGGCGTGCAGCGCCGCGGGCAGCGGGACGTACACGGCCTGGACGGTGTCGTCCGCGAGCAGCGCGTCGTACCCGACGACCGGCCGGCAGCCGAAGAGGCCGGCCGTCTCCGCCGCCTTGGCGGCGTCCCGGCTGGCGACCGCCGCGACCTCGATGAGCGGATGCGCCCGCATGGCGGGCAGCATGCGGCGCCGCGCGATCTCGGCGCAGCCCATGACTCCGACTCTCAGCACCTGGCGTCCTCCGTGGTTGGGGGCTGGTGTGGCCCCGCCACCTTCGCGGCAGCCCCTCGACGCCCGCTCGAAGGACGGCGGAAGCCGCTCCCGCCCGAGCGCCGCGTTGCCGAGAGTCGAGCGAACCACGAGCGCGGGCAGCGACTGTCGTAGGCGATCAGGCGTGGATACGGAGGTGGGACACGATGAGCGGGTCTCCGCGAGGTGGCTGGGCGGCGGACGGCTTCGCCGGGGTCGCCGAGGCGTTCGAGGCGAACTTCGCCGCGGGTGCGGAGGTGGGCGCCGGGGTGTGCGTCTATCACCGGGGCGAGCCGGTGGTCGATCTGTGGGGCGGGTTCGCGGACGAGGACCGGGTGGACCCCTGGCGTCCCGGCACGCTGGGGTTGCTGGCCTCGCCGACCAAGGCGCTGGTCGCCGTGGCGGCGTTGCGGCTGGTGGACCAGGGGCTGCTGGACCTCGACACCCCGATCGCCCGGTACTGGCCGGAGTTCGCGGCCCACGGCAAGGCGGGGATCACCCTGCGGATGGTGCTGGCCCACCGCTCCGGTGTGGTGTGCCTGGACCACGCGCCGATCACCAACGAAGGCATGCGCACCCATCTGCCGATCGCCGAGGCGCTCGCCGAGGCCCGGCCGGAGTGGGAGCCGGACACCGCGCACGGGTACCACGGGATCACCTTCGGCTACCTGGTCAGCGAGCTGCTGCGGCGGCGCACCGGGCGCACCGTCGGCAGGTACTTCGCCGAGGAGATCGCCGGACCGCTGGGCCTGGACTGCCACATCGGGGTGCCGGACGCCGGGTCCGTCCACCTGGCGACCATGTTCACCTCCAAGGCCGAGGCGCTCTTCGCCGGCGAGGACCGCGAGCTGGCCGCCTTCCTCGACCCGGGCACGCTGACCTACCGGGCGATGATGGGCAGTCTGGCCCTGGACGTGACGGCACTCGACCCGGCCTGGGAGGACCCCTCCTACGGCGGCCGGGCGAGCGCGCGGTCGCTGGCCCGCTTCATGGCCGCGCTGATCGGCGAGGTCGACGGGACGCGTCTGCTGAGCCCGGCGCTGCTCGCCGAGATGACGCGCATGCACTCCAAGGGCCACTGCCTGGTGACGCAGACCGACTGCAACTGGGGTCTGGGCGTGCAGCTGCCCGACCACGCGGTCTTCCCGGCCTCGGCCGGTCTGACCACCGCCTTCGGGCTGAGCGCCGCCAACGGCTCCTACCTGTTCGCCGACCCCGAGCACGACCTGGCCTTCGGTTACATGCAGAACGCCGGCTCGCCGGTGATGGGCACGCTGGACGACCGGCCCCGCCGGCTCATCGAGTCCGTCTACCGGAGCATCGGGACGATGCGGTAGCCGCGGGGCCGGGGCCGCCCGCCGCCGGCGGCGTCAGCCGTCGAGCCCCAGGGCGCTGACGGCGTACGACGCCGCGGCCGGCCCCGGTTGCAGCACCACGTGGCCCGCGGCGGAGTTGGCGTCGCGCCACAGCCGCTGCAACGGGTGGTGCACGCTGTGCCCGGCGGTGCCCGAGGCCCGGAACAGCTGGTTGACCGCGCTCACCAGCATGTCCGCCGCGAGAGCGGAGTCCCGCTGGTTGCGGGCCCGCTCCAGGGGGGTGGCCCGTGCGCCCAGGTCGGCGACGCGGGCGGCCCGTTCCAGCAGCGAGCGGGCCGCGTCGATCGTGCCGGAGGTGCGGGCGAGGGTCTCCTCGTAGAAGCCGCGGGACGGCCCGGGCTGCCGCGGGGACCAGGAGCGGATCTTCTGCGCGGCGTACGACGACCACAGGCCGAGCGCGCCCTCGGCGGCTCCCAGGATGGGCAGGGCGAAGAAGAGCCCGTTCACCGCCGTCAGGGGGACGTGATGGCAGCCGGGTGCGGCGGGGCCGGCGGCGCCTTCGAGGAGGCTGCTGAGAGGGAAGCTCAGGGCGGCGGGCACGAAGACGTCCTCGGCGATGAGCGTGTCGCTCCCGGTGGCCCGCATCCCGACGTCCGACCAGGTCCGCTCCAGCCGGTAGTCGGCGCGCGGGAGGGCGAACAGCCGCGGCTCGCCCTGCGCACCGGCCCCCGCGACGCCGCACACCAGCGCCCAGTCGGAGTGGGCGGCGGCGCTGATGTACTGCCAGGTGCCGGTCAGCAGCCAGCCGTCCTGGTGCGCGTGGGCCCGGCCGACCGGGGAGACACCGCCGACGATCAGGACGTCGGGCCCGTCCTGCCACACCCGCTTGCGGCCCTCCTCCGGCAGGTAGCCGGCCATTCTGGCCATGCTCGCCGCCAGGGACGCGCACCACGCCGTCGCCGGGCACCCGGCGCCGATCACGGCGACGGCGGCGGCGAACTCGGCGAAGGTGCCCGCCGTACCGCCGTGCTCCGCCGCCACGAAGTGGCGGGCGAATCCGGCCGCTGTGACCGCGCGCACCACGTCGGGACTCAGCTGCCATTCCTCTTCGGCTCGTCCGGCGTGGCGGGCCGCGAGCGCCGCGATGTCATGTGCGGCCCGTTCCATCCCTGCTTCGGGTGAAATAAGTTCGGGCATCTTTGGCCTCCTGGGCTCGGCTTGAGCGCCGATGCTGCACCGGGCTGTTCGCAGCGAGCTAGAACTCCGCTTGAGCTGGCGCTGTCCGATGGCTCCGGCGTGCCGTTCAAGTGAGCCTCAAGGTGCCTTTCAGAGGCTGAACAACGGTGACGTCGAGGAGACGACAGAGCGGAAAGCCTCCTCCGAAACAGCCATGGAAATCTGTCCGCTGCCCCCACGCAGCGGCCGAACCAGGGGGATCGAAATCATTCAGGACGTAATGGCGCGCGTGCCGGTTGAGGCGCTCGACGAGCAGACGATGGAAATCAGCGTGCTGGGCCCGGTCGGCGTCCGGATCGGCGGCCGCTCGGTGGTCCCGACCGCCGGCAAGCCCAAGCAGGTGCTCACCCTGCTCGCGCTGCGGTGCGGGCGCGTGGTGCCGGTGTCGACGCTGATGCAGGAGATCTGGGGCGACAAGGTGCCGCGCAGCGGGACCACGACCCTCCAGACGTACATCCTGCAGCTGCGCAAGCTCATCGCCGGAGCACTCCCGGCCTCTTCCCCGCTCAACGCGAAGGACCTGCTGGTCACCCACTTCAACGGCTACCAGCTCGCGATCGCGCCGGGCGCCTTCGACCTGCGCGAGTTCGAACGGCTCACCGCCGAGGGCGACGCCATGCTCGCGGCCGGCGACGCGGAGACCTCCTCGCGGCTGCTCGGGCGCGCGCTCCGGCTGTGGAACGGGCCGGCCCTGATGGACGTACCGGCCGGGCAGGTGCTGGAGATGGAGGCGATGGGCATGGAGGAGGCCCGGATGCGGGCCCAGGAGCTGCGCATCCTCGCCGACCTGCACCTGGGACGGCACGCCATGCTCATTCCCGAGCTGCGGATGCTCGTCGCCCAGTCCCCGATGCACGAGAACTTCTGCGCCATGCTGATGATCGCCCTGCAGCGCTCGGGCGCGCCGTGGCGGGCCCTGCAGGTCTTCCGCACCCTCCGGCAGACCCTGATCGGCGAGCTCGGCGTCGAACCCTCCAACCGGCTGCAACGACTGCACCAGGCCGTGCTGTCGAACGTCCCCGAACTGCCGCTCGCCGCATACGACCTGGTCTGACCGTCCGGTCGCCGATACCGGGAACCGCACCACGCCTAGGAGGCTTTCGTGTCCCCAGCAGCCAGTGAACCCGTCCTGCAGGAAGTGGCCGACGGTGTCTTCGCCTACGTCCAGCCGGAGGGCGGCTGGTGCGTCAACAACGCGGGCGTCATCGCGTCCGGCGGATCCGTCGCGCTGATCGACACCGCCGCGACCCGGGCGCGGGCCGAGCGCCTGCGCAGCGCGGTGCTCTCGGATGGCCGTCCGGCACCGTTCGCCCTGGTCAACACGCACTCGCACGGTGACCACACCTTCGGGAACTCGCTCTTCCCGGAGGCCACCGTCATCGCCCACGTCAACGCCCGCGACGAGATGGACCGGGCCGGGCTGCACCTGACCGAGCTGTGGCCGGACGTGGCCTGGGGCGGGGTCGAGGTGCGGCTCCCCTCGGTCACCTACCGGGACCGGCTGACCTTGCACGTCGGTGAACTGACCGCGGAGCTGCTGCACTTCGGGCTCGCGCACACCGCCAACGACACCGTCGTCTGGATACCCGAGCGCAAGGTGCTCTTCACCGGCGACATCGTCATGTCCGGCTTCACGCCGTTCGTGCCGCTGGGCTCGGTCGCCGGCTCGCTGAAGGTGATCGAGCGGCTGCGCGGCCTGGGCGCCACGACCGTGGTGACGGGGCACGGCCCGGTGGGCGGACCCGAACTGCTCGACGTCACCGAGGACTACCTGCGCTGGGTGCGGCAGCTGGCCGTGGACGGCATCGCCGCGGGCCGGGCACCGCTCGCCGTGGCGCGCGAGGCCGACCTCGGCCGGTTCGCCGCCCTCGGCGAGCCCGAGCGGCTGGTGGCCAACCTGCACCGCGCCTACGCCGAGCAGCTCACCCCGGAGGCGGAACCCGACTTCGACGTGCTGCTCAAGGAGATGGGCGTGATCTTCGGCGAGATGGTGGACTACCACGGCGGTCCGCTGACCTGCTGCGCCTGAGCCGTACGCCCCCCGGGGGCAGGCCCTCACCGGATGGACGAGGGCTGCCCCCGGCCGGGCCGGCCGGTCCGGCCGTCAGGCGCCGAGGCTGTCCCACAGGGCCGTCATGGACTCGTCCACGGTGAACCGGGGCCGCCAGTCCAGCGCGGAGCCGGCCCGGGTGATGTCGGCCCGGGTCCAGTCGCCGCCGTGGCTGTGCACCGTGCCGCCGGTCTCCCGGACGGCGTCCGCGGGCAGACCGGCGGCCCGCAGCAGCTCCCGCACGAGGAAGCGGACCGAGACGGCGGTCCCGCTGCCGATGTTCAGCAGCCGCGGCACCCCGGGCCGGACCGCCGCGCGCACGATCGCCTCCGCCGCGTCCCGTACGTCGACGTAGTCCCGGCGGGCGTCGGAGATCGACAGCTCGATCCCGTCGGACGGATCGGTGCCCCGCAGCCGGCGGGCGAGCGACCCCAGGAAGGTCTCGGCCGCGGGATGCGGTCCCAGGGTGTTGGCCAGCCGGACGACCACACCGTCGATGCCGTCGGGCCCGGTCGCGTCGAGCACCGTGCGGGAGGCGGCGAGCTTCACGCGCGCGTAGCGGCTCTCCGGCGCCGGGGGCAGTTCCTCGTGGATCGGGCTGCCCTCGGGCACCGGGCCGTACTCGTGCAGCGTGCCGATGTGCACCAGGCGCGGCCGGCCGGGCAGCCGGCGCAGCGCGTCGACGACGTGCTCGACGGGCCGGACGTTGAGCAGGTGCATCTCCTCGTCGGTGGCGCCCCACCCGGTGACGGCGTTGACCACGGTGCCGACGCCCTCGCGGGCGAGGACCGCGGCCAGTTCCCCGCCGTCGGCGGCCGCCAGGTCGAGCGGCACGAACCGGTACGGCGCCACGTGCGGCGCCGGCCTGCGGGCGACCGCGACCACCTCGTGGCCCTGCTCCGCGAAGGCGGCGCAGACCTGCCGGCCCACCGAGCCGGTGCCGCCGAGCACCGCGACGCGGGTGCGCACGGGCGTGCCGGTCACGCCCGCACCAGCCCGTCGACGCAGTCCTCGTACGTGGGCAGCAACCCCCGCTCCAGCGCCTCCGTCAGGCTCATCGCGGCACGGTCCCGGTCGGAGACGACGAATTCGATGCCCTCGGGCCAGGGAAGTCCGAGCGTGGGGTCGAACGGGTCTATCGCCTGCTCCAGCTCCGGCACGTAACTGGTCGACATCAGGTACGACATCATCGTGTCGTCCTCCAGCGCCAGGAAGGTGTGACCGACGCCGACGGGCAGGTACACCGCGCGGAAGGACTCGGCGTCCAGCTCGACGCAGTCCCACGCGCCGAACGTGGGCGAGCCGACCCGGATGTCCACGACGAAGTCGAGGGCCCGCCCGTGGGCGCAGTGGACGTATTTCGCCTGTCCGGGCGGGGCCGTGGTGAAGTGGATACCGCGCAGCACGCCGCGGGACGAGCGGCTGATGTTGCTCTGGGCCACCTGGAATTCGTGACCGACGTGGGACTGGAAGAGGGGCCCCTGCATCGGCGAGACGAACACCCCACGCCGGTCGGGAAAGAGGTCCGGCGTGAATTCGTAACTTCCCGGAACGGCGAGTTCGCGCACATGCATGACGCAATCCTTGGCTGTTGGCCGAATGATGGTGGGAGACTGCGTGACGATGCTGCCAGAGAATCGTCGGCACACGGAAGCGGGAGAGCCGGGCCGGCGAGGGCGCTCAAGTCATCCGCAATTGGTTTTCGAGCGGTTTCTCTCCGGCAGTCCAGTCGATTTCCAGAAGGGATCGGCAGGTTATTCCTCCCGGACTGTGTCGGGCGAGAGGAAATTGAATCCATGCGTGTTCTGTTCTGCGCTTTCCCTGCGACGGCGCATGTGCACCCCCTGGTCCCGTTGGCCTGGGCGTTGCAGAACGCCGGGCACGAGGTGCGCGTCGCCATCCATCCCGGTGCGGCCCACCTGGTGACCGAGGCCGGCCTCGCCCCGGTGCCGGTCGGCGCGGCGCTGACCGAGGTCATGGAGTGGAACGACAACTTCGAGAAGCTCGACTCGCTCACCGACTTCCTGTCGGTGGACGCCGCCCACGACGACGGCTGGGAGCGCAAGTGGGCCGGCATGACGAGGATGCTGGCCGGGTTCACGCCGATGCTCGGCGACCTCGTGGACTTCTGCCGGAGCTGGGGGCCCGACCTGGTGCTGTGGGACCCGTTCTGCGTGCCGGCCGCCGTCGCCGCCACGCTGACCGGCGCCGCGCAGGCGCGGTTCCTGTGGGGGCAGGACAACATCGGCTGGCTGAACGCGCGGTCGCGCGAGCGGCTGGCCCAGCGCGGCGCCGGCCCGGAGGAGGACCCGGTCACCGCGCTGATGCGCCCCATGCTGGAGCCGTACGGCCTCGCCCACCGTGAGGAACTGCTGCTCGGCCAGTGGTCCGTCGACCCGGTGCCCGCGCCGCTCCGGCTGCCCGTCGACCTCTCGTACGAGCCGGTCCGGCGGGTCCCCTACAACGGCAACCGGACCCCGCCCGCCTGGGTGCACGAGCGGCCCGAGCGGCCCCGGGTGTGCCTGTCGCTCGGCATGGGGGGCCGCGGCCGGCAGCTGTTCCGGGAGGCCGGGCTCTCCTTCGCCGACATGGTCGCCGCCCTGTCCGAGCTGGACATCGAGCTGGTCGCCACGCTGCACGCCGAGCAGCTGGCGACCGTGCAGGAGGTGCCGGACAACGTCCGGCTGGTGGAGTACGTGCCGCTGAACTACCTGCTGCCCAGCTGCTCGGCGCTGATCCACCACGGCGGCGGCGGAACCTTCGCGGCGGCCGGGGCGCACCGGGTGCCGCAGCTGGTCACCCCGCTGTCGATGTGGGGCGAGGCCCGCACCGCGCGGTACGTCGCCGACAGCGGCGCCGGGCTGATGCTGGAGCCGGGCGAGCTGACCGCCGAGTCGCTGTGCGCGGCGGTGCAGCGGCTGGTCACGGAGCCGTCGTTCCGTGCCGGGGCCGACCAGCTGCACTCGCTGATCCGGTCCATGCCCGGCCCGGACGAGGTGGTGCGCAGGCTGGAGGCGCTGACGGCCCAGCACCGCCCTCAGCGTCGTGCGGTGACGTTGTAGATGCCGAGCTCGGGCCACATGTAGGGAGCGGGCGCGCTGCGCACGCGCAGCCCGCGCTCCCGCAGGATCCGTTCCACGGCCTCCCGCTCCTCGCCCACCTCGACCACCAGGGAGCCGATCCTGGACCAGTCCTCCTCGGCGATGCCGTGGAGGACGTCCGGCTCCGCGCCCTCGACGTCGATCTTCACGAGGTCCACCGGGCCGTCCGGGACGGTCCGGCGGAGCACCCCGGACAGGGTCTCCACCTCGACGGTGAGGCGCGCGGCCTGGAAGAGCTCCGCCGCCTTGTCCGCGCCCAGGTGGCGCGCCATCAGCGCGCGCTGCGGGCCGAGCTGCTCCGGGCGGAGGGTGGAGTTCCCCGCGAGCCGCGGGAGGTGGGTGAACTCCGCGGCGGCGGCCGGCCGCGCGCCCAGGCAGGACTGCCGTACCAGGACGTCCTGCGTGACCCCGTGCAGGGCCAGGTTGCGCCGCAGCAGCCGCACGTTGCCGGGCACCGGCTCGAAGGCGAGCACCCGGGCCCGCGGGCGGTGCCGCTTGACCAGCAGGGTGAACAGCCCGATGCCCGCGCCGGCGTCGACGACGACGGGCGCCGGCGGCAGGTGGTCGAGGCGGTAGGTGTCGTCCTCGAAGAGCTCCTGGTAGCCGAAGCGGGCGGTGGCCTCGTCCTCGGCGTGGCAGGAGAACCCCTCGGCAAGTTCGATCAGTCGGGTGCCGTCGTCGGGCATGTGGTCCCCTTTCCCGGAGGGAGTGGCGGTGCGGGCGGAGGAGCCCGGCCGGGGCCGGGCTCCGTCCTGGACTACGCGTGCCGTGGCAGGGCCACCGCGGTGTACGCCGTGGTCGGCGTCGGCGGCAGCGGGAAGCGGGAGTTCGTCAGGTACAGCCGGTCGCCGTAGGGCGCGACGGCGCTCGGCGAGTCGAAGCGCGGGTCGGTGACCCGGCGGACCAGGGAGCCACGGGTGCCGTCCGGGGTGAGCCGGATCACCGCGAGGTCGGTCTGCGACGGCGCGTACAGCGTGCGGCCGTCGACGCAGATGCCGTTGGTGGTGGGGAACTTCGCGCCCTCGACGGCGACCCGGCGGGCGTCACCGGTGCGCGGGTCGACCCGGAACAGGGTGCCGCCGTCGACGTACTGGTTGACGACCAGCAGGGCCCGCCCGTCCGGGGTGCCCGCGATGCCCGCCCCGGTGATCTGCCACTGGGCGTCGCTCTGCCGCCACTCCCCCGTCAGCGGCAGGGTGACGATCCCGTCCCGTCCGGGCAGCGTGCCGCCCGGACCGAACGGCACCCCGAACAGGACGCCGTTGAGTCCGTCGGTGAACCAGGCGGCGTCCCGCGTGACCGTCGCGAGGTTCACGCAGGCGTTCGCGGCGCCCAGCCCCTCGTACGTCGTGAGCACCTCGCCGGTGCGGCCGTCCATGACGGTGATGGTCCGGCCCCAGCCGCCCCCGATGAACAGCCGTCCGCAGTGGTCCAGCGCGAGACCGATGGCGTTGTGCCCCGAGCCGAGCCCCTCGTTGATGAACTCGCCCTCGCCGGTGGACAGGTCGACCCGGTAGATCGCGGCGGTGAGCAGCGATCCGAAGTAGGCGAAGGGCAGCCTGCCGATCGCCAGGCCGTCCGGATGGAGCCCGTCGGGCAGCCGCAGGGTGGTCGGCCAGGACTCGCGCCCCGCCGGTTCGCCCGCCCAGGCCGGGCCCGCCGCGGCGCCGAGCACCGCCGCGCCGCCCACCGCCGCCCCCAGGCCGAGGAATCCCCGACGGGTCAGCACCTTGTTCCGCATGCCGTTTCTCCTCCTTGGAATGGACCGCCGCTGGGCGGTGGCCGCACGATCGCAGGCCGGGCCGGAGAACCGCTTGAGCGGCCCTTTCGCAAGCTGAAGCGGTGCTCAAGCGGCGGTGTAGGCCGCATCTGGAGACTGCGAGCTCCTGCCACCAGCCGAGAGTGAGTGTCTGCATTGGACAGGACCGCCTTCCTCTTCCCCGGCCAGGGCGCCCAGCGCGTGGGCATGGGGCTCGACCTGATGCGGCGTTGGCCCGGGCTGACCGAGAGCTACTACCGCCGCGCCGACGAACTGCTCGGCTTCGAACTGTCCCGGCTGTGCTGGGAGGGCCCGGCCACGGAGCTGCGGCAGATGCCCGTCACCCAGCCCGCCGTGGTGCTGACCAGCGTGGTGGCGCTCGAAGTGCTCCGCGCGCACGGTGTCGTACCGGATCTCGCCGCCGGGCACAGCCTGGGCGAGTTCAGCGCGCTGGTCTGCGCCGGCGTCCTGGACTGGACCGACGCGCTGCGGCTGGTCCGGCTGCGCGGCGAACTGATGAGGGCGGCGAACGCCCGGGTGCCGGGCAAGATGGCGGCGGTCGTCGGCCTGGACCTGGCGACGGTGGAGGAGCTGTGCCTCAAGGCCGCCGCCGCCTCCGGCGAGGTCGTGGAGGTCGCCAACCACAACGACTTCACCCAGGTGGTCGTCTCCGGGCAGACGGCCGCGGTCGACGCGCTCGCCCAGCTGGTCGGGCAGGCCGGCGCCGACCGCGTCGTGATGCTGAAGATCGGCGGTGCCGCGCACTGCACGCTCCTCGGCGGCGTCGAGGACGAGTTCGCCGCGGCCCTGGCGGACGTGGAGTTCCGCGATCCGGTGATCCCGGTCGTCTCCAGCTTCACCGCGGCACCGGTCCGGGACGGCGCCGAGGCGCGCGGCTGCCTGCTCCGCCAGTTCACCGGGCGGGTCGACTGGACCGGTACGGCGCAGCGGCTGGTGGCCGAGGGTGCGGGGAACCTGGTCGAGGTGGGCCCCGGCAAGGTCCTGGGCGGCCTGTGCCGGCGCATCACCCCGGGTGTGGTCACCCACCGGACCGACGACGAGCAGCAGCTGACCTCGACCCTGGCCGCCCTCGCGGGCCGGGCCGGCTGAACCGCCGGCCCGTACACGACGAAGGGGCGTTTCCCGGCTGCCGGCCGGGAAACGCCCCTTCGTCGTGGCGGATCAGTAGTTGCCGAGGCCGCCGCACACGTTCAGGGCCTGCGCGGTCACCGCGTCGCTGCCGGGACCGACCAGGTAGGCCACCATCGCGGCCACCTCCTCGGGTACGACGTACCGGCCGATCGGCACCCGGGCGCTCACCCGCTCGTGGACCTCCTCGGCCGGGACCTTCCACAGCCCGGAGTAGACCTCGCGCACGCGTTCGGCCATCGGCGTCTCCACGAACCCGGGGCAGACCGCGTTCACGGTCACCCCGGTCTTCGCCAGCTCCAGGCCGAGCGCCTTGCTGAACCCGACGACGCCGTGCTTGGCGGCCGAGTACGGGGCACCGTTGACGACGCCCTGCTTGCCGCCGGTGGACGCGATGTTGACGATGCGTCCCCAGCCGCGGTCCAGGATGCCGCCGTGGTTGAGGACCTCCTTGGTCATCATGAAGACGCTGTTGAGGTTGGTGTTGATCACGTCGAGCCAGAGCTCGTCGGGGACGTCCTTGGTGACGCCGCCGCCGGACCGGCCGGCGTTGTTCACCAGGACGTCCACCGGGCCGAACCGTTCGGTGGCGGCCCGGACGAAGGCGCGGACGTCCTCGCGGGAGGTGACGTCGCAGGCCCGGCCGTCGACGTCGAGCCCCTCGTCCTGGAGCTGCTTCACGGTCTCGGCGACGACGTCCTCGCGCCGCGCGCACAGGTACACCCGGGCGCCGTCCCGGGCCAGCCGGCGGGTGATCTCCAGGCCGATGCCGCTGGTGGCGCCGGTCACCAGGGCGACCAGAGGGGTGCGGGTCATGATTCCTCCTTGGCCGAGCGCTGTCCGACGCTCGAATAGACGGCTCGTACGAGCCGGTGGGCGCGGTCGTCGATGCTGCCCAGCTCGCGGGAGCCGGAGTTCTGCACGTAGGCGAAGGCGAGGTCGTGGCGCGGGTCGGCGAAGGTGAAGGTGCCGTTCGCGCCGTCGAAGCCGAACGCGGTGGTCAGGCCGGCCGAGGCCGGGAAGGTGGGGCTGTCGGGCAGCATGAAGCCCAGCCCCCAGGCGGTGGACATCATGGTGATCCGGCAGGGGCCCTCGGCGTGCACCCGGCCGATCTCGGCCGACATCCCGGGGCTGAGCAGCCGGAACCCGTCGACCTCGCCGACGAGTGCGGCGTACAGCCGGGCCAGGGACCGGGCGCTCGCCCAGCCGCCGTAGGACGGGTCCTCGGCCGTCGGCTCCGGTTCCGGGTCCAGGGCCATGCTGGCCACCGTCGACCGGTGGGTGAGCGACTCGGGCCTGCCCAGCTCGGTCAGCATGGCGATGGCGTCGCCGGGGTCACCGCCCGACATCACGTCCTCGGCCTTGGACTGGAGCATGGTGGCCAGGTGGACGGCGTCCGGATCGGGCAGGCCGATGTGGCAGTCCAGGCCCAGCGGCGCGGCGATCTCCTCGGCGAAGAAGACGCCGACCGTGCGGCCGGTGCGCCTGCGGATCAGTTCGCTGACCAGGTAGCCGAAGGTCACGGCGTGGTACCCGTGCGCGGTGTCCGGCTCCCACTCCGGGCGGGCCCCGGCGAGCGCCTCGGCGATCGGGGTGTGCCGGCGCATGTGGTCGGCGGTGATCGGGGCGTGGTCCAGGCAGACCACGCCGGAGCGGTGGCTCAGCACCATCCGCAGCGTGATCTTCTCCTTGCCGTGCGCGGCGAACTCCGGCCAGTGGTCGGCGATCGGCCGGTCCAGCTCCAGCACCCCGCGGTCCACCAGGAGCAGCGCCGCGGCGGTGACCAGTGCCTTGGTGGGCGAGGCGAGGACGCTCAGGGTCGACGCCCGCCACGGGTCGGTCCGGCCGGGGTCGGCGAAGCCGCCCCACAGGTCCACCACCGGCCGGCCGCGGTGGTAGACGCACACCGCCGCGCCGATCTCCTCGCCGTCGGCGAAGTGCCGCCGGAAGACCCGCGCCACCTCGGCGAAGACGCTGTCGCAGGAGCCGTCGTGGGGCAGGCCGCCGGGCTCACCCATGGCGCCACGACCCGGCGTGGTCGAGCGTGCTGCGGCTGTTGCGCCCCAGCGCGCCGCGGACGTACTCGCGCGCGTCGGCCAGCGTCTTGCCGGCGCCCAGCACCTCGGCGACGGCGCCCGGGTTGATCGCGACGGTGTGTTCGGCGGTCACCAGCACCTCGTCGCCCTCCCCGGCCAGCTCCCAGCGTCCGCTGTGGCCGAAGAGCAGCCGCGGCGGCACCAGCTGCTTGTAGACGATCAGCTGGCCGGGCACGCAGACCCGGACCGAGTGCGTGCTGTGCGTGGAGCCGTCCGCGGTGACCGTCTCCATCACCATGTCCTGGACGCCGGGCACGTCCTCCTTCAGCGTCACCCGCCGCACGTGCGGGAGGCGCTGCGGCCACAGGTCCGAGCGGTTCAGGAAGTCGTAGACCTCGGCGGCCGGGCGCCCCAGCGCGACCGTGTCGGTGAACGAGAACACCACGTCGTCGATCGCGTGGCCCAGTTCGGCGATCCGGGTCAGCGCCTCCAGCTCCACCGCGCTGTTGCGGTCGAGCGCGGAGGCGATCCAGCTGACCGTCTCCTGGCTGTCGTCGGCTGCGGTGAACTCGTGGAGCAGCACGATCTCGGTGCCGCCGTCCGGCAGCGGCCGGAAGTGCCACTCGCCGCCCATGCTGCCGATGGGGGCGGCGCTCTCCTCCTGGTCGAAGCGGATCCACAGCGCGTCCGGGTCGAGTTCGCGCCGGGACACCCAGGACTTGACCTCGCCGTTCACCTGGGCCCACAGCCGGAACCGCTCGGTGCGCGGGCCGCGGCTCAGGTGCTGGGCGTAGATGCTGGGCCCGAAGATGGCGGGCCAGCGTGTGACGTCGGCGGCCAGCTCGTAGAGGGTACGGGCCGGCGCCATCGAGTACCTGACGTGCTCGGTGCGCCGCAGCTCGGGCTGCCCGTCCCTCGTGGCCGGCCTGCCGTGCCGGCCGCCGACGGGGATACTGCTCATGGTGGTTCCTCTCCTCCTGGTGCGCGGCGAACCGGGCCGTGCGGCCACGGTCGGTGGCCGCGCCGGTCTGCTGCCGCTACCCGGTGGCGAGGCTCGCAGCGGGCGCTAGAGGACAGCTCAAGAGCCCGTGCCGGATCAGGCGAACGGCGGTGCGTCGGCCGTGGCGTTCAGCGCCGTCACCACGGTCTGCTCCTCGAAGTCGAAGTGGGACTCCAGGCGGCCGGCCAGCTCCTCCAGTTCGGCGCGCAGGCGTACCGGGTCGGACTCGCCGGGTACGAAGCCCTCGACGAGCGCCTGGATGGAGTCCTGGAGCTGGGCCACCACCTTGTGCTGCTCGCTCAGCTGGGCGAGCGCCGGGGCGAGCGCGGGGAACTGCGCGGCCAGCGAGGGGAAGACGGCCATGTCCTCGCCGGTGTGGTGGCGGCGCAGGGCGCCGCAGAAGCTGAGGCAGTGGGTGCGCATCTGCTGGGCGAGGTCCGGCGGGGTGGCCTCGATGGTGTCCGCGGTGCCGTCGATCACCCGGTCCGCCTGCTCGCGCAGCGTCCTCAGCTCGCCGCGCAGCCATTCGTGGACCTCGACGATCCAGTCGCCCATGCCCTTCACCCGCTCCTCGCCGGGCCGGGGCTCGATCCGGTGCAGGACGACGACGGGGATCTCGCGGGTGGTCTTGGCCTGGTAGTCGCCGTAGCCGGGGGCCTCGGCGACCACCCGCTCGAAGAGCCGGTCGCGTTCGGCTCCCTGCGGGACGGCGGCGATGGCCCGGTAGGTCTCCTCGCCGGTCTCGACCGTCACGATGGGGTTCTTGCGGATGTTGTGGTACCAGGCGGGATGCCGGTCCGATCCGTTCGCTGACGCGACGACGACGCCCTTGCCGTCGATGACGAGGTAGCCGAGGGGCGTCTCCCGGGGCTGCCCGGTCCTGGCCCCGGTCGTGGTCAGCACGGTCAGCGACCAGCCTTCGAACATTCCGGTCATCTTGCCGTTGTTCGCGCGGAACTCGGCGATGATCCGCCGCTGGAAATCGTTGACGTCGAAGCCGGACCAGTTGTTCTCGGCCTGTTCCTTGCTCATGCACTTCCTTTCGGATTCCATCCGGAAAGGAGGGCGGCTGCACAGGAGGACAACACAAAAAAACCCGCATGCCTACGCAGTGGAATGGGCGCAGTGAACCCCCGCTTCAGGGGTTGACGAAACTGCGAGAGACGGACGTGCCGGTCCCTGTGTTGGCTGAGTAGCCGCTACCTCCATACGTAGGCCCATACGGGGCTCACCAAGACTGTAACGCTGATCATCAACGGGTCGCAAGGCCGGCCGCCGCGCACCGGGCGCGGTCGGCCGGTCCTCAAGTCGCCCTCCGGCGCGGCCCTTTGCGAGGGCAATCCGCGGGCGGACGGCGCGTGCGGTCAGCCCGCCACGCCGGACTTCTCCAGTGCCTCCCTGGCCTGCTCCAGCACGGCCAGCCGGCCGGCCAGGTCGGTGTCGACGGCCGAGATCATGATGCTGAGCGTGGTCACTCCGGCCCCCGCGTAGGCCGCCATGCGTTCGGCGATCCGGTCGACCGGGCCGACCAGCGACGTACGGTCGATGAAGCCCGCCGGCACCGCCGCCGCCGCGCCCGCCCGGTCGCCCCGCCGCACCCGCAGGCTCACCTCGCGCGCCTCCTGCTCCCAGCCGAGCCGGGCGGCCAGCTTGCAGTAGAAGTTCCGCTCCGGGTCGCCGATCCCCATCAGGTGGGCGTAGTGCGCGCGCAGCAGGTCGACACAGCCCGCGATGTCGTCGCCCACCGAGGTGGCCAGGCACGGGATCACCTCGAAGCCGGCCATGGTGGAGCCGTGCAGGGCCCGCCCGGCGGCGATCCGCTCGACCGACTCGGCGACCTGCTCGGGTGCGGCGAAGACGCCGATCCAGCCGTCGGCCAGCTCCCCGGCCAGCCGGAGGTTGCGCGGCCCCACCGCGCCGAGGTAGACGGGGACCGAGGTGCCCGCCGGTTCGGTGATGACGTGCAGCGGTGCTCCGGCGGCGCCGGAGTACGGCAGCCGGTAGTGCTCGCCCGCGTAGACCACCGGCTCGCCGGAGAGCGCCTTGCGGACGATCTCCACGTACTCGCGGGTGCGTTCCAGCGGCCGGTCGAAGGGCACGCCGTACCAGCCGTCGGAGACGTCCGGGTTGGACACCCCGAGCCCGAGCCGGAACCGGCCGCCCGAGAGCGAGTTGAGGGTGGCCGCGGTGAGCGCGGCCAGCCCCGGGGTGCGGGCGGGGATCTGCATCACGCCCGAGGCCAGCCCGATCCGTTCGGTGCGGCCGGCGACCAGGCCGAGCACGCTGGCCGCGTCCGACCGGTAGCCCTCGGGGGCGAAGGCGACGTCGTAGCCGAGGCGTTCGGCGGTGACGGCCAGTTCCGACACGCCCTGGTAGGTCAGGTTCACGCCGAGCTTCACAGCGCCGGCTCCTTCCGGTTCAGATCAGCAGGTGGGCGCCGCCGTCGACGAGGACGACCTCGCCGGTGGTGTAGGTGGCGCGCTGCAGACCGGCCACGGCCTCGGCCACGTCCTCGGGCGTGCCGACCCGGCGCAGCGGTGTGGTGGCCTCGACCCGGGCCCGGATCTCGGTGAAGCCCTGGGTCCACGGGGTGTCGATCAGGCCCGGCGCGACCGCGTTGACCCGGACACCGGGTCCGAGCGCCCCGGCGAGCAGCCGGGTCATGTGGTCCACGGCGGCCTTGCTCACCGCGTAGGGGATCGAGCTGCCGGCCGGCCGGGTGCCGGCGACCGAGGAGATGTTGACGACGTGACCGCCGCCGGGCGCCTCGCGCAGCCACGGCACGGCCGCGACCGTCGTCTGCCAGGTGCCGACGACGTTCAGCCCGAGGATCCTGCGCCAGACGTCGCCGGTCACGGCGTCGAGGTCCGTGTGCGGGATCGGCTGGGTGACACCGGCGTTGTTGACCAGCAGGTCGAGCCGGCCGTACTCGGCGACGGCCTGCTCCACGAGCTGCCGGGCCTCGGTCTCGTCGGACACGTCGGCGCGGACGAACCTGGCGTCGGGCAGCGACGCGGCGAGTTCCTCGCCCGCCTCGGTGCTGCGCACCGCGTTCACGACGACCGCCATGCCCTCGGCGGCCATGCGGCGGGCCACGGCGGCGCCGATTCCCGACGACGATCCGGTGACGAGGGCGACCGGCTTGCCAGTCATGCGATTCCTTTCCGGGGGGACGAAAGACAGGACGGGAGACGGGGGTTCAGGCGGCGTCGAACATGTGGTCGTGCTCCACCCGGCGGGAGCGGTTGCGCACGTCGCCGCCCTCGATCACGAGGACGTCGTGCACCAGGCAGCTCGGGCCGACCACCGGCTGCTTGGCGCCGGGACGCGTGGTGAGGACCAGGGCGTAGAACGTCGCGTCGAAGGCGCCGTCCTCGCGCTCGGTCAGGTTGAGCATGCTGAACATGTGCCGCCGCTGCACCGGGTCGTCCGCGAAGCGGGTGTTGAACCGGTGCAGTTCCTCGATGATCCCGGCGTGGCCGCGGGCCGGCGGGACGCCGGGAGTGTGCTGGAACTCCCCGTCAGGGGTGAAGGTGTGCGCGTACTCCTCGAACCGGTTGCTGTCGAGGAGCTGGACCTGCCGGCCGTAGTGCTGGGAAGCGGCCGTGTAGACGTCCGTGAAGCTCGCCGTGCTGGGCATGCGGGTGGGGCCTTCCGCTGATCTGTGAGGTGGACGGGCCGGGGGTGCCCGGTCCCAGGGCAGCGAGTGTGCGCCCGGCGCCTTGAACGCGGCTTGAACCGGCGCTCCCGCGGCCGCCCGCACCCGCGCGGGACACCGGCGTTCCGGCGTACCTCCGGCACGGCTCCACCCCTGCTGAAGTGCCGGCCGCCACGCTGCGGCCGGAGGGAAGACCGGTGTCATCTGCTCGGGAGGCTCGTACATGAAGGCGCTCGTACTGTCCGGCGGGTCGGGGACCCGACTGCGCCCCATCACCCACACATCGGCGAAACAGCTGGTGCCGGTGGCCAACAAACCCGTTCTCTTCTACGGCCTGGAGGCGATCGCCGACGCCGGCATCACCGAGGTCGGCCTGGTGGTGGGGGACACCGCCGACGAGATCCGCGAGGCGGTCGGCGACGGCTCCCGCTTCGGCCTGGAGGTGACCTACATACGCCAGGACGCGCCGCGGGGCCTCGCCCACGCGGTCCTCGTGGCGCGGGACTTCCTCGGTGACGACGACTTCGTGATGTACCTCGGCGACAACTTCATCGTCGGCGGCATCACCGGCCTGGTGGACGACTTCCGCGCGGAGCGGCCGGACGCGGGCATCCTGCTGACCCGGGTGCTCGACCCCCGGGCCTTCGGCGTGGCGGAGCTGGACGCGGCGGGCCGGGTGGTCTCGCTGGTGGAGAAGCCGGAGTTCCCCAAGAGCGACCTCGCCCTGGTGGGCGTCTACCTCTTCACCCCGGCCGTGCACGAGGCCGTGCGTGCGGTACGGCCCTCCGCGCGCGGTGAGCTGGAGATCACCCACGCCCTCCAGTGGCTCATCGACCAGGGCCGGGACGTGCGGTCGACCACGATCTCCGGCTACTGGAAGGACACCGGCAACGTCGCCGACATGCTGGAGGTCAACCGGTCGGTCCTGGAGCGGATCGAGCCCCGCACGGCCGGGACGGTCGACGCCAGCAGCGAGATCATCGGCCGGGTCCGGATCGAGGAGGGCGCCCGGGTCAGCGGCAGCCGGGTCGTCGGCCCCGCGGTCATCGGTGCCGGCGCCGTGATCAGCGGCTCCTACGTCGGCCCCTTCACCTCCATCTCCGAGGGCTGCCGCATCGAGGACAGCGAGGTGGAGTACTCCATCCTGCTGCGGGACTCGACGCTCACCGGTGTCCGCCGGGTCGAGGCCTCGCTCATCGGCCGCGACGTCGAGGTGACGCCGGCCCCGCGTACCCCGTCCGCCCACCGGCTCGTGCTCGGTGACCACAGCAAGGTGCAGATCTCGTCATGACGACCCGACTCCTGGTGACCGGCGGCGCCGGTTTCATCGGCTCCCACTACGTCCGGACGCTGCTGGGCCCCCAGGGACCCGGCGACGTCCGGGTGACCGTACTGGACCGGCTCACCTACGCCGGCAACCTCGCCAACCTGGCGGAGGTGGAGGCCGATCCCCGGTTCTCCTTCGTCCAGGGCGACATCTGCGACCCCGGCACGGTGGAGCGGCTGGTGGCCGCGCACGACCAGGTCGTCCACTTCGCCGCCGAGTCCCACGTGGACCGCTCGATCGACGGCGGCGCGCAGTTCGTGCGCACCAACGTGCTGGGCACGCACACCCTGGTCGACGCCGCGCACCGGGCGGGCGTCGAGCGGTTCGTGCACATCTCCACCGACGAGGTCTACGGCTCGATCGACTCCGGTTCCTGGCCCGAGACCGATCCGCTGCGGCCCAACTCGCCGTACTCCGCGTCGAAGGCCTCCAGCGACCTGGTCGCGCTCGCCTACCACCGCACGCACGGCCTGGACGTCCGGGTGACCCGCTGCTCCAACAACTACGGCCACCACCAGTTCCCCGAGAAGCTCATCCCGCTGTTCATCACGCACCTGATGGAGGGCAGGAAGGTGCCGCTGTACGGCGACGGCGGGAACGTGCGGGACTGGCTGCACATAGACGACCACGTCCAGGGCATCGAACTGGTCCGCACCCGCGGGCGGGCGGGCGAGGTGTACAACATCGGCGGCGGAGAGGAGCTCTCCAACAACGACATCACCCGCATGCTCCTGGACGCCCTCGGGGCCGACTGGGACGGCAGCGTCGAGTACGTCGAGGACCGCAAGGGGCACGACCGCCGGTACTCGGTCGACTGGTCCAAGATCCGCACCGAGCTGGGGTACACCCCGCGCGTGCGGTTCGCGGAGGGTCTGGCCGCGACGGTCCGCTGGTACCGCGAGCACCGCGCCTGGTGGGAGCCGCTGACGGCGCGGGTCTGACCGCCCGCGCGGCGACCCGCGCGAGAACGCCCGGCCGGGAGATCCCGGCCGGGCGTTCTCGCGTGTCCGCGTGCCGCTAGACGGCCTGCGGCACGGGGGCGTCCAGCTCGGCGAAGGTGAGGAAGGTCAGCAGGCTCCTGGCCTCCACGTTGAGGTAGTTGCCGTAGCGGACGAACTCGGTGAGCTGGCGGAGCGTCATCCAGGCGTAGTTCTCCGGGACCTCGGCCGGGAAGTCGTCGGCGGCCTCGACCAGCATGTACCGGTTCTGGGCGTGGTAGAAGCGGCCGCCCTCCTCCGAGTGCACCGACTCGAAGCGGATCCGCTCCGGCGGCGCGGTGAGCACCTCGTCGAGGAACCTCGGCCGGGCGCCGCCCAGCGGGTAGTTGCCCGGCTGGCAGTGGACCGTCGGCGCCAGCTCGATCAGGTCGCCGGCCCCGGTCTCGGTCCTGGCCTGCACCAGCAGGTGCATCACCCCGCCGACGGTCCTGGCCAGGAAGGCGATGACGCCCTCGCTGCGGGGCTGGAGCATCACCTGGGACCAGCTGCCCACCTCGCGGCTGCTGGCCCGGACGTCCACCCCGATCACGGTGAAGTGCTTGCCCTCGTCCTGGGCGATGGTCCCGTCGGTGTGCGACCAGCCGCGCACCCGCGCCAGCGGCAGGCGCCGCCGGACCAGCGAGGAGCGGCACTTGGCGTCGGTGAACCAGCTCAGCAGCCGCGCCGTGTCGTGGTACGGCTCGGCGTCCGGCCGCCAGGCGCGCTCCAGCGCCCGGCGGAAGGTGCCGTCCCCGTGGGCGGGGCCGGTCCGCCGGAACGGTGTCGCGCCGGAGAGCACGGTCCGGGTGTCCATGTTGACGAGGTTGTCGACCCCGAGCAGTTCGCCGACCTGCTCCGCGCTCAGCCAGCAGAAGTCGTCGAGCAGTTCGACGTCCTCGTCCGTCTCGATGACCATGTTGCGGTTGCGCTTGCCCAGGAACCAGGAGGCCTGCTCGGACTGGAGCGCGTCGTGCAGCACGCGCCCGCGGTGCGGGGCGATGAAGTGCTCCAGGTAGGGGACCGGCTTACCGCCGTGCACCCGGGTGTAGTTGCTCTTCGTCGCCTGCACGGTCGGCGACAGCTGCACCAGGTTGACGTTGCCCGGTTCCATCTTGGCCTGCAGCAGGAAGTGCGGGACCCCGTGGAACCTCTTGACCAGGATCCCGAGGATCCCGTACTCGGGCTGGACGATGATCGGCTGCTGCCAGGCGTCCACCTCCCGTCCCGCGCCCCGGACGTCCAGCCCCTCTACGGAGAAGAAACGGCCGCTGCGGTGGACCAGGTTCCCGGTCGAGCGCTCGAACCGCCAGCCGTCGAGCCGGTCGAGGGGAACCCGGGACACCTGGTACTCGTGCGCCCGGCAGCGGTCGGCGAACCAGCTGCTGAAGTCTGCCGTGGTGGAAAACAAGTGGAGCTCCCAAGTGCTGTTCCGAGCCGGACGGTGCCTAGCGGGCGCCCAGTCCCCGTACGAGCCGGTCGATCACCGACGCGGGGCTGGGCTGGTCCGCCATCTCCGCGCTGACCGCCCGGGCGGCCTCCGTGAACGCGGGCTCGTCGAGCAGGCGGCGCACCAGCTCCCGCACCGACTCCAGCTCGATGTCGGCGAAGGGCAGCGCCAGACCCGCCTTGCAGTCGACCACGCGCTGGGCCACCAGGGGGTTGTCGGCGCCCTCGGGCAGGATCAGCTGGGGCACGCCGTGGTGCAGCGCGGCGGCCGTCGTACCGGAGCCGCCGTGGTGCACGATCAGCGAGCAGGTGCCCAGGAAGGCCGACAGCGGGAGGTAGCCGGGCAGCCGCACATTGGCGGGCAGCTCGCCCAGCGCCGCCACGTCCGTCGAGTGGTCGGCGAGGATCACCTCGGCGTCCAGTTCCCCGAGCGCCTGCATCAGCAGCCGCAGTTTGCTGCCGTCGGACATCAGCGGGATGACGGTGCCGAGGGTCAGGCAGATCCGCGGCCGGTCCGGGCGGTGCAGCGCCCACTCGGGCAGGAGACCGCCGCCGTTGTACGGGATGTAGCGCATCGGCCACCAGGGAGCGCCGCCCTCGCGGTCCTCGGCGTCCTCCGTGAGGCCGCCCAGGCTCGCCGGACGGGGGTCGATCCTGGCGACGAGGTCGGGCTCCCGGTCGCCGATGCCCAGCCGCTCGCGCAGCATGGCGATGAGCGGCGAGTGGTCGGGGATGACCCCGGTGCGGTGGTTCTGGGCACCGCTCGCCCGGACGCCCTCGTCCCGCATCGACCAGGAGACGCGGTTGCCGACCTCCAGCGCCGGGACCCCCAGGGCGGCGGCGGCCAGCATCCCCGCCGCGTGGTCGGACGGGTAGACCACGAGGTCCGCGCCGAACCGGCGGCCGGCCTCGATGGTGCCCTCGGTCATGGCCAGTGTGAACAGGTCGAAGGGACGCATCGCGCCGGCCAGCTCCCAGTACCCGGGCGGCAGCCCGTCTCCCGCTTCCTCGGTCTTCGGCGCCTGCCCCTTCGAACCGAGCAGCAGGTCGGCCCCGACGTCACGGGCCGGGAAGACGTCCACCGTCGGCAGCCCCGACTCGGCGGCGGCCTTGGTCACATAGGCGGTGGTCGCGAGCAGTACCTCGTGGCCGGCCGCCCGGGCGGCCCACGCCAAGGGGACCACGGGCAGCAGCAGCCCGTATCCGGGAGCGGCAGGGAAAAGAATTCTCATGGCCGGGATGCTGCCACAGAAAGGCCGTCTCCGGAGGGGTTGCTTTCACCGGCACCCGGGCGTTTCGGATACGCACTGCCGGGATTCTAGCGGGCCACGAGCGGGGCTCGACTATTCACGTGGAAATATCGCTGACGGGGGCGGGCCGGTGCCGGCCGACGCTCCGGAACCGGCGGAAGGAATGTACTGGTCATGGCCCTGAACCTCATTGAAATGGAAGAGGGATTCTCCTGCTACGCCAGCGGGGAGTTCGAAGCCCGATTCATCTACCAAGAGATATTCAAGGACAACAACTACGAGCAGCCCGGACTTCCGGAGGCGCCGTTCACCATCGATGTCGGTGCGAACATCGGGCTGTTCTCGCTGTACATGAAGCAGAAGTACCCGAAGGCCCGGATCATCGCCTTCGAACCCGCGCCGGAGAACTACCAGGCGCTGCAGCAGAACCTCGAACTGCACCAGGCCGGCGATGTCACCGTCTACCCGTACGCCGTCGGCTCCGAGGCCCGTGAGGCCACCTTCACCTACTACCCGGCGATGCCCGGCAACTCCACCCTCCACCCGGAGGAGAAGGTCCTGCAGAAGCGCCTGATGGGCGAGCGCCTCGGCGAGCAGGCGGCCACCGACCTGTTCCAGGCCTCGACGATCACGGTCACCGTGGACCGGCTGTCCCGCTTCCTGGCGGAGCACCACCCGGACGTCACGGTCATCGACCTGCTCAAGATCGACGTCGAGGGCGCGGAGCTGGAGGTGCTGCGCGGCATCGACGACGCGGACTGGGCGAAGGTGCAGAACGTCCTGCTGGAGGTGAACGACACCGACGGCGCGCTCGACCGGGTCGAGACCCTGCTGCGGGAGAAGGGCTTCACGGTCACCAGCGAGCCCGTGCCGCTGATGTGGGAGGAGATGGCGCTCCACTACGTCACCGCCCACCGCTGACCCCGCCGCACGGCGTGCCCGGCCCCGGCGAGGGGCGGGCACGCCGTGGCCGCGCCGGTCAGCGCGCGGTGCGGCCCACGCCCCGTCCGGCCAGGGCCATCACCCCGGCGACGGCGGCGGTCCCGGCGAGGCTGCCGATCACGACCAGGCCCACGCCGATCGCGAAGAGGCCGGTCGAGTCGTCCGACCAGTCGTACCAGGCCGCGGCCGTCAGCCCCGCCGTGGTGCCGGTGATCGCGCCCGCGACGTGCCCCCGGGACACGGCCCCGCACACCGGCACCAGCAGCGTCAGCACCAGCCCGATCACCTGCCACGCCTCGTACGGGCCGCTCGTCGAACCGTCCGGGTGCACGTCCCGCTGCTGGTCCCAGCCCAGCCAGGCGGCCCACG
This sequence comes from Streptomyces sp. NRRL S-1022, assembly GCF_000720135.1. Lineage (GTDB taxonomy): Bacteria > Actinomycetota > Actinomycetes > Streptomycetales > Streptomycetaceae > Streptomyces. The sequence continues at coordinate 175,859 of NZ_JOIU01000009.1, read as the reverse complement.
CCGCCAGGGCGACCAGGAACGGCACGAGGAACGGCAGGGTCCGCAGCGCGGGGGCGAGGAGTCGTCGGCGCACACCCCCAGCCTGTCGGCTCCGGGTGTCACCCGCCAGAGCCGAGGTACTCAAGGTGCGCCTGAGTACCCGGGTACGGCCGGGATCTAGGCTTCCGGACATGAAGGATGCCCCGTTGAACTTCTGGTCGCTCTACAGCCACGGCTTCGCGCGCATCGCCGCGTGCACGGGCCACACCGTCATCGCCGACCCGCGCGCCAACGCCGAAGCGGTCCTGCGCCAGGCCCGCGACTGCGCGGACGAGGGCGTCGCCGTCGCCGTCTTCCCCGAGCTGGGCCTCACCGGCTACTCGATCGAGGACCTGCTGCTCCAGGACGCCCTCCTCGACCAGGTCGAGGCGGCCCTCGCCACCGTGGTCGCCGGGTCGGCCGAGCTGCTGCCGGTGCTAGTCGTCGGTGCCCCGCTGCGCCACCGCCACCGGGTCTACAACTGCGCGGTGCTGGTGCACCGGGGCCGGATCCTCGGTGTCGTACCGAAGTCGTACCCGCCGAACTACCGGGAGTTCTACGAGCGCCGGCAGATCGCCGACGGCCACGACGAGCGCGGCGGCACCATCCGGATCGCCGGCGCCGAGGTGCCGTTCGGGGTGGACCTGCTGTTCGCCGCCGAGGACGTGCCCGGGCTGGTGCTGCACACGGAGATCTGCGAGGACATGTGGGTGCCGGTGCCGCCGAGCGCCGAGGCCGCCCTCGCCGGGGCCACCGTCCTGGTCAACCTCTCCGGCAGCCCGATCACCGTCGGCCGGGCCGAGGACCGCAAGCTGCTGTGCCGCTCGGCGTCCTCCCGCTGTCTCGCCGCCTACGTCTACGCGGCGGCCGGCCTGGGCGAGTCGACCACCGACCTGTCCTGGGACGGGCAGACCATGATCTACGAGAACGGGGTGCTGCTCGCCGAGTCCGACCGGTTCCCGCTCGGCGACCAGTACGCGGTCGCCGACGTCGACCTCGACCTGCTGCGGCAGGAGCGGCACCGGATGGGCACCTTCGACGACAACCGCCGGACCCACGCCGCCCGCACCGGGGACTTCCGGATCGTCTCCTTCGAGCTGGACCCGCCGCTCACCGACCTCGGGCTGCGCCGGCGCGTCGAGCGGTTCCCGTTCGTGCCCGCCGACCCCGAGCGGCTCGCCCAGGACTGCTACGAGGCCTACAACATCCAGGTCGCCGGGCTCCAGCAGCGGCTCGCCGCGATCGGCGGACCCAAGGTCGTCATCGGCGTTTCCGGCGGACTGGACTCCACGCACGCGCTGATCGTCGCCGCCCGGGCGATGGACCGCGCGGGCCGGCCGCGCAGCGACATCCTCGCCTTCACCCTGCCCGGCTTCGCCACCAGCGACCACACCAAGGACAACGCCCACAAGCTGATGCGCGCGCTCGGCGTCACCGCCGCCGAGCTGGACATCACGCCGACCGCGCGGCTGATGCTGAAGGAGATCGGCCACCCGTTCGCCTCCGGCGAGCCGGTGTACGACGTCACCTTCGAGAACGTCCAGGCCGGCCTGCGCACCGACTACCTGTTCCGGCTGGCCAACCAGCGCGGCGGCATCGTCCTCGGCACCGGCGACCTCTCCGAGCTGGCGCTCGGCTGGTCCACGTACGGCGTCGGCGACCAGATGAGCCACTACAACGTCAACTCCGGCGTGCCCAAGACCCTGATCCAGCACCTGATCCGCTGGGTCGTCAGCAGCGGGCAGTTCGACGACGGGACCGGCGAGATCCTCACCGCGATCCTGGACACCGAGATCAGCCCCGAGCTGGTGCCGGGCGAGGAGATGCAGTCCACCGAGTCGAAGATCGGCCCGTACGCGCTCCACGACTTCACCCTCTTCCAGGTGCTGCGCTACGGCTTCCGGCCCTCGAAGATCGCCTTCCTGGCCTGGCACGCCTGGCACGACCCGGACGCCGGCGCCTGGCCGCCCGGCTTCCCGGAGGCCAAGCGGGTGGCGTACGACCTGGCCGAGATCCGGCACTGGCTGGAGGTCTTCTGCCGCCGCTTCTTCGCGTTCTCCCAGTTCAAGCGCTCGGCGATGCCGAATGGCCCGAAGGTCTCGGCCGGCGGCTCCCTCTCCCCGCGCGGCGACTGGCGCGCCCCGTCCGACGGCAACGCCCGGGCCTGGCTGAGCGACCTGGAGCGCTTCGACTTCGACGGCGCGGCCGCCGGGCGGTAACCGGCACCGCCGGCTCAGGTGTTCCAGGTCTCGTCGTACGGGTCGCGCGGGGCCTGGACCGGACGGGTCGCGGTGACCAGCAGGTACGGGACGGGGCCGTTGTTGACCGGGTCGCGGGTCAGGCGGGGGGTGTACGTGCCCGTGACCTCCAGCCAGGCGTCCGGGCGCAGCACCGGCGGCAGTTCGCCGGTCAGCGCGATCTTCACCGGCAGGGCGTCCGCCGCGCAGCAGTTGAGGGCCATGCGGACCAGGTAGGGGCGGCCCGCCCGGTCCAGGGCGAGGAAGCCGGTGACCCGGACCTGACGGCCGTGCAGCGAGCGGCCGTGGCCGTAGGCCGCGCGGGAGGCGTAGTCCACGACCGACAGCGGCACCGGGTCGCCGGCCGGCAACGGGCCGTAGGCGTAGGGCTTCTGCAGGGCCGTGCCGGAGCGCAGGGCGCTGTACGAGCCGAGGGCCGGCGGGGCGATGAGGATCAGCGCGAGCAGCGGCAGCAGCAGGAGCCAGGACACGCGCGGCTCGGGGTGCGCGTGTCCCGGGCCGGACCGGGCGGCGCGGCGGCGCTCGTACCAGGCCGTCGCCACGGCCGCCGCGATCAGGACGGCGCCGGAGGCCAGCAGCAGGGGGCGCAGGCCCGCCTTGACGTAGCGCAGGTACAGGTCGGTGGCACCCGCGTGCAGCAGGGCGGCGCCGAGCAGGAACAGGACGGCCGCCTGGGCCTGGCGGTTCACAGCAGCACCGTCCCGGTCAGCACGGCGCCCGTGACGGCCAGCGCGAAGGTGGCGGGCGCGAACCGGAGCGCGAAGCCACGGCCGAAGGTGCCGGCCTGCATCGCGAACAGCTTGAGGTCGATCATCGGGCCCACCACCAGGAACACCAGCTTGGCCGTCGGGGAGAACTGGGTGAGGGAGGCCGCGACGAACGCGTCCGCCTCCGAGCAGATGGACAGCAGGACGGCCAGGACGGCCAGGGCGAGCACCGACACCACGGGCGTGCCGGCGGCCGCGCGCAGCCAGTCCGCCGGGACCGCCGCCTTCAGCGTGGCCGCGGCCGTCGCGCCGAGCACCAGGAAACCGCCGGCGTGCATGACGTCGTGCCGGACCGCGTCCCAGAACGCCTCCCCCCTGCCCGCGCCCTCGTGCGCGCCGTGGGCCGGCGGGCGCAGCCAGTCCGTGCGGCCCAGCCGCTGCCACAGCCAGCCCATCACGCAGGCCACCAGCAGGCTCGCCGCGAACCGGGCCAGGACCATCTCCGGGTGTCCGGGGAAGGCGACGGCGGTGGCGGTCAGCACCACCGGGTTGATGGCGGGCGCGGACAGCAGGAAGGCGAGGGCGGCGGCGGGGGTCACGCCCCGGCGCACCAGGGCGCCCGCCACCGGCACCGACGCGCACTCGCAGCCCGGCAGCACCGCGCCCGCGACGCCCGCCACCGGTACGGCCAGGGCGGGCCGGCGCGGCAGGGCGCGCGCGAAGAAGGACGCCGGGACGAACACCGCGATCGCCGCCGACAGCAGCACACCGAGCACCAGGAAGGGCAGCGCCTGCACGGTCACCGCCACGAACACCGTCATCCAGCTCTGCATCGCCGGGGTGCCCAGCAGCCCGCGGATCGGGGACTGGGCGAGCACGGCCAGCAGGAGCGTCAGCACCAGCACCAGCGGGGAGCTGAGCCGCCGGGCCCGCACGGGCTCGGCGGGGCCCGTATCCGCGCCGGGCGGGGCGTCTTCGGTGATGGCCACGGGTGGTTACCTCCGGCTGCTGGACTGCCTCCCCTTGCGTACGCGAGCCGTCTCCCGGCCGTTCAGGACGTTGCTGGAACCACGCATCTCCTTGGGGCACTCTTTTCCCTTGTGGCGAGCGTTCCGTACCAAGGGGGCCCGGGGGGCCGGCCGGCGCACATGGTGGTGTGCGGTGACGACGGGCTCGCGCACCGGCTGGCCGCCGAGCTGCGCGGGGTCCACGGCGAACAGGTCACCCTCGTCGTACCGCCGAACGAGCGCACCGCCCGGCCCCCCGTGGTCGGCCGGGCCCGGGCCGCGTCGGCGGCGCTGTTCGACCGCGTGGTCAGCGCCGCCGTGGGCACCGTCGGCCGGACCGGCGGCACCGGACCGCCCGCCGCCGGCACCGCCGCCCCGCGCCCGGACCCGGACGGGGTGCTGGAGGCGGAGGAGCTGACCGAGGCGGTGCTCGCCGAGGCCGGGGTGGCCCGGGCCGCCGCGCTGGCCCTCGTGTACGACGACGACGAGACCAACATCCGGGCCGCGCTGACCGCCCGTCGGCTCAACCCCCGGCTGCGGCTCGTCCTGCGCCTGTACAACCGGCGGCTGGGCCAGCACATCGAGGAACTCCTCGACCAGGCCGCCGCGTTGGCCGCCGGTGACGAGGACGGCGGACCGGACGCCGGCGCCGAGGCCTCCACGACCGTGCTGTCCGACGCCGACACCGCCGCGCCGGTGCTGGCCGCCACCGCCGTCGCCGGCACCAGCCGGGTCGTCCAGACCGAGGGCCTCCTGCTGCGTGCCGTGGAACGGCCGCTCACCGGACAGGACGGGACGGGCACCGGTCCCGGACTGTGCACCCTCGCCCTGTTGTCGGGCGGCGACCCGGACGGCGGTGGCGAGCACGAGCCGCGGCTGCTCCCCGACGACGAGGAGGTACGGCAGGCCGCCGGCCGCCAGGCCGTGGTGCTGGAACACGTCTCCGCCCCGGCCGGTGCGGAGTCCGCCGCGCCCACCCGCCGGATGACCGGCGTGATGCCGTTCGCCTCGCTCTTCTCCCGCCGGCTGCGCTGGTCCCTGGCCGGCCTGGTCGGCTGCGTGGTCGGCCTGGCCGTCGCCCTGTGGCTGGTCACCGGCATCCACCCGCTGCGCGCCTTCTACGTCACCCTGCTCGACCTCTTCGCGATCGACGACCCGGCCCTCAGGGAGCCGCTCGGCCGCCAGGTCCTGCAACTCCTCTCCGCGCTCGTCGGGTTGCTGCTCCTGCCGCTCCTGCTGGCCGCCGCGCTGGAGGCGTTCGGCACCTTCCGCACCGCCTCCACCCTGCGCAGACCCCCGCGCGGCCTGAGCGGGCACGTGGTCCTGCTCGGGCTCGGCAAGATCGGCACCCGGGTGCTGACACGGCTGCGGGAACTGAACATCCCCGTGGTGTGCGTCGAGTCCGACCCGGAGGCGCGCGGCCTGGCCACCGCCCGCCGGCTGCGGGTGCCGGTGGTCCTCGGGGACGTCACCCAGGAGGGCGTCCTGGAGGGCGCCCAGATCCACCGGGCCCAGGCCCTGCTGGCGGTGACCAGCTCCGACACCACCAACCTGGAGGCCGTGCTCTACGCCCGGACCGTACGCCCCGATCTCCGCGTGGTCCTGCGCCTGTACGACGACGACTTCGCCACCGCCGTCTACCGCACCCTGCGCACCGCCTACCCCCAGGCCCTGACCCGCAGCCGCAGCGTCACCCACCTGGCCGCCCCCGCCTTCGCCGGGGCGATGCTGGGCCGCCAGGTGCTGGGCGCCGTCGCCGTGGAACGCCGGGTGCTGCTGTTCGCCGCGATCGACGTGGACGGCCACCCCCGGCTGGAGGGCCGCACCGTCCGGGAGGCCTTCCACTCCGGTTCCTGGCGCGTCCTCGCCCTGCTGGGCCACCCGGCCACCTCCGCCGAGCACGTCCTGGCGAAGGGCGACCGGGTGGTGGTGGCGGCGACCCGGCGGGGGCTGGCCGAGCTGCGCTGACGCTACGCGGGCAGGTGCCGCCCGGCGAACTCCAGCTCCAGTCTCACCTGCTTGATCCGCTCGTCCACGACCAGGGAACCGTGTCCCGCGTCGTACCGGTACACCTCGTGGACCGCGCCGCGGGCCTCCAGTCTCTTGACGTAGTTGTCGATCTGGCGGATCGGGCAGCGGGGGTCGTTGACGCCGGCGGAGATGTGGACGGGGGCCTCGACCTGGTCGACGTAGGTCAGCGGGGAGGACGCGGCGAAGCGGTCCGGGACCTCCTCCGGGGTGCCGCCCAGCAGGGTGCGGTCCATGGCCTTCAGGGCCTCCATCTCGTCGTGGTACGCGGTGACGTAGTCCGCGACCGGCACGACGGCGATGCCCAGCGTCCAGGCGTCCGGCTGGGTGCCGAGGCCGAGCAGGGTGAGGTAGCCGCCCCAGGAGGCGCCGGTCAGGACGAGGCGGCCGGGGTCGGCGAGGCCGGAGGAGACGGCCCAGTCGCGCACCGCGGCCACGTCCTCCAGCTCGATCAGGCCGACCCGGTGCTTGAGGGCGTCGGTCCAGGCGCGGCCGTAGCCCGTGGAACCGCGGTAGTTGATGCGCACGACCGCGTACCCGTGGTCCACCCAGGCGGCCGGGCCCGCGGCGAAGGAGTCGCTGTCGTGCCAGGTCGGACCGCCGTGCAGGTCGAACACGGTGGGCAGCGGGCCGGTGGCGCCCGCCGGCTTCTGGACCAGGGCGTGGATACGGCCGCCGGGGCCCTCCACCCAGACGTCCTCCACCGGCACCGACGGCGGGCAGGCCATGCCCGGGGGGTCGAGCACCACTCCCCCGGCCGTGGACCGCACCACCGGGGGCTCGGCGGCCGACGACCACAGGTACTCCACGCTGCCGTCGGGGCGGGCCGTCGCGCCGGAGACCGTGCCGGGCGGGGTGGGGATGCGGGTCAGCTCGCGGGCCGCCAGGTCGTACCGGAACAGCTCGCTGCGGGCCTCGAAGCCGTGGACGACGAGCAGGGCGGAGCCGTCCGGGTACCACTCGGCGCTGACGTCACCGGGCAGGTCCAGGGCCAGGTCCGTCTCCCCGCCCGTCGCCACGTCCCACACCAGCGGCTCCCAGCGGCCCCGGCGCTGGTGGCCGACGAGCAGCCGGGTGTCGCCGTCGACCGGGGCGAAGCCCAGCACCTCCAGGCCCAGTTCCTCGGTGCCGCCCTTGGTGTCGTCCAGCTCGGCGACCGTCGTGCCGTCCGGGCGGAGCACCCGCAGCGCGGCGTGCATGGCGTCGCCGTGCTCGGTGTGCTCGACGGCGATCAGGGAGCCGTCGTGCGCGAGGTCGCCGACGCCCGCCGACTCGCGGTGCCGGTAGATCTCCACCGGGTCGGCGCCCTCGCGGGCCAGGTGGATCGTCGTGCCGTCCTCGTCCGTGGAGCGGCCGACGACCGCCGTGCGGCCGTCGCGGGACAGGGCCAGGCCGGCCGGGTAGGACGGGTCGAGACCGGGCACGGCCGGCTCGTCCGGACCGCCCGTGAAGGGCTGGCGGCGCCAGCTGCCGAACTCGTCGCCGTCCTTGTCGTCGAACCACCAGATCCACGCGCCGTCCGGGGAGAGCACGCCGTCCGTCGTGCCGTTCGGCCGGTCCGTCACCTGCCGCTGCTCACCCGTCGCCCTGTCCCAGGCGTACAGCTCGTACGTCCCGGTCGCGTTCGACACGAACAGGGAGCGGTCCGGTGCGTCCTCCGCCCAGTCGGGCAGGGAGACGCGCGGTGCGCGGAACCGCTTCTCCCAGTCCGGCATGTCCGGTGTGTCCGGCATCCTGCTCTCACTCATGGCCCCAGTCATGCGCCCATACTGCCTGGCCGCGCCGACAATTGGGTGGCGGGTGTGCGCAGCCTGTGGATAACTTTCCGCGCATGAGCGTTTCCGTGCCTTCGCCGCCCGTACCCGAGGGCTTTGCCCCGTCCGTCCCCGACGGCTGGCGCGAGGACAACCGGGCCATGTGGGACGAGCGTGTCCCCGTCCACGTCGCCGGTTCCTTCTACGATCTCGACGGCTTCCGCACCCGCCGGGACGACCTGCGGGACTTCGAGACGGCGGAGGTCGGGGACGTCACCGGGAAGTCGCTGCTGCACCTGCAGTGCCACATCGGCACCGACACCCTCTCCTGGGCCCACCGCGGCGCCGCCCGCGTCGTCGGCCTGGACTTCTCGGCACCGGCGGTGGAGACGGCCCGCGCCCTCGCGGCCGACCTCGGCTACGGCCCCGACCGGGCGGCCTTCGTCACCAGCGACGTGTACGACGCGGCCACCGCCGTGCCCGAGCCGTCGTACGACGTCGTCTACACCGGCCTGGGCGCCCTGTGCTGGCTGCCGGACATCCGGCGCTGGGCCGAGACGGCCGCCTCCCTCGTCGCGCCCGGCGGCTTCCTCTACCTCGCCGAGTTCCACCCGGTCACCGAGACCCTGGACGACGAGACCGGCACCCGGGTGGTGCGCGACTACTTCGCCCGGGACGCACAGGTGTGGAACGAACCGGGCACCTACGCCGACCTGGACGCCGTCACCGTCCACAACCGCAGCGTGGAGTGGCAGCACACGCTCGGGGACGTGGTCTCCGCGCTCGCCGCGACGGGGCTGCGCATCGAGTTCCTGCACGAGCACGACGTGTCGCTGTTCCCACGGTTCCGGAACTTCGAGGTGCGCGACGGCTACCACCGCTTCCCGGCGGGCCATCCGCGCATCCCGCTGATCTACTCCCTCAAGGCGAGCAGGGTGAACTGAGCGGGCAAGGGCCGCCCCGCGGCCGGGCCGCCGGGCCGGGCGCCGTACCGTGGAGGGCGTGTACCGGTTTCTGCTGACACCCCGCTGGTGGGGCATCAACGTCTTCGTGCTGCTCGCCATCCCCTTCTGCGTCTTCATGGGGTCGTGGCAGCTGGGCCGGTTCGAGGACCGGGTGCAGGACCACCGTGCCGTGACCGAGCAGGTCGCGGCCGGCCGGGACGAGGCCGCGCGCCCGCTGGACTCGATGCTGCCCGTCGACAAGGCCACGGCGGGCCGGCGGGTCACGGCGAGCGGGCGGTACGGCGAGCAGCTGCTGGTGCCCGGGCGCGAACTGGACGGCAAGCGCGGCTTCTACGTGCTGACGCTGCTGCGCACCGGCTCCGGGAAGGCGCTGCCCGTGGTGCGCGGCTGGCTGCCCGGTACGGCGCGCGCGGCCGAGGCGCCCGCGCCGCCCGCCGGCCAGGTCACCGTCACCGGCGCGCTGCAGGCGTCCGAGACGCCCGGGGACAACGGGGTGAGCGCGCAGGGCGGGCTGCCGGCCGGGCAGACGGCGGCGATCAGCACGGCCTCGCTGGTGAACCTCGTGCCGTACCGGCTGTACGACGCGTGGGTGACCCTGGACAAGGGGGACGCCGGGATGAAGGCCGTGCCCGCGAGCGCGCCGAGCGGCAGCGGGCTGGATCTGAAGGCGTTCCAGAACCTGGGCTACACCGGCGAGTGGTTCGTGTTCGCCGGGTTCGTGGTCTTCATGTGGTTCCGGTTGCTGCGGCGGGAGGTCGAGTTCCAGCGGGACGCCGCGCTGGGCCTGGTGCCCGAGGAGCAGACACCGGTGCCCAGCGCGTGACGGTCGGCCGGGCGTGGGGACGCTGCCCGGCTCCGCAGGGTGCCGCTTCCGCGGGACGGGGCTCCGCCCTGCCGCGGCGGTGGCCCCGTCGGCCCGCGGAGCGTCACGCGCCGGGCAGCACCCCGGTGTAGTAGACCGTCCCCGCGCAGGCGCCCGGTACCACCGCGCCGGCCGACGGGGCGCCGCCCTGAGCCGTGTGGGTGACCGCGATGCTGCCGTCGGCGGGGCCGTCCTCGGTGGCCAGCTGGGTGGTGGTGCCCGCCGAGGCGCCGGTGTCGGCCGTACCGCCGGAGGCACTCGCCTCCTGGCTCGGCGACGGGTCCGGCGACGGCTCGCTCGGGTCGGGGCCGCCGGTACCGGTGCCGCCGGTGGTGGGGCAGGTCTCCGAGGGCACGAAGGCGAACTTCTCCTCGTAGGCCGAGCCGGGCTGCAGCACCAGGGAGGAGACCTCCAGGGACGGGTCGGGCAGGGAGGCCGCCGCGTCCCCGGCGACGTGCCGGGCGCTGAAGACCTTGGCCGGGTCGGCGGCGCCCTGGGCGGTCGGCGTGATGGTGCCCGGGCCGCCGAGGATGCAGGCGGTGCCGGAGATGTTGGTGACGCGGAAGGTGCCGTAGACGACGCCGGCGGTGTCGGGGGCGTTCACCGTGCCGGTGGCGGAGCCCAGCTGGGCCGCCGTGCACGGCGGGGTGCCCGAGGCCGTCGTGGCGGTGGGCCCGGGGCCGCCGGCGGAGCCCCCGGTGTGGCCGCCCTTGTCGCTCTTGTCGTCGCTCTTGCCGGGGTCCTTGTCCGGCTTGACCGTCGTACTGGCGCCGTCCTTCTTGCCGCCCTTGTCGGCGCCCTTGTCCTTGCCCTGCCCGGTGCCGCCCTGGGCCTGGGAGCTCTGGCCGGCCATGGCGGTGTTGGGGTCGGACCCGCCGGCCTGGGAGACGTGCACGAGGGCGGGGACGGCGGTGCCGATGAACAGGGCCGCCGCGGCCACGCCGACGACCGCCTGCCGCTTGCGGGCGCGGCGCGCGGGGACGGCGCGGCGCAGGTGGTCCAGGGTGCCGGTGCGCGGCTGGATGCCGTCGACCGCCGAGTGCAGCAGCCGGCGCAAGGCCAGTTCGTCGGTGTCGAGCCCGTCCAGGCTGTGGACTCCGTCGAGCCCTTCGGGGCCCTGGTGTTCGGGGCCGTGGTTCACAGTTCCGTTCCCAGCGTGCGATGGCGTGTGCTGCTGCCCGGTGCGCTCTGTCGGCTCGTGCCAGGCATAGGGCTCGTGTCGTTCATGGGAGTGGCGCTCGTGGGAGTGGCCCTCATGGGAGCCGCCCCCTTCGGCGTGGTCGCTCATGCCGATGCCTCCATGGCCACCCGCAGCGCGGCGATGCCCCGCGAGCCGTACGCCTTCACCGAGCCCAGCGATATGCCGAGGGTCTCGGCGACCTGGGCCTCGGTCATGTCGGCGAAGTAGCGCAGCACGAGCACCTCGCGCTGGCGGCGCTGCAGACCCTTCATCGCCTTGATGAGGTCGCGGCGCTCCAGCTGGTCGTAGGCGCCCTCTTCCGCGCTCGCCATGTCGGGCATCGGCTTGGAGAGCAGCTTCAGGCCGAGGATGCGCCGGCGCAGCGTGGACCGGGAGAGGTTGACGACGGTCTGCCGCAGGTAGGCGAGGGTCTTCTCGGGGTCGCGGACGCGCTTGCGGGCCGAGTGGACGCGGATGAAGGCCTCCTGGACGACGTCCTCGCAGGAGGCGGTGTCGTCGAGGAGGAGTGCGGCGAGGCCGAGCAGCGAGCGGTAGTGCGCCCGGTAGGTCTCGGTGAGATGGTCGACGGTCGTCCCGGCGGCCTCGGTCGCCACGGCGCCCGCGGTCTCCTCGGCTCCGTCACGCTGACTGGGTATGCGGGCGGGCCGCGCTGCGGGCATGGGCGCGATCACCGGCATGCCGCCGGGCGGGCGGGGCCGGAGCGCCGCGCGGGGCCGCAGGGCAGTAGCGCCGCGGGCCGCAGTGAGTTCGAGTACCTCTGCCACGCCTGTTGGACACGTTTCCCCCCTCGGGGGTTGTACGTGCCGGGCGTCACATGTGCGACAACCGACGGTGCCTCAAGTGCCGTCATGCGTCCCGCTCTTCCCTTATGTCCCATTTGAACGGGCGTCCCCACGCCCCGATCACGGCGTCCCCACGCCAGGATCATCACGTCCTCAGGCCCCGCAAGGGTGACCGCAAAGACGCTCCCCGCCTCCGTACGGTTGCGGAAGGCGGGGAGTGAAATCCTCTGTCGCCGAGGGGGGACGGTTCAAGTGGATTGGACCATGCCCCTGGCCACACTTCTTACTCGGGTCCTACAAACCGGGCTGGGCGGGGGCGGAGTTCTCCGCCGCGATCAGCTCCGCGATCTGCGCGCAGTTCAGGGCGGCGCCCTTGCGCAGGTTGTCGCCGCACACGAACAGCTCCAGCGCGGTCGGGTCGTCCAGCGCCCGCCGTACCCGGCCCACCCAGGTCGGATCGGTGCCCGCCACGTCGGCGGGCGTGGGGAACTCGCCGGCGGCCGGGTCGTCGCACAGCACCACGCCCGGCGCGGTGGCGAGGATCTCGCGGGCGCCGTCGACGCCGACCTCCCGCTGGAAGCGGGCGTGGACGGTCAGCGAGTGCGTGGTGATCACCGGCACCCGGACACAGGTCACGGCGACCGGCAGCCTCGGCAGGCCGAGGATCTTCCGGGACTCGTCACGGACCTTCATCTCCTGCGACGACCAGCCGTCCTCGCGCAGCGAACCGACCCACGGTACGACGTTCAGCGCGACCGGCTCCGGGAACGGCCCGGTGTCCTCCCCGACGGCCCGCCGGAGGTCGCCGGGCTTGGTGCCCAGCTCGGTCCCGGCCACCAGGGACAACTGGGCCCGCAGCGTCTCCACGCCGGCCCGCCCGGCGCCGCTCACCGCCTGGTACGACGAGACGACCAGCTCGCGCAGCCCGAACTCGGCGTGCAGCGCGCCCAGGGCGACGATCATCGTCAGGGTGGTGCAGTCGGGGCTCGCGACGATCCCGCGCGGGCGGGACCGCACCGTGTGCGGATTGACCTCGGGCACGACGAGCGGCACGTCCGGGTCCGTCCGGAAGGCGCCGGAGTTGTCCACGACGACCGCGCCGCGCGCGGCGGCGACGGGCGCCCACTCGGCGGCGACCTCGTCGGGCACGTCGAACAGCGCGATGTCGACCCCGTCGAAGGAGTCCTCCGTCAGGGCCGTCACCTCGACCTCCGCCCCGCGCACGGTCAGCTTGCGGCCGGCCGAGCGCGGGGAGGCGATCAGGCGGATCTCGCCCCAGATGTCCGCCCGCTGGGACAGGATCTGGAGCATGACCGTGCCGACGGCCCCGGTCGCTCCCACGACCGCGAGCGTCGGCTTACCGGTCGGTGCCATCAGCGGCCCGTGCCTCCGTAGACGACGGCCTCGTCGCTGTCGGAGTCCAGCCCGAAGGCGGTGTGCACGGCGCGGACGGCCTCGGGGACGTCGTCGGCGCGGGTGACCACCGAGATGCGGATCTCGGAGGTCGAGATCAGCTCGATGTTCACCCCGGCGTCGCTGAGCGCCTCGAAGAACGCGGCGGTGACGCCCGGGTTGGTCTTCATACCGGCGCCGACCAGGGAGATCTTGCCGATCTGGTCGTCGTAGCGCAGCGAGTCGAAGCCGATGCCGGAGCGGTTCTTCTCCAGCGCGTCGATGGCCTTGCGGCCCTCGGTCTTCGGCAGCGTGAAGGAGATGTCCGTCAGGCCGGTGGAGGCGGCGGACACGTTCTGCACGACCATGTCGATGTTGATCTCGGCATCGGCGATGGTCCGGAAGATGGCGGCGGCCTCACCCGGCTTGTCCGGCACACCGACGACCGTGATCTTGGCCTCGGAGGTGTCGTGCGCGACACCGGAGATGATGGCCTGCTCCACCTTCTTGTCCCCAATCGGTTCACTGCTGACCCACGTGCCCTGCAGTCCGCTGAAGGACGACCGGACGTGGATCGGGATGTTGTAGCGGCGGGCGTACTCCACACAGCGGTGGAGCAGCACCTTGGAACCGGAGGCCGCGAGCTCCAGCATGTCCTCGAAGGAGATCCAGTCGATCTTCTTCGCCTTCTTCACCACGCGCGGGTCGGCGGTGAACACGCCGTCGACGTCGGTGTAGATCTCGCAGACCTCGGCGTCGAGCGCGGCGGCCAGCGCGACGGCCGTGGTGTCGGACCCGCCGCGCCCCAGCGTGGTGATGTCCTTCTTGTCCTGCGAGACGCCCTGGAAACCGGCGACGATGGCGATGTTGCCCTCGTCCAGCGCCGTCCTGATCCGGCCCGGCGTGACGTCGATGATCCGGGCTTTGTTGTGGACCGAGTCGGTGATGACGCCTGCCTGGCTGCCGGTGAACGACTGGGCCTCGTGGCCCAGGTTTTTGATCGCCATCGCCAGTAGGGCCATGGAGATCCGCTCTCCGGCGGTCAGCAGCATGTCGAATTCCCGCCCGGCAGGCATGGGAGAAACCTGCTCGGCGAGATCGATCAGCTCGTCCGTCGTGTCGCCCATCGCGGAAACGACGACGACAACCTGGTTGCCGTTCTTCTTCGCTTCCACGATCCGCTTGGCGACGCGCTTGATGCCCTCGGCATCGGCTACGGAGGAGCCTCCGTACTTCTGCACGACAAGGCCCACGTGCGCTCCTCGCTCGGTTCGTTTGTGTCGGCTCAGTCTATCGAGCGTCCGAATTCCACCACCCTGCTCCCGCATGGTGAGACATCCGGACGCCCGCCACCGGCACCTGCCCAGCGGTCCGCCGGACACTCGGAACGTGCCCGGGGTCACAGCCGCGGCGGGACGGGCGGCCTACTTCCCCGGCCGGATCCCGAGCGGCCCGCCGATCTCCTGGGCCATCACCCGGCCCGCCTCGAACTCCAGGGTCTCGTCGCCGATGTCCGCCTGGTCGGTGTCGAGCCCGTCCAGCTCCTCCAGGGGCTGGTTGAGGCGGACGTGGATGAGGACGGACTGGAGGGCGCGCAGCACCGCGGAGGCCGTCGGACCCCAGTTGGAGAAGTACGAGAACTGCCACCACCACAGGGCCTCGGTGGTGCGGCCGGCCCGGTAGTGGACCATGCCGTGCCGCAGGTCCGTGATGATGTCGGCGAGGTCGTCGGAGATCCGGGCGGGCACCGGCGCCTTGCGGGGCTCGTACGGGTCGAAGACCTCGGAGTAGACGTCGACCGGGTCCAGCAGCCGGGCGAAGTTCTCACGCAGCTCGTCCAGATCCGGTTCGGGGCCCGGGTCGGGCTCGTAGCGCTCCTCGGGGACGATGTCCTCGTGGGCGCCCAGCCGGCCGCCGGCCAGCAGGAGCTGGGAGACCTCAAGGAGGAGGAAGGGGACGGCCGATTCCGGTTCGTCGCCCCTCGCCACCTCCGTGACGGCCACCAGGAAGCTCTCGACCTGGTCCGCGATCTGGACGACGAAGTCGTCCGGGTTCTGCGTCGAGGCGTGCAGCGTGGCGTCAGACATCTAGGAGTCGTCTCCCCTCGAAGGCGCGGCCGAGGGTCACCTCGTCCGCGTATTCCAGGTCGCCACCCACCGGGAGGCCGCTGGCCAGGCGGGTGACCTTCAGGCCCATGGGCTTGATCATGCGGGCGAGGTACGTCGCCGTGGCCTCGCCCTCCAGATTCGGGTCCGTGGCCAGGATCAGTTCCGTGACCGTCCCGTCGGCCAACCGCGCGAGAAGTTCCCGTATACGCAGGTCGTCCGGTCCCACGCCCTCGATGGGGCTGATGGCGCCGCCGAGGACGTGGTACCGGCCGCGGAACTCACGGGTGCGCTCGATCGCGACGACGTCCTTGGGTTCCTCCACCACGCAGATGACGGAGGGGTCGCGGCGCGGGTCGCGGCAGATGCCGCACAGCTCCTCCTGTGCCACGTTGCCGCACGTGGCGCAGAAGCGGACCTTCGCCTTCACCTCCAGGAGGGCCTGCGCGAGCCGCTTCACGTCCGTCGGCTCGGCCTGCAGGATGTGGAAGGCGATCCGCTGCGCGCTCTTGGGACCGACGCCGGGCAGCCGCCCCAGCTCGTCGATGAGGTCCTGGACCACGCCTTCGTACAACGGACTGCCTTTCCTGGAGACCTTGCGGTACGTACGGTAGTCGGCTCCCGCCTCCGCTCGGAAGGCGGATGCCTCAGAACGGCAGGCCCGGGATGCCGCTGCCGCCGCCCAGCCCCTGGGCGAGGGGGCCCAGCTTCTGCTGCTGGAGCGCCTGGGCGTTCTCGGTGGCCGCCTGCACGGCCGCCACGACCAGGTCGGCGAGGGTCTCCGCCGTCTCCTCGGGCGTCGCGGCCTCCGGGTCCACCGCCTTCGGGTCGATCCTGAGGGCGCGCAGCTCGCCGGCGCCGGTCACGGTGGCCTGCACCAGTCCGCCGCCCGCCTGCCCGTCGACCTCCGTGTTCGCCAGCTCCTCCTGGGCCCGCTGCAGGTCCTGCTGCATCTTCTGGGCCTGCTGGAGCAACTGCTGCATATTGGCCTGGCCACCACCGGGAAACACGATCAGCTCCTTAGCGTCTTCTCCTTGAGCACGAGCCTACGTGGTCCACGCCCCCATCGCCCCGCCACTCTTTCGAGTGAGAAGTTCGGCAGTCGTATACCTGATCAAGGCCCCCGTCCGGGCGGAAAAGCTGGGAAAGCTCCCTCTCCGCCACCCATTGGGCGGTAGGAAGGGGGCCGCGCACCGGCATGAAATGTCACGCAAAGTGACCGGTGGTGAGCAGCGATCCGTCATCAGTAGGGAGTGCCGGGTGGGTCAGCCGGAGATGCAGCCCGAGGGTCCGCCTCAGGACGGGCGGGGCGAGGGTGCGGCCGGGCTGCGGCCGGGCGATCTGACCGGGCGGGCGTTCCCGCTCGGGGACTGGGGCGAGCCCGCCGAACGGCTCGACGAGCTGTACCGGTGGGTGGAGCGGCGGGCACTGGAGACGGCGGCCTGGTATCTGCGGGACCGGGTGTGGAAGCGGCGCGGGGCCCGCGTGCTGCGGATCGGGGCCGCGGCCGGCGCGGTGGCCGGGGCCGCGCTGCCCCTGCTGGAGCTGACCGGGGCGGCCGGCGGGGTCGCGCCCTGGGGCTGTCTGGCGCTGCTGCTCACGGCCGCCTGCGTCGGTGTCGACCGGTTCTTCGGCGTCACCTCCGGCTGGATAAGGGACGTCGCCACCGCCCAGGCGGTGCAGCGGCGGCTGCAGGTGTTCCAGTTCGACTGGGCCTCGGAGAGCGTGCGAGAGGTGCTGGGACCGGCGGAGGGCACGGCGAGCGAGGCGGCCGAGCGGTGCCTGTCGGTGCTGCGGCGCTTCTCGGAGGACATCACGGAGCTGGTGCGCACGGAGACCACCGACTGGATGGTGGAGTTCCGCACGGGGGCTGCGCCGCTGGGCATCCAGACGGCGGTGGCGGCGGTGCCGCGGCAGGAGGTCGGGGGCGGCGGGGGCCGCTTTCCCCTGCCCCCGGCGAACGGCAGCCGCCCAAACATGCCCCGGCAACGGCCCCCGGAGCCGCGCTAGGGGGGTGTCCCGGCCCCGGCCTACTCCTTGTCGTAGGTCAGGCTCTCCCCACCGCCGCGCTTCTCCCGCTTGAGCCGCCCGTCCGGCAGCAGGGTGACCTCGGTGGCCTCCCCCGGGGTGCAGGAGGATGCGGGTTCACCGCTGGTGACGGTGGACGGCCCGATCTCCAGCGGCCCGCTCCCGCCGGGCGCTTCGGTCAGCTCCGCCGCGAAGACGCAGTGGTACGACCCCCCGCCCTCGGTCGGCCCGTCCGCGACCAGTGTCAGCACGGTGTCGCCCACCTCGCCCTGCCGGATGGTCAGTTCGCGGGAGTTGGAGCCGGCCGCGTTGTCGATGGTCGTCCGCCAGGTGCCCAGGTAGCCCTCCGGGACCGTCCCGGCGGCGGAGGCGGACGGCGACGGCGACGACTCGGCGGGCGTGGCCGGGCCGGAGCCGTCCGGCGGCGCGGCGCGGGCGGTGGGCGCCGCGGTCACCCGGCCCTCGCCCTTGTCGTCCGCCGCGCCGCCGTTCTTCATCAGCGCGTACACCGAACCACCCGCACCGAGCGCGACGACCAGCGCGATCACCACGAGCAGCGCGGTGGACCGCCCGTTGCGCCGCTCCGGCTCCGCCGGGATCCCGGCGGCCACCGGCCCGTACGGCGGGGTGGCCCCGAGCCCGCCGCCCGGCCCCGCGTAGGGGTTGTACGACGGCTGGGCCCCGCCCCAGCTCCCGGGCCGGGGCGGGTAGCCGTAGGCGGCGGCCTGCGGATGCTGGGGGTGCGACTGCGGCTGCGGTGCCCCGAACGCCGCCCCGAACGCGGGAGGCACCGGCGGCGCACCGGGCGGCGGGGTACCGGGTGAGACGACGGTCGGCAGGTGGTTGACGGGGGCGGCCGGCCCGCCGTCGGACACGGGGGCGTGTTCGGGCGACGGGCCGGCACCGCCGGCGTCCGGCGCCGCCCGCGGCACCGGCGGGAGCGCGTGGCCCGGAGCGGCCGCCCCGCCGCCCTCCGGGTTCTCCACCTCCAGCAGCTGCACCGCGTGCCGCCCGAGCTGCGCGACCAGCGAACCCGGCAGCCAGGGGTCCCGGGACCGGCCCCCGGTCACGGTGTCCTCCACCCCGGTGCGCTCCAGGATCGCGTCCAGCGAGGGCCGGCTGCCCGGCTCCTTGCGCAGGCAGTCCCGTACCAGGTCGGCGATCCCCTCCGGGACTCCCGTCAGGTCCGGTTCCTCCTGGGCTATGCGGAACATCAGGGCGTGCGCCCCGCTGTCGGTGCCGCCGAAGGGCAGCACCCCGGTCGCCGCGTACGCCAGCACGGACCCGAGGCAGAACACGTCGCAGGCCGGGGTGATCCGGTCCCCGCGCACCTGCTCGGGCGCCATGAAGCCGGGCGAGCCGACGAGCGCCCCGGTGCGGGTGAGGCCCTCGCCGCCGGCGGTCGCCGTCTCCCGGGCCCGCGCTATGCCGAAGTCGATCACGCGCGGGCCGTCGATGGTGACCAGCACGTTGGACGGCTTGAGGTCCCGGTGCACGATCCCGGCCGCGTGGATGTCCTTCAGCGCGTGCGCGAGCCCCGCCGCCAGGATCCGTACCGACCGCTCGGGCAGTGCCCCGTGGTCGTGCCCGACGACCCGCTGCAGGCTCGGCCCGGCCACATAGCCGGTCGCCAGCCACGGCACGGCCGCCTCGGTGTCCGCGTCCAGCACGGGCGCGGTCCAGTACCCGCCGACCCGGCGCGCGGCCTGCACCTCCTGCCGGAAGCGCGCGCGGAACTCCTCCTGCGCGGCCAGCTCCTCCCGGACGAGCTTGACGGCGACCGTCCGCCCCCGGTCCGACCGGGCCAGGTACACGTGCCCCATGCCGCCCGCGCCGAGCCGTGCCAGCAGCCGGTATGCCCCGATCTGCGGCGGATCCCCCGGTCCCAGCTTCTCCATCCCCGCGCCGCCTTCCCCCCATAGGTATGCAACGACCGAGAATAGTGCGGCGGTACGAGGGCGGGAGCGGAGCTGGGTCTACGGTTCCGTAACAGGCCCGTCCGGTTCGTCCCCGGGCCGTCCTTTCCCGGGCCCTCCCGTCGACAACCTGTCGCGAATTCCCGTCGTCCACGGAACATCACGCCGATATGCCTTCCGCATCGCGGACATTTACGCTCACCGGCATGACCCCTCAGCCCAGCCCCGAAGCCGGCGCCGCGGTGAAGGCCGCGGACCGTGCGCACGTCTTCCACTCCTGGTCCGCCCAGGACCTCATCGACCCCCTCGCCGTCGCCGGCGCCGAGGGGTCGTACTTCTGGGACTACGACGGCACGCGGTATCTCGACTTCACCAGCGGCCTCGTCTTCACCAACATCGGCTACCAGCACCCCCGGGTCGTCGCCGCGATCCAGGAGCAGGCCGCGAAGCTCACCACCTTCGCGCCCGCGTTCGCCGTCGAGGCCCGCTCGGAGGCGGCCCGGCTGATCGCCGAGCGGACCCCCGGCGACCTCGACAAGATCTTCTTCACCAACGGCGGGGCGGACGCCGTCGAGCACGCGGTGCGCATGGCCCGGCTGCACACGGGCCGCCCGAAGGTGCTCTCGGCCTACCGCTCGTACCACGGCGGCACCCAGCAGGCCGTCAACCTCACCGGCGACCCGCGCCGCTGGGCCTCCGACAGCGCCGCCGCCGGCGTCGTCCACTTCTGGGCGCCGTTCCTCTACCGCTCCCGCTTCTACGCCGAGACCGAGGAGCAGGAGTGCGCCCGGGCGCTGGAGCACCTGGAGACGACGATCGCCTTCGAGGGCCCGGGGACGATCGCCGCGATCATCCTGGAGACCATCCCGGGCACCGCCGGGATCATGGTCCCGCCGCCCGGCTACCTGGCGGGCGTGCGCGAGCTGTGCGACAAGTACGGCATCGTCTTCATCCTGGACGAGGTCATGGCCGGCTTCGGCCGCACCGGCGAGTGGTTCGCGGCCGACCTGTTCGGCGTCACCCCCGACCTGATGACCTTCGCCAAGGGCGTGAACTCGGGGTACGTGCCGCTCGGCGGTGTGGCCATCTCCCAGGAGATCGCCGAGACCTTCGGCAAGCGGCCGTACCCGGGCGGGCTCACCTACTCCGGGCACCCGCTGGCCTGCGCCGCCGCCGTCGCCACGATCAACGTGATGGCGCAGGAGGGCGTGGTCGAGAACGCCAAGCGGCTCGGCGAGAGCGTCGTCGGCCCGGGCCTCGCCGCGCTGGCCGAGCGCCACCCGAGCGTCGGCGAGGTGCGCGGTACCGGCATGTTCTGGGCGCTGGAGCTGGTGCGGAACCGGGAGACCCGCGAGCCGCTGGTGCCGTACAACGCGGCCGGCGAGGCGAACGCCCCCATGGCCGCGTTCGCCGCCGCCGCCAAGCGGAACGGCCTGTGGCCCTTCGTGAACATGAACCGCACCCACGTGGTCCCGCCGTGCAACGCCACCGAGGCCGAGCTGAAGGCGGGCCTGGCCGCGCTCGACGCCGCGCTGAGCGCCGCCGACGAACACACCGTGTGACCGAACCACGGCTGCCGCCGGGCCGGTCCGAACGCGTAAGGTGACGTGCTCGTAAGCAAATGGACGCGTTTTATCCGCGCGTCCGTACGAGTACGTCACCCGGACGGGTGAGGAGAGGTCCGGACCATGCCCGGCAACGGCACCGTGACGCGCAGCACCCTGCGCCAGCAGATCGCGGACGCGCTCCGTGACGAGGTGCTGGCCGGGCGGCTGCGCCCGGGCCGGGCGTTCACCGTCAAGGAGATAGCCGACCAGTACGGCGTCTCCGCCACCCCCGTCCGCGAAGCGCTGGTCGACCTGTCCGCGCAGGGCATCCTGGAGGCCGACCAGCACCGCGGCTTCCGGCTGCCCGAGTACTCGCTCACCGACTACCGGGACATGATCGAGGCCCGCAGCCTGGTCACCGACGGCATGTTCCAGGCCCTCTCCACCGGCCACCCGGCCTTCCGCACCCCGCCCGAGGACCCGCGCACGGCCGCCGCCCTGGCCACCGTGCGCCGCCGCGGCGAGGAGGCCCAGCGCGCCGCGACCGCCGGCGACGTCACCGTCCTCATCGGCTACGACCTGCGGTTCTGGCGCGAGCTGAGCGCCCTGTTCGGCAACCCCTACCTCGGTGACTTCCTGCACCGCCTGCGCGTGCAGTCCTGGGTCTGCGCGGTGCAGCACCTGCTCCGCCTGCCCGACCTGCGCGGCCGGCTCTGGGCCGGGCACCCCGAACTGGTCGACGCGCTGGCCCGGCGCGAGGCCGAGGCCGCCCACGCGATCGTCGCCGCCGCCAACGCCCACTCACTGGCGCTGCTGGAACACCTGACCAACGGGTAAGTGACCGGTACGGTCCCTCCGTGCCGTCCGAGGGGAGCCGCCCCGGGGCCGTACCGACTACCCTTCCCTGACCACCTGCTGCCGTGCGTGATCACGCGCCTGCCGATGCGAGGAGCCCTCTTTTGGCCTGTGACCTGTGGCTGGTACCGCTCGTGGACGTGTTGTGCCACACCCCGGACAACCCCTTCGCCGAGGAACTCGCGCAGTACAACAAGGCCCTGGCCGAGGCCGGCCTGCCGCCGGTGCCGGTGTACCAGTACATGCCGGGCCTGTCCGGCGACGTCGCCCCGGTCGCCGGTTTCGACTACGACGCCCTGCACTTCCTGCGCCGGGTGTACCTGCTCCAGGTCTGCGGGCTGCCGGTGACGCCGGTGGACGAACTGGGCGGCGACTACGAGCAGTTGCTGGAGATGTTCGAGTCGACGGCCCAGCAGTCCCACCTGGTCTGGCACTACGACCACGCGGGCGCCTACGTCCCCGTGGACTTCCCGCACCCGCTGTCCAACGACGAACTCCTCGCCGGCGGCGGCCCCTTGGGCTCCGCCCAGACACTGCTGCGCGAACTCCAGTACGTCGCCCCGTCCATCGGCATCGACCCGGCCAACCCCCCGGCGCCCCCCGCCGCGCCCACGGCCCCCACGGAGCTGGAGGAACCGGCCGTCCCGGCCCCGTACGACCCCAGCCCCTTCGCCCGCGAACGCCACGTCTGGCTGGGCCTGCACGCGGCGGCGACCCGCTCCCTGGCCCAGGGCTCGATGATCGTGTTCAGCTGACGCCCGGGCCTACCCCGGCAGGCCGGGGACGCGGGCGATGAGGCGGATCACCGGGGGCCACAGCACCCCGGCCGCCATCAACAGCGACGGGCCGAGGTGCACCGGGCACACGAGCAGGGGCGGTCTGCCGTGGCGGACGACCTCGAAGACGGCCGGGTCCGAGCAGTCCGTGCCGCCGGCCCGGTGCCCCTCACCGCCGTACGGTCCCCGGCACAGCGCGCTCCGGTGGACGCCCATACGTCCATTGTCCACCGGGTACGACGACGCGACCGCCCGCCGGCGACGCCCGGGGAGGGCGGGCCGGCGGGCGGTCCAGTGCGGTGCCTAGAGGAACGAGTTGATCTCGATCGTCTCGTCGCGGCCCGGACCCACGCCGATCGCGGAGATCGGCGCGCCGGACATCTCCTCCAGCGCCTTGACGTAGTTCTGGGCGTTCTTCGGCAGGTCGGAGAAGGACTTCGCCTTGGTGATGTCCTCCGACCAGCCCGGCAGGGTCTCGTAGACCGGCTTGGCGTGGTGGAAGTCGGTCTGCGAGTACGGCAGCTCCTCGACCCGCCTGCCGTCGATCTCGTAGGCCACGCAGACCGGGATCTGCTCCCAGCCGGTGAGGACGTCCAGCTTGGTGAGGAAGAAGTCGGTCAGGCCGTTCACGCGGGTCGCGTAGCGGGCGATGACCGCGTCGAACCAGCCGCAGCGGCGGTCACGGCCGGTGGTGACGCCCCGCTCGCCGCCGATGCGGCGCAGCGCCTCGCCGTCCTCGTCGAACAGCTCGGTCGGGAACGGGCCGGCGCCGACGCGGGTCGTGTAGGCCTTGAGGATGCCGATGACGCGGCTGATCTTCGTGGGGCCCACGCCGGCGCCGGTGCAGGCGCCGCCCGCGGTCGGGTTGCTGGACGTCACGAACGGGTACGTGCCGTGGTCGATGTCCAGCAGGGTGCCCTGGCCGCCCTCGAAGAGCACGACCTTGTCGTCCTCCAGGGCCTGGTTCAGGACCAGCACCGTGTCGGCGACGTACGGCTTGATCTGCTCGGCGTAGCCCAGCAGCTCCTCGACCACCTGCTCGGCGGCGATGGCGCGCCGGTTGTAGAGCTTGGTCAGGATCTGGTTCTTGACGTCGAGGGCGGCCTCCACCTTCTGCTGGAGGATCGACTCGTCGTAGAGGTCCTGGACCCGGATGCCCACGCGGTTGATCTTGTCCGAGTAGGTCGGGCCGATGCCGCGGCCGGTCGTGCCGATCTTGCGCTTGCCGAGGAAGCGTTCCGTCACCTTGTCGACGGTCACGTTGTACGGCGTGATGATGTGCGCGTTACCACTGATCAGGAGCTTGGACGTGTCGACGCCTCGCTCGTTCAGACCGCTCAGCTCGGAGAGCAGGACCGACGGGTCGACGACGACGCCGTTGCCGATGACCGGGACACACGAGGGCGAGAGGATCCCGGAAGGGAGAAGGTGGAGGGCGTACTTCTGATCACCCACGACTACCGTGTGGCCGGCGTTGTTGCCGCCCTGGTAGCGCACCACATAGTCGACGGAACCACCGAGCAGGTCCGTCGCCTTTCCCTTGCCTTCGTCACCCCACTGAGCACCGAGCAGCACAAGTGCGGGCACGCGCGTACACCCCTTCCGGGCGGGGCATGTCCAAGGTCGGGGGCGTGGGCGTAAGGTTCACCGCCGCGTACCACCGCGACCGTCTTCGGTCGCACAACCGTCGGACCGGATGCCCCGGAATAGACGAAGCCCCTGGCGCAATAGCGCAAGGGGCTCTTGCACAAAGATGCTACCCGAGGAAGCGAGGCAGGACCGAGGTGGCGACTTTCGCGACGTCCGATCAGCTGCTGGTGATCATCGATCCGGCCGCGCGGCAGACGGACGCAGAGTCCGTACGCATCGCGAAAGACGTGCTCAGCGCGGGTGCGGCGACCAAGGTGTGTCTCCCGGAGGGGCCGGAGGAATTCGCCCGGGCACTGGGCCGTAGGGGGTCCCGGCGGCCGGTCCTGATCGGCGACGACCGGACGCTGGTGCGGGCCGTGACGCTGCTGCACCGGCAGCGGGAGCTGGCCCGGTGCGCGCTGGCGGTGGTGCCCGTGGGCCGTACCGCGCTCGCCGAGTCGCTCGGGGTGCCCTCCGGGGCGGTCGCGGCAGCTCGGGCGGTCCTGGACGGCGCCGAGCGCCGGCTGGACATGCTGGTCGACGACAGCGACGGGGTGGTGCTGGGCGCGCTCGGCATCCCGTCGGCGCCGGTCCGGGAGCCGGCCGCCCCGGTGCCGCTCTCCGCGGGCCGGTCCTGGTACCGCTCCCTGGTCCGGCTGGGCGCCCGCCCCGCCCGGCTGCCCGCCGTCCCCTCCCCCGGCGCGACCCGGCTGCGGGTGGAGGTCGACGGGGAGCCGGTGGTGGACCTGGACCAGCCGGTGGAGGCGGTGTCGGTGGCCCCGGGCCCCGGCGGGGTGGCCTCGGTGGAGGTGCGGCCCCTGTCGGTGGGCGCGGAGGCGACCCCGCTGCTGGCCTCCGGCCGCACGGTGACGGTCACGGGCGCCGACTTCCGCTACCGGGCCGACGCGACGGTCTGCGGGCCGGTACGGCGGCGGACCTGGCGGGTGATGGAGAGCGCCTGGGCGCTCACCCTGCCCGCCACGGGTCCGGCGACGGACATCTGACCGCGCCGGGGGCGGGTGGTCAGCGCAGCTCGACGCCCAGGCCCCGCAGGCCCCGGATCACGAAGTCCGGCTTCCGCTCCGGCTCGGCCGCCAGGGCCAGGGTCGGGGCCTGCCGGAGGAGGGCCCTCATGGAGGCGGCCAGCTCGATCCGGGCCAGGGGCGCGCCGATGCAGTAGTGGATGCCCGCGCTGAAGGAGATGTGCGGGTTGTCGGCGCGGGCGAGGTCCAGGCGGCCGGGGTCGGTGAAGACCGCCGGGTCGTGGTTGGCGGAGCCGAAGAGCAGGGCGACCTCCGCGCCCCTCGGGATCGTCGTGCCGTCGATCTCGATGTCGTCCAGGACCCAGCGTTCGAAGAGCTGGAGCGGGGTGTCGTAGCGCATCAGCTCCTCCACCGCGGACGGCACCAGGCCGTGGTCGGCGCGCAGGGCGGCCAGCTGGGCGGGGTTGCGGAACAGGGCCCACCAGCCGTTCACGGTCGCGTTGACGGTCGCCTCGTGACCGGCGTTGAGCAGCAGCACCGCCGTGGAGATCATCTCCTGCTCGGTGAGACGGTCGCCTGCGTCATGGGCCGCGATCAGCCCCGAGACCAGGTCCTCGCCGGGCTCCTTGCGGCGGGCCGCGATCAACTCCCGCAGGTACGCGGAGAACTCCACCGACGCCCGCACGGCCCTCGCGGCCGTCTCCTGCGGCGGGTTCAGCTCGTACATCC
The DNA here is from genome assembly GCF_000720135.1 of Streptomyces sp. NRRL S-1022. Classification (GTDB taxonomy): domain Bacteria; phylum Actinomycetota; class Actinomycetes; order Streptomycetales; family Streptomycetaceae; genus Streptomyces. The sequence continues at coordinate 150,317 of NZ_JOIU01000009.1, read as the reverse complement.
CGCAGATGTCCGCCGACCAGGGACGCAGCTGCCCCCGGTCCGCCTCCGGAATGCCCAGCATCTCGGCGATCACGGCCACCGGCAGCGGCTCCGCCACGTCGGTCAGCAGATCACCGCCGCCGTCGCGGACCAGGCCGGCCACCAGCTCGTCCGCCAGCGCCTCCACGTACGGCTTCAGCCGCTCCACCGTGCGCGGGGTGAACGCCTTCGACACCAGGCGCCGGATCCGGGTGTGGTCCGGCGGCTCCAGGTCGAGCATCCCGTGGTCGTTGAGGGTGTGGAACGGCTCGTGCTCCGGCGGGGGCGGGGTCCGGCCGAATTCCTCGTGGGTGAACCGGTGCAGGTGGGTGCGGCCGAGCCGGCGGTCCCGCAGCAGCGCCGAGACGTCCGCGTGGTGCGGGACCAGCCACTGGTCGGTCGGTTCGTACCGGATCACCCGGCCGCGGGAGCGCAGATCGGCGTAGGCGGGGTAGGGGTCGGCGACGAACGCCGGGTCCCAGGGGTCGAACGCGAGGTCGGTGGGGCCTGCCATGCGCGGACGCTAGCGCGCCGGACGACGCCTGGCCAGGGGGGCCCGCCCGCTCGGTTCCCCGAGGTGCGGTCAGCTCGGCGTCACCAGCCGGGCCTCGTAGGCGAACACCGCCGCCTGGGTGCGGTCGCGCAGGCCCAGTTTGACCAGGATGCGGCTCACATGGGTCTTGATCGTCGACTCCGCGACCACCAGACGCCCGGCGATCTCCGCGTTCGACAGGCCCTGCGCGATCAGGACCAGCACCTCCGTCTCGCGTTCCGTCAGCTCCCCGTACGCCGCCTGCGCCCCCGGCACCAGGCGGGGAGTGTCCGCCAGCCGGGAGAACTCCGTGATCAGCCGTTTGGTGACCGAGGGCGCCAGGAGCGCCTCGCCGGCCGCCACCACCCGCACCCCGTCGGCCAGCTGGCGCGCCGAGGCGTCCTTGAGCAGGAAGCCGGAGGCGCCCGCGCGCAGCGCCTGGTACACGTACTCGTCCAGGTCGAACGTGGTCAGCACCAGCACCTTCGCCGTCTCGTCGGCGGCGACGATCTCCCGGGTGGCCTCGATGCCGTTCAGCTCCGGCATGCGGATGTCCATCAGCACGACGTCCGGGGACAGTTCGCGGACCCGCTCGACCGCCTCCCGGCCGTTGACCGCCTCGCCGACGACCTCGATGCCCGGCATCGCGTTCAGCAGCACCGAGAAGCCCTCGCGGACCATCATCTGGTCGTCCGCGATCAGTACGCGGATCGTCATGCCCCGTCCTCGGTCGCAGGGGCCGCCGCCGGCACCGGCAGGAACACCGTCACCTCGTAGCCGCCCTCGGCCGTGGGGGCCGCCGTCATCTCGCCGCTCAGCATCGAGACCCGCTCGCGCATGCCCGTGAGCCCGTGCCCGGCGCCGGGCGAGGGCTTCACCAGGTGCGGGGCCGGCGGCGGCCCGTTGACCACGCGCAGGCCCAGGCCGCCGAGGACGTAGCCGATCTCGACCCGGGCGGTGGCACCCGGGGCGTGGCGCAGGGTGTTGCTGAGCGCCTCCTGCACGATCCGGTACGCCGACAGCTCCACACCCTGCGGCAGTTCGCGCACCGCGCCGGTCACCACCTTGTCCACCGCCGGCCCGGCCTCGCGCACATTGGCCAGCAGGCCGTCCAGGTCGGCCAGGGTGGGCTGCGGGGCGTCCGGGGCCGCGTAGTCCTCCGCGCGGACCACGCCGAGGACCCGGCGCAGCTCGGTCAGCGCCGCCACCGCGTTCTCCCGGATGGTGGCGAACGCCTTCTCCAGCTCCGGCGGCGGGTTCTCCACCCGGTAGGGCGCGGCCTCCGCCTGGATGGCGACCACCGACATGTGGTGGGCGACCACGTCGTGCAGCTCACGGGCGATCGTGGTGCGCTCCTCCAGCAGGGTGCGCCGGGAACGCTCGTGCTCGGTCACCGTCTGCTGCGCGGTCACCTCCTGCTCGGCCTGCCGGCGTATGTGCCGGACCGTGACGACCAGCAGGACCAGCGCGGACACCACCAGCATGGGCGCGGTGTCGGTGTCGTAGTGCCCGTAGCCGAAGACGGTCTCGGCGCAGAAGCCGTACAGCGCGGTCAGCAGCCACATCCAGGCGGCGGTGCGCGGGCGGGTGCGGATCGCGACGACGGTGAGCACCAGCAGGTGGGAGACGAGGCTGCCCGGCGGCCACGGCCAGCTGCCCCAGTCGCCGCCGAGGACGGCGGTGGCCGCGGTCGCCGCGAACGACAGCCAGAACGCGCCGACTGGACGCACCAGGGTCAGCAGCACCGGGACCAGGGCGAGCAGTCCGCACAGCACGCTCCCGCCGCCCGCGTCCGAGCCCGCCACCCCGGCGAGCATGGCCACGACCGCGCCGGCCGCCACCACCGCGTGCGGGGTCCAGGCCGCGTAGCCCTTCAGCCGCTCGGGGAGATGGCGGGTCAGGGGGCCGTCCACCGCCATGCGGGGCAGCGGCCGGTAGGCGAAGGCCTGGTGGAACAGGTCCTGCCGCAGCCCGCGCAGGGCGTCCGCGGCCGCGTGGAACTCGGGGCTGCGCGGCTTGTACGGCTCGAACGCGCCGTCCGGCGGATCCTGCGGCGTCGACTGCGTCTGGGTCGTCTCCATCACAGGGGAAACGGTAGGCGCGGGCCGGGCGCGCGGTCGTCCCCTTGGAGAAGGGTCCTTGGACGTCCCTCTCAGGTACTACGTGCCCGCCCGTGCCGGTCAGCGGCCCCCGGGCCGGACCACGCCCGACTCGTAGGCGAACACCGCCGCCTGGGTGCGGTCGCGCAGGCCCAGCTTGACCAGGATGCGGCCCACGTGGGTCTTCACGGTCTGCTCGGCCACGACCAGCCGCTCGGCGATCTCCGCGTTCGACAGGCCCTGCGCGATCAGCGCCAGCACCTCCGTCTCCCGCTCGGTGAGTTCGCCGACGCGCCGCTTGAGCGGGGCCCGGCCGCCGCTGCCGCCCCCGTCCAGGCGGGAGAACTCGGCGAGGAGCCGGCGGGTGATGCCGGGGGCCAGGAGGGCGTCGCCCGCGGCCACCACCCGCACCGCCTCGGCCAGTTTGTCCGCGGAGGCGTCCTTCAGCAGGAAGCCGGAGGCCCCGGCCCGCAGCGCCTCGTACACGTACTCGTCCAGGTCGAACGTGGTCAGCACCAGCACCCGGACGGCGGGGTGGTCCGCGGTGATCCGGCGGGTCGCCTCGATGCCGCCCAGTTCCGGCATCCGGACGTCCATCAGCACCACGTCCGGGGCGAGTTCGGCGGTCCGGGCGATCGCGTCCCGGCCGTGCACCGCCTGCCCGACCACCTCGATGCCGGGCTGCTTGTCGAGCAGCACGGTGAAGCCCTGCCGCACCATCTCCTGGTCGTCGGCGATGAGGACCCGGATGCTGCCGGTACCGCTCGTCATGGGTTCTGGTCTCCTGTCGGGGGCTGGTCGGGCGGGGTCGGGGCGCTATCCCGGGGGAGGAAGGCGGTGACGCTGAAGCCGCCGCCCGGGGTGCGCCGCGCGAGGACGTGGCCGCCGAGCATCGCCGCCCGCTCCCGCATGCCGAGCAGTCCGTGCCCGGCGCCCGGGGAGGGCGGGGCGGGGTACCGCGGCGGGGAGTTGGTCACCGCCAGGTGCAGGCCGTCCGGCCGGTGCCCGACCTCGACGCCGACCCGGGAACCCGGCGCGTGCCGCAGGGCGTTGCTGAGCGCCTCCTGCACGATGCGGTACGCCGACAGTTCCACTCCCGGAGCGTACGGCCGGACCTCGCCGACGACGTCCGCGGTCACCTCCAGTCCGGCCGCGCGGGTGTTCTCGATCAGCGCGTCGAGCCGGTCCAGGGTGGGCTGCGGGGCGTGCGGGGCCGCTCCGGCGCCGGAGGCGCCCAGGCCGTAGGGGTCCTCGGGGTTCTCGGAACGCAGCACGCCGAGCACCCGGCGCAGCTCGGTGAGCGCCTCCAGGGCGTTGCCGCGGATGCCGGCGAGGTTCTCCAGCAGTTCCTCGGAAGGCTCCTTCACCAGGTGGGGGGCCACCTGGGCCTGGATGGAGATCACCGACATGTGGTGGGCGACCACGTCGTGCAGTTCGCGGGCGATCCGGCTGCGCTCCTCCAGCAGGGTGCGGCGGGCCCGCTCCTCGGCGGTGATCGTCGTCTGCTGGACCAGTTCGCTGCGGGCCTGCTGGCGGCTGCGCAGGATCCCGCCGATCGACGCGGCGACGGCGAACAGACCGACGGCGACCGTGCCGGTGCCGGAGTAGTGCCCGGTCGCCAGGCCGGCTTCCAGGACGTAGGTCGCCAGGGCGGTCACGGCGGACACGGTCACCGTGCCGGCCGGCCGCACGCGCAGCGCGACGAGCAGCAGGACGGCCATGTGGGCCAGTAGTGCGGCCGTCGACCAGGGCCAGTTGGGGCCCGACGACGTCACCGACTCCAGGTGCGGGCGGGCCAGCAGGGCGGTGACGGCGGCGGCGGCCAGGGACAGCGCCCAGGCGGGCACGGGACGCCGGACGGCCAGGACGACGGCGACGGCCTGGAGGGACGTGGTGAGCAGGGCGACGGGGTAGGCGAGGCCGTACGACTCGGAGGCGTCGACGCCGCCGGCGAGGGCGATGGCCAGGCACGCCCAGGCCAGGAAGAGGTAGGTGAGGAGACGGACCCAGCGGTACCGGGAGAAGGGCGGCGCGTGGCGGGTGGGGGCCGCGCCCAGCCAGGCGCGCAGGCGCCGGCGGAGGCGGACGGTGTCGCCGGACGGGAGCCGCGGACCCTCGGCGGGTGCGGGGCTGGGGCTCGGGTCCGCGGGTGTCACGAGGTCAACCTTAGGCATGGTGGGTGGACTTCGTCGGCGGGAGGTGGCGGTGGACCACCCGGGACGGGCGGCCGCGGGGGCGGCGCGGGCCCTGCTCGTGGTGCCGGAAGGCCGCCCGGCACCCGGTCAGCGCCAGCAGGAACAGGGGCAGCCAGGCGAGGCGGTACGCCACCCAGGCCGGGGAGTCGGGTGCGGTGTGCAGGCCGGGCAGCCGGCCGGCCAGGAGACCCGTGGCCGTCACCGCCATCATGGCCGTCTGGTGCCACAGGAACACCGTCATCGCCGAGAGGTTGACGAGCGCCACCGCCGCCCACGCGAGCGGGCGGGCCAGCGCGCGGCGCAGCGGGTCGCACAGCAACAGCGCCAGGCCGCACTGGGCCAGGCCGAACGTGACGGCCGCCAGGGTCGGCGGGTCCAGGTTGGAGACCGCGCCGCCGGGGACACCCACCATGGACGCCGGGTAGCCCGCGCACCCGACGAGGGCCGCGGTGGCCGCCGTACCGCCGAGGAGCAGTACCCACGCCGAGCGCCTGCTGCGCAGCCCTCCCCGGGCCCGGGCCGCGCCCAGGGTGTAGGGGACCAGCCAGCCGGCGGCCAGGTTCACCCAGCCGAGCCAGGACGGGCCGAGGTGCAGGCCGAAGCGGAGCAGGTCCACGTGCAGGACGACGGCGAGCGGCCAGAGCGGGCTGAGGCGGGCGACGAGCGGGGTGGCGGCCGTCAGCGCGGCGAGGACCAGCAGGAACCACAGGGGGGACAGCGCCGGCTTCAGCAGGGTGTGCAGGGTGGCCGGGGAGGTGCCGGAGAGCAGCAGGACGGTGGCCGCCACCGTCCACAGGGCGAGGAGCGCGGCGACCGGGCGGAGCAGGCGGCCCAGGCGGGTCCGCAGCCAGTGGGCGTAGGAGTCGCCTCTCGCGCGGGCCGAGGCCAGACCGCGGGTGGCCACCTGACCGCCGACCAGGAAGAACACGGCCAGGGTCTGGAACAGCCAGGAGACCGGGGCCAGCCGGGGCATGTACTGCAGCGGGCTAGCCGTGTACAGCGCGCCGTCCCGCGCGACCACGGCGGTGACCAGCCAGTGGCCGAGGACGACGCCGAGGATCGCCAGGGCGCGCAGGGCGTCGACCGCGCGGTCGCGGGAGGCGGGGGTGGCGGCGTCCACGCGCCGGGCGGCCCGGCGGACCGTGTCCAGCGCGCGGTGCGGGGCGCGGGGGCTCGGCATCGGCTCAGCCACGGGTGACCTCCGAGGGGGTGTCGAGGGTGATCCGGGCGAGGTTGGCGAGGGAGGCCGAGCCCGGGGTGAAGTAGCCGCTGTGGTCGGCGCCGGCCGCGTCGAAGACCCGGGCGCCGAAGGCGGGGGAGACGGGGTCCGTGCCGAAGCCGACGGTGGTGCCGAAGAGGCCGGCGCGGACGTGCGGGACGTCCGCCACCCAGTCGCCGGCGCCGCGGGCCGCCCACACCCGGGCACGGGTGCGCAGGGCGGCGACGGAGTCCGCGGTGGTGCCGGGGCTGCCGACCAGGGCGATGTCGTCCGCGTCCAGCCCGGGGGCGGCCCGGCCGCAGACCACCGAGCCGTAGGAATGGCACAGGACGGAGAGGTGCGCGCCGGCCGGGGAGAGGGTGCGCAGCAGGCGGACGAGGGCGCGCAGGCCGGGGGCGGCTTCGTCGGCGCGGGCCGCGGTGGTCACGGTGGTGCTGACCGTGGCCGGGGTGGTGTAGCCGAGCCAGGCGACGACGGCGACGCGGGCGTGGTGGCGGGTGAGTTCCCCGTGCAGGGCGGCGGCGGCCCGGTGGAAGCGGCCGTAGGTGTCCAGGGAGGTGTCCGAGCCGGGGACCAGGACGGCGATGTGCCGTGCGCGCGTCAGGTCGCCGAAGACCTCGGTGGCGCGGCCCTCCCCCCGGCCGTCGAAGGCGAGGAGCCGGCGGGACGGGGAGGCGAGGGCGCGGTCCGCCGCGGCGCGGTGGGGGTCGCCGTGCGCGGCGGCCATGCGGGCGGCCTCGGCGGCGTTCTCCCGATTCGCCGCGTAGGCGGCGTTCAGGGTGGAGGGGGTGAGGGGCGTGGTGAGGAGGACCGGGGCCGGGGCGGGGATGCCGGGGCGGGCCGCGCCGGCGAGGGGGATGACGAGGGCGGCGGTGAGGAGGGCGGAGAGGAGAGTGCGCAGGGGGCGGGGACGCCGGGGGAGCACGGAGTCGCGGGACCGTGCGGCGGAACGGGGGTGCCCCATGGGTGACTTCCTTTCCGGGGGCCCGGGTGGGCCCTGCTGGAAAGGAAGGTACGGAGCCGGGGCCGTCGTCGGCGTCCCGCCGGGGAGCTGTCCGGGGAAGTGGCTCTCAGGTACTACGGGTAGCACCCGGGGCGGCCCCGAAGGGCCGGAACCCGGCTTCCTACCAGGCCAGTTGGGCGATCTCCTCGGCCACCACCGCGCACGCGTCGGCCGCCGGGTCGATCAGCGGGAAGTGGCCCACGTCCGCCAGCAGCGTCAGCCCGGCCACCTCCCCGGCCTTCGCCGCCGCGTCCGCGTACGACTCGGCCACCTGCTGCGGCACCACCAGGTCGCTCCGGCCCTGGACCAGGGTCGTGGCGATGCCCGTCGGCAGCAGCAGCACCGGGTCCGCGTACGGGCGGCGCAGGGCGAAACCGTCCTGTCCGCCGAGGAGTTGTGCGCAGGCGTGCCCGCAGACGTCCAGTTTCTCCGCCACCTCGAAGTCCGCGATCGGGGCGAGCGCGACGACACCGCGCAGCGGAGCCGGACCGTCCGTGCGCCAGGCGGCGTCGGCGGGGAGGACATGGCGGGCCGCCGCCCACAACGCCAGGTGGCCGCCCGCCGAGTGCCCGGTCAGGACCGTACGGCGGGGGTCCGCCTGCGGCAGCGCCTCGCGGACCAGCGCGGGCAGGGCGTCCAGGGCCGCCGCGACGTCGTCGAAGGTGTCGGGCCAGCGGCCGGCCGGCGGCGTGCCGTCGGCCGCGGCGTCCCCGGCGCCTCCCCGCCGGTACTCCACGTTGGCCACCGCGAAGCCCCTTCGGGCCAGGTAGTCCGCGAAGGGCGTGAGGTGGCGGCGGTCGTAGCGGGCGCGCCAGGCGCCGCCGTGCAGGACGACCACCAGCGGGGCGGGCGTGGCGGAGCCCGGGCCGGGGCGGGGAGCGTAGAAGTCGATCACCTGGTCGGGGTGGTCACCGTACGCGGCCGTGGCGTCGGGATCGACCGGGGCGTGCGAGAAGGCCGACTCCTCTTCGGCGGCGGCGCGGGCTGCTGCGGCGTCGTCCGGCATGCTCCAACCTCTCAGCGACAGGACACGTTCCGGCGGACCAGGTGGCGGACCGGCCGTTGGCCGGGACGGTATCAGGACGGTGACGTGCGCGGATACGGGCTTGTCACGCACGGTGAGGTCACCCGGCCGCGGGGCGGGAGGCCCGGGTCCCGCGCCGGTCGGCGCGGGACCCGGGCACCGCCCGTGCTAGGCCAGTTCCTCCGCCAGCACCCGGGCCGCCCGCTCCACGTCCCGGAAGCCCACGTACAGCGGCGTGAAGCCGAAGCGGAGGACGTCCGGATGCCGGAAGTCGCCCACCACACCCCGGCTGATCAGGCGTTTCATCACCTCGCCCGCGTCCGGGCAGCGCAGGGCGATCTGGCTGCCCCGCTCGGTGTGCCGCTCGGGGGTCACGCACTCCACCCGGCCGGGCTCGGTGTACTCGGCCACGCACCGCAGGAAGAAGTCCGTCAGCGCCAGGGACTTGGCGCGCACGACCGCGACGGAGACGCCGTCCCAGACGTCGAGGGCGGCTTCGAGCGCCAGCAGGGACAGGATGTCCGGCGTGCCGACCCGGCCGCGCACCGCGCCCGGCGCGGGGGCGTACGACGCACTCATGCCGAAGGGCTCGGCGTGCGAGTTCCAGCCGGGCAGCGGGGAGTCGAAACGGTCCTGCAGACCCTTGCGCACGTACAGGTACGCCGGTGAACCGGGCCCGCCGTTCAGGTACTTGTAGGTGCAGCCGACCGCGAGGTCGACGCCGTGCTCGTCCAGGCCGACCGGCAGCGCGCCCGCGCTGTGGCACAGGTCCCAGACCGCGAGGGCGCCGGCGGCGTGGACCGCGGCGGTGAGCGCCGGGAGATCGTGCAGCCGGCCGGTGCGGTAGTCGACGTGGTTGAGCAGCACCGCGGCCGTGCGCTCGCCCAGCGCCCCCGGCACCTCGGCCGGGGTCACCGGGCGCAGCGTACGGCCGGTCAGCCGGGCCGCCGACTCGGCGATGTAACCGTCCGTGGGGAAGGTCGTCGCGTCCACCAGGAGTTCGTCCCGGCCGGCGTCCGCCATGCGGATGGCGGCGACCACCGCCTTGAAGACGTTGACGCTGGTCGAGTCGCCGACGACGATCTGGCCGGGCGCCGCGCCGACCAGCGGGGCGATCCGGTCGCCGATCCGCTCGGGCGCCGTCCACCAGCCGCTCTCCTCCCAGGAGCGGATGCGCAGTTCGCCCCACTGGCGGCGGACGACGTCCGCGACCCGGTCGGGGACGTGCGCGGGCAGGGCGCCCAGGGAGTTGCCGTCGAGGTACACCACGTCGTCGAGGACGAAACGGTCGCGCAGGGACGCGAGTTCGTCGGCCTCGTCCAGTTTCCGCGCGAGCAGGGGCAGCTCAGACATGGGACCTCGCCGTCCACAGCTCGGGGAAGACGTTGTTCCTGGCGCGCTTCTCCAGCCAGGCCACGCCGGCGGAGCCGCCGGTGCCGGCCTTGGCGCCCATCGCGCGCCGGGTGGCGACCAGGTGGTCGTTGCGCCAGCGCCAGACCAGTTCGGCGACGTCGGTCAGCGCCTCTCCGAGCCGGGCCAGTTCGTCGCTCTCGTCGCCCGCGTAGACGGCGGTCCAGGCGGCCTCGACGGCCTCCGAGGACTCGTACCGCCGGGTGACGTCCCGGCGCAGCACGGAGTCGGGCACGGCGTGGCCGCGGCGCGCGAGGAGCCGTACCACCTCGTCGTACAGGCTCGGCTCGTGCAGGGCCTTCTCCAGTTCCGCGTGGACGCGGGGGGCACCGCGGTGCGGTACGAGCATGGAGGCGGACTTCTCGCCGAGCAGGAACTCCAGGCGCCGGTACATCGCCGACTGGAAGCCGGAGCCCTCGCCGAGCGCGCTGCGGTAGGAGTTGAACTGGGCCGGGGTCAGCTGGCCGAGCGGCTTCCAGGAGGCGTTCAGGGCCTCCAGTTCCCGCACGGAGCGCTTCAGCGCGGCGATCGCGGTGGGCACGTCGTCCGAGCGGAGCGCCCGGGCGGCGGTCTCCCACTCGTGCACGATGACGGTGAACCACAGCTCCATGACCTGGGTGGTCACCAGGAAGACCATCTCTCCGGGGTCGTCGGAGAGGGTGTGCTGGAGGTGGGTGAGGATGTCTGCCCTGACGTAGTCCTCGTACGGCGTCGTCCCCGCGAAATCCAGGTTCGGGGTCTCGGGCTCAGCGGCCTCGTGAAGGGGGTGAGCCTGTTGGGACATCGCTGTCTCCTGTTGTTACTCCGGGTAGCGGTCCGCCCCTGCCGATGCCGGCACGGGGGCCCCGGTCCCCACCCCGCATCCTCCGCAATGCCTCCGGCAACGGCAAGGCCCGTCTGCTGCCAGACGGGCCACACCGGTGACATCCCCGCGGGTCAGCCCAGGGTCTGGGCCGCCGTCGGCGAGGAGTCCTTCAGGAACTGCGTGCAGCGCTCGTACTCCTCCTGCTCGCCGATCGCCTGCGCGGCGCGGGCGAGGGCGTGCAGGGCGCGCAGGAAGCCGCGGTTCGGCTCGTGCTCCCAGGGGACGGGGCCGTGGCCCTTCCAGCCGCTGCGGCGCAGGGCGTCCAGGCCGCGGTGGTAGCCCGTACGGGCGTAGGCGTACGACTCCACGACCGAGCCCCGCTCGAACGCCTCGTCGGCCAGCTGGGCCCAGGCGAGGGAGGAGGTCGGGTGCTGGGCGGCGACGTCCGCGGGCGCGGTACCGTCCGCCAGGGCCTCGCGGGGCTCCGGGTCGTCGGGAAGGTGGGTCGGAGGCGGACCGCCGAGAAGGTTCTCGTGAATCGTCATGGGCCCAGTCTGGCGTACGGCACGCTACGCGGCTTGCCCGGTAGGCCCCACAGCCCACCCCGCAGCCAACGGCACTGCCCCCCCCCCAGGAACACGGGAAACCGCACGACCAACCACACTGCACCCACCCAGGGGCGCGGGGAACTGCGCGACCAGCCACAACGCACCCGCAGCCCGGCACGGCTGACAAGGACGCGGGAAACCGCACCACCGACCGCACCGCAACCCCCCAGGGGCGCGGGGAACTGCGCGACCAGCCACAACGCACCCGCAGCCCGGTACGACGCCCGGACCCCACGACGGAGCCGACAACGCACCCCGGCGGAGCCGACACGCACCCCCGGCGGAGCTACCCCCGGCCCCCCGCCTCCAGCGGCGGAGCCGTCACGCTGCCGTGCGTACGGCACTCCGGGCGCCGGCAGCCCGGCCCCGGGCGCCGGACCAGGGCGAACGCCACCGCGGCCCCCAGCACCAGCACCCCCGCGCACATCGGCATCGCCCGGCCGAACGCCGCGTCGAAGGCGTCCGGGGAGCGGTACGCCTCCGGCCCCATCCCGGCGAGCAGCGGGAGCGCCGCCACCGCCACCAGACCCGCCGCCCGCGCCGCCGCGTTGTTGATGCCGCTGGCCAGCCCCGCCCGGCCGGCGTCGACGGAGGCGAGGACCGTGGCGGTCAGCGGCGCCACCAGGGTGACCATGCCGGCGCCCATGACCAGCAGGGCCGGGAGTACGTCGGTGGGATAGTCCGCGTCCTTCCCCACCCGCAGCATCAGCAGCATCGCCGCCGCGCAGAGCAGGGGACCCACCGTCAGCGGCAGGCGCGGGCCCGTGCGGTCGGCGAGGGCGCCGGAGCGGGAGGAGAACAGCAGCATCAGGGCCGTGGTGGGGAGCAGCGCCGTACCCGCGGCCAGCGGCGAGTAGCCGGCCACCACCTGGAGCTGGAGGGCGGTGAGGAAGAAGAAGCCGCCGAACGCCGCGTACACGCACAGGGTGACCAGATTGACCGCCGTGAACTGGCGGGAGGCGAAGACGTCCGGCGGGAGCATCGGATCGGGGCGGTGCCGCTCGACCCGGACGAAGGCCACGGCGGCGGCCACGCCCGCCACCGCGGTCACCGGCACCGCCGCCGAACCGCTGCGGGCCTCGATGAGCGCGTACGTCAGCAGGGCCAGGGCGACGGCGCCCAGGGCCGCGCCGAGGACGTCGAAGCGGCCGTGCGCGCGGTCGCCGGCGGATTCCGGCACGTGCCGCAGGGCGACCGGCACGCACAGCAGCGCCAGCGGCACGTTGAGCAGGAACACCCAGCGCCAGCCGGGGCCGGTCACCAGCCAGCCGCCGAGGAAGGGGCCGACGGCCGCGCCGATGCCGCCGAAGCCGGACCACAGGCCGACCGCGCGGCTGCGGTCGTCGGGGTGGAAGGACGCCTGGATCAGCGCGAGGGAGCCGGGGGTGAGGAGGGCGCCGCCGATGCCCTGAAGTGCCCGCGCGGCGATCAGCACGGCGGGGTTCGGCGCGATTCCGCACAGCAGGGAGGCGGCGGCGAACCACACCACGCCCAGCACGAAGATCCTCCGCCGGCCGTAGCGGTCGCCGAGCGAGCCGCCCAGCAGGATCAGGCCGGCCAGCGTGACCATGTACGCGTTGACCGTCCACTGCAGGGCGGCGAGGTCGGCGTCGAGGTCGCGGCCGATGCGCGGCAGCGCGACGTTGACGACGGTGGAGTCCAGCATCGCCATGCTGGAGCCCAGGACCGTGGTGAGCAGGATCCACCTGCCCTGGGGCGAGGCCAGCCGGACGTCGGGCATGCCCCCAGGTATACAGCGGGCCCGGCGGCAGGAACAGCCGCCGGGCCCGCCGCACCCACCGCTTACTTGATCTTGTTGCCCGCCGAGCGCAGGTTCTGCGTGGCCTCGACGACACGCGCGGCCATGCTCGCCTCGGCCAGCTTGCCCCAGGTGCGCGGGTCGTAGGCCTTCTTGTTGCCGACCTCGCCGTCGACCTTCAGGACGCCGTCGTAGTTCGCGAACATGTGACCGGCGACCGGCCGGGTGAACGCGTACTGGGTGTCGGTGTCCAGGTTCATCTTCACCACGCCGTTCTCCAGCGCGGTCTGGATCTCCTGCTCGGTGGAGCCGGAACCGCCGTGGAAGACGAAGTCGAACGGAGCGGCCTTGCCGAACTTGGCGGCGACGCCGTCGTTCAGCTCCTTCAGCAGCTCCGGACGCAGGACGACGTTGCCCGGCTTGTACACGCCGTGCACGTTGCCGAAGGAGGCGGCCAGCAGGTAGCGGCCCTTCTCGCCCAGGCCCAGGGCCTCGGCGGTGCGGATCGCGTCGTCGACGGTGGTGTACAGCTCGTCGTTGATCTCGTGCGAGACGCCGTCCTCCTCGCCGCCGGTGGGGGTGATCTCCACCTCCAGGATGATCCTGGCGGCGCGGGCCTGCTCCAGCAGCTCCTGGGCGATCGCCAGGTTGTCGGCGAGGGTCTCCGCCGAGCCGTCCCACATGTGGGACTGGAACAGCGGGGTGAGACCGGCGTCGACACGCTTCTTGGAGAGCGCCAGCAGCGGACGCACGTACCCGTCCAGCTTGTCCTTCGGGCAGTGGTCGGTGTGCAGCGCGATGTTGACCGGGTACTTCTCGGCGACGATGTGCGCGAACTCGGCGAGCGCGACCGCGCCGGTGACCATGTCCTTGCTGTACTGACCGCCGAGGAACTCGGCACCGCCGGTCGAGATCTGGACGATGCCGTCGCTCTCCGCCTCCGCGAAGCCGCGCAGCGCCGCGTTCAGGGTCTGCGAGGAGGTCACGTTGATGGCCGGGTAGGCGAACTTGCCTGCCTTCGCCCGGTCGAGCATCTCGTTGTAGACCTCGGGGGTTGCGATGGGCATCTGTCCGCTCCTTGTGTTGCGGGTTGGGTTATGCGTTACGGCCCTGACCTAGACCTGGGGTTGCGACGTCATCGTCGGCCCCATCTTTCCAGACGAGGGGCGCGGCCAGGCGCCCCCGGTCAAGTCCAGGTCACACCGCGTCGTCAGTCCAGACCCAGTTCATCCTTCGAGAAGGCGAACACGTACGGCACACCCGCCTGCTCGGCGATCGCCTCGGCCGCGCCGGTGGCCCGGTCCACGATCGTGGCGACGGCGACGACCTCCGCGCCGGCCTCGCGCAGCGCCTCCACGGCGGTCAGCACGGAGCCGCCGGTGGTGGAGGTGTCCTCGACGGCCAGCACCCGGCGGCCCTTGACCTCGGCGCCCTCGATACGGCGCTGCAGACCGTGCGCCTTGCCCTGCTTGCGGACCACGAAGGCGTCCAGCGTCCTGCCGCGCGCGGCGGAGGCGTGCAGCATCGCGGTGGCCACCGGGTCGGCGCCCAGGGTGAGTCCGCCGACGGCCTCGTAGTCCAGGTCGGCGGTCAGGTCGAGCATGACCTGACCGACCAGCGGCGCCGCCTCGCCGTCCAGCGTGATGCGGCGGAGGTCGATGTAGTAGTCGGCTTCCTTGCCCGACGACAGGGTCACCTTGCCGTGCACCACGGCCTTGTCCTTGATCTGCTGCAGCAGCGCGCCGCGTGTGCCGGTGGGCATTGCTTCGTTGACGTCCGTCATGCCGACCAGCTTAGAGGCGCCGCCAGCTCCAGGTCGTCGCGGCCTCCAGCGGGTCCAGCGGGGTGACCAGGCGCGGAAGGGTGTTCAGCCCGTTCGGCGGACCGGTCTGCGGCTCGACGCAGACGGCCTCGGCCTGCTCGTCGTAGACCACCACCCACTCCTCGCGGCTGGTCACCCTCAGCTCCAGCTGCTCCGGCCAGGTGAGGGTGACGTCGACCCCGCCGGGCATGCCGAAGCAGTCGTCCCAGGGACCCGGCCGCGGGTCGACGCGGTTGCCGGTGGGCAGGTGGTCGGGCCCGCGCTCCTCCTGCCAGGCGGGCTTGAAGTCCAGCCGCACGTCCTGGCCGCCGAGGTTGCGGTGGAACCAGGGGTGCCAGCCGAGCTGGGCCGGGAAGGAGTCGTCGTAGGCCTCCACGGCCATCGTCAGCGTCAGGCTGTCCTCGGCGAGCGCGACGACGTGGGTGACGCGGCCGGGGTGCGGCCAGGGGTCGGTCAGCTCGTGCGTGATCACCGCCTCGTCCTCCGTGACGCGCGCGGTGCGCCAGGCGCCGTCGCGTGCGGTGCCGTGGATGGCGTGCGGCGGGGCGTTCAGCGGCATCTGGCGGACGGTCCCGCCGTCCAGGAAGCGGCCCTCCCGGGTCCGGCCGCACCAGGGCACCATCGGGAAGCAGCCGTAGCGCTCGCCCTGCCGCAGCAGCTCCACGCCGCCGATCCGGAGTCCGCCGATCCGGCCGCCGTGGCCGGGCCGTACGGTCACTTCCGCGTCGCCCGCGGTCAGCGTGATGTCTTCGTTACTCACGGGACCGACCCTACTGGGGCGATCAAGGGCGCGTGCGGGAAGTGGTCAGCGGCGCTTGCGCAGCGCGCGGGTGACCACGATCGCCGAGGCCAGGGCCAGCGCCGCGGCGGGGGCCGCCCAGCGCACGGCCGGGTTGCCGGTGACGGTCTGGGGGGCCGGGACGGGCGCGTACCGGCCGCGCGGCGGGGAGTGGTCGACCTCCTCGGCGCTGCGGCCGATCATCGTGCGGCGCGCGTGCGCGGCCTCGGCGGGCGGTTCGCCCGTGTCGGCGAAGTCGCCGGCGGGCCGGTCGGGGTGCGGGGCGCGGGCCGGGGTGCCGGTGGCGCCGGTCTCCGCGGCCGGCTCCGGCTGCTCGTCCCCGTCCGCCGCCAGGGTCTCCAGGAAGCGGGTCAGCAGCCTGGCCACCGCCACGGTCACCGCCTCCGCCGGCAGTTCCGTGATCCGGCCGGACGCGTCCGCGGTGCCCTGCGCCGTGACCGTGCAGCCGCCCTCGGTGTCCGTGAGGGTCAGGGTCAGGGCGAGTTTGACCGCGCCGGTGCCGCGGGACTCGGTGGCGTCGCCGTCGACGGCGTACGTGCCGTCCTCCCGGGGGGTGACGCGGGCGGTGCCCCGGTAGGTGACGGAGTGCCCGCCGACACGGAGTTTCAGCCGGCCGGTGAGCGGTTCGGCCCCGGCCTCCTGTTGCAGGCCGGGGACGGCCCGGGCCACGTGGGCCTGGTCGGCCAGCGCGGTACGGAGCCGCTCTGCGGGGACCGCGACGAAGACCTGGTGCTCCATGGTCCGGGAGCCTACCCAGTCACGGCCGGAACTCACCCGACCCCGCGGGGGCGCTCCGCCCCGGCCTGCGGTTCGCGCACCCGTCCCGGCCGGCCGGCGCGTGGGCGCCCGGCATCCGCCCCGCCCCCGCGCCGCCCGCTCGGCGGCGCCACCCGGACGCGCCCGCCCTCTCCCCAAGCGCCCCTCGCGGGCCCGGGGCAGCGCCCGCCCGGAGCGGCTCAGTACCTCGGATGCACCAGCGTCGACGCCCGCACCCCCCGGACCCGCGTCCGTTCCGCCGCGCGGGCGTCCGCCGCCAGGGCGGTCCGGGTCAGGGTGGCCGGGTGGCCGGCCGGCATGCGCAGGGGCGGCGGGACGGTGCCGGGGGCGGCGAGGAGGAAGCCCCAGTCGTGCGGGGCCCGGGACGTGCCGGTGGAGCGGTCGGGGCCGGGGGCGAAGCCGGTGCCGTGGCCGAGGACCCGGTAGGGGGAGACGGCGAACCCCGCGGTGCGCAGGGTCGCGGCGACGGTCCAGAAGGCGCGGGGGCGGGTGGTGACGGGGCCCGCGTGCACCACCAGGCGGCCGTCCGGGGCCAGCACGCGGCGGGCCAGCCCGTAGAACTCCTGGGAGTACAGCTTGGTGCTGGCGGTGATGCCGGGATCGGGGAGGTCGGCGACGACGACGTCGTACGCCGGCCCGCGCGCCCGCCGCAGCCAGCCGAGCGCGTCGGCGGTGGTGACGCGCACCCGCCGGTCGGCGAAGGCGTGCCCGTTGGCGGCGGACAGCCCGGGGTCGTGGCGCGCCAGGTCCACCAGACCGGGATCGAGTTCGACGACGTCGACGCGGCGCACCCCGCGCCGGCGCAGCACCTCGCGGGCGGCCAGGCCGTCACCGCCGCCGAGGATCAGCACCCGCGTGTGCGGGCCGGTCAGGGCGGGCCCGACCAGCGCCTCGTGGTAGCGCCGGGCGTCCCGGCCGCCGACGCGCAGGCGGCCGTCGAGGAACAGGTCGAGGGGCCGGCCGTGCGTGCCGCCGGCCAGCACGACCTCCTGGACCCCGGTCTGTACGGCCACCCGGACGCCGGAGCCGTACACGGCGCGCCGGGCGGCCCGTTCGAAGTCGCCGGCGAGGGCGGCGGCGGAGGCGAGGACACCGAGGACGACGAGGCCGGTGAGCAGCAGGGTCCAGCGGGCGCGGCGGGTGAGGTCGCGGCGGAACAGGCCGAGGACCAGGGCGCCGCCCGCGACCACGTTGACCGTGCCGGTCAGCAGCGCTCCGGTCAACTGGCCCAGGAACGGCAGGAGGAGGAAGGGGAAGGCGAGGCCGCCGACGAGAGCGCCGACGTAGTCCGCGGCGAACAGGTCGGCCACCGCGCCGCCCGCGTCCTGCCGCCGGATGCGCTGGATCAGCTCCATGAGCAGCGGGACCTCGGCGCCGATGAGCAGGCCGATGGCCAGGGAGAAGGCGACCAGGAGGCAGCACGGCCCGTCGGCCCACATCCCGCCCCAGCCGGCGGTCCAGGCGAAGACGGCGTACAGCGCCATGGCGCTGCAGCCGCCGACCAGCGCGAGGGCCGACTCGACGGCACCGAATCCGGCCGCCGCGTGCCAGCGCAGCCGTTTGGCGGCGAGCGAGCCGATGCCCATCGCGAACACCATCACGGACAGCACCACGGAGGCCTGGGTGACCGAGTCACCGATCAGGTAGGACGCGAAGGCGACGAGTTCGAGCTCGTACACGAGCCCGCAGGCGGCGCAGACGAAGACGCACACGAGGACCAGGAACCGCCCGGTGCCGGGCCGGACGGGCAGCCGGGCGGGGCCTGTCCAGGAGGGCGGGGCGCCCGGGGGCGCGGGGGCCTGCGGTTCGATCACGCTGCGACGTTACGTCACTCACTCGGGACGCTTCGTCACCCACACGTGTGGATCCGAGGGCATTTGACGGAGTGTTGGTTTGTACCGCCGTCACCTCGGCCGTGCCGCTTTCACCCGTGCCCCGACCCGGGTCCGGGTGGCCACCAGCTGCCCGTCCTGCGGATACGCGTGCCAGGTGCGCCAGTGCACCTGGCCCTCGTGCCGCTGGGCCAGCATCGCGGTGAAGGCGTGCGGGCTGCCGGGGAAGACACCGGCGAGGCCGTGCGGATGGTCGGAGACGAGGGCCAGCAACTCCTGGGCGCGGCCCGCGAACGAGCCGGGGGTGAGCACCTCCACGCGTGCGGCGAACTCGTACTCCCAGTCGCCGACCCGCTTGGCGACGCCCAGCGGCAGCGGGGTGCTGGAGCCGGGGATGCACGCGACCGTCTCCGAACAGATGCCCCGCTCCTCCTCCAGGAGCACCTGGTGGGACGCGCCGAGCAGCCGCAACTGCATCTTGGCGCCCGTGAGTTCGAGATCCAGCGCGGCGAGGGCGGGCAGCGGCTCGCGTCCCAGGGCCCAGGCGAGGTCGGCAGCACGCGTATCGGTGTAGGAGGTGTTCAGGGTCGTGAGCATGGATCGGCTCCGCTAACACGCAAATGAGGGGGAGAACGGCCATGTCAGCCCAGCCGGTCCGGCCGGGGCGGGGACTCTGGGGGAGGTCCGAGGGGCTGCGTTGGCGATGTAGAGGGAATCATGAACGGTGGCGCCGCCACAGCGTTTTTACCCAACTTAGCCGGGTTTCCATCCCCTAGAGGGCTACACAGCTCAACTGTTCAACCATGGCGTGCGCCGGGCGCGGGGACGGACGGGCCGGGCGCCCGCCGGAGAGTCCCTCCGGCGGGCGCCCGGCGGTGTGCGGCCCGGATGCGGTTGCCCCTGTTCCGGGAGGCCCGGCTGCCCCGTGTCAGCTGCCTCCCCCGCATCCGCCCCCGCCGCACGAGGACCCCCCGCCGCACGACGAACCTCCGCCGCAGGAGTGACCCCCGCAGGAGTGGCCCCCGTGTCCCCCGCCGTGACCGCCGTGACCTCCGTGTCCGCCGGACGAGCCGGAGTCACCGCCGCCGACCCACCAGCTGCTCGACCCGCTGCCCGTGGAGGACGACGAGGACGACGAGGACGACGAACCGTACGACCGGTTCCGCCCGCGGCCGCTCTTGTGCAGCGAGAGCCGGGCGTTCCGGCTGCGGCGGGCCCGGCCCGCCGCGAGGAACACGATCACGACCACCGCCAGGATGATGCCTGCGAACATGGCGCCCCCCTCCTTCCGTTCCCCCGAAGCGGCCCCCCGTGGGCGCCTCGCGTAACCGCGCAAGCGCGCGGTGCCGGGGGGATGCCCGTCCGCTTCCCGCCGCAAAGCAGAGTTGAGCAAGTTCTGAGGGTCCACTCGGGAAAACCCCCTCTGACCTGCGACGCAAGGTGACCCGGGGACCTTTCGGGACGATGTGCGGCAGGGCCGGAAGGGGAGTTGAGGAAACCGCGGGCCACAGCGCAGGATGGCCGGCATGACCTCCAGCGCACGTCCTCACCTCAACCGCCGGCTCGCCGCGTTCGGGACGACGATCTTCGCCGAGATGTCGGCGCTCGCCGCGGCGACCGGAGCGATCAACCTGGGCCAGGGCTTCCCCGACACCGACGGCCCCGAGGAGATCCGGGAGGCAGCCGTCCGGGCGCTCCGCGACGGCCGCGGCAACCAGTACCCGCCCGGCCCCGGCATCCCCGAGCTGCGCACCGCGATCACCGCGCACCAGCAGCGCCACTACGGCCTGTCCTACGACCCCGACACCGAGGTGCTGGTCACCGCGGGCGCGACCGAGGCGATCGCGGCCTCGCTGCTGGCGCTGGTCGAGCCGGGTGACGAGGTGGTGGCGCTGGAGCCGTACTACGACTCGTACGCGGCGAGCATCGCCATGGCGGGCGGCACCCGGGTGCCGGTGACGCTGCGGCCGCACGACGGCGGCTTCCGGCTGGACCTCGACGAGCTGCGGGCCGCCGTCACCGACCGCACCCGGCTGCTGCTGATCAACACCCCGCACAACCCGACCGGTACCGTCCTCACCCGCGCGGAGCTGGCCGCGATCGCCGAGCTGGCGGTGGAGCGGGACCTGCTGGTGGTGACCGACGAGGTGTACGAGCACCTGGTCTTCGACGGCGCCGGGCACCTGCCGCTGGCCACGTTCCCGGGGATGCGCGAGCGGACGGTGAGCATCGGCTCGGCCGGCAAGACGTTCTCGTTCACCGGGTGGAAGGTCGGCTGGGTGACGGCCGCGCCGGCGCTGGTGAGCGCGGTCCGCTCGGTGAAACAGTTCCTGACGTACGTGGCCTCGGGCCCGTTCCAGTACGCGGTGGCCGAGGCGCTCGCCCTGCCCGACTCCTACTTCGAGGAGTTCCGCCGGGGCATGCTGGCCCGCCGGGACATCCTGGCGGAGGGGCTCACGGCGGCGGGCTTCGAGGTGTTCCGGCCGGCCGGCACCTACTTCGTCACCACCGACATCCGGCCCCTCGGCGAGAAGGACGGCTTCGCCTTCTGCCGGGCCCTGCCGGAGCGGGCGGGCGTGGTCGCCATCCCGAACGCGGTGTTCTACGACGACCGGGAGGCGGGGGCGCCGTTCGTGCGCTTCGCCTTCTGCAAGCGGGAGGAGATCCTGCGGGAGGCGGCGGAGCGGCTGCGCCGCATGTGAGCGCGGACGGGTACGGTCCGGGGGCCGGAGCCCCCGGACCGGCCGAGGGGGCGGTTACTCCCCGTCGTCCTCGGGCTGCTCGGACTCGTTGACCTCCTGCTCCAGGCCGAGCTGCTCCACCAGCCACTTGTCGAACTCGATCGCGGCCCGCACCCAGCTGACCGTGGAGGAGACGAAGTGGTTGATGTCGACGCCCGTGCCGATCAGCATCTGGGCCTCGCCGATCAGACGGACGGTGCCGTCGTCGTGGGTGTGGGTGTACACCTTCGGCCACAGGGTGCGGCGGTTCCAGTCGTCGATCGATTCGAGCAGCTGCGGCTTCTCGTCGATCTTGTGCGGCCGGTCGTAGAAGGTCCGCACCGAGAAGATCGCCTGTTCGGCCTCTCCACGGAACATGAAGTAGGTGCGGAACTGCTCCCACGGCGCGGCGAGGTCACCCTCCTCGTCGACGACGTACTTCAGCTCCATCTGGTCGAGAAGCTGCTTCACCAGGTCCTGATCCGGGAGGACGGGGCCCGCCGGTCCTTCGGGCTGCGGTTCGGGCTGGCCCCCGAAATTCGGAATCGAGGACGG
Organism: Streptomyces sp. NRRL S-1022; assembly: GCF_000720135.1. Lineage (GTDB taxonomy): Bacteria > Actinomycetota > Actinomycetes > Streptomycetales > Streptomycetaceae > Streptomyces. The sequence goes on along the minus strand of NZ_JOIU01000009.1, from coordinate 129,140 downwards.
GTCGATGCTCACCGTGTTTTTCCCTTCATGCGGATGCCGCCATCCTCCCCCAGGAGGGGCGGGGGATGGCAACCCCGTGCCGCCTGTCAGCCCAGGGCGGAACGGGAACCGGCGCGGCGGCGGTGAGTGAGGATGTGGCCATGCGCATACCCGGAGCGGTACGAGTGGCCCTGTGGGTCCTGTGGTGGGGCTGTCTGGCCTTCTCGGTGTGGTTCTTCTGGACCCTGTACGACGCCATGAGCAGCGTCTGAGCGGACCGGCTCCACGGCCCCTCGCCCCGGCGGCCGGCCGGGACGAGGGGCCGTGGAGCGGCCGCGTGCGGCCTACAGGGTCTTGCCCGTCGCGGGGCCGACCAGCAGGCCCTCGCCGAAGCGGTCCACGCGGACCGTGTCGCCGTCCTTGACCTCGCCGGACAGGATCTCCTTGGCGAGCCGGTCGCCGATGGCGCTCTGCACCAGGCGGCGCAGCGGCCGGGCGCCGTACGCCGGGTCCAGGCCCTCCTCGGCCAGCCAGGCCAGCGCCTCGGGGGTGACCTCCAGGTTGAGCTGCCGCTCGGCCAGCCGCTTGGTGAGCCGGTCGATCTGGAGGCCCGCGATCCGCTCCAGCTCGGGCTTGGTCAGTGCCGAGAAGACCACCAGGTCGTCCAGCCGGTTGAGGAACTCCGGCTTGAAGGAGGACCGGACGACCTCCAGGACCTGCTCCTTCTTCTGCTCCTCGGAGCTGAGCGGGTCCATCAGGAACTGGCTGCCCAGGTTGGAGGTGAGCACCAGGATGGTGTTGCGGAAGTCGACCGTGCGGCCCTGTCCGTCCGTCAGCCGGCCGTCGTCCAGCACCTGGAGCAGGACGTCGAAGACCTCGGGGTGGGCCTTCTCCACCTCGTCCAGCAGGACCACGCTGTACGGGCGCCGGCGCACGGCCTCGGTGAGCTGGCCGCCCTCCTCGTAGCCCACGTAGCCGGGGGGCGCACCGACCAGGCGGGCCACGCTGTGCTTCTCGCCGTACTCCGACATGTCGATGCGGACCATGGCGCGCTCGTCGTCGAAGAGGAAGTCGGCGAGCGCCTTGGCGAGTTCGGTCTTGCCGACACCGGTCGGGCCGAGGAAGAGGAAGGACCCGGTGGGCCGGTCGGGGTCGGCGATCCCGGCCCGCGAGCGCCGTACGGCGTCGCTGACGGCGCGCACCGCCTCGCCCTGGCCGATGAGCCGCTTGCCGATCTCCTCCTCCATGCGCAGCAGCTTCTGCGTCTCGCCCTCCATCAGGCGGCCGGCGGGGATACCGGTCCAGGCGGCCACGACGTCGGCGATGTCGTCCGCGCCGACCTCCTCCTTGACCATGGTGTCCCTGGCGACCTCCTCCTCGGCCTCGGAGGCGAGCTCCAGCTCCTTCTCCAGCTGCGGGATCTCGCCGTAGAGCAGCTTGGCGGCGGTGTCGAAGTCGCCGTCGCGCTGGGCGCGTTCGGCCTGCCCGCGCAGGTCGTCCAGCCGCTCCTTCAGCTCACCGACCCGGTTGAGGGACTGCTTCTCCTTCTCCCAGCGTGCGGTCAGCCCGCGCAGCTCCTCCTCCTTGTCGGCGAGGTCGCGGCGCAGCTTCTCCAGGCGGGCGAGGGAGGCCGGGTCGGTCTCCTTGCCGATCGCCAGCTCCTCCATCCGCAGCCGGTCGACGGCACGCTGGAGTTCGTCGATCTCCACGGGCGAGGAGTCGATCTCCATCCGCAGCCGCGAGGCGGACTCGTCCACCAGGTCGATGGCCTTGTCGGGGAGGAAGCGGGAGGTGATGTACCGGTCGGACAGGGTGGCGGCGGCCACCAGCGCGCTGTCCGCGATCTGCACCTTGTGGTGGGCCTCGTACCGGCCCTTGAGCCCGCGCAGGATCGCGATGGTGTCCTCCACCGTCGGCTCGGCGACCAGCACCTGCTGGAAGCGCCGCTCCAGCGCGGGGTCCTTCTCGATCCGCTCCCGGTACTCGTCCAGCGTGGTGGCGCCCACCATCCGCAGTTCACCGCGGGCGAGCATGGGCTTGAGCATGTTGCCCGCGTCCATGGCGGAGTCGCCGCCGGCGCCGGCGCCCACGACGGTGTGCAGCTCGTCGATGAAGGTGATGATCTGCCCGTCGGAGTCCTTGATCTCGGCGAGGACGGCCTTCAGCCGCTCCTCGAACTCGCCGCGGTACTTCGCACCGGCCACCATCGCCCCGAGGTCGAGCGCGACCAGCCGCTTGTCCTTCAGCGACTCGGGCACGTCCCCCTTGACGATCCGCTGGGCGAGCCCTTCCACGACGGCGGTCTTGCCGACGCCGGGCTCACCGATGAGGACGGGGTTGTTCTTGGTACGGCGGCTCAGCACCTGCACGACCCGCCGGATCTCCTGGTCCCGCCCGATGACCGGGTCGAGCCGGCCCTCGCGGGCGGCGGCGGTGAAGTCGGTGCCGAACTTCTCCAGGGCCTTGTACTGGCCCTCCGGATCGGCGGTGGTCACGCGGCGTCCTCCCCTGGCCTTCTTGAAGGCCTCCAGCAGCTTCTTCGCCCCGGCGCCCTGCCGGACGAGCAGCTCGCCGGCGGCACCGCCCTGCGCGGCGACCCCGATCAGCAGGTGCTCGGTGGACAGGTACTCGTCGCCCAGCTCCTTCGCGCGCTCACCGGCGTCGGCGATCACGGCCAGCAGTTCCCGGTTGGGCTGCGGCGGCGCGACGGTGGACCCGGTCACGCTGGGCAGGCCGGCCAGGATCCGCTCCGTGCCGGCGCGTACGGCGGCCTGGTCGGCGTCCACGGCCGCGAGCAGGTCGGTGATGTTCTCGTTGTCCTGCCCCTGGAGCAGGGCCAGCAGCAGGTGGGCGGGGGTGAGGTCCGGGTGCCCCTCGGTCACGGCGCGATTGCTCGCCGCGTTGATCGCGTCCCGGCTCCTGTTGGTCAGCTCGGCGTCCACGGTGTCCGTTCTCCTCCTCGGCCTCGCACTGCTGACTTAACCAGCGTACACAAAGTTGAGTCTATTCCACTCAAGGTACGAACGGGAGGGCCCGCGGGTTTAGGTTGCGCGCATGACCAGGCACTCCGTAGACCCGGCTTCCCCCGGCGAGCCGTACCTCGCCTTCTGGCGCGAACGCCACCTGTGCACGCTGACCACGCTGCGCCCCGACGGCAGCCCGCACGTCGTACCGGTGGGCGTGACGTACGACCCCGGGGCGCGGCTGGCCCGGGTGATCACGAACGGGACGAGCGCCAAGGCGTGCCACGTGCGCGCGGCCGGGCCCGAGGGGGCGCGGGTGGCGGTGTGCCAGGTGGACGGCCGGCGCTGGGCGACGCTGGAGGGGCGGGCGTACGTGCGCACGGACCGCGAACGGGTCGCGGAGGCGGAGCGGCGCTACGCGCAGCGGTACGAGCGGACCCCGTCGCCGAACCCCGCTCGCGTGGTGATCGAGATCGAGGTGGAGCGGGCGCTGGGGCACGGCTGAGGTCCGACGGCTTTCGGCCACCGTGACAGAGTGCCGATACCCGGAAATGTCCCCGGAAACTGCAGCGGCGTCACCGTGTTCAGGTCACGGTGACGCCGCTGCGGGGGGAAGCGCCTGAGCGATGTGTTACGACGGGGGAATCGCGTCAGGCACTGCGGGGGGTGGCCGAGATGGTCCTCAGGTCGGACTCCTCCGGCTCGGTCAGCCGGTGGTCCCGCTGGTCCAGGTTCACAAAGATCATTCCGTACCGGATGGCACAGCGCACCGGCTGCGGCGCGCCACGCGGCTTGCGCAGGCACCGGAACGCCCGTACGTCCCCGTCCTCGTCCCGCGTGACGACGACCGGCTCCCCAAACACGGTCACCATCAGCGAGTCACCGCTGTGGGGGATGGCGGTGACCAGGTCGATGAAGTGCCAGCCGGAGCGGTAGGCGGTGGCCATTTCGCGACGGAAGGAGCGGTCGTCGGGTGGAGTAGTCATCAGTCAGCCCCAGGTGGTGTCGTCCGCACCATCGGAATGAGCCGATCCGGTGCTGTCCGCACTCACGGTGACCACCTTGGGAACCACTCCCCAGGTGGTGTCGCCGGCAGCGTCACGCTTCGCACCGGAGAGGCCACTCAGCGCGCCTATGGCCACAACGGTGGAGAAGGCGACGGCAAGCATCGACCGAAGCAATTTGTTGCGCATATTCGGCTTCGTCCTCACTTGAAGGTCCCCTCTTCCCCCGTCGAACAAGACGATGTCTCATTTGGGCACGTCATGGCCACACGATCGGTGCATCATGTTCCTGCATGTTCAGGACCCTGGGGGGTGGAGATTTGTCACCAAATCGGACCAAAGCGTCACATCCCCATGCGATGACTGAACTTTGCGAGGAGGGTAGCGGCCTTTACGCCAAGGCACTGCGTATGGGGCGGATAGCCCGTGCGGACGCGGAAGCCGCCCCCTGCCTCATGGAGTTCGCTCTCCTGCAGCCGGATCCCGACGACGCGAACTGGCTCCGCCCCACCCCTCCGTCGGTCGCCCTGGCCCAGCGGCTCAATCCGATCGAGCGCGAGATCTCCGACCGCCGGCGGCTGTCGATCGAACTGGCGGAGGTCTTCGAGCCGTTCATGGCGCTCAGCGCCCAGGACACCGCCTCCACCCACGCCATCTCGGTCCTGGAGGGCCTGGACCGCATCAACGCGGCTCTCGACGCCGCGACGGCCGAGTGCCGGTCCGAAGTGCTCACCGTGCAACCGACCAGCCGCCGCCTGGAGCACACCCTGATGCAGGGCCTGGAACGCGACCGGCCGCTCCTCGAACGTGGTGTGCGCATCAGGACGCTCTACCAGCACACCGCCCGCTACAGTCCGGAGACGCTCGGGTACGTGGCCCAGTTCTCCGTCGGCAAGGTGGAGTACCGGACCATCGACGAACTGGTCGAGCGGCTCATCATCTGCGACGAGACCGTCGCCTTCATACCCGTCCGCGACGATCGCCAAGTCGCGCTGGAACTCCGCCATCCCGGCCTGGTGCGCTACCTGATCAAGGTGTTCGAGTTCATGTGGGCCCGCGCGGTGCCGCTCAGCACCGGCGCTCCCTACGAGGCGGCCCCGGACGGCATCACGAACATCCAGCACTCCATCGCCAAACTGCTCGTCGAGGGCCTGGTGGACGAGGCCATCGCCCGCCGCCTCGGCATGAACGTCCGTACCTGCCGGGCCCACATCGCCAAACTCGCCCAGGCCCTCGGCAGCGGCAGCCGCGCCCAGCTCGGCTACCTCATCGCCCAGTCCGGCATCCTGGACCGGGACCACTGACGCCGACCGCACCGGCAGCGGGCGCCCAACAGGCCCACCCCGCCGAGGACATGTGCGCCCCGGGACGGGCCCCGGTCGCGCCCGTCGTGGCCCTGCCGGCCGCCCTTCGGCTGTTCCTGGTACCGGGCGGTGCGCGGCCGCACGCTCAGCAGCACCCGGTGGGCCTCCGCCATGGCCTCGGTGACGGCCGGGTCGATCCGCGCCTCGCCGTCGAGCCCGGCCACTCCCGTGTGCCCCCGAGCCGTCCGGACGCCCGTCCGCCGGCCGCACCTGGCGGAGCCCGCCGCCACGCTGGGCGGCGAGAGGCGGGCGCGGCCCGGGAGTCTCATCGCCCGGTCGGGGGTTCTTGGTCCGGCCCCGTGAGGGCGGTGGCCGGCAGGGTCGGGCGCCGGCCGTCCAGGCCGGCCTGGGCGATGCGGACGCCGAGCTGGGTGCGGCTGGCGGCGCCCAGGGTCTCGGACAGCCGGGCGATGTGGGCCCGGCAGGTGCGCACGCTGATGCCGAGCCGTTCGGCGATGACGGCGTCCTGGTGCCCCTCGGCGAGCAGTGCGGCGATGGACTGCTCCCGGTGCGAGATGCCCTCGATGCCGGTGTCGGGCAGCGGCGCGGTGAGCGGGATCGCGAGGCGCCAGAGGCGTTCGAAGACCGTGACCAGGTACTCCACCAGCGCCGGGTGGCGCAGTTCCAGGGCCATCGTGCGGTCGGCGTTGGCGGGGATGAACGCCACCGTGCGGTCGAAGAGGATGAGCCGGTCGATGACCTCGTCCAGGGTGCGGGCCTCCACCGTGTCGCCCATCAGCTCCAGGTAGTTCAGCAGGCCCTGGCCGTGCCGGGCCACGTGCGTGTAGAGGTCCCGCATCCGCACGCCCCGGCCGCGCAGCGCCAGCGCCCGGTGCAGGCCCTCGGTGAGTTCCGCCTCCCGCCGGATGCCGCCGGGCTGCACGGTGAGCACCTCGGTGGTGCACGCCTCGGTCGCCTCGTCCATCGCGGCCTGGATGCGGGAGAGTCCGTCCAGGACCCGGATGGCGCTGCCCTCGGCGGGTGCCAGCGCGTTCAGCCGCCGGCCCAGGCCCGCGTACCACTCGAACGCGGCCACCGCCGAGCCCATCCGCCGCTGGCTCTCGCTGACCTCGTCGTAGACCCCGCGCAGCAGCCGGGTCATGACCTCCTGCGGGGAGGTCGGCACCAGCCAGTCCATGTCGTCGGGGTCGGGGTGCAGCAGGGCCAGCTCCAGCAGACAGGGCACCGGTTCCGCGTCCGTGCGCGGCACCCGTCCCCGGCGCACGGCACGGGAGTACACCCGGTCCCCGGCCTCACACAGCCGGTCGGCACCGTGAGGATGCTCCTCCGCCCCGTGCCCGGCCATCGCCCATTCCACCCCCGGTGTGCTGCCACTTCCGCAGCGCAACTATGCGCGGCGCCGAAGGGGGTCCGCAACACGGCTCTCCCTGCGGCGGCCACCGGAAAACACCGCAGTGCCCCGCTTTCGGTGCCGTTCCGCTCCTCGCATCGCACCAAGATGACGGTGTGGCGCGGACGGGGCTCCCGGCGTCGTGGGTGCCGCTTCCCGCCCGGTGCCGCCGGCACCCGCAACGGCCCCGGCCGGGGTTCCGCCACCCCGGCCGGGCCGCACGAGAAGGGTGTACGGGCCTACCTGAGGCCGATCGCCGCGCAGGCGGCCTTGTACTTGGCGGTGCAGATGTCACCGACGCTGTAGATGCCGTCGGCGACGACGGTGTCCTTGATGCTGTGCTTGGTGAGCGCCGTCACCTGCACCAGCTTGGACGGGATGTCCTTGGCCGTGGGGCTGTCCACCCGGTCCTGGGTGAGGGCGTCGAACTGGATGTCCTTGCCCTGGATCTTGGTGACGGCGATCTGCGCGGCGGCCTCGGCCTCGTCCGGGTAGGACTTGTAGACGCTCATGTACTGCTCGCCGCCCACCACCCGCTGCACGGCGTCCAGTTCGGCGTCCTGGCCGGTGATCGGGGGCAGCGTGGTGACGCCGGCCGCCTTCAGGGCCTTGATGACGCCGCCGGCCATGCCGTCGTTGGCGGAGTAGACGCCGGCGATGTTGCTCTTGCCGATCTTGGCGATGGCCTTGGCCATGCCGGCCTCGGCGTTCTCCGGCTTCCAGTCGATGGCGTCGAAGCTGTCCGCGATGTCCACCTTGCCGTTCAGCTCGGAGAGCGCGCCCTCCTTGAACTGCTTGGCGTTGGGGTCGGTGGGCGAGCCGTTCACCATGACGATCTTGTCGGAGGTGTCGACGTTCGGCCCGAGCGCCTCCAGCAGGGTGCGGCCCTGCACCTCGCCGACGAGTTCGTTGTCGAAGGAGATGTAGGCGTCGATCGGGCCCTCGGCGAGCCGGTCGTAGGCGATGACCGGGATGCCCGCGTCCTTGGCCTTCTGCACCTCACCGGCGATGGAGTGCGCGTCCACCGCGTCGAGCAGGATGACGTCGGCCTTGCCGTCGATCATGTTCTGCATCTGCTCGGACTGCCGGGCGGCGCTCGCGTCGGCGTTGGCGTACTCCACCTTGCCCTGCTTCTTGGTGAGTTCAGCCACCTTGTCCCGGATGATGGGGTAGTCGAACTTGTCGTAGCGGGTGTTCGCCTTCTCCGGCAGCAGCAAGCCCACCGTGACGTCGTTGCCCTTGGTCGGGCTCGCGCTCGCGCCGTCCCCCGTCGCGTTCAGCACGCCGCAGCCGGCGAGCGAGAGGGTCATCGTGGACGCGGCCACGGATATGGCGATTCGACGCATTCGTGTGCTCACTTCAGGTGCGTTCCGGACGTGGGTGCTGCTATACGACCCAGGTGTCTGAAAAGACAACTTCGGGGCCGCACCCGGCGTCAAGGAGAATCACTTAACGAGTGCGCAACGCCACGCTCAGCTCCCCCTGTGAAGGTCACGCGAAACCACCTTCAAATACCCTTTACGGACCGTACATCCAAGGGGATTCACAGGCCCGCAAAGATCTGTACAACCAACCCGGCCGGTCACGAGTCGTGATCATGACGGCCCCGAGCCGCACTACGACTCGATCAGAGGACCGAATGAACTCAGCCAGCCGTGCGACCGCCACGGTCGTCGTACTCGCCGCCTCCGGTGCCCTGCTGGGCGCGGTCGCCCCGACCGCCTCCGCCGCGACCGGCTGCGCCGCGCCGGTCTACACCCGGCAGTTCTTCGCGAACACCACGTTCTCCGGCACCCCGAAGAAGGCGGACTGCGACAGCGCGGTCGCCGAGCAGTGGGGCACCGGCGCCCCCGCCACGGGCCTGCCCAAGGACAACTTCGGCGTCCGCTGGACCGTCACCCGCGACTTCGGCTCCGGCGGTCCCTTCGCCCTCACGGCCGCCGCGCAGGACGGCATCAGGGTCTACCTGGACGGCACCCGCAAGGTCGACCTCTGGAAGAACGTCTCGGCGACACAGAAGAAGACCGTCAACGTCAGCGTGCCGTCCGGCAGGCACACGCTCCGCGTGGACTTCGTGAACTGGACCGGCTCCGCGAACGTCTCCCTCGCCTACACGCCCCGCACCTCCCCCGACGTCGACAAGGTCAAGCCGCTGGTGCCTGCCGGTGCCGCGGTGACGTACGACTCCGCGACCGGCAAGGCGAAGGTCGGCTGGTCGGGGAACAAGGAGATGGACCTCGCCGGCTACCGCGTCTACCGGCGGCTGAAGGGCTTCCCGTACGAGGCGAAGCCGCTGGCGACGACCACCGCGACGACGTACACCGACGCCACCCTCCCGGTGACCGGCGACACGTACTACTACGAGGTCCGCGCCTACGACAAGGCCGGCAACGAGTCCGCGGGCACCGCGGACAAGCCGCTGACCACCGCCGACCGCACCGCGCCCGGCTCGCCGGCCGCCCTGACGGTCACCGACCCCTCCGAGAAGGACGGCCTGCGCATCGGCTGGTCCTACACGACCGGCGCGACCTCCTACCGGGTGTACCGGGCGGCGACCGCGAACGGCACCTACACCCGCCTGGGCGGCACCGGCGACCTGTCCTACCGGGACTCCACGGCCGTGGTGGGCACCACGTACTACTACCGGGTGACCGCGGTGGACGCGGCGGGCAACGAGTCCGCCCGTTCCGCCGCCCTCGCCGCCCAGCGCCGGGACGACACCCCGCCGCCCCTCGTCACCGGGCTGAAGGTCACCCCGACCGACTACGGCTTCGAGTTGACGTGGGACAAGAACCCGGCGCCCGACCTGCACCGGTACTCGGTCTACGCGGGCCGGGTGCTGAGCGACGGCGAGGAGCGGGTCTGCTCCGCCTCCCAGGACGCCTGGCTGATGCCCGACGAGACGTCCTACCGGTACACGTCGATCCCGGACGGCGAGGAGCGCTGCTTCTTCGTGGACGCCGTGGACACGAACTGGAACTCCCGCTACCAGTTGACCCGCGAGGCGAACGTGGTGGTCGCGACCGAGCTGGGCACGCCGCCGGCCGAGGGCGGCACCGAGCCGGGGTCCGCCGGCTGACAGGCATGCGGAAGAGGGGCCCGGCGTCCGGGCCCCTCTGCGTGCGCGGCTGAGCGCGTCAGTCCTGCTGCTGCCGTTTCGGCCGCCACACCACCAGCGCGCTGGTCTGCTGGACCTCCTGGTACGGCACCAGGTCGCGCCGGTATGAGGCGTGCACGGCGGCCTCGCGCTGCTGCATCGCCGCAGCGGCGCCGTCCAGGGCCGCCTGGAGCTCCGCGACGCGGGACTGGAGCGCGGCGACCTGGTTCTCCAGTTCGATGATGCGCTTGATGCCGGCCAGGTTGATGCCCTCGTCCTGCGACAGCTGCTGCACCTGGCGGAGCAGTTCGATGTCACGGGCCGAGTAGCGGCGGCCCCGGCCCGCGGTGCGGTCGGGCGAGACCAGGCCCAGGCGGTCGTACTGGCGCAGCGTCTGCGGGTGGAGTCCGGAGAGCTGGGCCGCCACCGAGATGACGTAGACCGGGGTCTCCTCGGTCAGTTCATACGGCCCACGAAAATTGTCACCGCGCCGACGGCCGTCCATCACTCTCAAGCTCCCTTCGCGGCCTCGAACAGCTCCGCCCGCGGGTCCTCGCCCGCGGTCGCCTCGCGATACGCCTCCAGTGCGTCACGAGCCTTCCCCGACACGTCCTTCGGGACACTCACCTCGACGGTGACCAGCAGATCGCCGCGGGTGCCGTCCTTGCGGACCGCGCCCTTGCCCCGCGCCCGCATGGTCCGGCCGTTCGGGGTGCCGGGCGGCAGCTTCAGGGTGACGGCCGGGCCGCCGAGGGTCGGCACCCGCACCTCGCCGCCGAGGGCCGCCTCGGTGAACGTCACCGGCACGGTGACGGTGAGGTTGTCGCCCTTGCGTCCGAACACGGGGTGCTCGCCGACGTGGACGACCACGTACAGGTCGCCGGCCGGGCCGCCCCGCTCGCCGGGCGCGCCCTTGCCGCGCAGCCGGATCCGCTGCCCGTCGGTGACGCCCGCCGGGATGCGGACCTGCATGGTGCGCGACGACTTGGCGCGTCCGCTGCCCTTGCACTCCAGGCAGGGGTGCTCGGCCATCAGACCGCGGCCCTTGCAGTCGGGGCAGGGGTCGGTGAGCGAGAAACCGCCACCGGAGCCCCGCGCGACCTGGCCGGTGCCGACGCAGGTCGGGCACACGCGCGGTGTGCCGTTCTTGTCGCCGGTGCCCGAGCAGGCCTTGCAGGGCGCCTGGGAGGACATCCTGAGCGGCACCGTGGCGCCCTCGATGGCCTCCGTGAAGCTGAGCGTGACCTCGGTGTCGATGTCCTGGCCGCGCCGGGGCTGGGTACGGCTCGTACCCGTGCCGCCGCGGTTGAACAGGCCTCCGAAGACGTCGCCGAGTCCGCCGCCGAAGCCTCCGCCCTGGGCGCCGCCCGCTCCTCCGAAGAGGTCGCCCAGGTCGAAGTTGAAGGAGCCGCCGGCCCCGCCCGGTCCGGGGCGGAAGCCGCCGTTGCCGAACAGCGCGCGCGCCTCGTCGTACTCCTTGCGCTTCTTGGGGTCGCCGAGGACGTCGTTCGCCTCGGAGATCTCCTTGAAGCGCTCCTCGGCCTTGGCGTTGCCCTTGTTGGCGTCCGGGTGGAACTCGCGGGCGAGCTTCCGGTACGCCTTCTTGATCTCGGCCTCGGTGGCGTCCTTGGGGACGCCGAGGACCTTGTAGTAGTCCTTCTCGATGAAGTCCTTGGTGCTCATCCTCGACGCACCCCCTTTCCGCGGTTCCCCTCAGTCCTCACGTCAGCCCTCGTCCGGGCCACCGCTCTCCTTGTCGTCGGCCGCCGGGGTGTTCTCCTCGGCGCCCTCGGCCTTGGTGCCCTGCGCGCCGGGCTGCGGCTCGGCGACGGCCACCCGCGCGGGGCGGATGGTGCGCTCGCCGATGCGGTACCCCGGCTGCAGGATCGCCACGCAGGTCGTCTCGGTGACGTCCGGTGCGTAACTGTGCATCAGGGCCTCGTGGATCGTCGGGTCGAAGGGCTCGCCCTCCTTGCCGAACTGCTGCAGGCCCATCTTGGCCGCGACGGTCTCCAGCGACTCGGCCACCGACTTGAAGCCGCCGACCAGCTCGCCGTGCTCCCGCGCCCGGCCGATGTCGTCGAGCACGGGCAGGAGCTCGGTCAGGAGGTTCGCGATGGCGATCTCCTTGACCGTGATCCGGTCCCGCTCGACCCGGCGGCGGTAGTTCTGGTACTCGGCCTGGAGCCGCTGGAGGTCCGCCGTGCGCTCGCCGAGCGCCGTGCGCACCTGGTCCAGCTGGGCGACCAGACCGGCGTTCTCTGTGCTCGCGTCCCCGGCCGGGGCCGCCCCCTCCTCGGAGGAGGAGGCGGCCTTCGGCTCGGCGTCGTCAGGGGTGGCGCCGGAGGGGACGTCGGGCTTCTCCTCGAAACCCGGGGTCTCCTCCGTCATTACGCGGCACCGTCCTTGCGCTCGTCGTCCACGATCTCGGCGTCCACCACGTCGTCGTCGGCGGCCTTGGCGCCACCGGCGGCCGCGCCCTCGGGACCGCCCGCGGCCTGCGCGCCCTGGGCGTCGGCGTAGAGCGCCTGGCCCAGCTTCTGCGAGACGGCGGCGACCTTCTCGGTGGCGCTGCGGATCTCGGCGGTGTTGTCACCCGCGGCGGACTCGCCCTTGAGGGCTTCCTTCAGCTCGCCGACCGCGGCCTCGACCTCGGTCTTGATCTCGCCGGGGACCTTGTCCTCGTTGTCCTTGAGGAACTTCTCGGTCTGGTAGACCAGCTGCTCGCCCTGGTTGCGGGCCTCGGCGGCCTCGCGGCGCTTGTGGTCCTCCTCCGCGTAGCGCTCGGCCTCCTCGCGCATGCGGTCGACCTCGTCCTTCGGGAGCGAGGAGCCGCCGGTGACGGTCATCTTCTGCTCCTTGCCGGTGCCGAGGTCCTTCGCCGTGACGTGCATGATGCCGTTGGCGTCGATGTCGAAGGAGACCTCGATCTGCGGGACGCCGCGGGGCGCCGGCGGCAGACCGGTCAGCTCGAACATGCCGAGCTTCTTGTTGTACGCGGCGATCTCGCGCTCGCCCTGGTAGACCTGGATCTGCACCGACGGCTGGTTGTCCTCGGCCGTGGTGAAGATCTCCGAGCGCTTGGTCGGGATCGTGGTGTTGCGCTCGATCAGCTTGGTCATGATGCCGCCCTTGGTCTCGATGCCGAGGGACAGCGGGGTGACGTCGAGCAGCAGGACGTCCTTGACCTCGCCCTTGAGGACACCGGCCTGGAGCGAGGCGCCGATGGCGACGACCTCGTCCGGGTTCACACCCTTGTTGGCCTCCTTGCCGCCGGTCAGCTCCTTGACGAGCTCGGCGACGGCGGGCATGCGGGTGGAGCCACCGACGAGGACGACGTGGTCGATCTCGTTGATGGAGATGCCGGCGTCCTTGATGACGTTGTGGAACGGCGTCTTGCAGCGCTCCAGCAGGTCGGCCGTCAGCTGCTGGAACTGGGCGCGCGTGAGCTTCTCGTCCAGGTGCAGCGGGCCCTCGGCGGACGCGGTGATGTAGGGCAGGTTGATCGAGGTCTCCGTGGAGGAGGACAGCTCGATCTTGGCCTTCTCGGCGGCCTCGCGCAGACGCTGCAGGGCCATCTTGTCCTTGGACAGGTCCACGCCGTGACCGGACTGGAACTGCTTGACCAGGTAGTCGACGACGCGCTGGTCCCAGTCGTCACCACCGAGGTGGTTGTCGCCGTTGGTGGCCTTCACCTCGACGACGCCGTCGCCGATCTCCAGCAGGGACACGTCGAAGGTGCCGCCGCCGAGGTCGAAGACGAGGATCGTCTGGTCGTCCTTGTCGAGGCCGTAGGCGAGCGCGGCCGCGGTGGGCTCGTTGACGATGCGCAGGACGTTCAGACCGGCGATCTCGCCGGCCTCCTTCGTCGCCTGGCGCTCGGAGTCGTTGAAGTAGGCCGGGACGGTGATGACCGCGTCCGTGACCTTCTCGCCCAGGTAGGCCTCGGCGTCCCGCTTCAGCTTCTGCAGGATGAACGCGGAGATCTGCTGCGGGTTGAAGTCCTTGCCGTCGAGCTGGATCTTCCAGTCGGTGCCCATGTGGCGCTTCACCGAGCGGATGGTCCGGTCCACGTTCGTGACCGCCTGGCGCTTGGCGACCTCGCCGACGAGCACTTCACCGTTCTTGGCGAAGGCGACGACGGACGGCGTGGTCCTGGCACCCTCGGCGTTGGTGATGACGGTGGGCTCGCCGCCCTCCAGAACGCTGACGACGGAGTTAGTCGTGCCCAGGTCGATGCCGACCGCACGTGCCATGGTTGATTCCTCCAGCTGACTTGAGTGGAACAGGCTCAAGTGTGCATGAGCAGAACCGCTGGGTCAACAGACCTGAGTCAGCCAGACTCAACTCTTATCCGTTCCTTACACGCAAGGGGCCGCTGACCTGCGTCGATGGCGGTCGGCGTCCGTGCGGAACGGGAATCAGAAGGAGTACGACGACGGCCAGCACCACCCCGCCGGCCACCCAGAGCACGGCCTTCTCCCCCGTCCACCCGGTGTGCACCAGCACCCCCACGAGCACCGAGGAGAAGGAGCCCGCCCCGAGCAGCACGACCGACCCGGGCGGGTTGAGCCCGAGGCGCCGCAGCCGGTGCGCGAGGTGGTCCGGGCCGCGCCGGAGCAGCGGGCGCCGGGCCACCCCCCGGGCGACGACCACCAGCAGGGCGTCGGCGACGGCCACGGCGCCGAGGCAGAACACCACCGCCGCGCTCGGACCGATGTCGTACCCCGCGCGCGTGAAGACGACCGCCGACGACAGCACGAACCCGGTGAACAGCGAGCCGCAGGCGCCGAGGCCGATCCGCGCGGGGTGCCAGTTGTGCATCAGGAAGCCGGTGAGGGCGGCGGCGACCACGCTCAGCAGCACGGCGAGCCCGTCCATCACCTCGGCGGCGGCGCACACCCCCGCGCCGAAGGCGGTGACCACGCCGACCGTCCCGGCCAGCCCGTCGGCGTGGTCGAGCCCCTTGAAGGCGAGGGTGGCCAGGACGATCCAGCCGACGGCCAGCATCCCGCCCGGCACGCCCGTCTCGTCGTACGGCACCACGCAGACCGCCGCCACGACCGTACCGGCGACGAGCACCCGCGAGCGCAGCCGCCACACGTCGGCCACCAGGCCGAGGCCGGCCACCGCGGCGGCGGCCACCAGCAGCTCGGCGACCCCTTCCCCGAGGGGGGCCACCCGGGTCCACTCCCCCGTTCCGGCGACCAGGCAGGTGACGACCACGACGGCGAGTCCCCCGAGCAGCGGCAGCGGACGCTGCCGGCGCCGGTCGAGGATTCCGGCCCTCAGGGCGGGCAGCCGGAGCACCGCCGCGAGCACGGCGGTGCAGAGCAGAGCGGCGGTGGCGGCGGCGATCCCGTAGAGCACGGCTCTAAGGTAGGGGCGAAAGTATCAATTCGGTACGAATAACACGATCCGATTGCCTGGCGGCGACCCAGATCACCCCGCGCTCTGCTGCATCCCGACGGAAGATGGGGGTAGTCTCAGACGGACTACATAAGTTACCGCTTAGTAATGTCGGCCGCCTCAGGAGCCCCAATGCAACTCGCCGCGATCATCGTGTCGCTGGTCCTGATCGTGGTCGGCGTGGCACTGTTCGGCCGCGCCCTCCTCCAGATCTTCAACCACCTGCGGCTGGGCCAGCCCGTGCCGGCCGGTACGCGGACCAACGATCCCGCACAACGCACCGTCACCCTGGCCAAGGAGTTCGTCGGCCACACGCGGATGAACCGCTGGGGCGTCGTGGGCGTGGCGCACTGGTTCGTGGCGGTGGGCTTCCTGACCCTGCTGCTGACGATCGTCAACGCCATCGGGCAGCTGTTCAAGGCCGACTGGATCCTGCCGGTCCTCGGCGACTGGGCGCCGTACAACGTCTACGTCGAGTTCATGGGCACGATGACGGTCCTCGGCATCGTCGCCCTGATCGCGATCCGCCAGCTGAGCCACCCGCGCAAGCCGGGCCGCAAGTCCCGCTTCGCCGGTTCCAACTTCGGCCAGGCGTACTTCGTCGAGACCGTCATCCTCATCGTCGGCGTCTGCATCTTCATGCTGCACGCCCTCGAAGGCGCCCAGCACCACGTGGACGGCTACGAGGCGTCCTTCTTCGTCTCCTACCCGGTGGTGTCGTGGCTGGAGGGCATGGACGTCTCCACCCTCCAGAACCTCACCTACTTCTTCGCCGGCCTGAAGATCGCCACCTCCTTCATCTGGATGATCACGGTCGCGCTCAAGACCGACATGGGCGTGGCCTGGCACCGCTTCCTGGCCTTCCCGAACATCTGGTTCAAGCGCAACGCCACCGGCGAGACCTCCCTCGGCGCCCTGCTCCCGATGACCTCCGGCGGCAAGCCGATCAACTTCGAGGACCCGGGCGAGGACGACGTCTTCGGCGTCTCCCAGGTCGAGCAGTTCTCCTGGAAGGGCCTGCTGGACTTCTCCACCTGCACCGAGTGCGGCCGCTGCCAGTCGCAGTGCCCCGCCTGGAACACCGGCAAGCCGCTCTCCCCGAAGCTGCTGATCATGTCGCTGCGGGACCACGCGCACGCCAAGGCGCCGTACCTGCTGGCCGGCGGCGGCAAGACCATGGAGGGCGAGGAGAAGGCGTCCGAGGAGGCCCTGAAGGACGTCCCCGCGGCCGCCCTGGCCGAGGCCGAGCGCCCGCTGGTCGGCACCGCCGAGGAGAACGGCGTCATCGACCCGGACGTCCTGTGGTCCTGCACCACCTGCGGCGCCTGCGTCGAGCAGTGCCCGGTGGACATCGAGCACGTCGACCACATCGTCGACATGCGCCGCTACCAGGTCATGATCGAGTCCGCGTTCCCGTCCGAGGCGGGCACGATGCTCAAGAACCTGGAGAAGAAGGGCAACCCCTGGGGCCTGGCCAAGAAGCAGCGCCTGGAGTGGACCAAGGAGGTCGACTTCGAGGTCCCGGTCGTCGGCAAGGACATCGAGGACCTCACCGAGGTCGAGTACCTGTACTGGGTCGGCTGCGCCGGCGCCCTGGAGGACCGCGCCAAGAAGACCACGAAGGCCTTCGCCGAGCTGCTGCACATCGCGGGCGTCAAGTTCGCGATCATGGGCGGCGACGAGAAGTGCACCGGTGACTCCGCCCGCCGCCTCGGCAACGAGCCCCTGTTCCAGGAGCTCGGCATGGAGAACGTGATGGCCCTGAACACGGCGTTCGGCGAGGAGCTGGACGACGAGGGCAAGGTCGTCGCGGAGTCCGCGAAGCCGAAGTCGGCGAAGAAGATCGTCGCCACCTGCCCGCACTGCCTCAACACGCTCGGCAACGAGTACCCGCAGCTCGGCGGCGACTACGAGGTCATCCACCACACCCAGCTGCTCCAGCACCTGGTGGACGAGGGCAAGCTGGTCCCGGTCACCCCCGTCGAGGGCATCATCACGTACCACGACCCGTGCTACCTGGGCCGCCACAACAAGATCTACACGCCCCCGCGCGAGATCATCGGCAAGGTCCCGGGCCTGCGCAACGAGGAGATGCACCGCCACAAGGAGCGCGGCTTCTGCTGCGGCGCCGGCGGCGCCCGGATGTGGATGGAAGAGCGCATCGGCAAGCGCATCAACAACGAGCGCGTCGACGAGGCCCTGTCCCTCAACCCGGACATCGTCTCCACCGCCTGCCCGTTCTGCCTGGTCATGCTGACCGACTCGGTCAACGGCAAGAAGAACGAGGGCAAGGCCAAGGAGTCCGTCCAGGTCGTGGACGTCGCCCAGCTGCTCCTCGACTCCGTCCGGACGCCGGTCGACCCGGCGGGCGAGGCCGAGACGGAGAGCGAGCCGGAGCCCGAGCCGGTGAAGTAACGGCCCCTGGAACCCGACGGCGCCCCCTGACCCGCACAGGCAGGGGGCGCCGTCGTACGTCCGTATGTCCGTCAGGCGCCCTTGGGCGCGGCCTGCTGCACCACCTCGAAGGACCACAGGGTCGAACCGGAGGCCGCCGGCCTCGGGCGCTCGCCGCCCTCGCCGCCGCCCTGGTGCGCGGATTTCATCGGCCCCTCCATCCAGGCCTGGAACGACTCCTCGTCACGCCAGCGGGTGTACACGAGGTACTGGTCGGTGCCCTCGACGGGGCGCAGCAGCTCGAACCACTCGAAGCCGTCGGAGTTCTCCACCGCGTGGGCCCGCGAGGCGAACCGCTGCTCCAGCACCTCCCGCTGCTCGGCGGGAACGGTCAGCACGTTGATCTTCACTACGCTCATGCGCCCATCCTGTCCCATGCGGCGGCCGGTGCCGCACGGCACTCGCGGCCCTTGCGCCGGCAAGGGGCCGGCCGGGGTACGGCGGCCCTGGCGACATCCCTGGCCCGCGGTGCCGCGGCCGTCCGGTTCCCCCTCGGACGGCACACTCGGCGGCCCCGCGTGCGGGTGGGCGGTGCTCCGGTGCCCCGCCGGCCGCCGTCGGACCGACGGCCGGGGCGGCCCGGCATCAGGATCGCGCCTGTTCCTCGGCCTCGGGCGACACCCCGGCCGTACCCACCCGCAGCTGCTCGGTGATCTGGACGAACGCGGCGCGCAGGTGTTCCGGGATCCCCAGGGCCGCCGCCGCCTGCTCGGCGGAGAGGGCCGCCGCCCCGGCCGGTGACGGCACGGCGGGCGGGGCGGGCGCCTGGGGCAGGTCCTCCTCCGTCAGCTTGCCGGACCGGATGAGGACGTCCCGGACGGGGACGCCGAGGGCCCGGGCGAGCCCCCGCATGGTGTCCAGGTCCGGCATGCTCTGTCGTTGCAGCAGCCGGGTGACGGCCGCCCGGTGCACGCCCGCGTCCTCGGCGAGCTTGGTCTTGCCGCCGCCACGCGGGCTGTCGATGTCGTAGCCGCGCGCCCGCATCACGTCTTCGACCCAGCCGGCGAAATCCTCGATGTGCTCGGCATCGCTCTTCATCTGTGGTGCTCCCCTGTTCTTCGCTTCCCCCCGTGCCCACTCTAGCGTTCGCGCGCACACGAAATATGTGGGTGCGCGCACGCACAGCGGTAAGGATTCCGTGAAAGGGCAGGCGCGTCGACCTCATCCGCCGAACCGGCCGGCAATGTCATATTCCATTGCGCGCGCCTGCGCAACATGTGACACTGTGTGCGCGCACGCAACAAGTAGTCCCGGAGCCCACCAGTGTGGCCTTCCCGGCCGCCCTGCCCGTCGGCCTCCTGTGCCGGACCGCCCGTCGACACCGCATCACCGCCGACAGCGCCTCACCGCCGAGACCGCCCCACCGCCCCACCGCCGACAGCGCCCCACCGTCGACACCACCCGCCGCCAAGCGATCGGAGTGCCCTTCCATGAGTTTCGACCCCGCCCGTCAGGACACCGCACGCGCCGCCCGCTGGATCGACATCCTCGCCCGCCAGTTCCCCGATCTGGTGGCGGAGCTGGCCCCGGGCGGTGGTCGCGCCGGCATCTCGGCCGGCCGCTCCCGTGGCGCCGGCGGCGGCGCGGGAGCGGCCCCGATCCGGCTCCACGTCTCCGACGCGCTGCGGGACATCACCGACGGCGTGACCGAACTGGAGGAGGCGGTACGGGACAAGCTGGGGCTCGGCCGCGCGCCGCGCGCCGACGTGCCGGAGCGGCTGCGCCGCATCGCCGGGCTGCTGGACCGGGTCGCCGGCCACCCCGCCCTCGCCCGCCACGTCCTGGACGAGTGCCGGCGCATGGCCCGCCGCGGCGGCCGCACCCTCGGCACGCCGGAGGCGATGGTCCGCGTCGACGGCCGCTGCCCGTGGTGCGACTCGGTCTCCCTGCGCGCGCTGCCCGCCGCGCGGACCGTCCTGTGCGTCAACCCCGGCTGCCGGTGCACGGATCCGGGGTGCGCGTGCGCCGGCGACCCGGGCCACCGGCACAGCTGGGCGGAGTCCGCGTGGGAGCGGCTCGCCCGGGAGTCCGGGGCTGACGCCGACGTGATCGCCGCACTGGTCGACGCCGCCGAGGCGGCGGAGGAGGCCGTCCGATGAGCCGTACGCCGAGCCGGCTGCTGCCCGCCGGGCCGACCCTGGTGACCGGCCCCGCGGCCGCGGCGGAAGCGGGGGTCACGGCCGCGACCGTGCGCAAGTGGGTGCAGCTGGGCCGGCTGACCGCGGCCGGCAAGCAGGGCCGGGCCCACCTCTTCCGCCTGGAGGACGTCTTCGCCGCCGAGCGGGCCGCGCGGGGGCGGTCCGGTCACGACTGACCGCGCCTGCCGTCCGATCGCCCCGTCGCACCCTGTGGTGCGGCGGGGCGATCCGCGTTCCCGGCCGCCGCCGCGGCTTCCCCGAAAACTCGGTGTTGCGCTCGCGCTCGCAACATGTCACAGTTGGTGCAGCGGCGGAGCTGTGCCCGGTGCCGGAAACGGCCCGGACACCGGCCCGCTGCTTCGTCGTAGCCATTCGCAGCCATCCCCTCCGCGAAGGGAGGCCCTCCCGTGGCCGATCCGACGGTCACCTTCCCCGACGTCGAACGACTCGTCGTCGACTACCTGAAGACCCGCGCCGAACTCGCCACCGCCACCGTGGACAACGTTCCGCCGGGCGGTTTCGACGGCACCCAGCAGGTCGTCCTGGTCTCCCGCTCCGGCGGGGCCTGGATCGACGACCAGCGTCTCGACCAGCCGCTGGTGGACTTCGAGGTCTACGGCCCCGACAAGACCACCGCGCACACCCTGGCCCTGAAGGTCCGCTCGGCAGTCCTCACGCTGCGCGGCACCCTCTACGGCACGGCGCGCGTCACCGACGTCGTCGAGGCCGACGGCCCGCGCTGGCTGCCCGACTGGAACCGGTCGGCGGCCAACCGCTACTACTCCACGGTCCGGCTGCTCATCCACACGGCCTGAGCGCCGCCCCCGAACAGGCCCTGCCCGCCTTCCCGTGAACGGCAGGGCCTTCGCGCTGTCCGGACACCTCCCGGTGCCGGGCGATTCACCATCCACTCAGAGGAGTTACGCATGGCTGGCAACAACGCCAACGAGATCCGCGTCGCCGGTACCGGACGCATCCTGGTCGCCCCGGTCGGCACGGCCGCGCCGACCGACACCGCCGCGGCCTGGGCGGCGGCCTGGAAGGACCTCGGCTACACCTCGCAGGACGGCATCAAGCTGTCCAAGAAGGACAAGCTGGACCCGGTCGAGACCTGGCAGTCCGTCTCCCCGGCCCGGTTCATCTACTCGGACCGCGACCTGACCGTGAAGTTCCAGCTGCTCCAGCTGAACGAGGACACCCTGCCGTTCTTCATGGGCGGCGACGCCCTCGCCGAGACGGCCACCGGCTCCGGCATCTACAAGTACGACCTGGCCGTCGCCCCGAAGTTCAACGAGAAGGCGCTGGGCATCGAGTTCACCGACGGCAGCTCGATCACCTACCGCTTCGTCATCCCGCGCGGCCAGGTCACCGAGACCGAGGAGCTGTCGCTGACCCGCACGGCCTCCATCAAGCTCGGCGTCACCTTCACGGCCCTGTCGGTCGACGACACCAAGCCGCTCGCCACCTTCCTGATGAAGGACCCGGCGTACAGCACGGCCTCCTGACCCTTCCCCTCCCCCGGCGGGCGGGCCGGGACGCACCCCCGCGTCCCGGCCCGCCCGCACCCCCATCCGCCTTTGTACGAACGGAGTTGATCCATGGCAGGCTTCGACGTCAGCGCCGCCCGGGCCCAGCGCCTGGAGGCGCTCGGCCGCAGCTGGTCGTTCACCATCGACGGCGACACCTTCACGCTCCCCACCGAGCTGACCCGCAAGACCGCCCACGCCCTGCGCCGGCTGGACGACAACGACGTGGACGGGCTGCTGCGCGTGCTGCTCGGCGACGCCCAGTACGCCCGGTTCGACCGGCACGACATCACCATGCAGGACATCGCCGCGATCATGGAGGCGTACGGCAAGGAGACCGGGCTCGGCCTGGGGGAAGGCTGAGCCTCGGCGAGCTGGTCGACGAGCACGCCGAGGCCCTGGAAGCGGACCTGCTCCGCCACTACGGCGTGGACCTGCTGGACTGGCACCGCGGACGGCTCTCCTCGCGCCGGCTCGCGGTGCTGGTCAGGCACCTGCCGCAGGACAGCGCGACGCTGCGGGAGCTGCACGGCGAGGCGGCCGACTGGTCGGTCGGCGACTACCTCCTCGCCGCCGTCGTCGACCAACTCGCCGAGGCCAACTGGATGTTCGCGACGGTCAACCGGGACGAGGACGCGGAACCGCTGGAGTACCCGAAGCCGGTACCGCGGCCGGGCGCGGCCGGACGGACGGACGGTGCGGACGCCGCCGAGCCGCCGTCCGATGCCCCGGAACCGCCGGCCCGCAAGCCCACGGCGACCGAACTGGCCCAGTTCTTCTCGTAGTCCCCCTCGGTTCCCCTTGTCGTAGTCAGGGAGCGATGACCCATGACGAGTTACACCCCCCTCAACGCACTCCCCTATCCCCAGCCCGCCGATCCCGCGAACCTGCCGCTGCACCTGCAGTCCCTGGCCGAGGGCATCGACGGGCGGACGGTCCTGCGGTACGCCACCGCCGCCGACCGGGACGCGGCGGTCACCGTCCCGGCGGCCGGCATGGTCGCCTGGCTGACCACCCCCGGGACGCTCAGCTACTACACGGGTTCGGCGTGGATCGCGCTCGGCGCGTGGAACACGTACACCCCCGCCTGGACGGCGACGACGACCGCGCCCGCGATCGGGAACGGCACGCTGACCGGCAAGTACGCGGTGGTGGGCAAGGTGTGCCACTTCACCACGCTGGTCACCTTCGGCTCGACGACGGCGTACGGGAGCGGCTTCTACAGCTTCGGCCTTCCGGTCACCGCCGGGGCGCTGGGCGGCCTGCCGCAGTTCCACGGCATGGCGACCGTGCCCGGCAACCGTGCGGTCCTCGTCGCCCAGCCGGGCGCGTCGACGGGCGCGACGTCGTACACGCTGTGGGGTCCGGCCTCGGCGTCCGCTTCCGGGATCGGGCAGATCGGCAGCGGGGGTGTGTTCGGCACGGCCTTCGCGAGCGGCAACGTCATCCGGATCGGCGGCACGTACGAGGTGGCCTGAAGCGCCCCCCTGTTTTCCGGTCGGCATCAGGAGGGTGTCGGGTATTCTCGATGGGTAATCGCTCATGTGTTCGATCACGGGGAGAGCGGTGCGGAGGGATGGGGCCGAGTGACGAAGAACGAGGGCGCGGGGCCGGGCGGGATCGACTACGTCGAGGCAACGGGCGAGCTGCGGCGCACGCTGGCCGAACGCCTGCGGGGGCGCCCCCTCCCTCCCGACCTGGTGGTCACCACGCGGTCGGAGATCGAACGGCGGGAGTTCCGGGCGTACGGGCAGGGCTGGCGCGACCGGGGCGAACACGAGGCGCGGCGGGCCGAGGGAACGGATCCGGCGGCCCGGACGGCGGACGGCGCGAAGGTCCTGCCGTTCCCGCAGACGCCCCCGGGCGCACCGGCGCCGCAGCCGCCGGACCCGCAGCCGCCCGTGCCGCAGCCGCCGGCGTCGCGGTCGCCCGGCCCGCACGCGCATCCGTCGGGCCCGCCGACGGCGCGTCCGCACCCCTCGGACGACCTGTCCTGAGTGCTCAGTGATCGAAGAAGTCCCGGCGGTCCTTCCGCCGGGACCTTCCGCGTTCCACCTTCGGTATGGTCGGCGCCTTCGACCGGGGGCTCTTCTGTGCGAACCGGGGACGCGGCGGGGCGGTGACCGCACCGCCGTCGACCGGTCCGTCGCCGCATGCGCCCTCCCCCTCCTCCGGCACGTCCTGCCGCTCCGGGAAGGGAATGATCTCTCCGCCTTCCAGCAAGGTCAGTTCGGGCCGGCGCAGCTGCGCGGGCAGGGAGGCGAGGGCATCTTTCCAGCCATGGGCGTACGCGGCGAACTCCCTCCGCTCGACCTCGGCTTCGGTGAACACGGCGTCCCCCTCGTCGCCGAACTCCTTGACCAGTCGCCGCAGTACCGCCAGGATCTCGGCCAGCTCGGCCTCCTGGCGGCGGTTTCCGCTCGCGTCCACCCCAGGTCGCCCTCACGCTCGACCGCACCACGAAGGCCGGCCCCGCCCCCTCGCCGCCCCCGGCCGGGAACGGCACGCCCACCTGCCTGACCGGGCGGATGGACATTACCTGATGCGCCGTCAACGAGCAGTTGCACACAACACACCGCGACCGGGAACCGATCCGCGACGCGACGAACACCGGCACAGCGCCGTGCTCGACACCGCCCTGCGCATCTACCGCAGGGCGCTGATCACCTCACCTCGCCGTCGCGGTCGTCATCACCATGTAGCGAACGTGATGACGATCGCCAGCACGCAGAAGAGGAGGAGCAGGCTGGAGCCGATGGTGAGCAGGAGCGCGACGCGGCCGGTCCCGACCTCGTCGGGCATCAGGACGTTGCTCAGGTCCTTCGGGTCGTAGACCACCTCGACCGTGCCACCGACCGAGACCGGAGGCCACTTGAACGGACCCACCGCGACCCGCTTGGAACCTCCCTCGACGGAGAACTGCACCAGCAGCTCGGTCCGGCCGTTCTCGTTCCGGGTCCCCACACATCTCGCCCGCGTCCGAATCCCGCGCGTCCGCAAGGCGCGCCCCCGCCAGTAGATCCCCCACGCGAAGAAGAGTACAAATCCCGCAATAACGGCAACAGGAATCGCCGGCCCGCCCATATCGCCCCCTCCGACATCAACAATCCGCCCCCCTCAATATCAGTTGCCACATCTGCAGTCAAGGAGGCGTGATCATGGCTCAGCACTCGATCGACGAAGTGCACAGTCAGGTCGTGGACATCAAGAAACAACTGGAGTCGGGAGGCGGCATAGCCTCCCGGGAATACATCGACAAGAAGTTCAAGGACGTCAAAATCGACAAGGAGGGGAAGAAGAAGGAAGAGGAGAAGAAGGACGAACCCTCACAGCTGGAGCAGTGGGCGAAGACCATCGGCTTCGGCCTCGATGAAGTTGTCAAAACTGTTCAGGATTTCAAGGTCAGTCAAGTGGCGTCCTGGTCCACTCTCGGAGCGGTGGTGGCAGGATTCCTGATCACTAATTTCTTCGACAAGGACGCGTTTATCACTGCCGTTCTCAAGAAGCGCGGCTATGAAAGGGATGAGCGGGGAATCCCGCGCAAGCGTGCACGAAACCAGGACGCACTCGAGGTCCCCATCACGACGATCGACATCGAACGCGTGAGGAACCTGCAGAAAGAGTCCATTGCGTTGTCCAAGTCCCTGATCCAACTCACCAAAGACGTCCGTACGGCCGCGCGCCAGATCGCCTGACCCGAAGGAGTAACCATGTCACTGGCACAGAGCGCGATCAGTGCCTCCGGATCGCTCGCGAGGTTCCGTACCTCGATCACCCAGACCGTGTCCGTGGTGGGGCGACTCCAGACCGCCGCCGCCACCGGTGGCTCCTCGCTGGACAAGCTGCGTGGGAACTCGGACCGGCTCAACACCTCCGCCGGGAAGCTCAAGTCCGCGCTGGGCCAGACCCACACGGGCCTCGACAAGATGAAGACCGCGGCGGGCGGAGCCGACGGCGGGCTCGGCAAGGCGCGTACCGGGACCGACAAGCTCAAGTCGTCCTTCGACAAGCTGAAGGCCGCCGCCAAGGGGGCCCACGGTGAGCTGAAGGGGGTCAAGCAGCAGTCGGACGCCGTCGAGAAGTCCGTCGGCAAGGCCGCGAAGAACGCCGACCGGGGCGGGAAGTCCATGGGCGGCCTCGGCAAGGGGCTCAAGGGCGCCTCGCTGGCGCAGAAGGGGCTGAACCTGGCGATGGCCGCCAACCCCTTCGGCCTGGTGATGACGCTGCTGACCCCGCTCATCGCGCAGTTCATCAACATGGACAAGATCACCAAGCTGCTGCAGAAGGGCGTCTCGTACGCCATGAAGGCCATCGGCTCCGCCGTGGGCGGCCTGGTGCACAACGCCGGCCCCCTGCTGCGCGGCCTCGGCAACGCGATGCTCGCCCCGATGACCGGCCTCGCCAACGCCCTGAACGGCCTGCTCGGCGCGCTCGCCGGGATCCACATCAGCATCCCGGACTGGGTGCCGAAGTTCGGCGGCCGCTCCTTCGGCTTCCCCCGCCTGCACGTGCCGGTCCCGCACCTGGCCACCGGCGGTGTCGTCCAGGCCCGCCCCGGCGGCACGCTCGCCCTGCTCGGCGAGGCCGGCGAGAACGAGGCCGTCATCCCGCTGTCCAAGCTGGAGCGGATGCTCGGGCACGGCGGCGGTCTGCGCACCCTCGCCGCCGCGGTGGAGCGGCTGGCCGACCGGCCCGTCGTCGTCCGGGTCGACTCGCAGGAGATCGCCCGCGCCGTGTTCCTCGGGCAGCGGCAGCTGTCCCGGCGGTAGCACCGCCCCGCAGAAGTACGCCTCCGGTCGACGGCTCACGCCCGTCGGCCTTTTTTCATGCCTTCAGGAGTCCTCATGGGAAACCTCTGGATCGGCCCGCCCGGCGCCATGACGGAGATCGACCAGGCCGCCAAGTCCTTCGACCGCAGCGCCGACCTCGGCGTCACCGAGTTCAAGTCGCTCGGCGGCCGGGTCACCGTCACCCGCAACCAGTCCCCCGTCCGCCGGCTGAAGCTGGCCTGGGACCTGCTCGCCCCGGCGCACGCGCGCACCCTGGACCGCATCGCCCGCCGCGTCGACGGCCCCGGCCCGGTGTACGTCGTCGACCCCGCCGCCGGCAACGTGCTCGGCGCGTCCCAGGCCGCCGGCACCGGCGTCCCCGGCGCGACGGACATCACCGGCCTCGCACAGTGGTTCAAGACCTCCACGACCGGCACGGTCGCCGAGAGCACCACCGCGCCCGGCACCTTCGTCTTCACCGCCGCCGACGCCAACAGCGCCGTTGGCTGGCGCCACACCAGCACCTTCGGCAACTTCCCCGTCTCCCCGGGTCTCCAGGTGTCCTTCCGGGCACCGGCCGCCCTGGCCGCGCTCGGCACGCTGAGCGTGGGCATCGACTTCAAGAAGGCCGACGGGAGCTGGCTCGCCTCCGCGACGGCCACCGGTCCCTACGTCACCGGCGCCGTCCCGGCGGGCGCCGTGTACGCCACCCCCACCGCCAAGCCGGGCGCCGCCGGCACCTACGCGCTCGCCGGTGCCTGCTTCACGTACGGCGGTACGGCGGAGGCCGGTGTCCCCGGCGACGGCCTGCCGCCGATGTCGGTCACCGGCTACAGCGACACCCCGGGCCGCCCGCTGCCCTACCGCAGCATCGGCCTCGACCTCGTGGAGGTGTCCGGTGCAGCGGGCTGACGACACCACCGCCGCCGCCCTGTCCGCCGGCGAGCGGACCACCCGGCACCGCACCCGGCTCGGCGGCAAGGACGTCTCCGCGCAGGTGCAGTCCTGGCAGCTGGAGCGGTCGTACGCCACCGACCTGCCGGCCGCGATGCGCGCCTTCTCCGGCTCCTCCGCCGCCCAGTTGCAGCTGCAGCTGTCCGGCGCGGGCGGGCGGACGGCCCCGGAGCTGTACTCGCCGTGGGCCGACCGGGCCACCGGCGACGTCGTGCGGCCCGGACAGTCCGTGGTCCACGAGGGCGGGGTCGGTGGCGCCACACTGCCCGCGTTCCGCGGCACGGTCCGCTCCCGTTCCGCCGCCTCCGGCGGTGACGCCGTCCAGATCACCGCGCTCGACGGGGCGGAGCGGCTGCGCGGCCCGGCCTGGCTGCCGAAGCCGTACGCCGGTTTCTACTGGAACCGCCCCGTCTCCTCGGCCACCTGGTGCGTGTCCGAACTGCTGCGTCAGGGCGGCCTGTACGCCTGCCCGCCGCCCCGTTACCCGGACTTCGCCGACGGCAAGCCGCTGACCCTGGTGTACGCCTCCCTGCACGGCGGGTTCAGCACCCCCTACGGCCAGCCGGAGGTCCTGCCCGACCCGGAGACGTACACCTTCAGCCGGGTGGGGGCCCCGCACGAGATGGCGCTGGTGCCCAAGCAGTCGCAATTGAAGGCGACCTGGTTCCCGCGCAGCCGGGTCACCGTCCCCGGCAGCAAGCTGTTCGCCGAGGTGTGGGTCGACAACTCCGTCCGCTACGACAGTGACAGCGGCGACGACGGGATCGGCAACGGCGACAAGGTCGTCCTCCAGCTGGACCTGAACCGCAACGGCTCGGACGTCGGCTTCCTGAAGCTCATCGTGAACTTCGCCGAGCGCTGGGTGCGCATCGTCTCCAACGACCTCGACTCCGTCTGGTACTTCCAGTGGACCTGGCCCGCGCTCAACCAGCGGGGCGCCTGGCACCTCGGCTTCTGGGTCGACACCGCGAACGGCACCACCAGCGTCCATCCGACCGTGCAGCCCCGGCTCACCGCGCCGGACGGCTCCCAGCTCCTCGGCGGCGAGGCGACCTTCTCCAACGCGGAAGCCCTGCAGTACGCCTCCGAGCTGTACCAGGTGTCCCTCTTCACCGACCTGCCCGCCGAGTGCCTGCAGGTCACCAGCGGGCTGCCGGCGATGCCGACGACAGCGGAGTTCGCGCACACCGGCACCTGGGCGTGGACGAAGAGCGTCGAACTGGACGACGTGGTCCTGCCGTTGTACGCGCTGCCCCGGGTCAGCGGCTCCCAGTGGGAGGTGCTCTCGCAGATCGCCAAGGCCAGCATGTCCACGGCCGAGATCGACGAGCGGGGCGTGTTCCGGTGGCGCAACCACACCCGGTTCGCCACCCGGCCCACCACCCCCGACCTCACCCTCACCAGCACCCGGGAGATCGCCTCGCTGACCGCCACCGAGGAGATCGACGCCTGCCGCAACTACTGCGTGCAGCCGTACCGGGACTGGCGGGGCGCCGGGTACGACACGGGCGTGCGGACCCAGGACAGCGTGGTCCGCGCCCTGCCGGCCCGCTCGACGACCACGGTCAAGTACCTGTTGTCGAACGACGAGTACGACATCAGTCCGCCCACCACCGACGACGACTCCGGCATCACCGGCGGCAGCAACGTCCGCTTCGGCACGGCGCCGACGGGCGGCACCGCCGTCAAGGGCATGGTGGACATGCTCATCCGCCGGGAGGACGGATACCTGGTCGTCCGGTACACCAACCGCGACACCCGGACGCTCTACACCGTCACCACCGACGGAAAGCCGTCCCTCGTCCTGGTCACGCTCAAGCCGAAGTCCGACGCCGTCGACCGGGTGGCGGTCGCCATGCTGGACGACCCGGCGAACGACCCGAACGGCGTCGCGAGCGAGAAGTACTACGGCCGGCAGGAGTACACCGCCGACAGCACCGACTGGATGCAGGACGCCGCCTCCGCCGCGGCCCTGGCGAAGGCGATGCGCAACGCGGGCGTGCTGCCCGTACCGGTCATCGGTGACGTCGACGTGCTGTACGACCCGCGCATCCAGCTCGGGGACGTCGTCCGCGTCGTCGACGGCACCGGTGCCGCCCTCGACACCCTCGCCTGGGTCGTCGGCATCCGCACCGCGGCCACCGCCGACGGCGGCGTCCAGCAGACCCTGACCCTGCGCGGGGTCGACCCGGGCGCCCTGCCGGCCGACTCCGGGCTGACCCCGGACGCGCCGAGCAGCCCGGCGCCGGTGCCCTCGGTGACGTACGCGGCGGTCACCGCCGCCTACCCGAAGCTGTCCGATCTCACCGCGTCCGGTCTGACCTGGGCCGCGGTCAAGGAGGGAGCACGTGTCTGAGACCACCGTGGACCAGGTGCCGCCCGCCTTGGACGACACCCCCGGCGACCCGGTCGTGATCCTGACGCCCGTCGAGGTCACCGTCACGCAGCTGCCGCCCGAGGAGCCGCCCGCGCCACCGGAGACCGACGAGGGCGCCGTGCTCGCCGAAGCGGAGCCGGGCCCCGCCCCGTCCGTACCCGCCCCACCGCCGGACGGGGACCCGTCCGACCCCGACCTCAGTGAGGAGCCGAGCCCCGTATGACCGCCTACACCCCGCTCAGCGGCATCCCCTACCCCCAGCCCACCGACCCGGCGAACCTGCCCCAGCACCTGCAGAGCCTCGCCGAGACCCTCGACGCCCGCACGATCCTGCGCTACGCGACCGCCGCCGCCCGCGACGCGGCCGTCACCACCCCGGCCGCCGGCATGGTCGCCTGGCTGTCCAGCCCCGGCCAGCTGACGTACTACACCGGCACGGCCTGGCTGCCGGTGGCGGCGACGCCGGTGTTCCTCTACAACAACGACGCCGGTACGACCACCTCGACCACCCCGGCCGAGACCCTCTCGGGCGCGACCGGCGACCCGCTGGTGGGCGCGTTCACCGCCCCGCCCAGCGGCAAGGTGATCATCACGGTGGGCGCCTGGATCAACTGCTCCATGGCCGCGTCCGGCTTCATGGGCGCGACCGTGAAGAAGCTCTCGGACAACTCGGTGTTCCTGGCGTCCTCCATCGACCGCGCCTGCTCGGTCTTCAACACCGACCGCGTCTCCGCGTCGAGCCAGTTCGTGGTCACCGGTCTCACCCCGGGCACGGCGTACTCGGCCACCCCGACGTACTGGTCCTCCGTGCCCTCCTCGGGCACCAACACGGTCGGCTACGACAACCGGTTCATCCGCGTCGACCCCGTCCTCTGACCCGCCGTACCGAACACCCGCCGTACCGAACACCCCGGAGCCCCGGTGTGCCGTGCCCGTCACGGCCGCCGGGGCTCCGGCGTTCCCGCCCCACGAGAGGAACCCCCATGGCGACACCCCTGTCCGCCTCCGCCTTCCGCGCCGCGCTGCGCGCCGAGGGCGTCCGGACCGCCGAGCACGGCACCTGGTCCACCCACAACCGCAACGCCATCGGCGCCTGGGGCCCGATGGCGGGCGTCATGCTGCACCACACGGTCGGCGCGGGCAGCGTCGACATCTGCCGTACCGGCCGCCCCGATCTGCCGGGCCCGCTGTGCATCGCGGTCATCGCCAAGGACGGCACGGCCCACCTGGTCGGCTACGGCCGCACCAACCACGCCGGCCGCGGCTCCCAGGCCGTCTACGACGCCGTCCGCACCGGCACGGCCCTCCCGGCCCGGCCGGGCCCGGACGCGGTCGACGGCAACGCCCACTTCTACGGCTTCGAGATCGAGAACTGGGGCAACGGACGCGACCCCTACCCCGAGGCCCAGCTGCTGGCCGTGGAGAGGATCGCGGCGGCGATCTGCCGGGCGCACGGCTGGGGCGCAGACCGCGTGATCGGCCACAAGGAGTGGACGACCCGCAAGATCGACCCCAGCTTCTCCATGCCGTCGATGCGCACCCGGATCGCCGGGCGGCTCGGCACGGGCACCGGCCCGGACCCGTACGAGCCGTTCCCGGGCCCGGCGTTCTTCACGGCCGGCCGGCACAGCGCGGTGATCACCGCGATGGGCCGGCGCCTGGTGGCGGAGGGCTGCGGCCGCTACGACCGCGGACCGGGCCCCGACTGGACGGAGGCGGACCGCCGCTCCTACGCGGCCTGGCAGCGCAAGCTCGGCTACACCGGCGCCGACGCCGACGGCGTCCCCGGCCGCACGAGCTGGACGAAGCTGCGCGTCCCGCGGGTGTGAGGGCCGACGACACCCATGTGCGAGACCGACGAGAACCGAGAACCTACGAGAACCGACGAGAACGGAGCCGGCGACATGACGGACTCGACCCGCAGGACCGTCCGTACGGCGGTCCAGACCCTGCTGGCGGTCGCGGCGGCCCTCCCCCTGCTGGCCGACGACCCCCGGCTGGCCGACCTGCCCGCGTTCGGCGCGCTGGTGACCGTGGCGGCGGCGGTCAGCCGGCTGATGTCGGCGCCCGCCGTGGAGAAGGCCCTGCCGCGGTGGCTGCGCAAGGGGGAGGAGGACGCACCGTGACGGGCCACCCGGGCGAGGGGGTCGCCCTGGAGCTGGAGCGGCTGCGCCGCTCGGTGGACGTCGGCTTCGCCACCACCCGCGGTGACCTGGCCCTCCTCCTGCAGCGCGCCGACCAGACCGACAAGACCCTCGGCGACCACGAGGACCGCCTCGACGCCCTGGAGCGCACCCGCTGGCCCCTGCCGTCGCTGGCCGCGGTCGTCTCCTGCACGGCCCTGGCGGTGACCCTGTGGGAGGCGGCCGGCAGATGACCCGGCCGGGGGCTCCCCGCCCGCCCGTCCGGGCGGCGGAGCCCCGCCCCGCGGCACACCGGCGACCGCGCACGGCACGGCACGGCAGCCCCGGGAACCCGTCGAACGCGCGTACAACCCTTGCCCGCCCCCGCGGGTCTCCTGATCGCCGGCCGCGCCGCCGTACAGGCGAGCGGCCCGCCCCCATCGTCTGCGGACGCCCCGCCCGGGGCGTCCCCCGCATGCAGCAGGAGACCGCATGCACGCGTACTCCCGACTCGCCCTCGCGACGGCCGCGGCCGCCGCTGTGACGGGCGGTCTGCTCACCTTCGCCGCCACGCCGGCCACCGCCGCCGACTCATCCCGGGTCGCCAGGGCCGACTTCAACGGCGACGGCATCGGCGACATCGCCACCTCGGCCGCCACCGCCTACGTCGGCGGCCACAAGGACGCCGGCCAGGTCGTCGTCCTGTACGGCACCTCCACCGGCGTCTCCGCCGCCAGGCGCACCACCCTCAGCCAGAACTCCGCCGGCGTCCCCGGCACCGCCGAGACCGGCGACCAGTTCGGCTACGACCTGGCGTACGCCGACTTCAACCACGACGGCTTCGACGACCTCGCCGTCGGCACCCCGCACGAGAAGGTCGGCACCGACACCAACGGCGGGGCCGTCACCCTCCTGTGGGGCTCCGGAAGCGGTCTGACCGGCAAAGGCGTGGAGATCCCCGACCCGGCCGCCGGCTCCCACGACTACTGGGGCCTGAACCTGGCCGCCGGCGACTTCGACGGCGACGGCAAGGCCGACCTGGTCGTCGGCAGCTCCGCCGCCACCCTCTACCTCTACAAGGGCGGCTTCACCGGCACCGGCACCCCGGGCAGCCGCACCACCGTCAAGCCGCCCATCGAGCCGGGCACCAACGACTACCCGTACGGGCCGATGAACCTCACCGCCGGCGACGTCAACGGCGACGGCCGCACCGACCTCGTCGTCGACGGCTACGAGACGAAGACCTCGTCCCACTGGAACACCAACTACTGGCTGCCCGGCACCGCGAACGGCCTGAGCACCGCCTCCGCCAAGGCCCTCAAGTCCGGCATCGTCACCGGCATCGGCGACATCAACCACGACGGCTTCGGCGACATCGTCACCGGCGCCTCCTGGGACAACAGGACCAGCGACGGCCACACCGTCCCCGACTCCGCCAAGGGCGGCCGCATCAGCGTCACCTACGGGTCCGCCGCCGGCCCCGCCGGCGTCAAGCTCATCAACCAGGACACCGGCAACGTGCCCGGCAGCTCCGAGACGGGCGACGGCTTCGGCTGGGACCTCGACCTCGGCGACGTCAACGGCGACGGCTGCCAGGACATCGTCGTCAGCTCCCCCAACGAGGACATCGGCGGCGTCACCAACACCGGCCAGGTCACCGTCCTGTACGGCTCCCGCACCGGTGTGAACACCACCTCCGGCGCCCAGGCCTTCGCCCAGTCCACCGCGGGCGTCCCGGGCGGCGACGAGAAGAACGACCTCTTCGGCGCCGACGTCAAGCTCGACGACGTCACCGGCGACGGGAAGGCCGACCTGGTGATCGGCTCGTACGAGAACGGCGGCGACGGCGCGATCACCTACCTGCCGTCCGACGGCAGGAAGATCACCACGTCCGGCTCGCGCGCCTTCGGCGTGGACACCGTGGGCGTCTCCGCCTCGGGCAGCCCGCAGCTCGGGGCGGTCTTCGCGGACTGAGCACGGGGGCATCCCGGAGGAACCCCGAGGACGGCCGCTGACGGCCCCTTAGGGGATGTCACAGGTCGGCAGCAAAGCCGGGCCCGGACCACCGGGCCCGGCGCATCGGCCGCCAGGACCAGGTACGTTCGATGACGTGGCTGGATTCAGGATCGGACGCGGGGGCCGGGACAACCGCACCCCCCAGGGACAACAGGCGCAGCACGGACCGTCGCACGGGCGCGGGCACGGCCCGGCTCAGCCCGGAGGACCGTCGTACGGTCAGCCGCCGTACGGCCGGCCGGGCCCCGCGGGCGCCCCGGGCGCCTCGTACGGCTACCCGTCGGCGCCGCAGCCGCCGTACCCGCAGCAGGGACGGTCGTACGGGCACCCCGGGCCCGGCGACGACGGACCGGAGTACTTCGGCGACGGCGGCCACCCGGGCCCCGGGCCCGGCACGCACGACCCGTACGCGGCCAACAACCCGGGCCACACCCAGGCCTTCTCCATCGACGAGGCCGCCGGCTACACCCAGGGCTCGACCTACCACGCCGGCGCCGCCGCGCCCGCCGCGCCGCTCGGGCCGCCCCTGCACTGGAAGGAACTGCTCAAGGGGATCGTCCTGTCCCCGAACGACACCTTCCTGCGCATGCGGGACTACACGATGTGGGCGCCCGCCGTCATCGTGACCTTCCTCTACGGCCTGCTCGCGGTCTTCGGCTTCGACGGCGCCCGCGAGGACGCGATCAACGCGACCCTGTCCAACGCGGTGCCGATCGTGCTGATCACGGCCGTCGTGATGGTGCTCGGCCTGTTCGTGCTGGGCGTCGTCACCCACACCCTGGCCCGCCAGCTCGGCGGTGACGGCGCCTGGCAGCCCACGGTGGGCCTGTCCATGCTGATCACGGCCCTCACGGACGCGCCCCGCCTGGTCGTCGCCATGTTCTTCGGCGGCGACGCCGGCTTCGTCCAGCTCCTCGGCTGGGCCACCTGGATCGGCGCGGGCGCCCTGCTGACCCTCATGGTCTCCCGCTCCCACGACCTGCCCTGGCCGAAGGCCCTGGGCGCGTCGGCGATCCAGCTGATCGCCCTGCTGTCGATCGTGAAGCTCGGCACGTTCTGATCCCCCGCCGTACAGGAAGGGCCCCCGGCACGGCAGCCGGGGGCCCTTCCTGTACGACCGTCGCCTCTCAGGCGTCGAGCACCTGCCCCGCCCGCTTCACCACCGGAGGCTCGACACTCCACGGGAAGTTGATCCAGTCGTCGGTGCGCTTCCAGACGTACTCGCACTTCACGAGCGAGTGGGGCTTCTCGTAGACCACCGCGGAGCGCACCTCGGCGACGGTGTCGAGGCAGAAGTCGCGCACCAGCTTGAGCGTCTTGCCGGTGTCGGCGACGTCGTCGGTGATCAGCACCTTCTTGTCGGAGAAGTCGATCACGTTGGGGACGGGCGCGAGCATGACCGGCATTTCGAGGGTCGTCCCCACACCGGTGTAGAACTCCACGTTTACGAGGTGGATGTTCTTGCAGTCCAGGGCGTAGGCGAGGCCGCCCGCGACGAAGACCCCGCCCCGGGCGATGCTCAGCACGATGTCCGGCTCGTACCCGTCGTCGGCGATGGTCTGCGCCAGCTCGCGGATGGCGGTCCCGAACCGCTCGTAGGTCAGGTTCTCCCGCACGTCTGCGCTGCTCATGCTGTCGTCGCCCTCACACCTGGGTCCGATGGAAATTGAGGTAGGACCGCGAGGCGGTCGGTCCGCGCTGCCCCTGGTACCGGGAGCCGTAGCGCTCGCTGCCGTACGGCGACTCGGCGGGCGAGGTCAGCCGGAACATGCACAGCTGCCCGATCTTCATCCCCGGCCACAGCTTGATCGGGAGCGTGGCCAGGTTGGACAGCTCCAGGGTGACGTGCCCGCTGAACCCGGGGTCGATGAACCCCGCGGTGGAGTGCGTGACCAGCCCCAGCCGCCCGAGCGAGCTCTTCCCCTCCAGCCGGGAGGCGAGATCGTCGGGCAGCGTGATCACCTCGTACGTGGAGGCGAGCACGAACTCCCCGGGGTGCAGGATGAACGGCTCGTCGCCCTCGGGCTCGACGAGCCGGGTGAGGTCGGCCTGCTCGACGGAGGGGTCGATGTGCGGGTACCGGTGGTTCTCGAACACCCGGAAGTACCGGTCCAGCCGTACGTCGATGCTCGACGGCTGCACCATGGTTTCGTCGTAGGGATCGATCCGTACCCGCCCGGCGTCGATCTCGGCCCGGATGTCCTTGTCAGAGAGAAGCACGTAGCGAGGATACGCAAGGCGCGCGGAGCCGTCGCAATCGCGACAACCCCGCGCGCCCGCTGTCACGGCCCGACTACGGGCGGTGGACCTGCTCCCTGGTCACCGCTTCTCCAGGACGACAGGCACGGCATTGCGGAGCCGGGCGCAGCGCGGGCACCGGACCAGCCGGCCGGGGCCGAGCCGCTCGGCCTGCTGCATCGGGAACGACGTGGTGCTGAAGACGTGCCCGTCCGCGCATCGGACGACGGTGCGTTCCATCAAGTCCCTCAAGTCCCTTCCCCAGGAGCCGCGTCCGGCGTTGCTGCCCGGACGACAAAAGCCACATTACGGGATCAAAGAGACGAGCTTCCACGCGGCACTCCGGCCCTCCCCGAGGCCTCCACGGTACGCCCCAACTCCGGCCGACCGCAGCCGGATCCCACCCCTGAAACCGGCTCAGACCCCCGGGATCCGAACACCGGGGGCCTGCGATGATGTAGAGTGAGCACCGCTCGGACACCGGCCCCTCGGGCCAGCGTCCGGACTTACGCGGGTGTAGTTTAATGGTAGAACATCAGCTTCCCAAGCTGAGAGCGCGAGTTCGATTCTCGTCACCCGCTCTTGCGACAAACCCCAGGCCAGCGGCCTGGGGTTTGCTTGTTGTCTAGTCCGATTTGAGGGCCGAGCTGCCCCCCATGAGACCTTCGGGGCCCGCCTCGTCCCAAATGGCGAGACAGGCTCAGGTGAACTGGATCATCAGCCGAGTTCAGGTACATGCCGTACCCCTCGCACAGGATGCCCAGGGCGAGGGTGCCGGAGATGCCGGCGGTCGCGGGTGGGGTCCAGGTTGGTGGGCTTCTCGTTGGGCGGCCAGGTGGTCCGCAAGCGCATCGGACCCGATCTCGCTCAGGCCCACAGGCTGCCGGATCGGCGAGCCCCTGCCAGCGTGGGTCATCCACAGGGGTGTGGAAGGGCAGCACGGGAATGCCGTGGGCGTCGAAGGGGCTGGCGTCGAGGTAACGCGGACCACCGGTGCCGCACAGACAGTGGGTACTACCGGTGGCTGGCGCAAGGTCGGCGAGGCGCTCGGAGCGGCCTTGCCGGGTCGGGATCGCGCTGCCGTCCCGCACCTTTCCCGACCAGCCATCAGGCGTTCGCCACCGCCGGCGTCAGGCGTGCCGCGCTCCGCAGCGAACGGGAAGCGGTCAAGGCGAAAAGATCTGTGGATCTTCGCGGCAACCTTTTCGGCCTCTCGGACCACTCAGCGTTGTCCGGCCAAGTGGTCCGGTCAGATGCAACAGCTGAAAGAGAGCACAGGCATGTCCCTGGAACGAGAGCACAGACATGTCCCCGGTCCACCCGCGTCATCGGCGGCGTCCCGCGGCGGCGGCCACCGTGCCGACGGCGGCGCGCGGGGTGGTCGCCCGAAGCACCGTGGCCGTCGGTTGCTCGCGCATCGGGGTCTCTGGGCGGGTCTCACCATGGTGGTCGTGGCCGGCTCGGCTGTCGTGGTCAGCCAGGCTTCGGCGGAGCAGAAAACCCTGGATCTGAAGAAGTGGTACGTGCTGGTCAACCGCAACAGCGGCAAGGTGCTGGACGACCGCGCCTTCGCCACGAACGACGGCGCGGCGGTGGTGCAGTGGGCGCGCCACGGCGGGGCCAACCAGCAGTGGCAGTTCATCGACGCGGGTGACGGGTACTACCGGCTGCAGAACCGGACCTCCGGCAAGGTGCTGGACGACCTCGGCTGGTCGAAGACCGCCGGCTCCGCCATCGTTCAGTGGAAAGACCTGAACGCCAAGAACCAGCAGTTCAAACTGGCCAAGTCGCCGAACGGCTACGTGCGTTTGGTCAATCGCTTCAGTGGCATGGCTGTCGGTGTCCGCAACGCCGCCAAGGCCGACGGGGGCAACGTCGTCCAGAACCGCGACCGGGGCGGTGCCGATCAGCAATGGAAGCTCGTCCCGGCCGGGAGTGTCGGCGGCGCCGGTACGCCCACCGCGCCGGGCGGCAGCGTTCCCGCAAGCCAGACTCCGAGCGACACGCGACCGTCGCCGTCGTCGCCCCCGGCCGGTGGTGGCAGCTCGACGAAACGCTTCATGGGCAGTGACAAGGTGCTCATCGGCGGCTCGATGTCCGACGCCTCGGCGACCGCCGCGCCGTTCGACATGCGCTACGCCTACGTACACAGCCGGCCCGCGCCCTCGTCGGACTACTACACGGCAGCGCGCTGCCAGGACGCGTGGTCGAGTTGGTGGGGCTGCTGGAACGGCAGCACCACGGCGCCCGGCACTTACGTGACCTGGCGGGACGACGTGGCGGCCCACGCGACGTACAAGGGCAGCCCGCGTCCACAGAAGATGCTCTGGACCTGGTACTCGTTGCGCGACCTCGGGGATGCGGCAGGCCAGGGCGACGGTCCGGGCGAGGTCAAGGCCATCAACCGGCTTGACCTGCTCACCCGGTACCTGAACGACTACCGTTTCTTCCTCCAGAAGATCGGCAAGTCGCACGACGCGATCGACCTTGAGCCCGACTTCTGGGGCTACGTCCGGTCGCTCGGCAATCCGCACCAGGTTCCCGCACAGGTCTCGGGCGCGAATCCGACGGATTGCGGATCGCAGGAGAACAGCGCCGCCGGACTCGCCCAGTGCCTCATCTCGATGGCGCACAAGTATGCGCCGAACACCGCCGTGGGGATGCACCTTTCTTGCTTCGACTGGGAGACCAGCACACAGGCTTGCGTCAAGGACTACGCGAGCCTCGGGGCGCAGAACGCCGACTTCCTGGCCAGCGATGTGTCGGACCGCGACGCAGGCTGGTACGCACAGCCGACCCACGGCGGCAGTGACCACTTCTGGACCGACCAGAAGGCCGCCGCCGCGCTGCGGTTCTACAAGACGATGGCCGAGTCCGTGGACAAGCCGGTGGTCCTGTGGCAGATCCCCGTGGGCAACATGGCGCAGAACAACACCCGCAACCATTACAAGGACGACAAGGTGGACTGGTTCTTCGCACACATGAACCAGGTCGCGAACGCCCATGTCGCCGGCCTGTTCTTCGGTCCAGGGCAGGAGGAACAGACCACGGTCGAGTCCGACGGCGGGAACCTGATCAACAAGACGATCGCCTATCACAACTCGGGCGGTACAGCACTCAAGTAGGTGAAGCCGACGAATGCGCCCCCATCTCCCTGGATGGGGGCGCATTTCGTCATCTTCGTCTTCGAGGGAAGCCGGGTTCGACCGCGAGGCCGGGACAGTGCGGCCGTTCCGGTCGAGGAATGCGCCGATGTGGCGGAAGGTGAATGCGGCCCGGCACGCCGGCGCCCACACCGCGCAGGACCAGGAGCCCACCCGTCAGCCCGACAAAGCTGCGCCGAGCCTCCGTCTGGCCCCCAAACGATCGGAGCCCCAGCCGATGCACGGCCGGGGCTCCTCGCGGTGGTGAGTGTCGATCAGGCGGGTCAGCGCTTCAGGGTGAGGATGCCGGGCCGGTACGGCAGGTTGTCGTAGGAGGTGTTCGGCGGTGTGTTGGGGGACTTGCCCTGGTAGAGGAACTGCAGGTTGCAGGGGTCGATGGTCATGGTCTGGTCGGGGTTGTTGCGGACCAGGTCGCCGTGGCTGATGTCGTTGGTCCAGGTGGCGCCGCTGTTGGCCTTGCCCGCGAAGGGGTTGGACTCGGTGGCGGCCTGCGGGGTCCACGGACCGTTCAGGCTGGTGGCGGTGAAGGAGCGGAAGTAGCGCTGCTCGCTCGCACCGCGAGCCTCGACGATCATGAGGTACTGGTTCTGGCCCTGGACCTTGTAGACCTGCGGTGCCTCGAACAGGTTCTTCACCGAGTCGCTCATGACGGTCGTGTACGACGAGCCGAAGCTGCCGGGGAAGTTGCCGATCGGCATGGTCGACTTGTAGATCTTGCCGTTGTCACCGGCGAAGAACAGGTACATGTTCTTGTCGTCGGCGATCAGGGTCTGGTCGATCGGGCCGGTGGCGGAGTCGGTGCGGGGGATGCTGCCGGTGAACAGCGGCTGCGGCGCGGACCAGCCGTTGGGGTTGGCGGGGTCGCTGGAGGTGCGGTAGCTGAAGGGCCCCGGACCCCACTGGTACGCCAGCACCCAGATCTTCTTGGGCGCGAAGTAGAACAGCGTGGGCGCCACCGCCTTCTCGCTCATGCCGGTCTGGCGGGCCGACGCCATGTCCGACCAGTTCGTGAAGGGGCTGAACGCCATCGAGCCGTAGGCCGAACCCGAGTAGTCCGACCCGTAGACCAGGTGCTTGCCGTTGTAGGTCACGGCGGTGAAGTCCTTCAGCGAGGCCCACCCGTTCGCCGGCTGCGCCAGCGCGTCCGTCGAGGTCCACCGGTATGTCGGCGGAAGAGCACACGTGTCGCTCTTCGGCGCCGCGGTCGGCTGGAAGTTCCAGCGCTGGTTGGCGCCGCCGCCGTTGGTGTCCCAGATCTGGACGGGAGTGCCGTTGGCGGTCCGACCGCCGGGGATCTCCAGCGCCCGGCCGCTGGCGACGTTGGTCAGCGTGTAGGAGCCGTCGCTGTTCCGGTTGGCCTTCCAGTGCTGGTGGGCGCCACCATTGGCGTCCCAGACCGTCATCCTCGTCCCGTTGGCCGTCTGGTTGGCCGGCTCGTCCAGTACCCGGCCGCTGGCGATATTGGTCAGGGTGTAGGAGCCGTCGCTGTTCCGGTTGGCCCGCCACTGCTGGTTGGAGGCGCCGCCGGCGTCCCACACCTGGAGCGGGGTGCCGTTGTCGTTCTGTCCCGCGGGCTCGTCGAGAACGCGTCCGGCGGCCGCGTTGGAGAGCGTGTAGACGGTGCCGGAGGTGATGCCCCCGGCCTGTGTGCCGCCGCTGCCGGTGCTGCCCAGGGCGGTGAGCACGGCGTTGTAGGCGGGCTTCTTGTTGCCGCCCGCGTCGAACAGCAGGGCGTTCTCACCGGTGCGCCAGGAGTCGCTGTCGCGGATGCCCCACACCGTGATGCCCGTGCAGCGAGCGACGTTCATGCACGCCTGTACGGCGTTGGTGTACGCGGTGGCGGACGCCTGGGCGATGTCGAGCTCGGTGATCTGCACGTCCACGCCGAGCGCGGCGAAGTTGGACAGGGTGGTCTGGAAGCTGGCCGGCGGGCCGCTGCTTCCGAAGTGGCTCTGGAAGCCGACGCAGTCGATGGGCACACCGCGGGACTTGAAGTCCTTGACCATCTTGTAGACGCCCTGTGTCTTGGCGTCGGACCAGTTCTCGATGTTGTAGTCGTTGTAGCAGAGCTTGGCGGAGGGGTCGGCGTCCCGGGCGGTGCGGAAGGCCTCCTCGATGAAGCCGTTGCCCAGTACGTCCTGGAACACGGAGCTGCGGTGCCGGCCGCTGCCGCCGTCGGCGAAGGCCTCGTTGACCACGTCCCAGGCGTAGATCTTGCCCTTGTAGTGGGTCATCTCCTGGGTGATGTGGTTCTTCATCACCGTGCGCAGGGTGCTGGCGTCGGTGATGGACCTGACCCAGCCGGGCAGTTGGGAGTGCCAGACCAGGGTGTGGCCGCGCAGGCGCTGGCCGTGCGCGGAGGCGTGGCTGACGATCGAGTCGGCGGCGGAGAAGGTGAACGACCCCCGGGAGGGTTCGACGGCGTCCCACTTCATCTCGTTCTCCGGGGTGATCATCTTGAATTCCCGGTCGAGAACGGCGGAGTACGTGGAGTCGCCGAGCCTGCCCGCGGCCACTGCCGTGCCGAAGTAGCGTCCGCTGCCGGCCGCCGCGTCGGCGGCCGTGGCCGGTGTGGCGGCCTCCGGCGTGCGTGCGGCCAGCGCGACCAGCGGTACGGCGGCACCCGCGGCGGCGAGGACCACGGCGGCGGCGAGCACGCGGCGGGTGGCCGGACGGCGACGATGAGAGCGGTTGTGATCTGACAACGACATGTCCTTCTGGCACAGCGGGCCTTGATCCGGCCTCGGTCACCCGCCAGTTGCCGCCACGCACACAAAGGTTGCCGCGACCGAGGGAAGAATCCTCTCGGCCGCCGTCACCATCCCCAACCCAGCGCCACGGCGACCTGCTGGCCATCATGGAGTACCCAGCGCGGAAAGCACCGCAGCGCCGGAGCCGTCGACCTCGTGGTAGCCGCCACGGCCGAGTTGCAGGGGCTCACTCTGCTGCACCGCG
The DNA here is from genome assembly GCF_000720135.1 of Streptomyces sp. NRRL S-1022. GTDB lineage: Bacteria > Actinomycetota > Actinomycetes > Streptomycetales > Streptomycetaceae > Streptomyces. Next base: position 87,259 of record NZ_JOIU01000009.1, on the reverse strand, counting down.
ACCGGGACTTCGAGTGCATCGCCGCCGTCACCGGCCAGGCGCTCCAGTGGTACGGACCCGAGGCCGGCAAATGAACCAACTGCAAGCGTCGGCCGTTCCGCGAAAGCCACGACCGTCGACCTTTTGCGGCGTCGAACGGGCCTCACTCAAGCTCTGGGCACGCGCGAAGGCGTTCCCCGACTGGACGTCCGACCAAGCCTGGCCCCGGGCTGGTTGTGGCCCGGAGTGTCTAGGCTGTCACCGCTACGGAAGGGCGGTGCCATGGATGCCGACTCCCGGACCAGGGCAGCGATCGAGGAGCACTGGCGGGCTTCTGAACGCGGGGACACCGAAGCCGAGCACGCCATCTACGCCACGGACGCCGTCCTGGACTACCCGCAGTCAGGTGAGCGGTTCCGCGGCCGAGCGACGATCTCCGCGCAACGCGGCGGCCACCCGGCCGACCGACACTTCACCGTCCAGCGGATCACCGGCCATGCGAACCTATGGGTGAGCGAATGCCTCATCACCTACGACGGTGTGCCTTCGCACTCGGTGAGCATCATGGAATTCGCTGACCAGCACGTGGTGCACGAGACGCAGTACTTCGCCGGCCCCTTCGGCGCCCCGGCCTGGCGGGCCGCGCTCGCGGAGCCGATGCCGGGCCGGACCATCGCCGGAGCCTGAACTCGGCGCGGGTCGGGCGGCGACCGCCACCGCGGGGCGAGGTCGCCCGGGGGATGTGACCTTTGTCGCGGTACGGGTGTCCCAGACGCGTTCGCCGTTGTGCCAACCGCTGACGACGGTGGCAGCGGCACATGTCCCGTCGAGGGAGGTCACAGGGCTGTGGGCGGAAGTGCACGGCAGGAAGGCCGCGCCCACGGAGAGCAATATCTGTGCCCGTGAAATGAGATATAGGTGCGGGGCACGGCGAGTATTCCTCGGCCGCCGGACGGAGCGGAATTATCCACCGGGCACGGCCGATCGCACCGTGCTACGGTTTATCTCAGTTGCAGGTGTGGTTGCCAGAAGGTTTTTCCGACGGCTGATCATCACGGCGACACGGAATGCGCACAGGGCGTATTCCTGACACCGCCTCCGAAGGAGAAACAACATGGCTACTGGCACCGTGAAGTGGTTCAACGCCGAAAAGGGCTTCGGCTTCATCGAGCAGGACGGCGGCGGCCCCGACGTCTTCGCCCACTACTCGAACATCGCCGCCCAGGGCTTCCGCGAGCTGCTGGAAGGCCAGAAGGTGTCGTTCGACATCGCCCAGGGCCAGAAGGGCCCGACGGCCGAGAACATCGTTCCCGCCTGACGCACCGGCACCCCCGCGTAATTCGCAGCTGGGGCCCGCACCTTGGGGTGCGGGCCCCAGCTCGCTTCATTTCCAGGGTGATTCGGCCCTGTCGTTTTCGGCCCGTTCTCGCGATTCTCTGCGCCGCTCATTCTGCTGCTGAAATTCCTTGATACGTGCCCGCATCGAGGAAAGTTCCGCATGAACCGCACCCACTCCACTCGCGCACGCACCAATCGCGCATACGACCGTTTCGGAGGAAGCGCCGCCACGAGCCGCTCCGGCGTTCCGCGCCGTTCCGTCGGTTACGGAAACCGACAGCACGCGGGGGGCGAGTTCGCGCCGCCGAAGACGGTCACGCCCGCGTTGCCCGCTGTCGAGGCGTTCGCCGATCTCGCCATGCCGGCGCCGTTGCTGACCACGCTCGGCCACGAAGGCGTGACCGTACCGTTCCCGATCCAGGCGGCCACCCTGCCGAACTCCCTGGCCGGCCGTGACGTGCTCGGCCGCGGTCGCACCGGGTCGGGCAAGACTCTCGCCTTCGGCCTGGCGGTCCTCGCCCGTACGGCGGGCCGGCGCGCCGAGCCGCGCCGGCCACTGGCTCTGATCCTCGTCCCCACCCGTGAGCCCTGCCACGACCGACCCGAGGGCGCGCCCGTGGGCGAGGGTGAACCCACTCTCCTCCGAACCGCGTCCGCACTGCTCGGCGGCACCGGCCCCGTGGCCGTGTGAGGACGGGCGGGAGACCGCCCTCAGAATCCCGGTGGGGGTCCTGCCGACGCACGTCGGCAGGACCCCCACCGCTGTGTCGCCGTCCCCTGGGAAAGCGCCGGCCGGGCAACGGGGCGGAGGCAGCGTCCATCGGTTCGCCACCCGCTCCTGCCACACCGCCTCGGGAGCCAGCCGGCCGGTGATGACGGCGCCGCCGACGACCACGGTCGGCGACATCCGATTGCTCCGCTCGGACTCCACCGCGCGGAGATGACGACGAGCAGCTCATCAGGAGATCGCGGCAGGCTTCTTCCTTCATCAGAAGGGAAAATCTACTTTCGCACGAGTAGATTTTCGTCCCTGACATGGGTATGGTTCTTCTCGTAGACACGGTCGAACGAGACCCGCCAGACACGAACTGGCGGGTGGCTGAATACGAAGTACGCAGGTCAGTGCGGCTCCCGCGCCTCGAAGCCAGAGTGTTCCCAGAACGGTGACGGGACCGGGAGCCGCACTGGGCGGCTCGCACGCCCAGGAGCTGCCAACAGCAGTACCGGTTCACTCAGTGGTTGGTTCGAAGAGGAACGGAGGAGCAGACGCCATCAGGATCGCCCGGCCCGAGAAGCACTCGGACCGGGTACCGCAAGACCCCGGAAATGGATGGTGGTCCCCGGTCAAGCAGCTGCGATCCCCCCGCACCCCCCTCTGCCGGGCCGGGTAGCGGAAACAGAAGGTCGGCACAGCAGTAGGGCCGACAGATGGTGTTCAATCTCCTTCGGGGCCCTGGTGCCGTACGGCACCAGGGCCCCTCGACGCGTTGCACAGCGAGGTGACATGACATCGGACAACCCCCTGAATGATCGTCTGGACGACGACGACTACCCGGCGTACACGATGGGCCGGGCGGCAGAGATGCTCGGCGCCACCCCGGCCTTCCTCCGGGCCATCGGTGAGGCTCGTCTGATCACTCCGCTCCGCTCGGAGGGAGGACATCGCCGGTACTCCCGCTACCAACTGCGGATCGCCGCGCGCGCCCGCGAGCTCGTCGACAAGGGGACTCCGATCGAGGCCGCGTGCCGCATCGTCATCCTTGAGGACCAGCTCGAGGAAGCGCAGCGCATCAACGCCGAGTACCGCCGTGCCGCCAGCGAATCGGCGGGCAGCGCCGGCTCCGGCTGAACACGTGGGCTCGGGACGTATCCGGAACGCCGTCTGGCCGAAGGAGACTACGGCCCGGAAGGTCGCCCGCCGGCATCGACCACTCGCCCGCGCGGAACGCGACGAAGAGAGACAGCGGCACCAAGCGCGGAGCCCGTTCACGCAAGCACCTCGGCCGGCGTCCTTCGACGCCGTGCCCACAGCGTGCCCTTAAGGGCGGACAGCCACGGTCACAGCGAGCGATCCTGCGCCCTCAGGCACCACGCCAGAGTACAAACGCCCGGTTCAGAGGCCATGCAGTCGCCCAATCGCCGTCGCTTCCCAAGCTGAGAGCGCGAGTTCGATTCTCTGTTGTGTCCGGCGGTCGGTGGAGCGGGCAGGGGACGTGCCGGTCCCCGGCCCACTCAGGGGGCACGCCCAGCGGTCCCATGCCACGCTGGAGGTCGGTCCCAGCCCTCTGGATCCTGTGAGGAGCGGACATGGAGATCAAACCGCAGATGGTGGCCCTCCCCAAGGAAACCGACCATCTCGCGCAGGGGAAGTACGGTCCGATCTTCCCCAGGACCCCGGCGTGCTACGGGTTCACCATCATCGCTCCGATCAAGCCGGGCCGGGCCGAGGTGGTGCGTGCGCACGGCAACACGCTGGTCAAGGCACTGGAGGAAGATCCGTACCTGCTGGCGCCGTTGAAGCTGCACTATCTGCGCTGGGTTCTCTTCGACGACGACACGCGCTTCATGTACCAGGGGATCTTCGACACCGACTTCGACAAGTACACCGAGGACGCCGTCGCGCTGTTCACGAAGGTCGGCGCGAGCACCGTCTTCGAGAATCTCGAAGGGTTCCCCGAGGACTGGCGGACCAACCCCGAGGGATTCGTCAGGTACGTCCGTGAGCACCACTGTCCGAGCTTCATCGAGTACGGAGAGTATCCGTACGTGACGTCGGACGAGATCAAGAAGGCCCTGCGGATAAAGAGCGCCCTGTCGGAGATGCTCGACCAGATGCAGTGAGGCTGAAGGACATGAGCGAGGTCAGGACCGCACGGACGTACAACCAGCGGCACATTCCGCGGAAGTACACCCCCGGCGGACGGCGTGTGAGCATCTACGTCTCGTGGAGCTATCCGGCCGAGGCCGGCCGCAACGCGGCCGAGCTCGACAACCGGTTCTCCACGATGACCGAGGTCAGGCGGGTGGCCTGGCCCGCGTACGAAGACCCGAAGTGGTCGGACCCGTATCGGTTCCAGCAGGGCATCGCCGGATCACTGGAGCTGTTCTTCTGGGCCTGGGTGCCGTTCCAGGACTACGTCGAGGAGGTCACGGGGCATCCCGTCCCGGTGTACCAGCGCATCGACCAGGCGGGCTTCTTCACCCCGCTCGATGAGCGGGTGCTCGGGGACACGGACGTGCTGTTCGTGTTCGGGCTGGACCACGCGGTCACCGAGCAGGAGGCCCGGCCCGAGGAGATCGAGGCCCTGGGGGCGTTCCTCGGCCGGGAGGACGCCTGCCTCGTCCTCGGCCCGCACCACGACGTCGGCGCCTCGGACGACCTGAAGGTCCGGGAGATGGAGTACCGCCACCACGGCGATCCGCTGGTGCCCCGGCAGCAGCGGTTCGCCACCTACGTCAGGGACGTGATGAAGGGCCTCGGGGTGCCGGTCGTGAACCGGTACGGACTGCGTCCCGCGACGCGCGAGGGCAACCAGATCGCCCCTCTGTCCACGGTCCCGGACCTGGATCCGAAGGGGTGGCTGGAGGGGGTGACGAACTTCAACTTCCACCTGCACCTGCCCCACTACGACGTGACGACCGACGACCCGGACGCCGTCCGTGTGCTGGCCAGGCAGCCGATCGACACCGGCAGGCCGCATCCGTTCACCGAGGCCGGCAACACGGAGTTCAACATGTTCCTGTGGATGCCGCCCAGCGGTGACCGCGCGGCGGATCTGCTGCTGGCGGACTCGACGATCTTCAGTTCCCTGTTCGGCGGGGACGACAGCCTGCGGAACTTCTGGCGGAACCTCGTCTCCAAGTAAGGCGCGGAGGTCAACGGTGAGCGTACGCACGGACGTCCCGCTGGAACTCGACGACATCCAGCGTGGGGTGCTCAGTCCCCGGCCGACGCCGTATGCGGCGACCTATCTCGTCCTCCGCATCGACGACCGGGGTGATGGACGGGAGCTGATGCGGCGCGCGAGTACGGCGGTGACCTCCGCGGCGGACTCCGTCAGCCCTTTGGGGGAGACCTGGGTGAGTGTGGCCGTCACGTGCCGCGGCCTGGAGGCGCTGGGGGTGCCGCGCTCCTCGCTGGACACGTTCGCCTGGGAGTTCCGGCAGGGGATGGCCGCCCGGGCCGAAGCGCTGGGTGATGTGGGCGCGAGCAGCCCGCGGCACTGGGAAGCGCCGCTGGGCAGCCGGGACGTCCACGTGGTGCTCACAGCGGTCGCGCCCGACCCGGCGCACCTGGCGGCGGCCGTCGACCGGGCCCGGCCCGCCTACGAGCGGCTCTCCGGCGTGACGGCGACATGGCGGCAGGACTGCTACGCGCTGCCCACCGAGACCGAACACTTCGGATACCGCGACGGAGTCAGCCACCCGGCCGTCGAAGGCAGCGGCATACCGGGATCCAACCAGCTGGAAGTACCACTGAAAGCCGGCGAGTTCGTCGTGGGCTACCCGGACGAGATCGGCGGCAGCCGAACTCCCCAGCCGACCGTGCTGGGACGCAACGGCAGCTACGCGGTCTTCCGCAAACTCCACCAGGACGTCGCCGGGTTCCGGCGGTACCTGAAGGACAACTCCACCGGCCCCCAGGACGAAGAACTGATCGCCGCGAAGATCATGGGGCGCTGGCGCAGCGGTGCTCCCCTGGCGCTGGCCCCGCACGCCGACGATCCCGCGCTCGGCGCCGACCCGCACCGCCGTAACACCTTCCTGTACGAGAGCGACGACCCGTTGGGATTCAGGACGCCCGGCGGCTGCCACATCCGCCGCGCCAACCCCCGTGACGCCGCGGTGGCCGGAGAGGTGCGGCTGCACCGCATGATCCGGCGCGGCGCCGTCTACGGTCCGCCGCTGCCCGAGGGGGTGCTGGAGGACGACGGAGCCGACCGCGGCCTGATGTTCGCGTTCATCGGCGCACACCTCGGGCGGCAGTTCGAGTTCGTCCAGACGCAGTGGATGAACGACGGCGTCTTCTTCGGCGCGAACAACGCCCAGGACCCCGTCACCGGCACCCGTGACGGCTCCGCCGACTTCACCATCCCCCGGCGGCCGCTGCGTCGGCGCCTCGTCTCGTTGCCGCAGTTCGTCGTCACCCGGGGCGGCGAGTACTGCTTCCTGCCGAGCCTGACCGCCCTGCGCTGGCTCGGCGACCTCGATGACTGACCTGACCTGGACGATCCGTCCCGTGCGAGGGACGACTTTCGCCACCCCTGATCACTCGGGCCACAGCGGCTCCCGGCCGAAGTCGCTGCGCCGGCCCAGGCGCAGGCCGCACTCACTCACGTGGCTTGAGGCGAACCTGCACGCCCTCGATCGCCGTCCCCCAGCCTTCACCCCGCGCCAGGGCCTTTCGCCCCTCGTCGAGCATGCGCACCTGCATGCGGTCCGCCGCGCGCCTCAGCGTCCGCCACTGGGAGCCGGTCTCGAAGGCCCGTCGTGCGCGCTCGACGGAGATCTCGACGGCGCGGACAGCTGCCGTCACGTCTTCCACTTCCTCACCGGCGCTGCCGTCACCGTCGAGCGACCAGTCGATCCACACACTCACCTTGCGACAGTCTCACTGCACCCCCATGGTCACCACCTGCCCCGGACCGGGCGGCGCCCTGCCGGGGCCGTCGGTCCGTCGGCGTCGGCGTCGGTCAGGGGGTGCGGAGGGTGGCGGTGTACACGTCCGTGCGGTTCTGCGGTGAGTGGGAGTGGGTTTCGGTGAGCACCGCTCGTACTTTCCTGCCGTCAGTCGTCAGGCCTTGGTAGTCGCCGAGGAAGTAGCCGCCGGCGTACGGCGCCTGCAGCCAGTCGAAGATCCGGGAGATCCGGCGTTCGGTCCTGAGCTCCGGGTTTCCGTGGCGCAGCGTGGCCAGTTGGTAGGCGGTGGGCAGGGTGGTGGTGTTGCCGGGCCTGAGGAAACGGAGGTCGTAGTAGGTGAGCGCGACCGTGCCCCGCTCGGTGACCGCGATCGACGGGGAGAAGGCCGGCACGCCCTTGGGGCTGATCAGCTGAGGGCGCCCCCAGGTGCGTCCGCCGTCGGTGGACCGCACGAGCTGGACGGAGTCGGACTTTCCAGCGGAGAAGTCCGAGCCCTCGTAGGCCATGTACAGCGTGCCTGTCCTGGGGTCGACGGCCGGGCTCGGCAGGGTGGCCGCGGCGCGCAGCAGCCTGGTGGGGTCGTTCGGGTCGACCTCCGGTACGGAGGTGTCCCGGGCCACGGTGACCGGGGCGCTCCAGGTCCGTCCGGCGTCGGTCGAGGTGACCACCTGGTAGCGGGCTTTGACGACGGTGCTCAGGTCGTCGGAGTAGGTGATGCGGTCGAAGAAGTCGTACAGGGTGCCGGTGCGCCGGTCGGCGACGATCAGATGGCCGATGGTCTGGGTGTTGGGCACGGTGCCGGTGACGACGAACGGCCGGGCCTTGCTCCAGGTGCGGCCGCCGTCACGGGTGAGGGAGAGGTAGCCGGGGCCGTCGAGGGAACCGGGGCCGGGCGGGTCGTTGTCGAGGCGGTTCCACACCTGGTAGGCGGTGCCCTTGCGGATCGGGTCGGCGGTGAGTGACGGCTTGTCGTTGAAGAACGGCTGCTCGTCGACGTGCGTGGTGGTGAGGTTCCGCCACGTGCGGCCGCCGTCGCGGGAGGTGGCGGCCAGGAGGGCGCTGCGCGTGCTCTTCGTGAAGTCGACGCCTTCCCCGCCGGCGTAGACCGTGCCGTCCGGGCCGGTGCTCACCCAGGGGTCGGAGGCGCGTTCGTAGTCCGCGCCGCCGGGGGCGCACAGGCTGAACGGCAGCGTGCTCCGGTGGAAGGTGCGGCCGTCCGTGGTCCAGCCGGCCGCCAGGCCACGGGCGCCGCCGTCGTTCCAGCGGTCCTGCTGGAACACGGTGACCACGCGTTTGCGGTCGCGCGGATCGACGGACAGGTACGGCTCGACCTCGGTGCCCGGGTAGACGATGCTGTCGGGGGACCTCGCTCCGATGGTGCACTTCGCGTACGGGTCGCCGTGGGACACCTTGACCGGTGCTGTGCCGTCGGGGTTCCGGTCCGCTGCGGCGGGGGTCGCGCCGGTGAGCGTGACGAGCAGGAGCGCGGTGGTGGTGACGGCGGTCAGGGGCAGGAAGACGCGCATGAGGGATCTCCTCCGGGCCGGTGGCCGGGTACGGGACCGCCGTCATCGGGGCGGTCTGGGGCGCGGAGGGTTCCGGAACGCGGGGGTGGGGCGACTCCGCTTCGTCGATTTCGGCGTTGCGGCCGGTGCCCTTGATGGGCCGAACGACGGAGTCATTCCTGGGCCGGGGAGCATGGCTGAGCCGACCGGCGGGTGCACCGAGCCGGTCGGCTCCTTGGTCGTGCTGTTACGGCGCGCCCGTAGGGCCACGCCGGTGGGCGATGCCGGCGGGGGCGGCCGGACCGGTCGCCCGGCCGTGCGCCGTTGGGTCAGGTGATCGCCTGCGTGGTCCCGTCAGGCAGCACGCAGGTGTCGCCGGCGTAGGGGCGTGAAACGAGCTGTCCGCCGGCGGCCGTGCAGTCGTCTCTGGAGATGTCCGGAGACGAGGCGGCGGCGCCGACGGCACTCACACCGGCAAGGGTTGCCGCGGCCAGGGCGAGGCCCAGGATTCTGCGCATGCGCATGACTTCCTCCTTCTCTCGGGCGCCCTCGTGCGGCCTTCGGGAAGGACGGGGCCCTGGACGACGGCGCCCTCCTCCTCAGCATGGGCGCTCCGTATGGGGCCCGCGCGGCAGGGCTGGGGGCCGTGTCCGGGCGGTGACGTGCGCTGCGGCGGGAGCTACGGCAGGAGGGCTCACCGGAGCCGGGTCGTGGCCGGGCGCGCCGGGGCCGAGGAGGGGATGGGCCGTACCCGCCGCATCCGGTGCGGGCCGGCGGCTGTCGCGCGGGGTCCTCCTAGCGTGGTTCGTGGGCCGCCGCCCGGCAGGCTCCGGTCGCGGCGCCGCCCGCCACTCCGGCCGCGGTCAGCCCGGTGACACAGCCCTGCAGGTCTCCGACCACGCCCCGGCTGCAGGCCGCCGTGACGGAGTCGGACGCGGTGGCTCCGGCCAGTTCGGCCATCCGTGTGCAGGCGGGGATGTCCGCCCGGGCCGCGGGAGCGCTGAGGACCGCGCCGCCGAGGGTGAGGGTGAGGCCGGTGAGGGCACCGGCGATACGGGTCGACGTACGCATGGGACGGACCTGCCTTCCGGGTCGGTCGCGCGGTCCCGGTCCCGGCGGGCCGGAGCCGCGTGGTGAGGCCGCCTGGCGACGCCCGGTGGGTGGTGCCCCGGCCGGCGGGCCCGCGGACCGGCCGCACGATTGCGCGCCGCATCCGTCGGGCCGCACGGGACATGGTCGTCAGGCCGTGGGAGAGGGTCCCGGACGGGACGTGCTCGGGCCTCCGCTCGCGGGCCCCTCACTCCAGCGTCGCATCCTCTTCCCCGCCCGTCCTGGGCACCTGGCGGCAGTCACGCCGGGTGACCGGTACCGCCGCGAGGCGACCGGCTCACCGGAGCCGTCTGTCGCCGGGCTCGTGGGTCGTGGCCGGCGGTGCTTTCCCCGGGGGTGGCGTGGCCGGCGGCCGCCTGCGGTGTCGGCAGGCGTACCGGAGGCGGGATCTCAGGGTGTGGAGGCCATGGGCGGCCAGTGCTGCTGGGGTGACGTGCCGTCTTCGTACCAGGGTTCCGCGGCCGCGTACACGGGTGCGGCGGCCGGCACGGGGGCCTGGGCTGATGTCGTCCCGTCCGCGAGGGAGACTTCGGCGCCGTTCTGACGGGTGCCCCAGCCCGTCTTGGCGCAGGTGAGGATGCCGTACCAGCGAAGCCATCGGAACCAGGTCCAGGCCATGATGATCGCCAGCGGCATCATCAGCCAGGTGAGGAACCGGGACCGGATCCGCTCGTCGGTGCGGATGATGCCGAGGTAGCGCAGGCCCTGGGCCCAGCCGAGCAGGAAGGGTATCCACAGCATGCTGAGCGGGGGCCTGTTGTCGTAGGCGACCGGTTCCACCACCAGCAGCCACACGGTCACCATCTGGGTGAGGACCATCTGGATCCAGCGCATCGCGTGGAGCCAGAAGGCGGGCCGGGCCAGGGACAGGTACCGCATGCGCCAGATGGAGCGGATCGTGGAACCGCGCATCCACCGCAGGTACATCCGCCCGAAGTGGTTCCAGCGTTCCGGCATGGCCGTGAAGACGATGGCTGTCGTCTGCTGGACCGTCAGGCCGCGTTCCTGCGCGTACAGAGTGAGCATGCTGTCGTCGCTGAACGCGACGCCGCGGCCCATGAAGGTCTCGTTGAGGTAGGAGCCCAGGTTTTCCCGGACGACGGCGGCGCGGTAGGCCGCCAGCGGCCCCGAGTTGACCATGACGGCGCCCACGGCGGACTGCCCCGAACGGTCGACCATCTGCGAGGTGACGAACCACAGGTCGGTCGTCCGGGCCAGCAACTGGCTGCTGCGCCAGTGCAGGAGCGCCTTGCGGTGCTGCCTCCTGGCCTGCCGGACCGCCCCACGGGACGCCTGGCCCTGTGGCGGGCTGTAGACGGGGCGGCCGGGGCCCTTGTTGTTCGTCGCGATGACGATGCCTGCCACCGACTGCACGCGGCGCTTCGAGAGCGGCTTGAGGATCTCCTCCACCGCGTGCGGGTCGAGGTAGGAGTCGGAGTCCACCGTGATGTAGACGTCCGCCTCCGGGCTGGCTCCGACACCATGCGCCTGAGCGTGCCGCTTACCGCCGTTCGGTACCCGCTGCCACGTGGTGTGCACGCCCGCCTGCGGAGCTGCTGCCAGCCACCAGTCACGCACGGCCGCGTAGTCCGTGGTGGTGGAGCCGTCGTCGACGACATGGACGCTGTCGGGCCGGCGGGTCTGCTGCAGGAAGGACTCCAGACCCAGCTTCAGGTAGCCGGGGTCCTCGTTGTAGACCGGCATCAGGATCGACACGTGCAGTCGGTCCAGACGCTCCCGCGCCTTGGCGGGGACGCGGGTCGGCCGGTCCAGGTGGTAGAGCGTGACCTGGATGGCGAAGAGCACGAAGGTGCCGAGCCACACGAAGGACAGACGTCCGGTGGTCCGTGAGTCCCAGCTGGAGACGACGAGTACGTGGTGGGCGGTCCAGACGGTGAGCAGAGCCAGCCCGCAGATGGCGATCAGTACGGAGCCCGACCGGTGCTGCCAGGCGGACAGCACCGGTTCCTGCTCGCGGTGTCCGCGGCTCACTCCTCGCCCACGGACTGGCGCCTGCGGAAGCCCATACGGGTCACGAAGATTCCCGCCAGGACCACGCTGGCGGCCACGGCGACCATCCACCACCCGGTGTAGATGGTCACCCCGGCGACCGTGAGACCACCGGCGCCGGTCGCGGCGAGCTGCTGACCGTCCGACATAGAGAACTCCCCCCAGAAGTGAAGATTTTTTGTAGAAAGCGTGAAGATCATATGTGAACGTTGAAGGACTTCAGGCCTGGTGGACTGTGACCTGTGACACATCAGGCAACGAGGCGCGGCAAACCGACGTCTTTTTCAGGTTGACCATGTGGCGAAGCAGGGATCAGGGACGGCCGAGGGCGCGGTACTCCCAGCCCGCCGCGCGCCATTGGGCCGGATCCAGTGCGTGCCGGCCGTCGATGATGCGCTTTCGCGCGACGACGGCACCCATCGCCTCGGGGTCGACGAGACGGAACTCGTTCCACTCGGTGAGCAGTACGACGACATCGGCGCCCGCCGCCGCGGACATCGCGTCTGCGGCGTAGGTGAGTTCGGGATGGCCCCGTCGGGCGTTGTCCGTGGCCGCCGGGTCCGTGACCGTCACCTGCGCCCCGAGCCGATGCAGCGCGGTGGCGACGTCGAGGGCCGGAGCGTCGCGGATGTCGTCCGAGTTCGGCTTGAAGGCCGCACCCAGTGCCGCCACTCGCACGCCCGTGAGGTTGCCGCCGACGAGTTCCGCGACGAGCTCCACGGTGCGTTCCCGGCGCCGCTTGTTGATCGCGTCCACTTCCCGCAGGAAGCTGACCGCTTGGCCTACGCCCAGCTCTTCGGCGCGGTGGGCGAAGGCCCTGATGTCCTTGGGCAGACATCCGCCGCCGAACCCCAGGCCAGGCTTGAGGAAGCGGCCGCCGATCCGGTCGTCGTGGGACAGCGCCTCGGCGAGCCGGGTGACATCACCACCGGTGGCCTCGCAGATCTCGGCCATGGCGTTGATGTAGGAAATCTTCGTGGCGAGGAAGGAGTTGGCGGCCATCTTCACCAGCTCCGCCGTCGTCAGATCGGCGACCACGACCGGCGTCCCCTCGTCGATGACGGGGCCGAAGGCGGCGCGCAGCCGGCTCTCGGCCCAGTCGGAGGACACCCCGAAGACCAGCCGGTCGGGGTGCAATGTGTCGTCCACGGCGTACCCCTCGCGCAGGAACTCCGGGTTCCAGGCGACTTCGACCTCCCGTCCGGCAGGAGCGACACGCCGCACCAGCTCGGTGAGCCGGGCAGCCGTGCCGACCGGCACGGTCGACTTGCCGACGACGAGGGCACGCCGGCGAAGGTGTGCCGCCAGCTCGGTGACCGCGCTGTCCACGTATCGCAGGTCCGCGGCGTCCGAACCCGGCTGCTGCGGGGTGCCGACACAGATGAAGTGCACGTCGCCGAATTCCGCAGCGTCGGCGAAGCTCGTGGTGAACCGCAGGCGGCCGGAGTCGAGTGCCTTCGTCAGCAGCTCGGGAAGTCCCGGTTCGAAGAAGGGCACTTCGCCCGAGTTGAGCTTGCCGACCTTCCCCGCGTCCGCGTCCACGCCGAGGACGTGGAAGCCCAGGGTGGCCATGCAGATCGCATGGGTGGCCCCGAGGTAGCCCGTACCTATGACGGTCAGGCGGGGGGCCGGCTCGTCACTGTCAGCCGCTCCCCCGGGCACGGCGGGATCCGGTGCAGCGGTGGCTGCCATGCTCACACTCCATTTGCTTCGCCGGTGGCTACAGGGGTGCGAGCGGCGTCATGTCCCCCTGGGCAGGGGGAGGCCGGCCGCTTCGACGAAATCCGAAGCAGACCGCTTCATGCCGGAATCAGGCAGATACCCCGCCTGGCGGCAGTTCGTCCCCCAAAGTTGTAAGTAGCAAGAAGATAATCCACCGGAGGGAGATGTGAAGAACCCGCGAAGGCGTGTGACTTTATTGTGATCACAAGGACACCGGGTCGGTGTCCGTGTCGCAGGGGGGCGTGAACGCAGCGGCCCGGCCGGGGTGGTGGGCCCGGCCGGGCCGGCGGTGTCACGGTTGCGCGGGCAGTGACTCCAGGTAGGCCTCGCCGACGGACCTGGGGACCGCCATCAGCCAGGCGTCCACGACGAGGGGGGCCAGTTCCTCGGGGGTGAGGGCCGGCATGCGCAACTGGACCCAGTTGTAGCGCAGGTCGGAGGCGCGGGGCAGCTGGAACTTGTCGGGCTCGGAGGCGATCAGGGACTCGCGTTCCTCGCGGGGGAAGGCGAAGCCCATCGTGGTCTCGTCCGGGGAGACCGAGGCGTACACGATGCGGCCGACCTTGAACTTCACGTACTCCCGGACCAGATGCTCCTGGGTGCGGGGCAGGTGCAGTGCCGCCGCGCGGACGTCGTCGAGGGTGATCACGCGCCGCACCCCCGGTCCGGTGCGTAGTGGACCAGTTCGATCAGCAGGCTGGCCGGCGCCGGGGCGTACAGGAAGACCACCGTCATCCCGTCGCGCGCCCCCTTGCAGGGCTGGGCGTCGACCGCCGTGAAGCCCTGGGCGCGCAGCCGGGCCGTCTCGCTTTCGAGGTCGTCGACCTCGAAGGCGATGTGGTACAGCCCCGCGCCCTGGCGCTGCAGGCGGCCGCTGATGGCGGAGCGTTCCTGGGTCGGGGAGACGATCTCCACGGCCGGGTTGCCCAGGCCGCCCCCGAACTGCCAGAACTCGCAGGCCACCCCGTAGTCGTCGGCGTGCCCTTCGTCGTACTTGCGCATGCCGAGCGTGGTCATGAAGGCGGCAACACCATCGGGGTCCTCGGTGGCCAGCCCGATGTGGTCTATACGAAGGATCACCTTGTGTCCGTTCGAGTCAATGTGATGTACGCGTAGTCGTCCAGCATCTTCGCGAGTGGCCGTCCGGGACACCTGTACAGGACGGCGAGCTCTTCCTCCTCCAGGCCGCTGTCGGCCAGGACGCGCCGGGCCCAGTCCCGGTTCAGCCGCTGGTGCGCCACGTAGGCCGCGGCGTCCCGGGCGCCGTGCAGCCTGCGGGCGATGGCCTCGTCCCAGGGGACGAGGGTGCGCGGGCGCAGCCCGTGGAGGAGTTTCGAGGCGGCGGTCGCGCCCAGGGTGCGGGGGCGCTCCGGCGGGCCGACGCGGAGCGCGGACAGGTCGGCGTAGCACTCGCCGAGGGGCGCGATGTCGTCGTCGGTGAGTTCGCGCAGCGGGGTGTCCGGGCCCGGGAGGAGCGGGTACCAGCGCGCTGTCCACGCGCGCAGTGCGGGACCGAAGACGTCCGCCTCGCCGGGGCGGGGATAGCGGATCCTGCATCCCCAGGAGTTCAGCCATTTCAGCGCGGCGGGCGGGTCGTCGTGCGCCAGCGGCGCGTACGAGGCCGTCACCGGCGGAGCCGGCGCGTCGACGTCCCGGCCCAGGAAGGCGGCCACCGCGAGGTGCAGGCTCCGTACGGTCGGGGGCGACCACGCGGCGGGCGTGGCCGCGGTGTGCGCCGGGAGGGTCACGATGCCGCTTCCTGCGCGTCGGCGGCCGTCTCCAGCGGCGGCACCGGGGGTACGACGGCCTGCTCGGCCAGTGCGCGGCGGCGCCGGTTCAGCCGCAGGTAGAGCAGGGCGGCGCCGGCGACGACCAGCGGCCAGAGCAGGTAGAGGCCGGCCATGATCAGCAGGGCCGCCACGGCGACGCACGCGCCCAGCGCGGAGGCGTGTCCCTTGGTCCCCTTCGGGAGCAGCCGTACGGCGGCGGCCACGCCGACCGCGTAGACGGCCACGAACGAGCCGGTGGTGAGCAGGACGAGCGGCTCGGTGCCCAGGCCGGTGAGCTCCACGGCGAACAGGGCCAGGAAGGACAGGGCGGACACGACGGCGAGGCTGCGCCGCGGCACCTCTCCGGCGACGCTGCCGCGGGACATCCAGCCGGGCAGCGCGCCGTCGCGGGCGAGGGCGGCACCGAGGTTGGCGGCACCGGCGTAGTAGGCGTTCATGGCGCCGGTGGTGAGCAGCAGTGCCGCGCCCGCGGCGAGGTAGCGGGCGTTGCCGCCCAGGCCCCGGGCCATCAGGTCGCCGAGCGGGGCGTCGGAGTGGGAGGCGCCGGCCCCGAGGACGACGATGACCGCGAAGGCCACCAGCAGGTACAGCGTGCCCACGATCACCACGGCCGAGTAGGTGGCCCGGGGCAGGTCGCGCGCCGGGCGCTTGAACTCGCCGGCCAGGTGGGTGATCGCCTCCCAGCCCGCGAAGCTCCAGACCAGGAGCGCGGCCGCCGGCACGACCGCGGACCAGCCGTGCGGGGCGAAGGGTTCGAGGTTGGCCGTGTCCGCCTTCGGCAGCGACAGCGCGACGGAGATCAGCAGCAGCGTGACGAGCAGCCCGGCCAGCATGAACTGGAACCGTCCCGTCACGCGCAGGCCCATCGTGTTGGCGCCGGTGACCACGACCATCAGCCCGGCGGCGGTGACGGTCGTGGTGGTGGTGCCGCCGCCCACGGCGGAGGAGACGTAGGCGCCGCCGAAGAGGGCCGCGGCGGCCGCGCCCGGCGGTACGGCGAGGTAGAAGCACCAGCCGACGACGGCGGAGGCACGCTCGCCGAACGCCTTCCTGGCGTACGTCGACACCCCGCCCGCGTCGGGGTAGCGGGCACCCAGAGCGGCGAAGGCGGCGGCCAGCGGAGCCGACAGGACGACCAGGGCCAGCCAGGCCAGCAGCGACGCGGGGCCGGCCTTCTCGGCGGCGAGTGCGGGCAGGGCGATGACACCGGTGCCGAGCACGGCGCCCACGTACATCGCGGTGCCCTGGACCGCGCTGAGGGTTCCCCCGGAGGGTTCTGACGTTGCTTCGCTCATGCGGGCCAGCATGGCCTCGGGACTTCCGTCCGCACCATCGGCTGTTTTGACAACGTGCGCTAAATTACCGACATGCGTCCCCACGTCATCGCGATCGCCGTCACGGATGCCACACCGACGTTCGAACTGGCCGTGCCGTGCGAGGTGTTCGGGACCGACCGCTCCGATCTCGTGGACCCCTGGTACGAGCTGCGCATGTGCGGTGACCCGTCCGGCCCGCTGCGCACGGCGGCCGGTCTGCAGGTGCGCACCCCCTACAGTTTCGACGACCTGCTCGACGCCGACACCATCCTCGTCTCCGCGTGCGCCCGGCCGGTCCAGCTCGATCCGCCCGCGCGGCTGGTGGAGGTGCTGCGCGAGGCCCACGGCAGGGGCAAGCGGATCGTCTCGATCTGCACCGGCGCCTACGTGCTGGCCGCCGCGGGACTCCTGACGGGCCGTACGGCGACCACGCACTGGATGAACGCCGGGGACTTCGCGCACCGCTTCCCCGACGTCGACTTCGTCCCCTCCGCGCTCTACACCGACGAGGGCGACATCCTCACCTCGGCCGGCACCGGCTCGGCCATCGACCTGTGCCTGCACCTGGTGCGCCAGGACCACGGCGCGGCCGTCGCCAACGAGGTGGCCCGCCGGATGGTCGTACCGCCGCACCGGGAGGGCGGCCAGTCGCAGTACACCAAGCCCCTGGTGCGGGCGGAGGCGAGCGACGACCTCGCGCCGGTGCTGCAGTGGGCGCAGGAGCGGCTGCACGAGCCGCTGACCGTTCCGCAGCTCGCCCGGGTCGCCCGGCTGGGCGAGCGCACGTTCGCGCGCCGGTTCCGGGACCGGCTCGGCATCACCCCGCTGCAGTGGCTGCTCCAGCAGCGGGTCCGGCTGGCGCAGGAGCTGCTGGAGACCACGGACGAACCGGTGGAGCACATCGCGCGGCGCACCGGGTTCGGCACGGCCGCCAATCTCCGCTACCACTTCGGCCGGGTCACCACCGTCTCCCCGCAGACGTACCGGCATGTGTTCCGGCACCGGGCCGCGCAACTGGCCCGGAATTCCGTGGACGCGGGCGCCGTTCTGACGCCGTGAACGGAATCGCGCCCGTCAGGGGCAACTAGCCTTCCCGAACACCGGTTGTCAGGGGAACACCCCTTTGGTTTGCTCCCTGCATGTTGCAGCGAATCGAAGCGGAACAGTTAATCCCCGGTCGCGGCGAACCGATTCAGAACGGCGTGGTCGTATTCGACGGGAAGACCATCGATTACGCCGGTCCCGCCACCGAGGCCCCCCCGACCCCACAGGCGGACACGGTCCGCGCCCGCACGGTGATGCCGGGACTGTGGGACTGCCACGGCCACTTCATGGGTCTGCGCTCGGCGGACCTCAGCGTGCTGCCCCAGGAACCGATCGCCCTGCGTGCGGCCCGCATCACCACCGATCTGCGGGCCGCGCTGAACGCCGGGGTCACCTCCGTACGGGAGACCGGCGGCCTGGGCATCCACCTGGTCCGGGCGATCGAGGAGGGCACCGTCCTGGGCCCGTCGGTCTACCCGGCCGGCACCACCCTGTCGACCACCGGCGGCCACGCCGACCTGCACAGCTACCCGACGTCCTGGGTGGAGGACTTCGGGCACCTCGGCGGTGAGCTGCGGCTGGCCGACGGGCCCGCGGAGTGCGCACGGGCGGCGCGGGAGCAGCTGCGCCGCAACGCCAAGCTCATCAAGGTGTGCGCGTCCGGCGGTGTGCTGTCCGAGGTCGACCACCCGGTGCACCAGCAGTTCACGGACGCCGAGCTGCGCGCGATCGTGGAGGTCGCCGGGATGGCGGACCGTATCGTCGCCGCGCACTGCCACGGCAAGCCGGGCATCATGGCGTCCCTGGAGGCCGGGGTCACCACCATCGAGCACGGCACGTACCTCGACGAGGAGGCCGCCGTGGCCATGCGCGAGTGCGGGGCCATCCTCGTCACCACGCGCACGATCTTCCAGGAGCTGCTCGACAACGGCCACATGCTGCCGGAGTACGCCCTGAAGAAGCTGCAGGCGACGGCCGGCCGGCACGCGGAGGCCCTCACCATCGCCCGCGAGCAGGGCGTGACGATCGCCGCGGGCACCGACATCGCGCTCACCGGCACCGAGCTGCCCGACTCGTGGGGCCGCAACGGACGCGAGCTGCCGCTGCTGGTGAAGACGGGCATGACCGCGCTGGAGGCCATCGAGGCCGGCACCGCGACCGGCCCCGCCACCCTGGGACCGCAGGCGCCGCTGTCGGGGCAGCTGCGCGAGGGGTACGACGCCGACGTGCTGGTCCTCGACGAGGACCCGCTCGTGGACATCGAGGTGCTGGCGCAGCCCGAGCACATCACCGGGGTCTGGAAGGCCGGAGTCCGGGTCAAGTGACCAGTCGAGGAGAAGACATGAGCGACGCGGCACCATGGCTGCTGGAGATCCGGCTGTTCACCGTGAAGCCGGGACTGCGGGAGGAGTTCCACCGCATCAGCAGGGACGGCACGATCCCGCTCATGCGCGACTGCGGCATCACCGTGGTCGCGCACGGGCCGTCCCGGAACGACGAGGACGGCTACTACCTGCTGCGCGCCTTCCGTTCCGAGGAGGAGCGGGTGGCCCTGTCGCAGTCGGTGTACGCCACTGACGAGTGGCTGGCGAAGTACGACGAGGTGGTGCCGGAGATGATGGCGAGCTACCAGACCTCGGTGGTGCCCGTACCGGGCCCGGCGCTGGAGGAGTTCGCCCGGAGCCTGGCGACCGGCTGACCGGCCGCCGCGACGGCAGCACGACGGCCGCCGGCCCATGCGGGCCGGCGGCCGTTCCTCGTGTGCGGGGGGGGGCTACGCCTCGGCCGGCTGCACGGCCGGCTCGTCGGCCGGCTCGGTCCGGTCCGGGGCAGGCGTACGGACGGCGGCGACGCCGAGTCCCGCCGCGGCCAGGCCGATCACACCGAGCAGCGGCCAGACGTCGTGGCCGAGCCGTACGAACAGCAGGCCGCCGAGGACCGGTCCGATGGCCGTGCCGAGCGCGTGCATGAACTGGAACGCGCCGATGTACCGGCTGCGCAGGTGCGCGGGGCCCGCCGTCGCCGGGTGGGCGAAGATCGCGGGGCCGCCGATGATCTCACCGAGCGTCCAGACCAGGGTGGCGCCGATGATCACGGCGGCGCCCATCGGCATGCCGTACAGGGCCACGCCGAGGCCCACCAGGGCGAAGGACACACCCACCGTGATCTTCGTGCGCCACTGCTGGGTCACCTTCGTGAGCGGGAGCTCGAAGGCGATCACCAGGAAGCCGTTGAGGGAGACCGCGGCCGTGTACCAGAACAGGTCGAAGTCGTGGGCCTCCACGTCCAGCGGCAGCGTGGACAGGTACTGCACGTAGATGATCGCGTTGAACAGGGTGGCCGTCAGGTACAGCACGTACCGGCGGTCGCGGAGCATCGCCCGGTACCCCCCGGCCGTGCTCTCCTCCTCGGACGCGGCCGTGTCCGTCGCAGCCCGCGCGGCCCGGCGGGGCAGGACGACGGCCGCGACGAGGGCGTAGGCCAGCGCGATCACCGCCTCGCCCCAGAACAGCAGGGTGTAGCTCTCCCCGCCGAGGTGGTAGAGGCCGAGGCCGACCATGGGCGCGGCCATGGCCCCCACGTTCAGGCACCACCGGTACATGCCGAAGACGACGACCTGGCTGCTGCCCGAGGTGAGTTCGGAGAGCAGGGCGGCCGCGGCCGGCCGGTAGAGCTGGGCCATGAGGCTGGCCAGGACGACCGCCACGACGAGCGAGGGGTAGTTGGGCAGGTGGAGCAGCGCCGCGGTGAGGACCGCGGTGCCGGCCATGCCCAGGATCGTGGCGTTGCGGGCGCCGAGGCGGTCCGCGAGGGTGCCGCCGAGCAGCACGCCGGCCACGCCGCCCGCTCCGTAGGCGCCCAGTGCGTAGGACGCCTCGCTGTCGGAGTAGCCGCGGTAGGTCAGGTAGAGCACGATGAAGACGTTGAGGAATCCGCCCAGCTTGCTCAGCAGCACGCCCGCGAGGATGGTCTTCACGGCCGCCGACGAATTCCTGAACGTGGCCCAGATCGCCACGTTCTCGTCTTTTTTCTCCTCAGTTGCCATGCACGTTCAACTCATCTCTCGCATGGGGGCGTTGTGATCGCTTCGCACGTCCAGTGCCGACTCGGCGGCGTCCAGTACGGCGCCGCACTCCTCGACGGAGTCGCCGGTGGCGATGGCGAAGGCGATCCGCCCCCACACCGTGCCCTTCGGCGGAGGTGACACGACGGCGCCGGGCCTGGCCACGGCCACCAGTTCCTCGACCCCGGCGGGCAGGCCCGTCTCGCGGAACGTGACGGACTCGATCCGCGTGTCGTCGTGCTCGACGTAGAAGAAACGGATGCCCGCGACCCGACGGCGGGACGGGGCGGCGTCGGGCGTGATGCCGCAGGCGGCCCGCGCCGCCGCCAGCCCCGGATCGATGCCCGTGGCCAGCATGCCCAGGTAGGGGATCATGTCGCCGCCGAGCCGGCCGTTGACCTCGATCAGGCGCGGGCCGGCGGCGGTCAGCATGAACTCGCTGTGGGTCCAGCCGTCCCGGAAGCCGAGCGCGGTGTGGGTGTCCTGGAGGGCGTCCAGCAGCTGCGGATCGGTGAGCAGCGGATCGTCACCGTCCACGAAGTGGCCGGTCTCCTCCGCGTACGGCGGGTAGCCCACGACCTTGCGGCCGATGAACAGGGGCGTCACCTTGCCGTCCTGGACGACCGCGTCGACGCTGATCTCCGCTCCGGTCACCAGCTCCTCGACGAGGACCGGCTGGTCGGTGCTGTAGAGCAGCGGCTCGGGGTCGGGCCCCTTCATCCCGGCGGTGAACGCGAACTTCTCCGCCAGCTCCGCGGCGCCGTCGATGCGTACGACACCGAGGCTGGCCCCGAGTCCGCGCGGCTTGAGGATCACCGGGTAGCCGATCCGGCCGGCCGCGGCCAGGGCCTCGTCGAGCGTCTTGACCGGCAGGGAACGGGGCTGCGCGACCCCGGCGGCGTCGAGGGCCGCGCGGGTCTGGCCCTTGTCGCGCAGCCGCCAGATCACGTCCGGCTCGCCGTTGCGCAGTCCGAGCGCCTCGGCCACGTAGGAGGCGGCGTGGATGCGTCCCTCGTCCCAGCACAGCACGCCGGCGACGGGCGTGTCCGCGTGCAGCCGGCGGGCCGCGTCGGCCATCGCCGGGCCGTTCAGGGTGCTGGGCAGGACCGTCCAGCCGGATATGTACTCCTTCTCCCAGGTGGGCTCGTCCACATGGAAGAGGTGGATGTCGAACTCGCTGCGAATGGAGCGCAGCAGATACTCGCGATACGTCCGCATGCCCGTGGCCACCACGAGCAGCAGCGGCCGCTGCCCCGTCGCCGGCTGCACTTGTGTCATATTGCCTTTTCCCTTCAGGACTTGGGGTGGCCGAGCGTGCACGGACGTGGACGGGTCGGCCTCACGCTAGTGCCGGATACGAGGTGGGAATCCGGAGCGTCGGAAATTCGTCGCGTATGCGTCAGGAATTCGACTCCAGCACCGGCTCGCCGGCCATCACCCGCTCCCGCACCCGCTCCTCGCGGGTGACGGGCATGCGGCGTACGGCGGCGCGCAGCAACGGCGCGGCGAGCACGGAGGTCACGATCGCGACCAGGACGATGATCGTGTACATCTCGGTGGTGAGGATCCCGAGCCGCAGCCCGACCATCGCGATGATCACCTCGATCACCCCGCGGGAGTTCAGCCCCGCGCCGAGCGCGAGTCCCTCCCAGTGACCGAGCCGGCCCGCCCTGGCCCCCGCGTACGCCCCGGCGAACTTGCCGGCGATGGCGACGGCCAGCACGAGCAGGGCCGAGCCGGCCACCTCGGGGCGGGCCAGGGCGGTCAGGTCGATCCGCAGGCCCGCGGTCGCGAAGAACAGCGGGGCGAGGACGGTGACGGCGAAGACCCGCAGCGGGGCCAGCCGCTCCCGGTCGGCCTCCCCCGAGGAGCCGATCAGGACCCCGACGAGGAAGGCGCCGATGATCGCCTCCATGTGCAGGGCGTGACTGGCCGCCGCCCCCAGCACGATGAGCACCGTGCACAGGGCGGGCAGGGACTCGCCGTTGCCGGACCGGCCGGACCACCGCAGCAGGCGGCGGACCAGCGGGCGGCCCAGGAACACGGCACCGGCGAGGAGCCCGGCGAGACAGACCACGGACCAGACGATGTCCGGGCCGTGCACGCCGGTGGTGGCCATCGCCGAGACGACGGACAGCAGCAGCCAGCCGGCGATGTCGTCGACCACGGACGCGCCGACGATCAGCTGTCCGATGTCGCGGTGGAGCAGCCCCATGTCGAGCAGGGTCCTCGCGATGACCGGCAGCGCGCTGACGCACAGCGCGACCCCCGTGAACAGGGCGAAGACGGTGCGGTCCACGCCGTCGGCGAGGAGCGCGGCCGGCAGCGCCAGGGCCACGGCCAGACCGCCGGCGAAGGGCACCACGAGGCCGCCCGCGCTCACCAGGACGGCGGCCCTGCCCTTGCGGCGGACCAGCCCGAGGTCGACGTTCATGCCGGTGATGCCCACCAGCAGCAGCACGCCGAGTTGTCCCACCGCGTCGAGCAGGTGCATGGAGTCCGGCTGCCGGGGCAGCAGCCAGGCCGCGAAGCCGGGGGCCAGCGGGGTGAGCAGGGACGGCCCCAGCACCACGCCGGCGACGAGTTCGCCGGCGAGGGAGGGCAGGGCGGCCCGCCGGGCCAGCCCGCCGAGGAGGACGGCCGACCCCAGCAGGACCCCGACCTGGAGGAGGAACATCAGCAGTGCGTGCGCCCCCAGGGGGGACACGGGGGACACCGAGGACACGGACAGGCTCACGTCACGTGTCCTCGCGGTAGTACCAGTTCTCGGGGTTGATCATCCCGAACGGGTTCACCGGCCCGAATCCCCCGAGGTCGTTCGACACCTCGAAGAGCCTGATGGGGAAGTTCGGTGTGAAGATGACCGGCACCTGCTCGGCGATGAAGTCCTGGTAGGCGTAGAGCGCCTCCAGGTCGTCCGAGGTGACGGACGCCTCGATGAGCTGGTCGGCCCGGGGGTCGGTGTAGTTGCCGAAGTTGCCGCCCGCGCCGGTCTGGAACAGGATCTCGCCGCTCGGGTAGTGGTAGGCCCAGCCGCCGTTCCAGCAGGTCATCTCCCACAGGCAGTCGGGTCCGGCACTGCAGGGCGCGTCCTCGGCGACGAGCACCGAGCCGTACACCTCCTCCATGCGCAGCTCGATGCCGGCGGCGGCGGCGTCCTTCTGGTACTTCTCCATCAGCCGGGTCAGTGCCGGGCGCCCCTCCACGTAGCGCAGCGAGAAGCTCAGCTTGGTGCCCGCCGGTATGCCCTCGCCGGCCTGGCCGGGTCCGGTGCCGGGGTTCACGCAGACCGCAGGCGTCGTGCTGGTGTCCCAGCCGTTGGCCGCCAGCAGCTCCCGGGCGCGGTCGACGTCGAACGGCAGCGGCCAGGCTCCCTCGCGCTGCCGCGGGGAGACGAGGTCGGTCGCCGGGACCATCGGCACGGGGCCGTTCTGCCGGTAGGCGTAGCCCTGGTAGATGTCGCGCACGGCGGAGTCCTGGTCGAGCGTGCTCTGCAGCGCCTGCCGGAAGTACGTCTGCCGGAAGATCTTCCCGGCCACCGTGGGGTTGTTGTAGTTGAGGCAGAAGTAGCGGATGCAGAAGGCGGCCTGCGGCACCAGCGTGTAGTGCTCCGCCAGCGGGTTGGGCCCGCCCACGGTGGGGTCGGTGGCCGGCTCGGAGGCGAAGCTGAGCGGCAGGTAGCCGACCTGGATGCCGCCCTCGGCGCGCGGGCCGGCCTTGAGCAGCTCGTACTCCTCGTCGTCCGAGAACGTCGGCACCTGGCGGAACTCGTCCAGGTACGGCTTGTCGGGCCCGGAGTAGTGCTCGTTGGGCACGAAGGTGACCAGGCCCTCCAGCGTGTAGCTCTTCAGGCGCCAGGGGCCGCTGACCACGCTCCATATGGGGCTGTCGGCCCACCGGGTGCGGTGCTCGTTGCCCTCGTCGACGATGTCGCCCTGCTCCGCCATCAGGTAGTCGTAGACGGCGGCCACGTCGGCCAGGCCGCCGGAGGCGTCGGCGGGTCCGTCCGCGGTGCGGTCCCAGGCCTTGGGCAGCGGGGTGATGGTGCTGAGCTGGTTCATCAGCACCCACTTCTTCGAGTAGGCCTTGTCGAAGGTGAAGTAGACCGTGTCCTCGGCGAGTTTGCCGTACGAGGTCAGGTTGTCCGGGAAGTACCCGGGCACGTACTCGCCGTACCGGTCGCCCTTGACCTTCATCAGGTTCACCCAGAACAGCACGTTGTCCGCGCACAGGGTCTCGCCGTTGGACCACTTCCACGGCTTGACCTTCACCGTGACGGTCAGTCCGTCCTCGCTCCACTGCGGCGGCTCGCCGATGCTCTGGGCGTAGTCCACGTCCGGGGTGCCGCGGCTGCCGAAGTAGTACAGCGGCCGGTACATCAGCATCTGGAACTCGTAGATGTTCCGGGTCCCCATCCGCTCCGCGGGAGTGAAGGGGAAGATCACCGCGGGCGGGAACCCCGGGGCGCAGGCCCAGGTCACCGTGCCGCCCTTCCTGGGCGTGGACGACGTCATGACCTGACCTCCTTCAGGTACGAGACGCCCTGCGCCGCGTGGGCCCCGTAGCGCACCCACTCCTCGCGCAGGTCCACGCCGCCGTCCGCACGGATCTCGGGGGTGCTGCGGCAGCGCCCGGACACCACCTCGCCGTCGTCCAGGACCATGGAGTACGCGAAGTCCAGGGAGCCGTCGGGGGCGCAGACGCCGGTCAGCGAGCCGCGCCGGGCCCTGCCGCCGGAGAAGCTGCCCCACAGCAGGTCGCCCTCCTGCCGGTAGACCGCCGTACGTCCCTCGGCCTCCGCCTCGGCCGGGCGGAACCGGCGCCCGTCGTAGTTGATCATGCGTCGGCCCCCGGCACCCGGTCGCGGATCTCCAGCGTGCAGCACTTGGAGCTGCCGCCGGACTTCAGCAGCTCGGACAGGTCCACGCCGATCGGCACGAAACCGCGGCTCCACAGCGCGTCGATGAGGTGGGTGGCCTGCTCGGGCAGCAGCACGTGCCGGCCGTCGGACACCGCGTTCAGCCCGAACACCGCCGCGTCGTCCTCCGTCGCCTCGATCGCGTCCGGGTACAGGTCGCGCAGCTTCCGGCGGCTCTCGGCGGTGAAGGCCGCCGGGTAGTACATGATCTCCTCGTGGTCGAGCACGGCCAGGGCGGTGTCGAGGTGGTAGAAGCGCGGGTCGACCAGTTCCAGGGTCACCACCGGCAGGCCCAGGAAGCGCTCCGCCTCGGCGTGCGAGCGCCGGTCGGTGCGGAAGCCGGTGCCGGCCAGGATCCGGTCCCCGGTGACGAGGTAGTCGCCCTCGCCCTCGTTGATGTGCTCGCCGTCGTGGACCTGGTACCCGTGCGCACGGAACCAGTCGGCGTAGGCCGGGCCCTCGTCGGCGCGCTGCTCGTGGCGGAACCGGGCGGCCAGCACCTTGCCGTCGACGACGGTGGCGCCGTTGGCCGCGAACACCATGTCGGGCAGGCCGGGGACCGGTTCGATCAGCTCGACCTGGTGGCCGAGACCGAGGTAGAGGCTGCGCAGCCGCTCCCACTGGGCGACGGCGAGGGCGGTGTCGGTCGGCTTCTCCGGCTCCATCCAGGGGTTGATGGAGTAGACGACGTCGAAGTGGACCGGCGAGCACATCAGGTAGCGCCGGGGCCGCACCGTCCGGACGGGGCGGCCGCCCTCGGCCGCGGTGCTGCGGGGTGCGGGCGTGGTGTCTTGCTGCACTGTCGGTTCTCCTTGCGCAGAGGTGGGACGGGAGTCGTCGGACGGTGGGGCGGGGGTCAGGAGACCGCGGCGGACTCCTGCGGAGCCGGCCGGCGGAACGTGACCTTGATCCGGGAGGCGAAGTCGGTCATCGTGCGGAACGCCTCCTCCTGGGAGGCTCCCGTCGTCCCCAGGAAGCCGAGGATGGTGTTGCCGTCCGGGGGCCGGCGGATCACGTCGCCCGGCCGGGCGGTGATCTTCAGCAGGAAGACCCGGTCCGACTCGGCGACCTCCGGCGGCACCTCCACGTGGTCGACCACGCCCGCCTCGCTGATCAGGCACATGGCGGTGATGTGGGTGCCGGTCGGCCGGAAGTGCCGTACGTCGGGCCGCACGCCGCGCCCGATGTCCACCACGGCCCTGATCGGGTCGTGGTCGGCCGTCTTGCGCGCGATGAGGTCGAGGCCGCCCCCGCCGACGCGGGCGGCGATCTCCAGCAGGTGGGGCTCGCCGTCGTGGTACCTGACCTCGGCGTGCAGCACGCTGCGCCGCAGCCCCTGGGCGTGCGCCCCGGCCAGGACGGCCCGGCGGACCTTCTCGATCTCCTCGGGTCCCAGCGAGGTGGGCGCGTGGTGGACGTCGTCGTCGAAGGTGCCGCCCTCGGCGGTGATGCGGTCCACCACCGAGCCGAGGTAGACGTCGTCGTCCCAGACGACGGCTTCCATCAGGTACTCGCGGCCGTCCAGGAAGGACTCCACGAGCAGCCCGTTCGGGCCGAGGTCCACTCCTTCGGCCTCGGAGTTGACCCAGAACAGGTCGCGGATGCCCTCGGCCGCCTGGGCGTGCCGTACGGCCATCTCCTCGGGGGTGTCGACCCGGAAGACGAAGTGGCTGCCCGCGCCCAGGGTCGGCTTCAGGATGACCGGGTAGCCGAAGTCGGCCGCCGCCGCCAGCGCGTCGTCCAGGCTCTCCACCAGCCGGAAGGACGGGATCGGGGCGCCGGCCCGCTCGTAGGCCTGCCGCATCAGGTACTTGTTCCGGCTGCACACGGCGGCGGGTACGCCGATGCCCGGCAGGCCCAGCGCGTCGGCGACCGCGGCGACGGTGATGACGGAGGACTCGGAGAAGGTGATCACACCGTCGAAACGTTCCTCCGCGTGCCATTCCCGGGCCCTGGCGACGATGTCGTCGATCTTCCGGGAGCCCGCGGTCCGATAGCGGTCGGCCCGCCAGAAGTCCTCCGTGCCCTCCCCGTTGAGCACGTAGAGGTCGACGCCCAGGTCCTCCACCTGCCGGTAGCGGCCGTGGTAGTAGTTCAGGTACTGCACCGTCTCCAGCGTGAGCAGCTTCATGCCGCCACCTCCGTGCGTCCGGCGCCGTCCCGGGTGGCCAGCGGCAGCCGCGGCAGGGCGAACGGCGCTATCTTCTCGGGCTGTTCGGCGTTCAGGGCCAGCTCCACACCCGCGGCCGCCGCCTCGGCCGCCGTGTCGACGAGCAGCGGAGCGGCGCAGGCCAGCAGCGCCCGCACCTGGAGCAGCAGGTCGCCGGCGACGAGCGGGTCGTCGCCCTCGAGCGCGTCCTGGGCCGCCACCGCCAGCCGGCCGACCGCGGCGGTGACGTTCTCGGCGCTGCGGCCCAGGCTGAACGACTCCAGCCCGTAGGTGAGGCGGAACCGTTCGATGATCCCGGCGGCCCGGGCCCGGCCCACCGCGGTGGTCGGCAGCGGGCTCGCGGAGCCGGCCGGGGCGATGGCGGCGAGCGCCTCCGCCAGCCGGTTCCAGGGCCCGGTCAGCCGCCGCCCGGTCACCTCGGTCAGGGCCGCCGTGCTGAAGTTGGTGCGCTGGTACTCCGGTGCGGTCAGCGCCAGGTAGAAGCGGACCAGGTCCCTGGGCACCTCCGCCAGCAGGTCCGCCGACCAGATCAGGTGGTTGCGGCTGGTGGAGAACTTCTCGCCCTCCAGGTCGTAGAACTCGTTGCTGATGTTGGCCTCGGGCAGGACGTAGCGGTCGCCGTGCGCCATCAGCAGCACGAGGTCCATCAGACCCCAGTGGTAGACGTTGTCGAAGCCGTGGAAGTACACGAGCTCGGTCCCGTTCTCGGCCCGCCACAGCTCGTCGACGCTGTCGGTGGCCTCGCCGCGCTGCGCGGCCGACCACCAGGTGCTGTACATGACGGCCGGCATGGCCTCCACCCAGGGGTAGAGGATCTGCCCCGGCGTCTCCGGGAAGGGCGCCTCGATGCCCCAGTCGCCGGGCACCGTCACCGGTATCTCCGGCAGCGGACGGGCCAGCAGCTCGCGGACCAGCTGGGCGGCGTGCGGCCGCCAGCGGGGGAGCCGCTCGGCGAAGTAGGAGGTCAGCCGGTCCCGGTACTCCTCCATGGGCAGCACCAGGATGGTCGCCTCCCGGATGGTCACCGGGGAGTCGGGCTCCAGCACCGACCGCGGGCCGAGCAGTTCGTCGGCGTTGTTGGGGTGTCCGCACCCCTCGCACACGCCCCCGCTGCTGCCGGTCAGGCACACCGGGCAGTGGCCGGTCATCAGGCCGTCGTACAGGTACCGGCCGGTCTGCTCCGCGTACGGCAGCCGCACCGTGCGCTCGCGCAGGCGGCCGGCCTCGTGCAGCCGGGTGAAGAACTCCAGCACCGTGGCCCGGTAGCGGTCGTCGACGGGGGGCAGGCCCTGCATCGACAGGCCCATCGCGGTGATGGTCCGCTCGATCTGCGCGCTGGACGTGGCGCACAGCTGCTCCGGCGGTACGCCGAGCCGGCGGGCCGTGGTGGTGACGTAGGTCTGGCTGTCGTCGGTGCAGGTCGTGTAGATGACGTCCCGGCCGTCGGCCGCCAGGTAGCGGCTGTAGACGTCGCCCGCGAGGTACGGGCCGGCCATGTGCCCGATGTGCAGGTCGCCGTTGGGGGTGGGGGTCGCCGCGACGACGACGGCGCGGCGCTCGGCGCGCTCGCTCATGCCGTCTCCTCCTGGTGCCGGGCGCTGAACCGCTCGGCCAGCTCGGCGTCCCACCAGACCGCGTACATCTGGAAGTCGGCGTCCGACTCGTTGACGACCTGGTGCCGGGTACCGGGCTTGAAGTGGACGACGTCACCGGCGGTGAAGGGCACCTTCCGGCCCTCGCTGATGATCGCCGCCGCACCGGTCATGGCGATCCAGACCTCGTACTCGTGGTGGCTGTGCGGGCCGGATTCCGCGCCGGGCGGTACGACGCACCAGGAGCCCTCGAAGGGGGCGTTCAGGTCCGGCCAGGGGAACAGGCGCTGGGCGCGCAGACCGTTGTCCGGTGCGAGGTTGTCCCGGTCGAGCTCTCGGATTTCCACGTTCGTCTCCTCTGCCGCTCGTTGCGCTGACGAAGTTGGGCGGGGTCCGCTCACAGGGCCGTGGCGAGCAGGGCCTCGTCGGACGCGGCGCCGCGGCGGGCCAGCAGGTCGGTCACGATGTCCTTGGAGCGCATGGCGAGCACGCTCAGCAGGGAGTCGGCGATGCCGTGCGTGGCCTCGTTGACGCCCTGGAGGTAGCAGTTGGCGGTGAACGACTCCGGCAGCCGCATCCGGTAGTTGCGGTCGACGGTGGCCTCGCCGGCGCCAGCCGCCGCGGCCAGCTCCCGCACCATCGCGGGCATGTCCCGCACGAAGCCGGTGCCGAGCAGGACGAGGTCGCAGCGCAGCTCCGCGCGGTCGCCGGACTTGCGGTCGACGGTCTCCAGGACGACCTCGTCGCCGTCCATGCGGGCGCCCGCCACGTCGGTCAGGGTGAGCATCCGCATGCGCTCGGTGCCGCGCAGCCGCTCCTGGTACATCTCGCGGTAGAGCGTCTCCAGCATGGCCGGAGCGAGCCCGGCGTAGTTGGTGACGTGCATCTCGCGCAGCACCTGGCGGCGGGTCTCGGACCGGGTCGCGTAGAAGTCGTCGATGAAGGACGGGTAGAACAGCTCGTTGGTGAACTTGCTGGTCTGGTAGGCGTTCAGCCCGATCGAGCGCATCAGCATCGTGCACTGCGCCTCGGGGAAGCGCTGGTAGGCGGCCCACAGCAGCTCGGCGGCGCTCTGCGCGCCCCCGATCACCACGATCCTGCGCACCTCGCCCGGGTCGACCTGCTCGATCCGCTCGGAGTAGCGGGTGCTGTGGATGACGCGGTGCTCCGGCAGCCCGGTGAGCTCGGCGGGCACGTACGCGTCCCGGCCCGCGCCGATCACCAGGTTCCGGCTGGTGATGACCGAGCCGTCGGCGGTCCGCGCCAGCCAGTGGGAGACCTCGCCGCCTTGGACCGGACCGGGCTCGATCGACACGCACCGGCGGCCGTACTCGACCTGCACCTCGCGCAGCGAGGAGGCCACCCACTGCAGGTATCCGGAGATCTCCGAGCGGTACGGCGTGAACGTGCCGAGGTTGATGAACTCGTCGAGCCGGCCGATCGAGTACAGGTAGTTGACGAAGGAGAACTCACTGCGCGGGTTGCGCAGCGTCACCAGGTCCTTGAGGAAGGAGACCTGGCTCTGGGTCCAGGGCAGCATCATGCCGCGCTGCCAGACCGTGTCGTCGTGCTGCTCGATGATCAGGGTGCCGGCGGCCAGCTCCTTGGGCGCCAGCTCCTCCAGCGCGATGCCGAGCGCGAGATTCGCCGGACCGGCGCCTATGGCGAGGACTTCGACTTCTTGGTGCCGCAATTGGTACCTCCCGGAGTTCCTGGTGGAGTTCCTTGCTGCGAATGGGGGCGTCGTCTCACGGACGGGACGACTCACCGGCCCGGACCTTCTCGATCAGCGCGACCATCTCGGTGACGGTGTAAGCGGCGTGGAAGGACCGCAGGTCGAGGCTGACGGCGCACTCCTTTTCCAGGCGCACCAGGGCTTCCATCGAATTCATGCTGTCCCACCCGAGTGCCGCGAGTGCCGCGTCGGCGGGGATGTCCGCGGGGTCGGCGCCCAGCACGTCGGCGATGATTTCGGTCACCGACTCCTCGATCGAATCCGATTCACTCATGCGGGGATCCATTCCTTTCGTTCAGTGCGATCCATTCGGGTGCGATCCCCGCCGCGGTGGCCGCGTCGAGGGTGAAGACCTGGGCGTCGGCGGCGGCCGTCTCCTCCGCGGAAGCGGCCGGGGCGAATCCGGCGCCGGTCCAGAAGTCCGCGGCCACGCCGTTGCGGTCGGAGCGCCGGAAGTGGCCCTCGACCGTGCGGGCACCGGCCTTCGCGGCCTCGCCGGCGAGCCAGCCGACGGCGGCCCGTTCCACGCCCCGGCTCAGCACCCGGCAGCTCAGGACGAGGTTGAGGACCCGCCACACGTCCGGGGTGCGCTCCACCCACAGGGCGCCGACGATGCCCTCGTCGCCGAAGCGGTCGGTGACCGACACGGACAGCACCAGGTGGCCGTCGTCCTCGCTCATCCGCCGGGTGGCCGCCTCGTCGTAGCGGATCCCGGTCAGGTTGAACTGGTTGGTGCGGGCGGCGAGCTGGGAGATCCGGCTGATCGTGTACTCCGTGGCGGGCGCCACCTCGACACCGAGGTCCAGCGCCTTGAGGAAGTCCTCCGAGGAGTCGAACCCGGACGAGAAGTCCCCGCGCAGCGCACGGTTGCGGTACAGCTCGGGGCGCTTGCGGTCGGTGTCGGTGAGTGCCACGACGTCGAACCAGCCGTCCCGCAGCAGCGAGTCCACCAGGTACGCGGGGTCGCCGGCCGCGGAGACCACCGCGACCTCCGGCAGTTCGTCGCCGACCTGCGCGCGCTCGAAGTCGGAGTCGTCCATGAAGACGAACGACTCCGTCGACAGGGACAGCGACTCGGCCGCCCGGCGCAGATTGCCCGCCTTGGCCGACCAGTCGACCATCCGCACGGAGAACGTGTCGGGCCGCAGCACCACGTCCGGGTGCTCGGCGAGGACCCGGTCCACCTGGTCCTGGTCGTTCTTGCTGGCCAGGACGAGGATGACGCCCTGCTCACGGAGCCGTGCCACGGTGCGCTGCAGCTCGGTGTAGCAGTTGCCCGGGTACAGGCCGCCCAGCTGGACGCCCTGGGCACCGACCTCCCCGAGCACGCCGCCCCACAGGGTGTTGTCCAGGTCGAGGGCCAGCACCTTGCGGGACAGTCCCGCCCGGGCCTGGGCGACCCGGCGCACGAGCCGGGCCAGCAGCAGCAGGGCGTCGTCGCCGTAGGGCAGGTCGCCGTACCGGTACAGCCGTACGTCGCCCGCCTGGACCGGTGTCTCGGCCAGTTCGCCGACGAGGTCGACGGCGACCACCTGGGCGTGCTCCTCGCCGAGGGCGAGCAGGGCCGCGTTGAGCTGGTACCAGGCGCGGACCACCTGGGACCGGGCGCGCACGCTGATGATGCCGTGGCGCACCTGCGCGGGCAGCGGGACGGTGTGCACGACGACGGTGGCGGCGGTGTGCTGCAGGGCGCCGGCCAGCAGGGTGCGGAACTCCTCCAGCCGCCCCTCGACGTGCTTCTCCAGCACGTCCGGCTCGGCGGCGCTCC
Organism: Streptomyces sp. NRRL S-1022; assembly: GCF_000720135.1. Lineage (GTDB taxonomy): Bacteria > Actinomycetota > Actinomycetes > Streptomycetales > Streptomycetaceae > Streptomyces. The sequence continues at coordinate 54,558 of NZ_JOIU01000009.1, read as the reverse complement.
AGTCCCCCGGCAGGAAGTATCCGGCGTCCAGCAGCACCGGGACCAGCCCGGGGTCGCCGTCGCGGGTGAACGACCCGGTGGCCAGGGACATGTCGAAGGTGCCGTAGTCCGCGGCGCGCACGGTGGGCAGCAGTCCGGCGCCCACCAGCTGGGCGCGCAGCAGGGGTTCGAACGGTCCGATGGTGCAGGTGGCCAGCACGGCCACCTCGACCTCGCGGGGCCGGTCCCCGTCCACGGTCAGGTTCTTCAGGATCCGGCCGGCCTGCCGGGCCAGGGTTGGATCGTCGCTCTGGAGCAGTGCCCGGCGGGTGCGGGGGCCGGGCATGCGCCGTTCCCGTACGGCCGCGCGCAGGGCGCCCGCCGGGTTCTCGCTCTCGCTCTCGCTCACGATGACGGTGCCTTCCTGTCGGCCGCGGGTCAGACCCGGACGAGGGAGCAGTACCAGCGCATCCCGATGGAGATCCCGGTCAGCGCGACCAGGTCGCCGGGGGCCACCACGCCCTGCTCGATCAGCTCGCCGAGCGCGGTGAGCTGGTCGGCGGAGCCCATGTGCCCGTGCGCCTTGGCCAGTTCGGAGCTGGTGCGCTCCAGGGGGAGGCCGAGCGGCTCGGCGATGTCGGCGATGCCGTCCGGGTCGTTGATGTAGATCAGGTGCGTCACCTCGTCGCGGCCGACCCCGGCCCGCTTGCACGCCCCGTCGATGACGTCGAGGGTGCGGGTGATGGCCGCCTGGCCGAAGGCGCGGAGCCCCGCGGGGTCGCGCCGGAAGTGCTCCTGCACGCGCACGTGACCGGCCGGCGCCGTCTTGCTCGACCAGCCCTCCGGGGGCAGGGGCGCCACCGCGCCGCCGTAGTCGGTACGGAACCAGTCGCACAGCTCCGGGACGGTGAACTGCTCGGTGGACAGCCAGGTGTTGCGCTCGTGCCCGCGCCGCAGGACCGCGGCCACGGCGCCGTCGCTGTGCACCGCGTTGTTGACCGTCATGCGGTTGCGGTGGAACTCGCTGACGCGGTTCACCGCGACGAACAGCACGGTGTTGATCTCCGGCTGCACGGCGAGGACGCCGGCCACGATGCCCAGTCCGGTGACACCCGAGGCACAGCCCTCGTTCAGCAGCAGGGTCTGCCGGCTCTCCATCTTCAGGGCCCGGCCCAGCGCCGCCGACCCGTCCCAGTGGGGGTATTCGGGGTGCTCGGAGGTGGCCAGCACCAGGAGGTCCACGTCGTCGGCGTCGAGCCCGGTGCGGGCGAGGGCGTCGCGCGCGGCCTCGGCGGCCAGGTCGGTCGTGGTGACGTCGTCGGGGGCCCGGTGGAAGGTGTGGTAACCCCACCGGAGAATGCGTTCCGGATCGGGGACATAGGTTGCCGCTACTTCTTCGACATTCTGGTCCTCGCCGAACGAGTAACCGAAACCGGTAATTCCGAAGCCATGCGAAAGCTGTGCCATAGATATCTCTCTCTCGCTGCGGTTCCTGGGGCCGCATGGAATCTTCGCCGGTCTCCAAGACCGAATCAACAGTCGGGCGCGGGGCCCGAGTTGAACGGAAACCCCAAGTTGAACGCGCATAGAACGGCCAGGTTGAACACGTGCGAAAAAACAAGTGCGGGCCGGGAGATATCCCGGCCCGCACTCATTGCGAACGTCTGCCGAATGGCGTACGGCGGTCAGCCCAATAGGGCGGCGGCCGCCTTCCTGCTCGCGGAGACCACGGTCTTGGCGGCGCCTCCGCTGCCGCCGGTGAAGGTGTGCAGTCCCGGTCCCAGGGACCGCAGTTCCAGACCTGCCGGATCGTGGTAGCAGTCGCTGGAGGCGACCGTCCGGCCCACGGTGACGTCGACGCCGAAGACCCGCCGGGCGCTCTCCGCCAGCCGGGCCGCCAGCGCCGTGTCGGCCGTGACCGCGCCGGGATCGACGTCCCACCGGTCGGTCGGGACACCCAGCAGGAAGGAGCCGTCCTCGTAGGGCCGGCCGTAGAGCCCGGAGTTCTCGTCGACGAACGGTCCGAGTCCCCGCAGCGGTGCCGTACACAGGCTGTACTGGATCTGCTTGGTGCGCAGCCCCGCCACCGGCAGCCCGCTGCGGGCCAGCAGCCCGGGTGTCCAGGCGCCCGCCGCGACGACGACCCGGTCGTAGCGCCGGGTGCGGCCGTCCGCCGTCCGCACGGCCGGGTCCCGGGTCACCGCGTCGACCGCCGTCCCGTGGACGGTGGCCCCCGCCTCCGCCGCCGCCCCCAGGGCCGCGGTGCGCAGCCGGTGCGGCGAGATGTGCCCGGCGTACCGCTCCACCACGGCGACGGCGCCGGCCGGCAGGTCCCGGAAGGGGAAGTCACCCACCACCCGGTCCCGGCCGACCACCTCGGCCGAGCCCGGCAGACAGGACTGGAGGACGTCGGCCGGCTCCCGTGCGTCGGCACCGGCGGGCAGGACGTACAGCGCCCCGGTCTCCCGGTACCCGGACCATTCGCGCAGGACGTCGCTGCCCCTGATCTCGGCGAGGCTCTCCGCCGCCGGCACCGCCGCCGCCACGGTGGGTTCGAAGCCCCGGACCAGCCCGCCGGAGACCCTGGAGGCGTCCACCGGCCCCCCGGCGCCCTCGGTGAACAGGTCCACCGAGGCCCCGCCCGGCGCCCGGACGGTCCGCCAGGCGAGCAGGGCGCCCGCGACCCCGCCCCCGACGATCGCGACCCGCGGGGAGCGCCCGGCCGGCCGCGTCACTCCTGCTCCGCCCACGCCGCCCGGGCCGCGACCACCCGGCGCAGATCATGCGTGTGGTCCGCCGCCCGGCGGCGCAGGGTCACCGGAAGCCCGTCGATGGCGAGCATCCGCTTTGCCGCCGCGAGCGTCGCGGGGGTGGCGGCGTAACGCGGGTAGAGGAAGCGCAGCAGCAGATCCAGCACCAGGTCGCCGCGCTTGCGGGCGGCGGCGGGTATGTCCTTGAAGAACCGTTCGACGTACGGCTCCGTCAGCGCCGTCTGCTCGGGCTGCCAGAACCCCTCGGCCAGGGACCACAGTTCGTAGTTGGACAGGTCCGAGCCGTGCATGATCGCGTTCCACGCCGCCTCCTTGGCCCCCGCCTCGGGCAGTGCCGCCCGGCACTTCGTCGCGAACTGCTCGGCGACGGCGCCCGGTCCGGCCTCCAGGGCCACGGCGATGTCGGCGGTGTCCATCCCGCCGAGCACGGCGAGCCGGTAGCGGATGCGCCAGCTCACGTCGGTGTCGAGGACCAGCCCCGGGGGCAGCCCGTCACCGGCCAGCCAGCCGGACAGCTCCATGGTGTCGGCAGTGAAGTCGACCAGGCCCCGGAAGAGCGTGATCATCCGCTCGTCCCGGGCGTCGGTGCGGGCGAGCCTGCCGCGCAGCGCCTCGGCGATCCGGGCCATCGCCGCGGGCCGCTCCTCCGGCGCGAGGAACCGGTCGGCGACGTCGTTGCGGGCCTGTTCGAGGACCTCGGCCAGGATCGACAGCTCGGTCTCCTCCCGCACCATCCCGCTCACCAGGGCCAGGTGCGAGGCGGCCGGGAACGTCCCGTCCTGGACGCCCAGCAGCAGGGCGCACCAGACCATCGCCCGGTTCAGCGGGGAGAGCCTCGGGAGCATGTCCGGCAGCGCGGCCAGCGAACCGGGGTCGAACCCGATCTTGGCGTAGGTGAGGTCCCCGTCGTTCAGGAGGAGGAACGCGGGCGCCGGACGGCCCACGAGCTCGGGCAGTTCGGTGCGCTCGCCGTCGATCCGGACCCGGACGGTGGTGCTGTCGTCCGGGTAGTAGAGGCCCACGTCCATGGTGTGCGGGCGCAGCACCGGATGGCTGTCGGGGGCGCCCTGCCGGACGGCGGCGGCGGTGATGCGCCCGTCGGCGACGGTGAACTCGGGGGTGAGCGTGTTCACGTTGGCCGAGTGCAGCCACTTGTCGGCCCAGTCGGTCAGGTCGGTGCCGGCCGCCTCGCTCATCGCGGCGAGGAAGTCCGCGAAGGTCGCCGCGGAGTAGGCGTGCCGGTCGAAGTAGGTGCGCAGTCCGGCGCGCAGCGCGTCGTCGCCCACGTGCGCGGCGAGCTGGCGCAGCGCCGAGTGGCCCTTGAAGTACGAGATCCGGTCCAGCTCCAGCTGCACCGTGCGCACGTCCGGGCCCTCGATGCTGACCGGGTGGGTGGAGGGCCGCTGGTCGGGCACGTACGCCTGGCCCTTGCGGCGGGCGGCGAACGTCGTGGGCGGTCCGGGGAACCGGGTCGCCTCGCTGGTGACGCGGTGTGCCATGTAGTCGGCGAGCGACTGGCCCAGCCACAGGTCGTTCCACCAGGTGTTGGTCACCAGTCCGGCCAGCCACAGCAGGGAGATGCCGTGGGCGAGGACGACGGCCCGGGTCTCGCGCTCGCTGTCGGTGGCGGCCGAGCTGAAGAGGTACTGCTCGCGCAGCAGCACGCAGCCGGGGTGGTCGAGCGAGAGCACGCTGAACTCGGGCACGAAGACCTGGTCGAGCTTGGCGAACGGGTGCCCCACACCGAAGAGTTCGGTGTAGGCGTCCAGACACTGGGCGGTGATCTCGAAGATCTCCTCCACGTCGGTCTTCAGGGAGTCCGCGAGCGAGGCCCGGCAGTGCAGCCCGAGGGGTGTGCCGTGGTGCTCGGACCGGAAGGAGGCGTACGGCCCGGCGACCAGCGCGGTCAGATAGGTGGCCAGGGCCGGCGACTCGGTGAGCCTCCAGCGGCCGGGCCCGGTGCGCACGGCCTCGCTGTTGCCGAGCACCTGCCAGGTCTCGGGCACCGTCAGGTCGAACTCGTACGGGGCCTTCAGGTCGGGCTGGTCGAAACAGGCGAAGACGCGGGGCGCATTGTCGACGTAGACGAAGGAATACACATAAGTCTCGCCGTCGGCGGGGTCGACATAGCGGTGGAGTCCTTCGCACTCGTGCGAGTAACCCATGTCGGCCACGACGACGACTTCGTTCTCGGTGGCGAGTCCGGTGAGCGGGAACCGGCCGTCCCGCAATTCACCGGCATCCAGCTCCCGGCCGTTCAGCGTGATCGAGCGGAGTTCCTTCGGCTGGATGTCCAGGAAGGTTTCCGCCCCGGACTCACGGGCGTCGAACCGGATTTTCGTCGTCGAGCGGAAAGTGTCCGATCCGGTGGTCAGATCGAGGTCGACACAATAGGAGCGGACCAGAAGCAGGGCACCGCGTTCCCCTGCTTCCTCACGGGTCAGACTTGGCATACGAACTTCCTTTCGCGAGAGGCCAAAGAATCGTCGTACGACTCGGTTTGAGCGTCAAGGAGAGCATAGGAATGCCGGTGACCGGGAACCTATTCGGTCCCGGCCACCGGCATTGCCCCCGTATGCGGTCAGACCTCTTGCCGTTGACCTTCGAGCTCTCTCGCGATATTCAGCCAGGTTTCCCCGCAGGAACGCGCCACGGCCGCGATCTCCTTGATCCAGTGCGGCGGCACCCCGTCGACCCCCGCCGTCACGTCCTGCGTGCTGATCGTGTGCGTGTCGTACCAGCGGAACAGGGTCCGGCCCGACTCCGAGTACCGCAGCAGCGGGTCCTGGAGGAGCTTGGCGCGCAGGGCCGACCAGTCGGCGGCCTCGCAGGGAGCCGGCCGCGGGCGGACGGACGGCTGCTCACCGGCCGCCCGGTCGGCGGGCGGGTCCGGCGTCTCCTCCCTGTTCGGACCGGCGTCCTGCCCGGCCAGGCGCAGTTTCGGCGGCAGGGGGTCGACCCCCCGCTGGATCCGCTGCCGGACATCTCGCGCCGTAGCGACCGAAACCCCCGCTTGACGTGCCACTTCGCGCAGCGGCATCTCCGGGTAGGCCGTCACCACCTCGCTGGCGCGCAGCCGCCCCTGGCTGTAGTTGACCGGCCGGTACCGGCCGTCCCTGCCCAAACGCACGTTCAACTGCGTCGGGTCCGCAGTCGAACACTCCGTGATGGTCCTGCGGAGAGCGGCCACGGTCCGCGCCGAGAGCCCGGTCACCGCGGCCACGGCCCGGTCCGACCAGAGGGGCTGCGCCGCCAGCACCCGGCGCGCCGCCGCCTCGCGGTCCGCCCGGGTGAGCGGCAGGCCATGCGTGACGTTCTCCTGGACCGCGATGAGGAAGGTCAGCTGCTCGGGACCGTCGAAGAACCGGACATCAATGGTTTCCTGCCCTTTTATCGACGCCGCCATGAGCCGGTGCGATCCATCGATCACCCGCATCGAACGGCGGTGCACGATGATCGGCGGCAACGGGTGTTCGACATTCGCCAGGATCTGGGCATGCGAATGATCCTCCCCATCGAGACGAGGAGAGTCGCCAGGCATTATCGACGAGACCGGAACAGACTCGACCGGGCTCAACTCCGCTATTAATCCGTGGTGCACCCCGAGCTGCTCACCGGAAATCTCGTCACCAATCTCCCGTACCACTCCGGCGGCAAGCACATCCCCCGTGTAATCCACCCACAATCCTTTCCCGAGAATTCACCAACGCTCCCACCTGCGCTGTTCCTAGGAATACGGATCCCACTCGCTGCGCCGTTTCCCATTTCCGTGAAAGCAACGCATCAAGAATTCCGCTGGACTGTTCAGGAGGTTACTACCTCGTCTGCTTGCTGTCACGTGTGGTGTCATTGATTTGTTCGGGTGACGGGGACATGCCGCATGTGATAAAGGGAACGGCCGTTCGCGGATGCAGCAGTAGGGGGCGGATCCACCTATCCCGGCCGAGCGCCGATTCGCTCGGGGAAGCGTGAGACGCGGGGCCGCAATGAGGGGCGAACGCCACCGGATGCACTTTGCAGGTGCGAGCACTCGGAGCGGTCCTGGGACCGCACGGCGCCCCCGGTGGCAGCGGGCGTGCCGCCGTGCCTGTCCAGGAGCGGCGGCATACGCTGATGCCGGGGGTGCGTTCGGGTGAACCGCACACCGGAAGGGGCGCCCCGATGGACGGCTACCCACTCATCGAGAACCACGGGCTGATCGGCGACCTGCAGACCGCGGCGCTGGTGACCACGGAGGGGACGGTTGACTGGTTCTGCTCCCCGCGGTTCGACTCGCCGAGTGTGTTCGGGGCGCTCCTGGACAAGGAGAACGGCGGGCACTGCACGATCCGGCCCGCGCACCCGACCCATGCGACCAAGCAGCTGTACCTGCCCGACACCGCGATCCTGGTGACCCGGTTCATGACGGAGGCCGGCGCCGGTGAGGTGCTCGACTTCATGCCCGTGACCGGTACGACGGCCACGCCCCGTCACCGGCTGGTCCGCCTGGTCCGCTGTGTGCGCGGCAGCATGACGTTCGATGTGGAGATCGCCCCGCGGTTCGACTACGGGCGCAGCGAGCACCAGTTGCACATCACCCCGCACGGTGCGGTCTTCGCGGCGGAGGACGGCACGCGGCTCACCGTGCATCCCGTCCGGGAACCGGACGACGAGCGGCTCACGGAGGTGCTCGCCGACCGGGGCGCCGACCTCCAGCTCTCGCTGACCCTGGAGGCCGGCCAGCAGCGCGGGCTGGTGCTGGAGACGGGCGCCGACGGACCGCCCAGGGAGATCCGCCGCGACGAACACGAGCGGCTCTTCGCCGAGGCGACGGGGTTCTGGCGCTGCTGGCTGGCCCAGTCGCGCTACACCGGACGCTGGCGGGAGGTGGTGGAGCGGTCCGCGATCACGCTGAAGCTCATGACCTTCGCCCCCAGCGGCGCCGTGGTGGCCGCCCCTACGGCGGCCCTCCCGGAGCAACTGGGCGGTGAGCGCAACTGGGACTACCGCTTCACCTGGATCCGGGACGCCTCCTTCTCCGTGTACGCCCTGCTGGGGCTGGGTTTCACGGAGGAGGCCAGGGCGTTCATCCTCTGGCTGAGCGACCGGGTCAAGGAGCGGGCCGGCGGCGCCGGGAGCACGGGCCCGCTCAACATCATGTACACGGTCGACGGCGCCTCGGACCTGAGCGAGCAGATCCTCGGCCACTGGGAGGGCTACGCGGGATCCGCCCCGGTCCGGATCGGCAACGGCGCCGCCACCCAGCTCCAACTGGACATCTACGGCGAGGCGCTGGACAGCATCTACTTCGCGCACCAGCACGGGTTCCAGGTGGGGCACGGGGGCTGGACCTCGCTGCGGACCGATCTGGAATGGCTGGCCGACCACTGGGACCAGGCGGAGGAGGGCATCTGGGAGACCCGTGGCGGCCGTCAGGACTTCACGTACGGCCGGGTGATGTCGTGGGTGGCGTTCGACCGCGCCCTGCGACTGGCCGAGGCGAACGGGTGGCCGTCCGCGGCCGACCGCTGGCGGGCCGAGCGGGACGCCGTCTACGAGCAGGTCATGGCCAAGGGGTGGAGCGAGAACCGGCGGGCCTTCGTCCAGCACTACGGCAGTGAGGTCCTGGACTCCTCGCTGCTGCGCATGGCGACGGTCGGGTTCCTCACCGCCGGGGATCCGCTGTGGACGGCGACCCTGGACGCCATGGAGCAGGAACTGGTCAGCGACAGCCTGGTCTACCGGTACGACCCCGATGCCTCGCCCGACGGTCTGCGCGGCTCGGAGGGCACGTTCTCCCTGTGCACGTTCATGTACGTCGACGCCCTGGCGCGCGCGGGACGGACCGACCGGGCCCGGCTCGTGTTCGAGAAGATGATGGGGTACGCCAACCACCTGGGCCTGTACTCCGAGGAGATCGATCCGACGGGCCGTCAGCTCGGCAACTTCCCGCAGGCGTTCACCCACCTCGCCCTCATCGACTCGGCCATCACCCTGAACGCAGCCCTCGACCGGCGGTAGTGCGGCCGCACCGGCCGGCCCCGGCCACCGGCCGCCGCCGCGCCGACGGCCGGGTGAGGGGGGTCAGCCGCCGGTGGCGAACCCCGGGAAGAGCGTCATCCCGCCGTCGACGTACAGGGTGGTGCCCACGACGTAGTCCATGAGGTCGGAGGCGAGACCGACGACCGCGTGGCCGATGTCCTCGGGGTCGCCGATGCGGTCGTAGGGGATCAGCCGCAGCAGGTCCTCCCGGGCCTGGGGCGTCTCCCAGGCGCCGCGGTTGATGGGGGTCTTGATGGCCCCGGGGGCGATCGCGTTCACACGGATCTTCTTCGGGGCGAGCTCCTGGGCCAGTGTCTCCATCATCATCTGCACCCCGCCCTTGGAGGAGGCGTAGTTGACGTGCCCGGCCCACGGGATGATCTGGTGCACCGAGCTCATGCAGATGATCTTGCCGGCCGCGCGGGAGACCTCGGGGACCACTCCGCGGCGCAGGAACTCCTTCGTCGCCTCCCGGGCGCACAGGAACTGCCCGGTGAGATTGACGTCCAGGACCTTCTGCCACTGGGCCAGGGACATCTCGATGAACGGGGCGTCCCGCTGGAGCCCCGCGTTCGCGACCAGGATGTCGATCGTGCCGAACTCCTGGACCATCCGGTCCATCATGGCGACGACCTGCTGCTCGTCGGAGACGTCCGCCTCGTAGGCGGCCGCCCGGACCCCGAAGCCGGTGATCTCCTCGACCACCTTCTCGGCCTCCTCGCCGCCGGCCACGTAGTTGACGACGACGTCGGCCCCCGCCCGGCCGAGGGCGACGGCCGTCGCCCGGCCGATGCCGGAGTTCGCGCCGGTCACCAGCGCCTTCTGCCCGCGCAGCAGATGGGCGGGGATCAGGCCCTGGGATGTCCCCTCGGTGGAACTCACGATGTCCTGCTCCTCCACTGCGTGCCCGCTCCCGCCGGGCCCGTCGCCCGGAGGTCCGGGCATCAGACAAACACCGGGGTGGGACGCCCGCACACCCCGGCGGAGCGCGTTGCGCTGCCCGGCGGAGGAACTTCGCCCGGTCGGCCCCGGACGGTCCGGCGCCGTCGCACCGTCCGTGGTCACGGCGCCCGCCGGGACGCCGCCGTACGGCTCGGACCGCTCGCGGGCGGCCGACCGGCCGCCCGCGGCGCATGGGCCGTTCGGCTGCGAGGTGGTGTACGGAGCGCGGGCATCCGGAACGCTGTACGGCTGGCCGCCGGCGAAGCCGGCCGCGTGCAGGGGCGGTCGGGCGCGCCGTGCTCAGACGGGTTCGGCGCGCACCACCGCGGCATACGAGCCGAGGCCCATCAGGCGGGTGCCGGCGATCTCGCCGAGGGCCGTGTAGAGCGTGAGGACGCGGCCGGAGACGGGGTCGAAGGCGACGTCCCTGACCGTTCCGTGCTCGACGCCGTGCTCGGTCAGGACCCGGCTCCCGAGTACCCGGTGATGGGCCGGGAGACGGTCCTGCCCCTGCTCTGCCGTGACACGCGAGCGGACGATCACCGCGTCCGGGCCCACGCTCTCCACGGCGCTCCATGCCAGCGCCTCGGCGCGGCCGGCCGCCCCGGACAACCGCACCGCGGCCACCGTGGCGTCCTGGGCGTCGACGGTCAGGTCGGCCACCTTGCCCATGCTGGTCGCGTCGTCGGCGGTGATCACCGGCAGGCCGAAGGCCTGGGAGAAGAGCATCGCGGGTCCTCCTTCGTCGGCGGGGCGGCGCCGGATCAGCGGTGCCGCATGTGGGTGAGGAAGGCTTCGACCTGGGGGGCGAAGCTGGGCAGGTCGTCGGCGACGAAGCGCTGGGCCTGCGCGGGCACGACCAGGGCCTGGCCGGAGACGGCCAGCGACTGGCCGCGCGGCACGAACACCTTGCGGTGCTGCGCGTCGAGGTTGTCGTTGGCGGCGACCTCGAAGCCGACCACCTGGCCGCTCGCCCCCGTCTCGATCACCACGTCCGCCACGGTGCCGATGTCGGTGCCCTCCTCGGTGAGGACCGGGGCACCCAGGACCCGGCCACGACCGGCTTCGCCGCGCCCGACGACCGCGTCCCGGTCCTCGAAGAGGGCCTGGCTGACGATCATCACCGCCGACGGCCCGACCGCGTGCACATGGGAGAAGCGGAGACTCTGCTTGAGCGGCCCGGCCAGCAGGCCGCGCCCGCTCAGGGTGAAACCCGTGATCCGGCCCGCCGGCCCGTCGAAGACGACGTCCTTGATCTGCGCCACCGCCTCCCCGCCGAGGGTCACCACCACGCGTCCGGACAGTTCGGAGGCGAGTACGAGGGAATTCACCGTCGGCCTCCCCGGCCGGCGCGCCCGCGGTCGACCGCGATCACCGTGCCCGATCGGCGCCGTGCCTGAACGAGGACCACCGCCCCGGCGACCACTGCCACCGCCGCGACGAGGGCGACCAGCCAGACCCACCACATCGTCATCCACCTCCCTGCCGTCGGTCACCCGTCGTGACCGGAGATGCGCCCAACGACTTCTCCGTGGCTTCCGGTTGCCCCCTGTACCGGCGCACACGCCTGCCGTACGGCACCGGTGCCGGCGCGGCGGCGGCCGGCGGTCAGCCGTACGGCTGAGCGGGCTCCCGCCGTGCCGTCACCACTGGACGGCGTCGTCCATCGACTGCTGCCAGTAGGTGACCTTGAGCGAGTCGTCGACGTAGACGCCCTTCGCGGGCAGCGCGGGGTGCGCGCCCGTGCCGACGCTCTCGTTGCCGGAGCGGCCGTGGAAGTAGACGGTCAGAGAGTTCACGGTGTGGCCGTGCGAGCCGCTGCCGTCCGTGGCGGACAGGTTCACGGAGGCGTAGCCGGACTCGCCGGGCGCCAGCGTGACGACCGCTTGCGGCTGCGAGTCCTCGATGACCGGGGGCACCGACTGGGCCTCGCCGAAGCGGACGGCCGGGTAGCCGTACAGGTAGCAGGTCGCGCGGCCGGTGTTGGTCACCGTGAGCAGCATGTGGTTCACCGGGCGGTTCAGCGGGGCCGCGACCGTCCTGGTGTTGCCGCCCTCGCAGGTGACCGGCCTGTCCGGCCTGCCGGAGGGGACACGCGCCGTCGAGGCGGAGGCGGGCGTGGACGTGCCCGCGGCGGGCCGTGCCGTGCCGGTGGCGGCCCCGGCCCGCGGGGCGGAGGAGCCGGTGCCGGCGGAAGACGTGTCCGGGGAGGGAGCGGCGGGAGCGGAGTGCGCGGTGGTGGTGGCCGCCGCCGGGGTGCCCGCGACATGGACACCGGTGCCGTCCTGGCAGGCGGTCAGGGAGAGCGTGGCGAGAACGGCGGTCGCGGCGGCGCCGGCGAGACGGGTGCGGGAGGTGCGGAGGCTGGACATGCGGCTTGCCCCTTCGGTGTTCGGGTGGGGGTGGTGATTGGATGACCGAAGCTTGTGAGGTGATCCGTCCCAGCCGCCACGCACGGCGGGCAGTTGGGGACGCGGGAACGCCGAAACGTACGCTGACCAGGGGAAATACAGGGGCCCTGGAACGCTCGGCTGGAACACGAGGGGACGGGGAACGGGTGTCGGGGACGACGGAGGCCGGCGGGACGGAGGCGTTCGCCCGGCTGCTGCGGGAGCTCAAGGACCGCTCGGGACTCAGCTACGGGACGCTCGCCAAGCGGCTGCACATGAGCACGTCGACGCTGCACCGCTACTGCAACGGCACGGCGGTGCCCGTCGAGTACGCACCGGTGGAGCGCCTCGCCAGGGTCTGCCGGGCGACGCCGGAGGAGCTGGTGGAGCTGCACCGGCGCTGGATCCTGGCCGACGCGGCACGCGGGAGCCGGGCGGAGCGGGCCGCGGCGACGGCTCCGGCTCCGGAGGCCGGCGGTGCTGCCGGCCCCGGCGGGACGAGTGCGGCGGACGGCGGCGCCGGCCCGGCGGCATCACCCGGGCGGGAGCAGGGCGAGCGCGGCGAGCCGGTCGTCGTCGACGTACCGCGCGCACCCGCGCCGCCTGCTGGACCCCGCCCCCGTCCCTCCCGTCGCCGTACCGTGCTGATCGCCTGCGCCGCCGCGGCCGTCGTGCTGGGAGCCGTGGTGCTCACCGTGCGCCCGCACGGCGGCGGGTCCGGCACGGGGGACCGGCGGGCGGCCGGGGCCACCGCCGCGACCACCGGTGGTGCGGACACCGGGAAGCCGTCCGCCCGGCCGTCCCCGAGCACGAAGGGGCACGAGCCGTCCGCGTCGGCCTCCGTCTCCCCCACCGGGTCCGCAGCGTCCGGACCGGCGGCCGGACCGGAGGCGTCCGGTTCCGGCGCGTCCCGGGGCGGCAAGCAGGGCGGGGCGCAGCACACCGACGGCGGCGCCACCGGCGCCGTACCGCTCACCGTCGGCGTCCGTCCCTACGTGTACGAAGACCCGTGCAGCCAGCACTTCCTCGTCGACAGCGAACCCGGGCAGGTCGGCCCGCCGGCCAACGAGGAGACCGCCCCGCGCTGGGCGGCCGCGTACGGGGCGGTGTCCTCGGGCGAACAGCGGGTCGCCCTCACCGTCCAGGGGACCGGCGAGGACACCGTGGTGCTGGAGGCGCTGCACGTCCGTGTCCTCTCCAGGGGCGCGCCGCTCGCCTGGAACGACTACTCGATGGGCGTCGGCTGCGGCGGCGGTGTCGGGACGAAGTCGTTCGACGTCGACCTCGACAACGGCAGTCCCACGGTGACCGCCAAGAACGGCCAGCGCGGTTTCCCGTACAAGGTCAGCGAGTCCGACCCGGAGGTCTTCTACGTCACCGCCCACACCGGGGCGCACGACGTGCGGTGGGACCTCACCCTGGACTGGTCCGCCGGCGGCCGGCGCGGCACCCTCCACGTCGACGGCGACGGCAGGCCGTTCCGCACCAGCGCGGACGCGGACCGCCCGGGCTACGACTACCCGCTGGGCGGCAACGAGTGGATCAGGCGGGACGGCTGACGGGATCCGGGCCTCGGTGCCGCGCACCGCCGGCGAGCCGGCGAGTCGTCAGGAGACGCCGAGGAAGCGGAGGACGGCGAGGACGCGGCGGTGGTCCGCGTCGGCCCTCGGCAGGTCCAGCTTGGTGAGGATGCTGTTGATGTGCTTGGCCACCGCACTCTCGCTGACCACGAGCCGGGCGGCTATGCCGGCGTTGGAACGGCCGCCCGCCATCAGTTCCAGGACCTCGCGCTCCCGGGGGGTGAGCCGGTCCAGGGGGTCGCTGTGGCGGCGCACCAGAAGCTGGGAGACCACTTGCGGGTCCAGGACGGTGCCGCCGGCCGCCACCCGGCGCAGTGCGTCGATGAACTCCTCGACGTCGGCGACCCGTTGCTTGAGGAGGTAACCGATGCCCGAGGTGTGGGCGGACAGCAGATCGGCCGCGTACCGCTCCTCCACGTACTGCGACAGGAGCAGGACCGCCGTCCGCGGCGACTGCCGTTTGATGACGAGTGCCGCCCGTACGCCCTCGTCGGTGAAACCGGGCGGCATGCGGACGTCCACGACCGCGATGTCCGGCCGGTGCTCCTCGACCGCCGACAGGAGCGCCTCGGCGTCACCGGTCTCGGCGACCACCTCGAACCCGGCCGTCTCCAGGACCTTGACCACACCGATCCGGAGCAGCACGGAATCCTCGGCGATCACGGCACGCACGGCAGCTCCACGGTCATCACGGTCGGCCCCCCGACGGGGCTGTCGACCGACAGCGTGCCATCCACCGCGGCGACCCGTTTGGCCAGCCCCGCCAGCCCGGTGCCGCCGGCGGGATCGGCGCCGCCCACACCGTCGTCGCTGACGACGACCAGCAGCGTCGGCCCGAAACGCTCCACGATGACCTCGGCCCCGGACGCCTCGGCGTGCTTGACCACGTTCGTCAGCGCCTCGGAGACGACGAAGTAGGCGACGGCCTCGATCGTGGGCGACGGCCGCGCCGGCAGGTCGACCCTCACCCGTACCGGGAGAGGGGCCCTGGCCGCGACGCCCGAGATCGCGGCGTCGAGGCCGCGGTCCTCCAGCACGGCCGGGTGCAGCCCGCGCACCAGACCGCTCAGCTCCTCGATCGCCTCCTTCGCCTCCCGGTGCGCCTCGTCGATCACGCGACGGGCGTCCTCGGGCAGGTCGCCGAGCGTCGCCCGGGCCAGTCCCAGGTTGACCGCCAGGGAGACCAGCCGCTGCTGGGCGCCGTCGTGCAGGTCCCGCTCGATGCGCCGCCGTTCGGCGTCCACGGCGTCCACCAGGCCCGCCCTGCTCTCGGTCAGGTCGTCGACCCGGCGCGCCAGCTGCTCCTCGCGGCTCGGCCCGAGCAGGACGGTCCCGACGCGGGTGTCGAGCCGGGACAGGGCACCGGACAGCCACGCCGCCAGGTACAGCAGGCCCGCGCCGCCCGCGGTGACGTAGGCCGCCCAGGTGCTGTACCCGGGGTGGCCGGCGCGCCAGTCCAGGGGAACCAGCCACAGCCACGCGTACACCGAGACGGCCGCGCCGGCGGCGGTCCACATCAGCAGCACGAAGGCCGCAGCGAGGGCCAGGAGCGGCCCGTCCAGCAGGTGGTACATCAGCTGCCGCCGCCCCGCCGGGCCGCGGAACCACTCGGGCAGCCCGGGCCGCAGTCCCGCGTACGGCGAGGGGATGTCCACGCCCAGCCGGGTACGGAAACGGCCGTGCTGCGCCGCGGTCAGCAGCGGCCCGGCCAGCGCGACGGCGGCCGTCGGGGCCAGGACCGCGAGGAGGACGGCCCACATCGCGACCGGTACGAAGAGCATCCAGGGCAGTGCCAGGACGAGCAGGACACCGAGCTGGATCAGGACCCCGGTGGCGAGGAACGCGACCGGGCGTCCGACTCCTCGGAACGGCCGCGTGAGCGCGCGCCGCGGGCGGGCAGTCGTATGCATGGGAAGACGGTATGCGCCGCGGCCGGCGGTGATCCATGGCGCAGGTGCCCGCCCCGGGGGTGCAACTGGTACCACCCCGGAACGGGCATCGGCGTTACTGACGGTGATCGCCGCGTGGCGGAGGCTGGAGGCCGTGAGGAAGAGCCGGGAACGCGAGGGGACCGATCCGATGAGCGCGCCGAGTATCCGCCGACCGCACGCCACCGCGCCCCGGCCGGCCGGCGGCAGGACCCGCCACCGGTGCCGCGTGGAACACGTCCTGGTCGGCTGCGGCCTGGCACTGCTGCCCTGGCTGGTCGTCCTGGCCGCCGGCCTGCCCCAGGCGGCGGGCACCGGGCACGGGCGGACCGTCTGGATCGGCCTGGACGCCCTGGAGTCCCTCGGTCTGATCGGCACGGGGCTGCTGGCCGGGCGCGGTCACCGCCTGCACCCGCTCACGGCGACCGCCACCGCGACGCTGCTGGTGGCCGACGCCTGGTTCGACACCATGACGGCGGCCCCGGGCACGGACCTGGTCTCCGCGGTGGCGATGGCGTTCGGTGCGGAGCTGCCGCTGGCGGTGCTGTGCGCCGTCCTTGCGGTGCGGGGCGCACGCATACCCCGGGTGGCCGGCCCGGACGGCCGCCCCGTGGCCCTCGTGTCCCCCGCGGGGTCCGGCACCCGGCGGCAGTACTGCACCGCCGGGAGCCGATGACCGGCCGCCCGGAGCGCCGTCAGTGGTCGAAGTAGCTGAGATCGCCTACGGTCCAGGCGCTGATGTCCTTGATCGCGACCCGGTACATGCCACCCGTCTCCGGGATGCCGAGGCTGCCCTGCAGGATGCGGGCGAGATGGAAGTGCAGATGCGTGGGCGGCTCGCCGCGGCCCGCCCCGCCGCCTCGTGGGCCGCCGGCGAAGATCTCGGAGAACGGGCCGAGGCGGTCCGAGTCCTTCAGGACCTCCGCCACCCGCTCCCGCCACACCGCCTCGGGAGCGAGCCGGCCGGTGATGACGGCACCGCCGACGACCACGGTCAGCGACATCTGATTGCTCCGCTCGGACTCCACAGCGGCGGAGATGGCGACGAGCAGCTCATCAGGGTTCGACATGACAGCAGAGCTTATGCGGCCCGGCCGCGAGGTGACATGGCACCCGGCGATCCGCCGATCTCCGGGCGCGTTCGTCTACAGTTCGGTAGACCGTCTACTTCGGTGTAGTCACTCGCCCCCCGGGTGCTCGCCTCCAGCCGAACAGCAGGGAAGGCCCCCATGACCAGTCCGCCGTACGTGGCCGCGCAGCTGGCTGTCAACGTGCTCGACGCCCACTCGCTGCTGGCCGCCTTCGGCGTGCTGGGGGTCGGAGTGGTGCTGTTCGCCGAGACGGGGCTGCTGATCGGGTTCTTCCTGCCCGGCGACTCCCTGCTGTTCACGGCGGGGCTGCTGTGCACGGGTACGGCGGACCGGGCCGTACGGCTCTCCCTGGCGCCGCTGCTGGTCGCGGCGGCCGTCGGCGCGCTCGCGGGGGCGCAGTGCGGGTACCTGATCGGCCGCAAGGCGGGCGGTGCGCTGATCGGCCGCAGCCGGTCCCGGCGGCTGCACGAGGGCGTGCGGCGCGCCGAGGAGCTGCTGGAGCGGTACGGCCACGCCAAGGCCGTCGTCCTGGCCCGGTTCATCCCGGTGGTGCGGACGGTGCTGAACCCGATGGCGGGCGCGCTGGAGGTGCCGGTGCGGACCTTCACGCTGTGGCAGGTGGCCGGCGGACTCGTCTGGAGCGTCGGCCTCACCCTCGCGGGGTACGCGCTGGGGTCCTCGGTCCCGGACGTCGACCGCTATCTGCTGCCGCTGGTCGCGCTGATCGTCGTCGTGTCGCTGCTCCCCCTGCTCGCCGAAGTGCTGCGCGCCCGCCGGGGTGCCGGTGCGAAGGGAGGCAGCAGGTGAGCGCCGCTTCCGGCGGGCCCCCCTCCGTGGACGGCTCCGCCTGGGCGGACGTCATACGCCTCGCGCGGCACTCGCCCGGCCGGCTGGACGACAGGGCCCCGGCCTGGTCGTCGTACGGGCTCGCGGTATTCGCGTGCCGGCCGTCGCCGGCGCCCTGGTGGCCGGTGCGGTGACGACCGCGGTACGACGGCGCTCGGCGCCCCTGGCCCGCCGGCGCACCGCCGGGCTGCGCGGGAGCCCTGCTGCCGGCCGGGGCCGGGTCAGGCCGTGGTCGTAGGCGAAGATCACCGCCTGGACGCGGTCGCGTCTTCTCCCCGTATCTCTTGCTGAGTTGTCGCCTCGATCACGCGCGTCCTCTCCCTCGGACCCCGGCGCCCGCCACGCCCGGCGCCTCCCGGTCCACGCTAGGCCCGTGACCTCGGCGATCCGGGTGGCACCAGGGGCCTGAACCCGGTCTCGCGGGTGGTACCGCGGTACTACGGCGGGGAGCCCGGCGCGGCGGGTTCAGGGCGTCCCGAGGAGGGCGTCCACGGTGCGGCGGACCTTGGCGACGGCGTCCTCGTCCCCCAGGCGGAGCGCCGTGTTGGCCGCGCAGAGCACGGCGTCGAGCTGGAAGAGGGCGAGGTCGACGTCGAGTGCGGCGATCTGGTGGGAGGCGACGGCGTGCCGCAGTTCCCCGCCGAGGGTGTCGAGCCATTCCCGCTGGTCGCGCAGGAGGGCGTCGCGGACCGGTCCCGGCCTGCTGTCGAAGCGGGCGATGTTGGCGACGCGGAAGCAACCGCCTTCGAACAGCGGGGCCTCGGCGTAGTCGATCCAGTGCTCGACCAGGGAGCGCAGCCGGTCGGCTCCGGGAGCCGCTTCCCGCGCCGGGCGGACGACCGCGTCGACGAACATGCCGCGCGCGAAGTCGACGGTCGCGAGCTGGAGCAGCTCCTTGGACCGGAACAGGGTCTGGATGCCCGCCTTGCTCATGCCCGTGTCGGTGGCGAGGCGGCCGAAGCTGACGTCGTCCAGTCCGTCGAGGGAGGCGATGTCGACTGCGCGCCGCAGTGCGGTCTCGCGCGTGCGCGCCCCCTTGAGCAGGCGCTTGTCGGTGATCGACACCGTGTCCGCCCCCGTGGCGGCCGTGCGCGCCCCCGTGTCCATACGGTCGATCGTACCCGTGGTGAACGCGGGGCGGCCGGCGCCGGATCTCAGGGCGTGCGGCGGGCCAGGGCGGCGGCCAGTGCCCTGGTCATCTCGCTCGCCATGACGGCCTGGCCCGACGTGGCGAAGTGGATGCGGTCCGCGCTCAGCAGGTCCTGCCGGGAGTTGACGGGGTGGTCCCACATGTCGACGACCACGGCGCCGTAGGCGTCGGCGAGGGTGCGCGTGAGGCCGTTCAGGGTACGCACGCGGTCCGTCCAGTCGGGGAAGACCGGCACGGTGTAGGCGCGCCCCAGGGTGAACGTCGTGAGCTGCGCGCCCGTGCCGGCCGCCACCTCGTACAGCGTGCGCAGGTTCCGCTCGATCTCCCCGAAGTCCGGTGAGCGGCGCAGCAGGTCGTTGGCCCCGCACGGCAGGTGCAGCAGGTCCGGGGCGAAGTCCCGCATCGCGGCGGTCTGGTGGGCGAGGGTGTCGAGCGTCGTGGCGCCGTCCACCGCCGTGTTCAGGTAGGCCAGGCCGGGCCTCACCCACCGCAGGACGTCCGCGAACCGGTCGGACCAGCCCTGCTCGCCGTACCCGGGGCTGGTGTCCCCCGTCCCTGCGGAGAGGCTGTCGCCGATGACGGCGTAGCGCTGCCAGGGGGCGTGGGACAGGAGCGCCGCGGCGTCGGCCGCGGGGAGGCAGAAAGGGTCGGTCTCCTCGGTGAGAGTCGTCATGGATCAGAGTGTGCGGTCGACCGTATGTATTGTCAACGCTGGGATGGGCGCCCGTCCGCCCCCGACCCGGTGCGACAACCGCACGTTGTCGGCCGTGCCGCGTCGTTGTTGGCCGGGGCGCCGCGCCACGCGGTCGGATGGCCGTACGCCGCACCGCCGGAGACGCCCGGAGGGCGGCCCGACGACGCCGGGGAGCCGGCCGAATGGACCTCCCGGGCCCAGACCGTGCACGGCGGCACCTACGACAACCGCTGCGGCGGCGTCTTCACGGTGCGCGACGGCAGGATCGTCTCCGTCGTCGAGTACACCGACACCCGGCACGTCGCGGCGACGCTCTTCCCGAGGGCGTAGTCGCCCGTCCGGAGGACGCCGGGATGCGGCGCGGAGCCGGGTCCGTACGGTCGGTTACAGGCCGGGACGTGCCCGGCCGCACGTCAGGAGGGTCCATGCGCCGCATCGGCTCGACACTCGCCACCCTCGGCGCCGCCGGGGTGCTGGCGCTCGCCGTCCCCTCGTCGGCGCTCGCCGCGAACGGGTTCCTGGTGATCGACGGAGTGCGTCACGACAGCCCGAAGGGCTGCTTCGAGATACCGCACCTCTCGGTCGTCTTCAACGTCACGGACATACCCGCCCTGGTGCACGACGTCCCGGGCTGCGCCGGCACCTTCGTCCACGTCATCCCTCCCGGACTGGCGGAGCAGGTGCCCGGGACGCACAGCGTCTTCATGGGCGAACCGGCGGCGGACCTGCTGCCTCCCGCGTGACGGGCCGGCCGCCCGGCCACGGCACGCGGGCCGGTGCCGCTCAGCCGGTGAAGTACCGCCTGTCGCGGGCGATCGTCAGCAGCTCGTCCATGCCCAGCGCCGGCCGCGGACGGGTCACCGGGGCGCTCTCGGCGTAGGAGTTGACCTCCCGCGCCGTGACCCGGCGGCCGTCCGGGTACAGGATGTCGGCCAGCCACACGACGGCCGGACCGCCCTTCTCCGAGGGGCCCTTGACCTTCTTGACCTTGGTGCCGTCGGCCAGGGTCGTGGCCTCGCAGTCGCCTTCGACGCCGGCGCAGCCCATGTGCCCGGCCAGGGCGGCGGTCATGTCGTACTGCGCGTCGACCTCCACCATGTTCCTGCCCCGGCCGTCGTCGTACACCAGCTGGACCAGACCGTCGCCGGCGTTGAGGTCGGAGACGGTCCCGCCGTGCGGCAGGTGGGACCGCAGCACCTCGGCCACCCGGGCGCCCGGCACCCGGTGCCCCGCCGTCGAAGGGGCCGGGGACGAGGACTTCTCGCAGGCGGTCCGCAGCAGCGGCCCGCTGCGGGCGGCTGCGAACTCCGGGTAGTCCGCGGGTGCTTCCCCCACCGTGTGTCCCTTCGTGGTCGGACGTCACCTCTTACACGCGGTGGGGGTGCCGCCGCGTTACACCCCTGCCGGGATCCGCGGCACGAAGCCGGCCCGGGGGGTGGCTCACCGCGGAGCGCGTCGATCCGGGTGAGCGCCGGTGCGGGGGTGACACAGGAGGCGGTCCCGCCGGAAATCTGTCACGGCGGGACCAGATCTGTGCGCCCGGCGGCGATAGGGTTGCGGGAGGAGGCAGAGGGTGCCCGGTCCGCCGGGCGCAGGTGCCCCGCACGCCTGGGCCTCCCGCCGCGTCCCCCGAAACGAAGGTGCCATGCCCGCCGAGAACGCCCCTGCCGCCGGCAACCTCGACGACGACGACTACCCCGCCTACACCATGGGCCGGGCCGCGGACGCTCTCGGCATCACCCCCGCATTCCTGCGGGCCGTCGGCCAGGCGGGACTGATCACGCCCCTGCGCTCGGACGGCGGCCACCGCCGCTACTCCCGGCGCCAGCTGCGGGTGGCCGCCCGCGCCCGGGAACTGGTCGACCAGGGCACGCCCGTCGAGGCCGCGTGCCGCATCGTCTCCCTGGAGGACCAGCTGGAGGACGCCCTGCGCCAGAACCGGGACATGCGTCGGCGGCTGGGCGAGCGCGACGCGAATACCTAGTCCCGCCGGTACAGAATTTCAGCCTACGACGGCACGAGAATTGCCGGACGCCTCGCATAACATCCGGGCGATGCCAACCGACGTGTGTTAGCGTGATAGCAGTTGCAGTTTTGGTTGCCAGAGATTTTTTTCTTTGCAGAGCTTTCCGGATCTTTCCGGAGGGGTGATCATGGCGGCGACTCGGCTCCGCAAAGTGCGGAGTCCGCACTGCCCTCCGAGGGAGATTCAATATGGCATCTGGCACCGTGAAGTGGTTCAACGCGGAAAAGGGCTTCGGCTTCATCGAGCAGGACGGCGGCGGCGCCGACGTGTTCGCGCACTACTCGAACATCGCCACCTCCGGCTTCCGCGAGCTTCAGGAAGGCCAGAAGGTGACCTTCGACGTCACGCAGGGCCAGAAGGGCCCGCAGGCCGAGAACATCGTTCCCGCCTGACGCTGACGCGAAATCGTCGCGAACCAGTGGTTCGCGCATCATGTGGCTGGGGCCCGCGCTCTCGGGGTGCGGGCCCCCGGTCATGTCTGAGCCCCTTTCCGGATTCCCGGACCACGGAGGCCTCCGGTCACCGCACCGAGAGCTCCGTTCTTCACTTTTTCTTCGGCTCATTCTTGCGAATCCTCGTGCGGTCGTCACCGCTGGACGGAATTCCTCGATACGCCGCATCGAGGAAGGGTTCCCTGATGAACCGCACCCCCCGTCGCTCCGGCGGCACGTCCGGCGGCTTCCGCGCGGACCGCAGGTCCGCGCGCTCGGCAGGAGCCGCGCGCGGCGGCCGCGTCCGCGCCCAGGAGTCCGGCCGCCAGGGCCCCCGTACGGGCTCCGCACGCAAGGGCGGCCCGGCGGCGCACTCCGCCCCGCGCCCGCAGGAGTTCGCCCTGCCGGTCACCCTCACCGAACCGCTGCCGGCGGTCGCGACGTTCGCCGAACTGGACATGCCCGCACGGCTGCTGGCCGCACTGGGCACCGAGGGCGTCACCGCGCCCTTCCCGATCCAGGCGGCCACCCTGCCGAACGCACTGGCCGGCCGGGACGTCCTGGGCCGGGGCCGTACCGGCTCGGGCAAGACCCTCGCCTTCGGCCTGCCGCTGCTGGCCCGGCTGGACGGACAGCGGGCCCAGCCCGGGCAGCCGCTGGCCCTCGTCCTCGTCCCCACCCGGGAACTGGCCCAGCAGGTCACCGACGCGCTCACGCCCTACGCCCGCGCGCTGCGGCTCAGGCTCGCCACCGTGGTCGGCGGCATGTCGGTCGGCCGGCAGGCGAGCGCGCTGCGCGCCGGTGCCGAGGTCGTCGTCGCGACCCCCGGCCGCCTGAAGGACCTCATCGAGCGGCGCGACTGCCGGCTCGACCAGGTCTGCGTCACCGTCCTGGACGAAGCCGACCAGATGGCCGACATGGGATTCATGCCCCAGGTGACCGCGCTGCTCGACCAAGTGCCCGCGAGCGGCCAGCGGTTGCTGTTCTCGGCCACCCTGGACCGCAACATCGACCTGCTGGTGCGCCGCTACCTGCACGACCCCGTGGTGCACTCGGTCGACCCGTCCGCGGGTGCCGTCACCACCATGGACCACCACCTGCTGCACGTGCACGACGACGACAAGCAGGGCGCCGCGACGGAGATCGCCGCGCGCGACGGACGCGTGATCATGTTCCTGGACACCAAGCACGCGGTGGACCGGCTCACCAAGCACCTGCTGTCCGTCGGGGTGCGCGCCTCGGCCCTGCACGGCGGCAAGTCCCAGTCCCAGCGCAACCGGACGCTCGCCCAGTTCAAGGACGGCCACGTCACGGCACTGGTGGCCACCAACGTCGCCGCCCGCGGCATCCACGTCGACGGCCTCGACCTCGTCGTGAACGTCGACCCGCCCGGCGACCACAAGGACTACCTGCACCGCGGCGGCCGTACCGCACGCGCCGGTGAGTCCGGCACCGTCGTCACCCTCGTCCTGCCGCACCAGCGGCGCGCGGTGGACCGCCTCATGAACGACGCCGGTATCGCCGCGAGCACCGCCCGGGTCCGCCCGGGCGAGGCCGAGCTGCAGCGGATCACCGGCGCCCGCACCCCCTCCGGCGTGCCCGTCGTGCTCACCGCACCGGCCGAGAACCGCCCCGAGGGCAAGGCATCGTCCGGCGGCCGGCGCCGCAGGGGCGGCGCGGGGCGCGGCAGGGGCGCGGGGACCGGCCGCGGGGAGAGCGGCCAGGGCACCGGCCGGGGCGGTCAGCCCCGGGGCCGGCGGTCCGCTCCGCGCGACAACGCGTAGGCGCGGACCGGCGAGGACGCCCGCAGGGGACGCCGGGCGGCGCCGCGGTCGCCTCCGCGCAGGCATGCGCACGGCACCCGGACAGCCTCTTTTCATTCCTCACCGCTCCGTGACCCGGGCCGCGATCGCGCACGCGGTGTGCGGCCCCGGCGACGGCGGATCCGCCGTCGCCGGCGCGGCTCAGCCGGTGTGCACGCCGAGGGTGGCGTCGATGAGGGCGGCCACCTCGGTGAGCCGCTCCTCCAGGTAGAAGTGGCCGCCGCGGAACGCGGTCACCTCGGCGCCGGCGACGGAGTACGCCGACCAGCCGGCCGCGGCGTCGGCCGTGGCCACCGGGTCGCTGTCGCCCACCAGCGCGCTGATCCGGCAGCGCAGCGGGGGCCCCGGGGTCCAGGTGTAGCCGCGCAGCGCCCGGTAGTCGGCGCGGACGGCCGGGAGCACGAGGGCCATCAGGTCGGGGTCGTCGAGGACGACCGCCGCGGTGCCGCCGAGCGCGCGCAGTTCCGCGACGATCTCGGCGTCGTCGGCGGCGGTGCCGTAGTCGCCGCGCCGCTCGCGGGGCGGCACCTGCCCGGACACGAACAGCCGGGACGGTTCCGGGAGCCGCCACCGCTCCAGGCGGCGCACGGTCTCATAGGCGAGCAGCCCGCCCATGCTGTGGCCGAAGACCGCGTAGGGGCCGTCGGTGAGCGGGCGCAGGGCCGCGGCGATGTGGTCCGCCAGCCGGCCGATGTCCTCGACCGGCGGCTCGTCGAACCGCTCCTGGCGGCCGGGGTACTGGACGGCGACGACGTCGACGTCCGGTGCGAGTTCCCGGGCCAGCGGCAGGAAGCTGCTGGCGGCTCCGCCGGCGTGCGGGAAGCACACCAGACGCGGCCCGCGGGCCGTGGTGGTGTCGAACCGCTTCACCCACTTGCTGTGCACCGTCGTTCCCGCCTTCCCCCATCGCGCTGTGCGTCCTTCCGCGGCGCCGGTGCCGCCGTCAGGCGTCCAGCGGTACGTCCAGCAGTTCGGGTCCGTACGACCGGGCCAGCCACTCCTGGTCGTAGACGGTCTCCAGGTAGCTCGCGCCCAGGTCGGGGGCGACGGCGACCGCGGTGAGTCCGTCGCCGCCCCGGGTGGTCAGCCAGTCGAGCGCGCCGCTGACGACGGTGCCCGTCGAGCCGCCGAAGAGAAAGCCCCGGCCGGCCAGCCGGTGGCACATGCGGACCGTGTCCGGCTCGGAGACGTGCACCACGTCGTCGACCAGCGCCGGGTCGAGGATCTGCGGGCGCACCCCGGTGCCCAGGCCCGGGATCAGCCGGCGCCCGGCCGGTCCGCCGAAGGTCACCGAACCCGTCGTGTCGACCGCCACGACCCGGACCGAGGGCGCGTTCTCCCGGAACCAGGTGGCGCAGCCCATGAGCGTGCCGGTGGTGCCCGCGCCGATGAACAGCACGTCGAGCCCGGGGAACGCCTCGGCGATCGCCGGGGCGGTGGTGCGGTAGTGGCTCGTCCAGTTGCCGGGGTTGGCGTACTGGTTCAGCCACAGGTACTCGGGGTTCTTCTCCAGCAGCCGCTGGACCAGGGCCAGGCGGGCGCCGAGGAAGCCGCCCTCGGGGTCGGGCTCGGTGACGACGTGGACCTCGGTGCCGAAGGTCTCCATGAGCCGGCGTGCGGTGCCGGTGCAGCGGGCGTCGGTCACGCAGACGAAGCGGTAACCGCGGCTCGCGGCGACGAGGGCGAGGGCGACGCCCATGTTTCCCGAGGACGACTCGATCAATGTGTCACCCGGGCCGATCCCGCCGGCCCGCTCTTTCGCCCGGACCATTTCGGTGGCTGCTTTTATCTTGACGGAGCCGGAGAAATTGAACCCCTCGCACTTGAGGAAGAGCCGCCGCCCGAGACTGGGCGTCAGGTCGACATAAAGATCCTCTACATTGAAATCGACGGGGTTCGAGATGACAGTCGCCATGTGGTGCAGCCCAATCTCGTCCAGGAGGGGCGGCCACACACCATCGGACACCCCAAGCGGAGACTCTCCTCCGACCGCCCGCCGATCATCTCCGTGGCTTCGATATTTGGCCTATACCGAGCCTATGCACAGACCCTTCACAGAGGGCCGGTGCGGGTCGGGCGGGCGCCGCCCGGGGCCCTCGGCCGGATCGTGTGCGCCGTTGCCGAGCGACGGTGGAGCGGGCGTCTCCGGCCGTCGCCGAGCGACCGGAGTCCGGCGTGCGTCAGCGAGAATTACACCTGCCAAAGATTGTTTGCAGGCTCCGGGAAGCGGAAGTTCCGAGTGGCGGGCGACCTGCGGATGTCCGCTCTTCCGGACCTCGCAACCCGCCGCAAGCCAGACATAGCCGAAGATCCACATATAGCGTCAGCAGGACGTCATCTCTTCCTTCATTCGCAATCCAGCCACCCTTTCGATCCGGCCTCCGGCGCAGGCAGAAGCCGCTTTTTCGACCCCTTGACGCACGTTCGCAGGCGTGATTACGCTCACGGAGTCGGCAAAATTTGACCGCATCCGACCAGGTCGAAAGCCGACGACGAAACGGGGGCTTGACCATGTCTTTCTTTCGCGACCCCGCGAGGTCGCGCATTCCTTCCATCGAGCTGAACGCTCTGGGAAATCCTCTTTAACGGCGCCAAGCAGCCAACAAAACGTCCTGTCGCGACACCTGGCGTGTCCGCATGCGCCATGTGCCCGCTGCGCGATCAGCACGGCCGATAAGGAGCACAGAACGTGATGCAATTCAGAATCCTGGGCCCGGTCGGAATATGGTCCGGCGCCGCGGAGGTCCCGCTCAGCGGAACCAAGCAGCGCACCATGCTCGCCGCCCTCCTGCTGGCCGGCGGGCGGGTCATCCCGGACTACCGGCTCAGCCAGGCCTTATGGGGGAGCGAGCCGCCCTCCACCCATCAGGCGCAGCTCTACACCTACGCCTCCCGGCTGCGCCAGCACCTGGAGGAGCACGCGGAGATCGTCCGCAAGGGATCCGGCTACCTGATGCGCATCACCGCCGGGCGGTTCGACTACGGGGACTTCACCGTGCTGTGCCGGGCGGGCCGCGACGCGCTGTCCTCCCGCCGGTACGACGACGCGGCCGACAACCTGCGCGCCGCCCTGTCCCTGTGGCGGGGGCCGACCCTCACCGACGTGACCGACCACCTGGGCGAGACCGAGCGGCCGATCATCGAGGAGTCCTACATGGAGGCGCTGGAGGGCCGCATCCTCGCGGACCTCGCGCTCGGCCGGCACGACCAGCTGGCCTCCGAACTCATCGGCCTGGTCCAGGCCCACCCGCTGCGCGAGACGCTGCGCGCCCAGCTCATGGTGGTGCTGTACGCGTCCAACCGGCAGGCCGAGGCCTTCGCCGTGTACCACGAGGGCCGCCGCAGGCTGGAGGAGGAGCTCGGGGTCGACCCGGGCTCGGCGCTGCGCCGCACCTACGAGGCGATCCTCGCCGGGGGCATCGACCAGAGCTGGTACGCCCAGCTCATCGGCGTGCCCGCGCAGCGAGCGGAGCGACGGGGCGGTGCCCCGCTCACCGCGATGGCCATCCGCACCCCGATCATGACGCCGTCGGCGGCCGGCCCGTTCGCCCACCCGTGGCACGAGGAGTCCCCCGCCGACCGCGGTCCCCTCAGCCGCAACGTCATCGTGCGCTGAGGAAGCGGCACGCCCTCGCGGCCGGCCTCCCTCGCGGCCGGCCTCCCTCGCGGCCGGCCGGGACCGGCCCGCGCCGGCCCGGCTCCCCGGGCTGCCCGGCGGTCAGTCCGACATGGCCACCAGGACCCGGCGCGGGCCCGTGAAGGGCCGGCGGCCGTGGGCCACGAGGACGTTGTCGACGAGCAGCAGGTCGCCGGCCTGCCAGTCGACGTCGACGGCGGCGTCCAGGCCGCGGTCGCGGACCTGGGTGACGTAGGCGGACGGGATCGGGGAGCCGTCCGCGAAGGACACGGACTGCGGCAGGTCCTGCTCCGGCATGATCCGGCCGAGCGCCGCCGCCGTCTCGTCGCCGAGCCCGGCGGCGTGCCACTGGTCGGCCTGGTTGAACCAGACCTCCGTACCGGTGACGGGATGGCGCACGGTCGCCGGCCGCACCTGCGTCACCCGCAGACCGCCGTCCGGCTTCCACTCGTACCGCGCCTCGGCGCTCCGCAGGAACTTCTCGACGTCGTCCCGGGAATCGGTCTCGAAGGTCTCCTGCCAGCTCTTGCCGAAGCCGCGCCCGCCGTGCAGGTTCTGCGTGTAGCGCACCCCACGCGCGAAGTCCTCCCGGACCTCCGGGTCCAGCGACCGCAGCCAGCGCGCGCCGTCCACCACCGGGGTGGCACCGCCCGTCTCGGGGGCCCGCTCGCAGAAGAACAGCAGCCGGGCGGGCCACTGGTGGGCGTAGCTCATCTCGTTGTGCATCGAGATGGTGTACTGCGGCGGGTACTCGGTCGAGGTGTAGACGTTCTGGCCCACCTTGGTGCGCGGCGAGTTGCCGTGGACGTAGGCCAGCCGCCGGGGCAGCAGCGGTGCCATCACCGCGTCCAGCTCGGCCGGGTCGATCCCGAAGCCGCGGAAGACCACCGCCTTGTGCCGGGCCAGCAGCCCGGTCAGGTCGCCGAGCCCTTCCAGCAGGCCGAGCAGTCCCCGCGCGCCGGCGGGGGTGCCCGCGTCCGGCCTCACGACATGCGGTGCCCATGCGTCGTCGCGGTCTTCCTCCACGGCTTCTCCTTTCGGCGTCAGCTCGCTGAAGAGCCTGCGGACGGCTTCTATATTTCTTCGCTATTCGGTCGATAGCCGGGGCCGTATAGATCGGCTATAGCAGCTGTCCCCATGGTGGCCGGGATAGGCGAGCAATGGAGTCGAGAATGGGAGACCGGGACGCGATGCGACTGCCTTTGTCCGCCGGCCAGCAGGGAATCTGGTTCGCCCATCGGCTGGATCCCTCGGGGCAGCGGTTCACCTGCGCCGAGTACGTCCTCATCGACGGCGCCGCCGACCTCGGCCGGCTCCGTGCCGCCTGGGCGCTGCTGCGGGCGGAGGCCGAGGTGGTGCGCGTCCGCGCCGTGGTCGAGGACGCCGGCCTGTGGCAGGTGATCGACCCGGAGCACGCGGCCGACCTGCCGCTGATCGACTTCTCGGGGTCGGACGCGGCGCTTCAGGACGCGCTGCGCTGGATGCACGAGGACGTGCGCCGGCCCATCGACCTGGCCACCGGACCGCTGTCCGCGTTCGCCCTGCTGCGGCTTTCCGAGGCCCGTACGATCTTCTACTACCGAATACACCACATCGCCGTCGACGGATACGGAGTCCATCTCCTCGGCCGACGCCTGGCGGAAATCTATTCGGCGCTGGAGCGGAACCCCGAGGCCCCCGGTGAAGAGGCAGCGGCCGGCGCCTTCGGAACGCTCGCCGACCTGTATGCGGAAGAACGGGACTACCGCGACTCCGCCGATTTCGCGACCGACCGCTCCTATTGGCTCGACCGGTTTTCCGACCGGCCCGAACCGGCCCGCGTCCCCGCCCCGGCCGGTCCCCTCGCCCCGCTCCCCGGGGACCGGCTGCGCCCGCGTCTGACCCGGTTGTTCCAGCCCTCCGACGTCGGCCTGCTGGAGAAGGCGGCCGCGGCCACCGGCACCACCTGGCAGGTGGTGTTCGCCACCGCGGTCGCCGCCTACGTGTCCCGCCTGTCCGGCCGCTCCGACGTGGTGCTCGGCCTTCCGGTCACGGCCCGGCGCAGCGTGGCGGCCCGGCGCACTCCCGGCATGGTGACCAACACCGTGCCCCTGCGGCTGGACGCCGCGCCCGGCAGCACCCTGGCGGGGCTCGTGCCGCGGATGACCCGCGAGATGCACCGGGCGCTGCGGCACGAGCGGTTCCGGCTGGAGGACCTGCACCGCGAACTCGGCGCGGACGGCGACATGAGCGCGCTGCTGGGGCCGATCGTCAACTTCATGCCCTACGGCGGTGCGCTGCGCTTCGGGCCGCACCCGGCCACCTCGCACAACCTGGCCTCGGGCCCGGTGCCCGACCTCTTCGTCACCGTGCGCCCGGACCCGACGGGCGAGACCACGATGCTGGTCCTGGAGGGCAACCCCGACCGGTACGACCTGCCCGCCCTGGAGGAGCACCTGGCCCGGCTGACCGGGTTCGTGCGGACCCTCGCCGAGCAGCCGCACGCCGTGCTCGGCACGGTCGACGTGCTGCTGCCCGCGGAACGCGCACGGCTGTTCGCCGCGGGCGAGGGCGCGCCAGGTCCCGCGGACGGCGCCACCGTGGTGGACCTGTTCCGGCAGCGGGCGGCGGACGCACCCGGCGCCGTCGCGGTCACGGACGGCGCCGCCGAGCTGTCGTACCGCGAACTCGACGCGCTGTCCGAGCAGTTGGCCGAGCGGCTGGCCGAACGCGGGGTCGGGCCCGGGGACCTGGTCGGCATCGCGCTGGACCGCTCCGCCGGTCTGGTGGCTGCCCTGCTGGCGGTGCTGAAGGCCGGGGCCGCGTTCGTGCCGCTCGACCTGGCGCACCCGGCCGAGCGGATCGCCGCCATCCTCGACGACACCGCGCCGGCCCTCGTGATCAGCGTGGCGGGCAGCCGCTCCCGGCTGCCCGCCACGACACCCTGCCTGCTGATGGAGGAACGGCAGGACGGCCGGGACGGCCGGGACGGCCGGGACGCCGCCGGCGGGAGCGCGGGGAGCGCGGTCCGGCCCGGCCCCGACCCGGAGCTGCCGGCGTACGTGATCCACACCTCCGGCTCGACCGGCCGCCCCAAGGGTGTCGTCGTGCCGCACCGGGCGCTGTGCACCCTGGTCGCGGACCACGTCGACCGCTACGGCCTCGGCGCCGGCGACCGGGTGCTGCAACTGGTCTCGCCCGGCTTCGACGTGGCGATGGCCGACATCTGGCCCGCGCTCGCGGCGGGCGCCCGGCTGGTGCTGGCCCCGCCCGGCCGCACCACCAGCGGCGAGGCGCTGGCCCGGCTGCTGCGCGCCCACCGGGTCACCCATGCCGCGATCCCGCCGGCCTTCCTGACCCGGCTGCCCGCCGACGACCTGCCCGCCCTGCGCGTGCTGATCACCGGTGGCGAGCCCCCGGCCCCCGAGGTGCTGCGCCGCTGGACCGGCGGCGGCCGGCGCGTCTTCAACGAGTACGGCGTCACCGAGGCGACCGTGACCAGCACGGTGAGCCGCCCGCTGGACGACGGGCAGGACGTGCCGGTCGGCACCCCGGTCGCGGGCTGCCGGGTGTACGTGCTGGACGAGGCCCTGCTGCCCGTCGTACCGGGCGCGGCCGGCGAGCTGTACGTGGCCGGTGAGGGGGTGGCCCACGGCTACCTGGGGCGCCCCGCGCTGACCGGCGAACGGTTCCTGCCCTGCCCGTACGGTCCGCCGGGCGGCCGGATGTACCGCACCGGCGACCTCGTGCGGTGGCGGCCGGACGGCCAGCTGGCGTACCTGGGCCGGGCCGACGACCAGATCAAGATCCGGGGGTTCCGGGTGGAGCCCGGCGAGATCCGGGCCGTCCTCGCCGCCCACCCGGCGGTGGACGCCGCGGTGGTGACGGTGCGCGAGGACCGGGCGGGCCACCGGCAGCTGGTGGCCTACGTCGTCCCCCGCCCGGACACCGGTGCCGACCCGGCGGCGCTGCGCCGGTTCGCGGCCCGCTCGCTGCCCTCCCACATGGTCCCCGCGGCCGTGGTCCCGCTGGCCGAGCTGCCGCTGTCGCCCAACGGCAAGGTGGACGAACGGGCGCTGCCCGCACCGGACTTCGGCGCGGACGCCGGGGAGTTCCGGGAGCCGCGCACCGCCCGGGAGAAGGAGCTGTGCGCCGTGTTCGCGCACGTCCTCGGGGTGGACCGGATCGGTGCCGGCGACTCGTTCTTCGACCGGGGAGGCGACAGCATCGGCGCGCTGAAGCTGGTGACCCGGGCCCGTGAACGGGGCCTCGCCGTGGAGCTGGCCGACGTCTTCGCACACCCCACGCCCGCCGGACTCGCACCGCTGGCCCGGCAGGTCACGGGCGCCGGACCGGCCGGGCCGGACCCCGCCGGCCTCGTCGGCCTGGCACCGGACGAGCGGGAGGCGCTGGCCGCGCTCCACCCCGGCCTGACCGAGGTGCTCCCGCTGGCCCCGCTGCAGGAGGGGCTGCTCTTCCACAGCATCCTGGCCGAGGGCGGCGTCGACGCCTACGCCGCCCAGCTCCGGCTGGACGTCGAGGGACCGCTGGACCGGGGACTGCTGCGGGCGGCGGCCACCGCGCTGCTGGACCGGCACACCGGGCTGCGGGTGGCGTTCCGGCACGCGGGGCTGTCCCGGCCGGTGCAGGTGGTCTGCGCGGACGTCCGGCCGCCGTGGACGGAGGAGGACCTGACCGGCCTGCCGGAGCGGGACCGGACGGAGCGGGCCGGGCTGCTGGCCGCGCGGGAACGGGAGCGGCCCTTCGACATGACGGAGCCGCCGCTGCTGCGGTTCCTGGTGCTGCGGCTCGCCGACGACCGGCACCGGATCGTGCTGACCGGCCACCACATCCTGTGGGACGGCTGGTCCACGGCGATCCTGGTACGGGAGCTGTTCGCGCTGTACCGCGGGGGTGCGGACGCCGG
Source organism: Streptomyces sp. NRRL S-1022 (assembly GCF_000720135.1). Taxonomy (GTDB): domain Bacteria; phylum Actinomycetota; class Actinomycetes; order Streptomycetales; family Streptomycetaceae; genus Streptomyces. Next base: position 22,343 of record NZ_JOIU01000009.1, on the reverse strand, counting down.
CGCACTGCCCCCGGCCCCCGCGCACCGCGAGCACCTGCGCTGGCTGGCCCGGCAGGACCGCGGGGCCGCCCGGCGGGCCTGGGCCGAGGCGCTCGCCGGGCTGCCCGGACCGACGTACGTCGCGCCGGACGTGTCCGGGCCGGCGCCCGAACGGCAGCGGCACCGCGAGCGCGCCCTCGACGAGGGGACGACCGCGGCGCTCACCGCCGGCGTGCGGGCCCACGGGCTCACCCTGAACACGGCCGTGCAGGCCGCGTGGGGGCTGCTGCTGGCGCGGCTCACCGGCAGCGACGACGTCGTCTTCGGCACCTCGGTGTCGGGCCGGCCGCCGGAGCTGCCCCAGGTCGCGGACCTGGTGGGGCTGCTCACCAACACCGTGCCGGTCCGCCTGCGGCTGCGCCCCGACGAGCCGCTGCCCCGCCTGCTGGGCCGCCTCCAGCAGGAACAGACCCGGCTGCTGCCGCACCACCACCTGCCCCTCACCGACATCCAGCGCCAGGCACCCGTCACCGGCCACCACGACGGCACGCTGTTCGACACCGCGACCACCTTCGTCACGTACGCCTTCGACGCGGACGCCACGGACGGTGCCGGAGGCGTCCGCGTCGTCGATGTCGACGTGCGGGACGGGACGCACTTCGCGCTGCGGCTGGTCGCACTGCCCGGGGCGCGGCTGCGGCTGCGGCTCGGGCACCGGACCGACGCGTTCTCCCGGGCCGAGGCCGACGCGCTGCTGGACCAGCTGGTGCACGAGCTGACCGACGCGGCCGCCCGGCTCTGACCGGCGCCCCCGCACCACCCGACGCCACACGACCGAGGAGGCGAGGCGGCCTTGCGCACGCCCGACGTATTCATCAAGGGACTCGGGGTCCACCTCCCGGGCACCACGAGCATCGACGAGGCCGTCGCCCAGGGGCTCTACCCCGAGTTCGAGGCCGAGCTGCACGAGCTGGCCGGCGCGGCGGTGGCCGGGGACACCCCGGCCCCCGAGATGGCGCTGCGGGCCGCGGAGGAGGCGTGCAAGCGGGCCGGGCACCGCCCCGACGACACCGACCTGCTGTTGTACGCGGACTCCTGGCACCAGGGCCCCGACGGCTGGCAGCCGCAGTACTACCTGCAACGGCACCTGGTCGGCGACCAGGCCCTGGCGGTCGAGGTACGGCAGGGCTGCAACGGCATGTTCGCCGCCCTGGAGCTCGGCTCCTGGTACCTGCGCGGCCGGCCGGCACCGCAGGACGGGGACCGGGCGCCGACCGCGCTGCTCGTGGCCTCCGACAACTTCGGCACGCCGATGATGGACCGCTGGCGGATGGGTCCCGGCTATGTCGCGGGCGACGCCGCCAGCGCCGTACTGCTCACCACCCAGCCCTCGTTCGCGCAGCTCCTCGCGGTGCAGTCGGTCACCGTCTCGGAGGCCGAGCAGATGCACCGCGGCACCGAACCGCTGTTCCCGCCCGGGCCGACGACCGGCCGGGCCCTGGACTTCCAGGCGCGCAACGCCGAGTACAAGCAGGCCGCGCTGGCCTCCGGCACCGGCACCGCCGCCCTGGTGAAGGTGCACGCCCGGACCCTGGAACTGGTCGACCGGGTCCTCGACGCCTCCGGGATCGCCCTGTCCGACGTCACCCGCGTCGCCTACATGAACTACTCGCGGGAGATCGTCGAGCAGCGCTGCATGGCCGCCCTCGGCCTGCCGATGGAGCGGTCGACCTGGGAGTTCGGCCGGACCGTCGGCCACCTCGGCGCCAGCGACCAGATCGTGTCCCTCGACCACCTGCTGCGCACCGGCGGGCTCGGTCCGGGCGACCACCTGCTGATGCTCGGCGTGGGCCCGGGCGTGACCCTCTCGTGCGCCGTCGTACGGATCCTGCACCCCGCTCCGTGGTGCGGGTGACCAGGCGATGCCAAGGCAAGGAGACGAAGTAGTGGCTGCTGATGAACCCATTGCCGTGATCGGGGCCGGCTGCCGGCTCGCCGGTGACGCCGACTCGCCCGCCGCTTTCTGGGACATGCTGCTCTCCGGCCGGGACGGCATCGGCCCGGTGCCGGACGGCCGCTGGGACGACTACCGCGAGCAGGGCCCGAGCCACGGCGCGGCGGTGCGCCGCGCCGACGTCCCCGGCGGATTCCTCAAGGACATCGAGGGGTTCGACTCCGCCTTCTTCGGGCTCAGCCCCCGTGAGGCGGAGCTGATGGACCCCCAGCAGCGGCTGCTGCTCGAAGTGGTGTGGGAGGCGCTGGAGGACGCGGGCATCCCACCGCTCGGCCTGGCCGGCGGCGACACCGGGGTGTTCGTCGGCATCGGCTCCGACGACTACGGCCGCCGGCTGCTGGAGGACCTGCCGAGCATCGAGGCGTGGACGGGCATCGGCAGCGCGCTGTGCGCCGCCGCCAACCGCATCTCCTACGCCCTGGACCTGCACGGCCCGAGCATGGCGGTGGACACCGCCTGCTCCGCCTCCCTGGTCGCCACCCATCTGGCCTGCCAGAGCCTGCGCGCCGGGGAGAGCGGCATCGCCCTGGTCGGCGGGGTCAACCTGATCGTCGGGCCGGGCCTGTCGCTCACCCTGGAAGCCGCCGGCGCCACCGCGCCCGACGGGCGGTGCAAGCCGTTCGACGCCGCGGCCGACGGCTACGGGCGCGGCGAGGGCGGCGCCGTCCTCGTGCTCAAGCGGCTGTCCGACGCCCGGCGCGACGGCGACCGGGTCCTCGCGGTGGTCCGGGGCAGCCACGTCGCCCAGGACGGCCGCACCAACGGCATCATGGCCCCCAACGGCGAGGCGCAGCAGCGGCTGCTGGCGGAGACCCTGCGCCGCACCGGCGTCGACGCCGGCAGCGTGGACTACGTCGAGGCGCACGGCACCGGCACCCGGCTCGGCGACCCGCTGGAGGCCGGCGCGCTGTCCGCGGTGTACGCCGCGGGACGGCCGGCCGGGCAGCCGCTGCTGATCGGCTCGGTCAAGCCGAACATCGGCCACCTGGAGGCCGGTGCGGGCGCGGCCGGGCTGCTCAAGGCCGTCCTCGCGCTGGCGCACGGGGAGATCCCGCCCACGCTGAACCACACCCGGGGCAACCCGGCGATCGACTGGGACGGCAACGGACTGCGGGTGGTCACCGAGCGCACGCCCTGGCCGGAGCACGAGGGGCCGCGCCGCGCCGCGGTCTCCGGGTTCGGCTACGGCGGCACCATCGCCCACGTGCTGCTCGAACAGGCACCCGAGCCGGCCGTCACCGATGCGCGGCCGGCCGACGAGCCGGGCGAGGCGCGGCTGTTCCCGCTGTCGGCCCGGTCCCGGGAGGGCCTGCGGGCCGCCGCCCGGAACCTCGCGGAGTGGCTGACCGGCACCGGGAAGCAGACCGCGCTCGACTCGGTGGGCCACACCCTGGCGCTGCGCCGCTCGCACCTGGAGCACCGGGCCGCGGTCGTCGCCGCCGACCACGGCGGACTCGCCGCCGGACTGCGGCTGATCGCCGACGGCGAGGAGTCCCGGCAGGCGGTCACCGGCACCGCCCCGGCCGACCCGGGGGCGGGCCTGGTCTGGGTGTTCTCCGGGCACGGCTCGCAGTGGGCCGGCATGGGCCGCGAACTGCTCGGCTCCGAGCCGGAGTTCGCGGCTGCCATCGACGAACTGGAGCCCGTCTTCCTGGCGGAGATCGGCTTCTCGCCGCGGCAGCTGCTGCTCGACGGCGACTTCGAGACCGTGGACCGCATCCAGACGATGATCTTCGCGGTGCAGATCGGGCTGGCCGCCGTATGGCGTGCGCACGGCGTACGGCCGGACGCCGTCATCGGGCACTCGGTCGGTGAGATCGCCGCGGCCGTGACCGCCGGCGCGCTGTCCGTGACGGACGGCGCCCGGCTGATCTGCCGCCGCTCGCTGCTGCTGCGGCGGGTGGCCGGCAAGGGCGCGATGGCCATGGCCGCGCTGTCCCTCGCCGAGACCGAGGCCCGGCTCGGCGACCGTACCGACGTGGTCGCGGGCATCGCCTCCTCGCCGGGCTCCACCGTGATCACCGGTGCGCGGGCCGCGGTCGAGGAGCTGGTCGAGGCCTGGCAGGCGGACGGCGTGCAGGTGCGCCGGGTCGCCTCCGACGTCGCCTTCCACAGCCCGCAGATGGACGAGCTGGTCGCGGACCTCGCCGCCGCGGCCCACGACCTGACCCCGCGCACGCCCCGCATCCGCATGTACAGCACCGCGCTGACCGACCCGCGGACCACGCCGGCCGCCGACGGCGCCTACTGGGCGGCCAACCTGCGCAACACCGTCCGGCTCGCCGCGGCCGTCGAGGCCGCCGCCGAGGACGGTCACCGCCGCTTCCTGGAGCTGTCGGCCCATCCGGTGGTGGCCCACTCGGTCCGCGAGACCCTCTCCGAACGGGAGCCGGCCGAGGGCGTGTTCGTGGGCTCCACGCTGCGCCGCGACCAGTCCGACCGGCTCTCGCTGCTGGCCGCGCTCGCCGCCGCGCACACCGCGGGCATCGCGGTGGACTGGCGCCGGCTGCACCCGCACGGCGCCCTGGCCACGCTGCCGGCCGCCGCCTGGCAGCGGCTTCCGCACTGGCGGCGGACGTCCCCGTCCGGTGCCGCGGGCAGCCTCGAACACGACGCCGACAGCCACGCGCTGCTCGGCTCGCCCACCAGCGTGGGCGGCCGGCCGCTGACCCTGTGGCGCACCCACCTGGAGGAGGGGAACCGGCCCTACCCGGGCAGCCACACCATCGACGGGGTCGAGATCGTCCCTGCCGCCGTCCTGCTGAACACCTTCCTGGCCGCCACCGGCGGGCCCGGCGCGCACACCCTGCGCGACGTGGCGCTGCGGGTGCCGCTGACCGCCGCCGAGCGGCGCGAGGTCCAGGTGCTCCGCGAGGACGACACCGTGCGGATCGCGTCCCGGCCCGCCGAGGGCGACGGCGACTGGCTCGTCCACACCACCGCGGTGAGCGCCGGCCCCGAGGCGCCGTCCGGCACCCTGGCGGAACTCCCGGCCGACGCGGCGGACGCCGACCCGGCGGGGATCCTGCGGCACCTGGCCTCGGTGGGCGTGCCCACCATGGGCTTCGAGTGGACGGTGGAGGCGCTGCGCCGCGCCGAGGGCCTGCTGCACGCGCGGGTGCTGGCCCGCCAGCCGGAGCGGGCGCCCGCCACCTGGGCCCCGGTCCTGGACGCCGCCCTGTCCGTCGCCCCGTCCGCCTACCCGGGGCCGGCGGCGCTGCGCATGGTCGCGGGCGTCGCCGAGGTGCGCGTCGCCCCGGAGCCCCCGGCGGACGGCACGGCCGTCGACGTCCGGGTACGGCACGACGCCGCCACCGGCACCGTCGACGTCCTGGTCGCCGCGGCCGACGGCCGGGTGCTCGCCGCGCTGCGCGGGGTGCGGTACGCCGACGTCGGGAACGGCGCCGCGGGCGCCACCCCGGCACGCCGGCTGGTGCACGAGATCCAGTGGCGCCCGGCCGGCCTCGGCGGACCCCGCGAGGGACGCGGCGTCGAGGACGTCGTGCTGGTCGGTGCCGTCGGCTCCGCGACCGCGGCGGCCCTCGGCGAGCGGCTGGCCGCCGGCGGGGCGCGGGTGCGGCTGCTGAAGAGCGCCGCCGAACTGGACGGCCTGCCCGGCCTGGCGCAGGCCACGGACGTCGTCGTGCTGCCGGACCCGGCCGTCCCGGACGACACCGACGCCGACAGCGCGCCGGCCTGGCTGCTGCTGGACACCACCCGGCGGCTGGCCGCGCTGGACACCACCGTCTTCCCGCGGCTGTGGGCCCTGACCACGGGCGTGCTGGAGAGCCGGGAGGCCACCGCGCCGGCCCAGGGCGCCCTGTGGGGCCTGGGCCGGGTGATCGGCGGCGAGCACGGCGAGCTGTGGGGCGGGGTCGTCGACCTGCCGGCCGGTGATCCGGCCGGCGCGGTGGACGCACTGCTGGACGTGCTGCGCGCGGCGCCCGGCGAGGACGTCGTCGCCGTCCGGGACGGTGCCGTCACGGCCGCCCGCCTGGCCCGCCCGGACCGGGAGCCGGCCGCCCAGCCGTTCGGGTGCCGGCCCGACGGGACGTACCTGGTCACCGGCGGGCTCGGCGTGCTCGGCCTGCGCGTCGCCCGGTTCCTCGCCGAGCGGGGCGCCCGCCGCCTGGTGCTGGCCGGACGGACCGGGCTGCCGCCGCGCGCCGAGTGGGAGACGGTGACCGACGCCGCCACAGCCGAACGGATCGCGGTGGTACGGGAGCTGGAGGCGACGGGCGTCACCGTGCGGGTGCTCGCCCTGGACGTCGCCGACGCGGCGGAGGCCGCCCGCGCCCTCGCCCCGGACGCCCTCGGCCTGCCGCCGGTGCGGGGCGTGGTGCACGCGGCGGGCGTGCTGGACAACCGGCTGGTCCCGCACACCGACGAGGAGTCGCTGCGCGGGGTGCTGCGGCCCAAGGCGGCCGGCGCCCGGGTGCTGCACGAGCTGTTCCCGGCCGGCACCCTGGACTTCTTCGTGCTGTTCTCCTCCTGCGGCCAGCTGCTCGGCCTGCCCGGCCAGGCCGCCTACGGCTCGGCGAACGCCTTCCTGGACGCGCTGGCCGCGCACCGCAACGCGGCCGCTGCCGCGGCCGGCCTGCCCGCGGACGCCACCAGCCTCGCCTGGACCTCCTGGCGCGGCCAGGGCATGGCCGTCAACGAGGTGGTCGACCTGGAGCTGAAGGAGCGCGGCGTCACCGACATCACGGCCGACGAGGCGTTCGCCGCCTGGGAGTACGCGGCCCGCCGCGGCCCCGGCCACTACCCCGTCCTCGGGCTCGTGCCGGTGCCGGACGGCCGGCCGCTGCCGGTGCTGAGCGAGGCCGTCGACGCCGGCGCCCCGCAGGCCGGGGCGGCCCCGGCGGGCGGCTCGTCGTACGCCGGGCTGAGCACGGACGAGCTGCGCGCCCGGCTGCTGGACGACGTCGCCGAGGAGGTCGCCGGGGAGATGCGGCTGCCGCGGGCGTCCCTGGACGTGCGCCGCTCGCTGGTGGAGCAGGGGCTGGACTCGGTGATGACCATGGTCGTCCGCCGGCGCCTGGAGAAGCGCTTCGGCCACAAGCTGCCGGCCTCGCTGCTGTGGCAGCAGCCGACGGTCGCCGCGATCGGCGAACACCTCGTGGAACTGCTGTCCGCCCGGCCGTAGCGGCCCCGCGGACCACATCGCGCGTTTTCCCGAACGTCACCGGATTGGGGACACACATGACCGACAAAGTCGTGATCGTCGGCGGCGGCACAGCCGGCTGGATGACCGCCTCCTACCTCAAGGCCGCCTTCGGCGACCGCATCGACATCACACTCGTGGAGTCGGGCAAGGTCGGCACCATCGGCGTCGGCGAGGCCACCTTCAGCGACATCCGGCACTTCTTCGAGTTCCTCGGGCTCAAGGAGTCCGACTGGATGCCGGCCTGCAACGCCACCTACAAGCTGGCCGTCCGCTTCGAGAACTGGCGGGAGAAGGGCCACTACTTCTACCACCCGTTCGAGCAGGTGCGGTCGGTCAACGGGTTCCCGCTGACCGACTGGTGGCTCCAGCAGGGCCCCACCGAGCGGTTCGACAAGGACTGCTTCGTGATGGCGTCGGTGATCGACGCCGGGCTGAGCCCGCGCCGGCTCGACGGCAGCCTGCTCGACTCCCCCTTCGACGAGAACGCGGAGGAGATGCGGGGGCTGACGATGTCCGAGCACCAGGGCAAGACGCAGTTCCCGTACGCGTACCACTTCGAGGCGGCCCTGCTCGCCAAGTACCTCACCGCGTACGCGGTGGAGCGCGGTGTCCGGCACGTCGTGGACGACGTCACCGACGTCGGCCTGGACGAACGCGGGTGGATCAAGGGCGTCATGACCGCCGGGCACGGCGAGCTGACCGGCGACCTGTTCGTGGACTGCACCGGCTTCCGCGGCCTGCTGCTGAACAAGGCGCTGGAGGAGCCGTTCATCTCCTACCAGGACACGCTGCCCAACGACAGCGCGGTCGCCCTCCAGGTGCCGATGGACATGGAGCGGCGCGGTATCCGCCCCTGCACCACCGCGACCGCCCAGGACGCCGGCTGGATCTGGACGATCCCGCTGATGGGCCGGGTCGGCACCGGGTACGTCTACGCCCGCGACTACCTCTCCCCGGAGGAGGCCGAGCGCACCCTGCGCGAGTTCGTCGGCCCCGCGGCGGCCGACGTCGAGGCCAACCACATCCGGATGCGGATCGGCCGCAGCCGCAACTCCTGGGTGCGCAACTGTGTCGCCGTCGGTCTGGCCAGCGGCTTCGTGGAGCCCCTGGAGTCCACAGGCATCTTCTTCATCCACCACGCCATCGAGCAGCTGGTGAAGAACTTCCCCGGCCCGGACTGGGACCCGGTCGTGCGCGACCGCTACAACGACGGCGTCGCCCACGTCATGGACGGCGTACGGGAGTTCCTGGCGCTGCACTACCAGGCCGCCAAGCGCTCCGACACCCAGTACTGGCGGGACACCAAGACCCGCGCGCTGCCGGACGGCCTGGCCGAGCGCATCGAGAAGTGGCGCGCCCAGCTGCCGGACAGCGAGTCGATCTTCCCGTACTACCACGGGCTGCCGCCGTACTCGTACATGTGCATCCTGCTCGGCATGGGCGGCATCGACGTCAAGCCGTCGGCGGCGCTGGCCCTGTCGGACTTCTCCGCCGCTCAGCAGGAGTTCGACGCGATCCGGGACAAGGCCCGGCAGCTGGTGAAGACCCTGCCGGAGGCGTACACCTACTTCTCGCGGATGCACCAGCCGTGAGCGGCACCCTTCGTCCTCCGGCGGCGGTCGCGTCGCCGGAGGACTTCCGCACTCTCATGAGCGCTTTCCCCAGCGGAGTCGCCGTCGTCACCGCCCGGGACGACGACGGCACCCCCCGCGGCATGACGTGCTCCTCGCTGTGCGGGGTCTCGCTGGAGCCGCCGGTGCTGGTGGTGTGCCTGCGGGCGGGCAGCCCGACGCTGGCGGCGGTGGCCGGCTCGGCGGGCTTCGCGGTGAACCTGCTGCACTCCGGCGCCCGGGAGACCGCGCAGCTGTTCGCCTCGGGCGACCCGCAGCGGTTCGACCGGGTGTCCTGGTCGGCCGGCCCGCACACCGGCGGACCGCACCTGCCGGCCGACGCGCACCGCGTCGCCGACTGCGCGGTGCTGCACGCCCAGCCGATGGGCGACCACGTGGCGGTGTTCGGGCAGATCCGCCGGGTCACCCGGCACGACGAGCGGGCGCCGCTGCTGTACGGCCTGCGGCGGTTCGCGGCCTGGCCGGCGGGCTGACCGGCTCTCGCACGGCGCGCGGCGGCAGCGGAAGGGCCGCCCACCGGAGGAGTTCCGGTGGGCGGCCCTTCCGCCGTGCGTCCGGCGGGTCAGAACGCGGGCGCCGAGGCGGGCGCCCGGAGCGTGCCCAGGTACGGGTGCCAGAGGTGCTTGGGGTTGTTCTCCACCTCCCGGACGACCTCCCGCATCGCGGTCAGCGCCTTGGGCTCCTCGCCGTCGTACACATCGCCCTGGAGCATCTTCAGCACGTCGACGCGGTAACGCGGGTCCTGCACGAAGGCCGTGAACAGCACGTTCAGCCGGTAGTAGATCGAGATGAACTCGTACCAGTACTGCACGGCGCGGCGCAGCTTGCTCTCGTACGTCTCGAACCGCTTGCGGGTGTAGTCGCCGGCCGCGTGGGCGGCGATGATGTCCTGGGCGGCGATGCGGGCGCTGTTGAGGGCGACGCTGACCCCGCTGGAGAAGATCGGGTCGACGAACCGGGCGGCGTCCCCGATGAGCACGAACCGGTCGCCGCAGATCTGCTTCATGGCGTAGCTGTAGTCGCCCTCGGCCTTGAAGTCGCGGACCCGGCGGGCGCCGCGCAGCGCGTCGTGCAGCTCGGGCCGGCTGCCGACGAACTCCCAGAAGAAGTCCTCCCGGTCGGTGCCGGCGGCGGCGAAGCGCTTCTTCTGGGTCACCACGCCGATGCTGGTGATGGTGTCGGTGATCGGGATCTGCCACACCCAGGTGTCCTGGATGGGCAGGAAGTGCACGAAGATGTGGTCGACCTGGGCGGCGTCACGGGCGATCGCGGCGCGGTCCAGGCCCTCGAACCAGGTGTGCACCGCGTACTGGTCGAAGACCGGGTCGGCGACCTTCACCTTCAGCTGGCGGCCCAGCAGGGTCTGCCGGCCGGACGCGTCGACCACCATCCCGGCGGTGTACCGCGTCTCCTTGCCGGCCGTGCGCACGGTCAGCTCGACGGCCTCGGGGTCGTCGAAGGCGACGTCCAGCACCCGGCCCCCGTTGACCACCGTCGCGCCCTGCTCGGCCGCGTGGCGCAGCAGGATGGCGTCGAAGCGGCCGCGGTCGACGTGGTAGGTGTAGTCGCGGTCGACGCCGGGCTGGTTGCGTTCGACGAAGGCGATGTCGGCGGTCCAGCCGTGGGTGAGCCCCTTGTAGTCCAGTACGGGGATGTCCCGGGACTCGGCCGACGTCCAGGACGCCCCGTACTTGCGCGGGAAGCCCGCCTCGTCGATCTTCTCCAGGGCGCCGATCTCGTGCAGCACGGGCGTGGTGGCCGGCACCAGCGACTCGCCGACGTGCGGCCGGGGGAAGGTGTCGCCCTCGAACACGGCCACCGACAGTCCGGCCCGGGCGAGGTAGGACGCCATCGTGGAACCGGCGGGTCCGCCGCCGACGACCGCGACATCGAAGTCCGTGCTCATGCCCTTGCCTCCTTCTGCCCGGCAGCCGACAGCTCGTGCAGCATGCGGGCGATGGTCCGTACGTCCTTGAAGTGGTCGGTGTCCATCAGCGCGGGCGACACGTGCACGTGCAGCTCGTCCCGGATGTGGGTGAGCAGCAGCGCGACCCGCAGCGAGTCCAGCACCCCGGACTCCATCAGCGGGAAGGTGTCGGTGAACCCGGCCGCCTGGTCCGCCGGGAGGATCTCCTCCCGGACGAAGGCCATCAGCCTGGAGACGTACTCTTCCTCGGTCATCCCATCTCGCTTTCTGTGCGACGCGGGGGCGTCCCGGTCCGCTGCGGTCACCGGTCCGGTTCCTGTTCGTCCAGCTGCCGGGCCCGTTCGATCAGTTCGGCCGGCGCCATCCGCTCGATCTCGGCCCGCACCTCCGCCTCGACGGCCGCCGCCAGTTCGGCGACGGTGGCGCCCTCGAACACGGCCCGGGCGGGGAAGTCGATCTCGAAGGCGTCCTGGATCTGCGCGATCAGCCGGATCGCCAGGATCGAGTTGCCGCCGGCCCGGAAGAAGTGGGTGTGCCGGCCGGCCCGGCCGCCGAGCAGCTCGGTGAAGATCTCCGCCAGCCGTTCCTCGACGACGCCGTCCGGCTCCTCGTCGCCGGCGGGCGCCTCGGTGCGCGGCCGGGGCAGGGCGGCCCGGTCCAGCTTGCCGTTGGCGTTCAGCGGGACGGAGCCGATCGCCGTGAGGCTGCCCGGCACCATGTAGTCGGGGAGCAGTCCGGCGCAGTGCGCGGTGAGTTCCCCGTGCAGCCGTTCGGCCGCCTCGCCGGCTCCGGCGGGCACCCAGTAGGCGGCCAGGGCGTGGCTGCCGGCGCCGTCCTCGACCGCGACGACCACGGCCTCGCGCACCGCCGGGTGCCGCTCCAGCACGGCCCGCACCTCGCCGGTCTCCACCCGGTGGCCGCGGATCTTCACCTGGCCGTCGCGCCGGCCCACGAAGTCCACCGTGCCGTCCGGGAGCAGCCGGGCCAGGTCGCCGGTGCGGTAGAGGCGGGCGCCCGCGGGGCCGTAGGGGTCGGGGACGAACGCGGCGGCGGTCGCCCGCGGCCGGGCGCCGTAGCCGCGGGCCAGGCCGAGGCCGCCCACGTACAGCTCGCCCACGACACCGGCCGGCACGGGACGCATCAGGTCGTCCAGGACGTGCATCGTGACCCCGGGCAGCGGGCGCCCGATGGGCACCGTGGTGCCGGTGACCGGCGCCGTCACGGGGTGGGTGCAGGTGCCGACGGACGCCTCGGTGGGGCCGTACTCGTTGACCAGCCGGCCCGGGCCTAGGGCGCGGGCCCAGGCGTCCGCGCGGGCCGCCGGCAGGGCCTCGCCCGCGGCGACGACGACGGAGGCGAGCTTGGCGAGGCGTTCGGGGTCGAGCTGCTGCGCCAGGATCTCCAGGTGACCGGGGGTCAGCTTGAGGAAGGACAGCGGGCCGGCCGCCGCCAGCCGGCGTCCCAGCTCGGACAGGTCCAGGTCGTGCGGCAGCAGGTGCAGGGGCCGGCCGGCGAGCAGCGGTGCCCACAGGTTCGGTACGACGAGGTCGAACGCGACCGAGGAGAACAGGGCGGCGCCGCCGCTGCCGCGCCCGGCCAGCTCCTCGACGGCCCAGCGCAGGTGGTTGGCGAGGCCCCGGTGGGTGATCTGCACGCCCTTGGGCGAACCGGTGGAGCCGGAGGTGTAGATGACGTAGGCCAGCAGGTCCAGGTCGCGTCCCTGCCGGGGGTCGAGGTGCCCGGGGTGGTCCAGGGGGCCGTCGGGCCGGGCGGCGATCTCGGCCGCGTCGGTGTCGACGGCGACGACCTCGCCGGTGAATCCGGGCGGGAGCAGGCCCCGGTGCGCCGACTGCGTGAGCACGGTCCGGACGCCGGCGTCGGCCAGGACCCGGCCCAGCCGGTCGGCGGGGGTCGCCGGGTCCAGCGGCAGGTAGGCGCCGCCGGCCCGCCACACCGCGAGCAGCGCGGCCGGCAGGTCGGTGCCCCGGTCCAGCAGGACCGCGGTGACCGTCTCGGGTCCCACGCCCCGCGACCGCAGCTGCCGGGCCAGCCGGTTGGCCCGGCGCTCCAGTTCCGCGAAGGTGACCTCGGCGCCGTCCGCGATCAGCGCCGGCCGGTCGGCGGCCGTCCGCGCGGCCTGTTCCAGCAGGGCGGGCACAGACCGGTCCGGTGCGGGGGCGACGGTGTCGTTGAGCCGGGCCAGCGCGGCGCGTTCGGCGGCGGGCAGCAGGTCGAGGGCGTCCAGGCGGCGCCGGGGCGTGCGGGCCGCGTCGGACAGCAGCTGCCCGAGGTGTGCCGCCATCCGCTCCACGGTGGCCGGCTCGAAGAGGGAGCTCGCGTACTCCAGCGCGCCGAGCAGGGTGCCGTCGGGCTGCCGGCGCATGTACAGCGTGAGATCGGTCTTCGCCACCGACGACACCTCGACGACGGCGTCCAGTTCGCCGGCGTCGGCGGCGGAGCCGGTCATCGCCTCGTCGTGGTAGTCGAACGCCACCTGGTAGAGCGGGGTGCGCGAGGGGTCCCGCTCGGGGGCCAGTTCGGCCACCAGCTCCTCGAACGGCAGCTCCTGGTGGCCGAAGGCCTCCTTGCACACGTCCCGGACCCGGTCCAGGGCCTCGGCGAAGGTGAGCGATCCGTCCAGCGGGCAGCGCAGCACCAGGCTGTTGAGGAAGAACCCGACGACGCCCTCGACCTCCGGCCGCTCCCGGCCCGCCACGGGGGCGCCGACCACCACGTCCCAGCGGGCCGTGTACCGGGCCAGCAGCGTCGAGAACGCCGTGAGCAGCACCATGAACGGGGTGGCGTCGGCGCGCCGGCCCAGCTCGGCGAGCGCGTCGGTGACGTCCGCGGGGACGGTGAAGGTGACGACCGCGCCGCGCGCGTCGCGCACCGGGGGCCGGGGCCGGTCGGTGCGCAGCGCGAGCGGTTCGGCGCCGGCCAGCACCCGTTTCCAGTGCTCCAGTTCGCGGGCGACGACGTCCTCGGTCAGCCGGCCGCGCTGCCACACGGCGTAGTCGGCGTACTGCACGGGCAGTTCGGGCAGTTCCGGGTCGCGGCCCTCGCGCAGGGCGCGCAGCACCGTGTGGAACTCCTCGCGCAGCACGGTCGCCGACCAGCCGTCGGCGACGATGTGGTGCATCAGCAGGACGAGCGTCCGCTCGCCGGTGCCGTCCGGGGTGCCGATCAGCAGGGCGCGGACGACCGGGCCCTTCTCGAGGTCGAAGCCCTGCCGGGCGCTGTCCTCGACGACCTCGCCGACGCGGTCCCGGGGCACCGCCACGCGGTGCAGCTCCATCGGCGCGGGCGGGTCGACCAGCTGTGCCGGCTCGCCGCCGGCGTCCGTGACGAACCGGGTGCGCAGCCCCTCGTGCCGGGCCCTGAGCAGGTCCAGGGCGGCCTGCACGCGTGCGTCCGGTTCGCCGGCCGGCACCCGCAGGAACACACCGGTCACCCACTCGCGGCCGCGCGGGTCGATCCGGTCCAGCAGCCACAGCCGCCGTTGACCGGGCGAGAGCGGCAGCGCACCGGTGCGGGGCACGGGCCGTACGGCGGGCACCGGGTCGGCGTCCCGGGTGACGAGCCGGGCCTGTGCCGCGACCGTGGTGGCCGCGAGCAGCCGGGACAGCTCCACCGGGCGGCCGGTCGCGGCCCGCAGCCGGTTGGCGAGGACGGTGAGTTGCAGGGAGGAGCCGCCGAGCCGGAAGAAGTCGTCGTGCGGGCCGACGGCGGGCACGCCGAGCACGTCCCGCCACACGGCGGCGACCAGCTCCTCCGCCTCGGTCGAGGGTGCCTCGACCGGGCCGTCGTGCGCGGCGGGTGCGGGCAGGGCGCGCCGGTCCAGCTTTCCGCTGGCGGTGCGCGGGAAGGAGTCGGCGGGCAGGCACACGGCGGGCAGGTGGCTGTGCGGGAGCCGGCCGGCGAGGAAGCCGCGCAGCTCCGGCCAGTCCGGGCCGCCGCCGTCGGCGAAGCGCACGTGGGCGGCGAGCCGGGTGGCCCCGCCGGGCGTCCGGTAGGAGGTGACGGCGGCCTCCCGGACCCGGGGGTGGGCCTCCAGCGCGGCCTCCACCTCGCCCGGTTCGATCCGCACGCCGTTGATCTTGACCTGGTCGTCGGCCCGGCCCGTGTACACCAGGGCGCCGTCGGCCCGGGCGCGCACCAGGTCGCCGGTGCGGTACAGGCGGGCGCCGGCCGGCCCGGACGGGTCGGGTACGAAGCGTTCCGCGGTGAGGTCCGGGCGGCCCAGGTAGCCCTGGGCGAGGCCGATGCCGCCGACGTACAGCTCGCCCTGCCCACCGGCCGGAACCGGGTGCCCGTCCGGGTCCAGGACCAGCAGGCGCAGGCCGTCCACGGCCGTGCCCACGGGCACCGGGCCGGTGCGCTGGAGCGGGTCGTGGCGGTGGCCGGCGACCTCGTTGGAGCACTCGGTGGGGCCGTAGGTGTTCCACACCTCGGGCGGTACGGCGTCCTCGGGCAGCCGGGACAGGAAGCGCCGGACCAGCTCGGCGTGCAGCTGTTCGCCGCCGCAGGACAGCAGCCGCAGGGTGGTGCAGCGCGACCAGCCGGGGTCGTCGGCGAGGAGGCGCAGCAGCGAGGGCACGACCTGGAGCACGGTGACCCGGTGGCCGGTCACCGTGTCGAGCAGCAGGGCGGGATCGCGTTCGGCGCCCGCGGGAGCCATCACGACGGTGCCGCCGGAGGCGAGCGGGGCGAAGATCTCCCAGCCGGCGGCGTCGAAGGTGACGGGGGTCTTGTGCAGCACCCGGTCGGCGGGGCCGAGGCCGTGGGTGCGCACCCGCCAGGCGACCTGGTTGGCGAGGCCCTCGTGCGGGACGACGACGCCCTTGGGCCGGCCCGTCGACCCGGACGTGTACAGCACGTAGGCCGGCTGCGGGCCGGCGATGTCGAGACCGGGTGCGGTGTCGGGCAGGCCGTCCAGGGCGGTGAGGGCGGGATCGACGGTGACGGCGCGGATCCCGCCGGTGACCCGGTGGGCGTGCTCCGGGCCGGTGACGACGTACCGGGCGCCGGTGTCGGCGAGGATGTCCTCGGTGCGGGCGGCGGGGTGCTCGGGGTCCAGTGGGACGTAGGCGGCGCCGGTCTTCCACACCGCCAGCAGGGCGACGGCGAGCCGGGCGTCACGGTGCAGCAGCACGCCGACCGGGGTGCGGGCGTCGGCGCCGGCGCGCAGCAGCGACCACGCCAGCTGGTTGGCCCGCCGGTCCAGTTCGCCGTAGGTCAGCTCGCGCTCGCCGTCGACGACCGCGACGGACCCGGCGGTGGCGGCGGCCTGGAGCGCGATGCGGGCGGGCAGCGGCCCCGGCGCGGACAGGTCTGGCGACGCGTTCATAGCTTCTCCCCATGGATCGGCGGTGCTCTGGCCGCCCCGGCGGGCGGGCCAGGGCACGAGGGGTCCCTCGGCCCGCCTCCGGCTGATGCTGGTCAGTGCGCCGATAGCGGGCCGATAGCGGACCTATACCGAGGTGGTCAGTGGGTGTCGGACGGACCGGACGGACCGGGCGGACCGGACGGGGCCGGTGGCGCGGACGGCGCGGCCCCGGGGCGGCGCGCGGTGCGCACCGACGGGATCAGCGCGGCGGCGAGCGTGGTCGCCGCCATGACCGCCCCGACGCCGATCAGGGTGCCGGTCGGGCCGGTCCGCTCCAGCGCGTAGCCGCCCGCCAGCGAGCCCAGCGAACTCGCCCCGGAGCTGAGCAGTCCGGCGACGCCGCCGACCCGGCCCTGGAGTTCGTCCGGGGTGGCCTGCACCTGGTAGACGCCGGCCATCACGTTCAGCACCGCCCCGGCGAACGAGGTCCCGGCGAACAGGGCGCCGAGCAGCACCACGTCGGCGGTCAGCGCGACCAGCGGCATCAGCAGCGTCCAGACGGCGAAGACGCAGATCATCACGGTGCCGGGGCGCAGCCGCCGGACGACGTGCGAGCCGGTGAGGGCGCCCGCGATGCCGCCGAGGCCCGAGACCACCCCGATGATCCCGATCTCGGCCGGTGAGCCGCCGCCCTCCTTGATGACCAGGACCAGGGCCAGAGTGAGCGCCTGGAACAGGATGTTGGTCACCGCGACCAGGGAAATCGCCGCCCGCAGGAACCGCTGCCCCAGCAACCAGGCGAACCCCTCGGCGAGTTCGGCGCGCGGCCGCCACGGGGCGGGGTCGCGCGGGCGCTGGAACTTCCTGCGGATCAGCAGCAGGCCCGACAGGGCGAGCAGGTGGCCGAGCGCGGCGGCCACGAACGGCGACCAGCGGGCCGCGCCGTACAGCGCGCTGCCCAGCGGCTGCCCGAGCAGGCCGGCGGCGCGCGCCCGGGCCTCGTTCTGGGACAGCGCGGTGGACACCTGCCCGGTGCCGACGACGTGGGGCACGGCGGCCCGTTCCGCGAGCCGGTAGAAGATGGAGGCGGTGCCCTCCACGAACGCCACCGCCATGATGTGCGCCAGCCACAGCGTGCCGTGCAGCAGCGCCACGGCCAGACTGACCATGGCCACCAGCCCGGCGAGGTCGCAGACGACCATCGTGGTCCGGCGGTCCAGCCGGTCGACCAGCACCCCGGCCGGCAGCTGGAACAGCAGCATCGGCAGCAGCCCGGCGAACCCCACCAGGCCGGCCTGGCCGGGCGAGCCGCTGTACCAGATCATCAGCAGCGGGAAGGCCACGGTGGCGGCGCGGTCGCCGAGCACCGACAGGCCCGCGCCGAGCCACAGCAGCAGGAAGTCCCGGTTGCGGCGCAGCGGCGGGGGCGGCGGCTGCGGGCCGGCGGTGACGGCCGGCCCGCCGACCGCGCTCACCGCGACCGGTCCGCGGGCCGGGCGTCCAGCAGCGGCACACAGCGTCTGGCGACCTCGGCACCGGCGTCGCCGTTGGTGAGGACCACGAACCCGCTGCCCTGCCCGATGCGGCACATGGCCAGGGCGTGGTAGCCGTCGCCCGCGCCGCCGTGCCCGAACTGCACGTCGGTGCCGAGGTCGTCGACGACCGCGCCCAGCCCGTAGCCGCTGTGCGGGTGCTGCGGGGTCAGCAGCTGTTCGGCGGTGCCGGGACGGAGCAGCGCCAGGGGCCGGCCGAGCCGGGAGCGGCGGATCTCCAGCAGCAGTTTGGCCAGGTCGGCGGCGGTCGTCCACAGGCCGGCGGCCGCCGTGTCGGGCCACTGCCGCCAGCCGCCGTCGACCGGCCGCCCGTCGGCGTCGTGCCCGCGCGCCACCGGGTGGGCGCCGCGCTCCGGGCAGGCCTGGTCGAAGCTGCTGCCGGTCATCGCGAGCGGCTCGAACACCAGGCGCCGCATGAGCGCCTCCAGGCTCTCGCCGGTGACGTCCGCGAGCACCTGCTGGATCACGGAGTAGTGCACGTTGGCCTTGCGGAAGACGGTGCCGGGCGGCAGTTCCGTACGGACCGGCGCCAGCAGCTCGGGCAGCGGTACGAGGGCTTCTCCGCGCCGCTGGCCGGTGCTCGGGGTGGGCGTCAGCCCGGCCAGGTGCGCGAGCAGCCGGCGCAGTGTGACCCCGGTGCCGTCGGGGAGCCGCCAGCCGGTGAGGTAGGCGTCGACGTCCCGGTCGAGGTCGAGCACGCCCTCGTCCACCAGCCGCAGGGTGCCCAGCGCGGTGACGAGCTTGCTCACGGAGCCCGCCTGGAACGGCGTGTGCGCCGTGACCTCGCCGCCGCCGTCGGCGGACAGCACGCCCTCCGCCCGGACGTCCACCAGCTCGCCGTCGGCGATGACGGCGAGGCTGACGCCGGGCACGTGCGCGGCGAGCAGCGACTCCGGTGAGCCGGGGCCGGCCGTGCCGGCCGCGGCGGTCCCGGCCCGGGACGCCGGTTCCCGTTCGTCCGGTGCGGCGGCCCGGGCCGTGTCGACGGCCGCGGCCACGGCCCGCAGGCTGTCGTCGCGGTAGAGCGTCAGCAGGGACAGCGGGTACCCGGCGCGGCGGGCCGCCGCCAGGACCTTGAAGACCAGCAGGGAGTGGCCGCCGAGGGCGAAGAACCGGTCGGTGCGGCCCACCCGTTCGACGTCGAGGACCTCGGCCCACACGCCGGCCAGCCACTGCTCGGTCGGGGTGTGCGGGGCCTCGGTGCCGCGCCGTCCGTAGGCGGTGTCGTCGGGGGCGGGCAGGCGGTGCCGGTCGAGTTTGCCGTTCGCGGTGAGCGGCAGCGCGTCGAGCGTCACGAACGCCGAGGGGACCATGTACGCGGGCAGCTGCCGGGACAGCAGCTCGCGCAGCTCGTCCGCCGCCGGGGGCGCGCCCTGCCCGTCGGCGACCAGGTAGGCCACCAGCCGGGCGTCGGACGGGCCGTCGCCCCAGCGCACCACCCGGGCGTCGGCGACCCCGGGGTGCCGGACGAGCACGGCCTCGACCTCGCCGGGTTCGATCCGGTAGCCGCGGATCTTGACCTGGCCGTCGCCGCGGCCCAGGAAGTCCACGGAGCCGTCCGGCAGCACCCGGGCGAGGTCGCCGGTGCGGTACAGCCGGGCGCCCGGCGAGCCGTAGGGGTCGGGGACGAACCGCTCGGCGGTCGGCGCCGGCCGGCCGGCGTAGCCGCGGGCCACGCCGGCACCGCCGATGTACAGCTCGCCGGTCACGCCCAGGGGTACGGGGTTCAGCCACGCGTCGAGGACGTGCGCGGTGACGCCCGGCAGCGGCCCGCCGACGGGTACGGACTCACCCGGGAACGGGTCGGGGACGACGAACTCGTTGCTCACCACCGACGCCTCGGTGGGGCCGTACGAGTTGACCACCCGGCCGCCGGCGTCCAGCAGCGGGCGGGCCTGCGCCACGCTCCGGGCGGTCACCGTCTCCCCGCCGACCACCAGCGCCCGGGCGATCGGGCTCGCGGTCTCGCCGCCCGACTGGGCGGAGATCAGCTCCAGGTGGCCGGGGGTCAGCTCGACGAAGTCGAACGGGCCGCTCTTGGCCAGCCAGGCACCCAGCTCGTCCAGCTGCCGGTGGTGCGGGAAGAGGTGGACGGTCCGTCCGGCCATCAGCGGGGCCAGCAGGCCGGCCACCGCCATGTCGAAGGCCACGGAGGAGAACACGGGCGCCCCGTGCGTGCCGTCGGCGAGATAGGTGTCCGCCATGTAGCGCAGGAAGTTGGCGAGCCCGCGGTGGGTGATCTGCACGCCCTTGGGCCGGCCGGTGGAGCCGGAGGTGTAGATGACGTACGCGATGCCGTCGGGGTCGTCGGCGCGTTCCGGCGCGGTGTCCGGCCGGGCCTCGATCCGCTCCCGGTCCCGGTCGAGCAGCACGAGGGGCCCGTCGAAGAACGGTGCGCCGTCCGCCGTGTGCGCGGACTCGGTGACCAGGGCGGCGGCGCCCGAGTCGGTGAGCAGCCGGCCCAGCCGCTCCGGCGGGAAGGACGCGTCGAGCGGCAGGTAGGCCGCGCCGGCCTTCCACACTCCGAGCAGGGCCGCCGGCAGGTCGCGTCCGCGGCCCAGCAGCAGGCCCACGGTCGCCCCGGCACCGACGCCCAGCGCGAGCAGCTCGTGCGCGATCCGGTTGGCGGCGGCGTCGAGTTCGCCGTACGGCACCGCCTCGTCGTCCACGACGACGGCGGTCGCGCCGGGGGTGCGGCGGGCCCACTCCTCGAAGCGGCCGGGCGGGAGCCAGGCGGGCGGCTCGGCGGGGCGGGCGGACCAGCGGGCGAGCAGCTCCCGTTCGCCGTCCGGCAGCACCGCCGTACGGGCGTCGCCGTCCGGGTCGGCGGCCATCGCCTCCAGCACCGTCCGGTACAGGGAGACCAGACGGGCCCCGTGCGCGCGGCCGATCACGCGGCCGTCGACGTCGAGGACGATCTCCTCCCCGCCCGCGGTGACGGCCAGCGGGAACTCGTCGTGGCTGGAGCCCATGGCCCCGCCGTCGCCGTCGCGGGCCGGCGCGGTGTCCGGGACGCCGAAGTCCTCGTAGCTGAAGTACACCTGGACCAGTCGTGCCCCGTCGCCGTACCGGTGCTGGACGGCCGGCATCGGGAAGTGCCGGTGCCGCCACACCTCCAGCTCCCGGTCGAAGACCTGGCGCACCCACTCCCGCCAGCGGGCGGGCAGCGGGCCGGCCGGGAACGGCAGCGTGTTGAGGTGGGTGCCGTAGACGCGGTCGGCGCCCGGCGCCTCCGGCCGGCAGTGGGTGACGACGCCGGAGGAGAAGCGGGTCTCCGGGGTGAGTCCGGCGAGCACCTTCAGGTGGGCCGCGAGCAGCACGCTCTTGACGGGCACGCCGGCGGCCGCCGCGAGAGCACGCAGGCCGTCGGTGAGGTCGCCCGCCGGGACGCGCAGCTGGTAGCCGTCCCGCGCGCCGCCCGGACCCTCGCCCCAGCCCTGCGGCAGGGCGAACGGGACGTGCCCGGTGACGGCCTCGCGCCAGTAGGCGTCGTCCTCCTCGGAGGCCAGGGCGGTCAGCTCGGCGGCCACGGTGTCGGCGAACCGCACAGCGGGCGGCTCGTACGGCGGCACCGGGTCGCCGTCGCGGAACGCCCGGTACAGGGCGAGGAGTTCGCCGCGCAGGGTGGCGAAGGTCCAGCCGTCGACGATCAGGTGGGACTGGGTGACCGTCAGCTGCCAGGCGCCGGCGCCGAGCCGGTGCACCAGCAGGCGCAGCAGCGGCGCGGTGTCGTGCGGCAGCGGGGTACGGCCCTCCTCGGCCAGCGTCTCCCGCAGCGCACGGTCCTGTCCGTCCGGGTCCAGGCCGGTCAGGTCGACCACGCGCAGCGGCACCGGGGCGGTGGCCCACACGAGTTGCAGGGGCGTGCCGAACGACTCCGCGTCCACCGTGGTGCGCAGCGCCTCGTGCCGGCGGACCAGCTCCTGGACGGCCCGGTGCAGGGGTTCGCGGGAGAAGGGCTCGTCGGCGCCCATCCGCACCGAGGACACCCGGTGGTAGGCGAGCGGCCCGCCGTCGGCGGAGAGCATCTCGGCGAGCATGCCGGTCTGCGTCTGGGTGAGCGGGTAGGCGTCGCTCAGGCCGTCCGGCAGGGCGGCCCGGTCCTCGGCGGACAGCAGCGCGAACGGCGCCACCGGCACCACGGTCGCCGCCGGGGCGCCCGAGGCGGCCGCGCGGGCGCACAGCGCCTCGACGGTCTGGTCCTCCAGCACGTCCCGCGCGGTGACGTCGTGGCCGTCCTCGCGCATCAGCCCGGCCACCGCGACCGCCTTCACCGAGTCGCCGCCCAGGTCGAAGAAGCCGTCCCGCACGCCGACCCGCTCGACACCGAGCACGTCCCGCCACACGGCGGCGGTCCGTTCCTCGGCCGGGGTGCGCGGGGCGAGGTAGGCGGCGCGGGCGTAGGCGGTGCGGTCGGGGGCGGGCAGGGCACGCCGGTCGAGCTTGCCGTTGGCGGTCAGCGGCAGCTTCCCGATGCGCTGGTAGGCGGCCGGGACCATGTAGCCGGGCAGGTCGCGCCCGAGCCGGTCCCGCAGCCGCGCGGGCTCCACCGGGTGGTCCCCGGCCGGTACGACGTAGCCGACGAGGGTGTCGTCACGGACGACGACGACCGCCTGGAGGACCTCGGGCTGGGCGACGAGGGCGCTCTCGATCTCGCCGAGTTCGATCCGGTAGCCGCGGATCTTGACCTGGTCGTCGGCCCGGCCCAGGAACTCCAGGCTGCCGTCGGGCCGGCGCCGGGCCAGG